>CAIQWB010000135.1 GCA_903875465.1 uncultured Verrucomicrobia subdivision 3 bacterium
GCCACTGGATTTAAAAATGAACCCGCCCGCCGGCGCATCCGCGCCGGCGGGCTTTTCTATTTTCTATTGAAACTGCATTAAATGCTCATCGCATCGTAACCACCATCCACCACCATCTCCGTCCCGGTGATGAAACTGCCCGCGTCCGACGCCAGTAACAAAGCCGCCCCGATCAACTCCCGGGCCTCACCAAACCGCTTCATGGGCGTTTTGGCCATGATGGCGGCGATCCGTTCGGGATTGAGTACCTTGCGGTTTTGTTCCGCCGGGAAAAAGCCCGGCACCAGAATGTTCACCCGCACGCCTTGCGTGGCCCATTCGCGCGCCAGATTTTTGGAAAGATTATGCACCGCCGCCTTGGATGCCGAGTAGGTAAACACCCGGGACAACGGTTTCAAACCGGAAGCCGAGCCCAAATTGATAATGCTGCCCGAGCCCTTCGCCACCATGTGCCTGCCAAACACCTGGCAGCCCAGCACCACGCCCTTCAAATTCACCGTGATGATTTTGTCGAACTCCGCCTCGGTGATGTCAAAAAACGGCGTGGGCGAATTCACCCCGGCGCCATTCACCAGAATATCCACCGGCCCAAATTGGGCAACGACCTCGGCGAGCAACGCCTCGAGCCCCGCCTTGGAGGTGGCTTCGCAGGGGAAAAACGCCGCCTTGCCGCCGTCCGCGGCGATCCGGTCCAGCCGCACCTGGGCCTTGGCCGCATCCCGCCCCACTATCGCCACGGTCGCGCCCGCGGCCGCGAAGCCTTCCGCCATCGCCCCGCATAATTCGCCCGTGCCGCCAATAACCACCGCCACTTTGCCGGTGAGTGAAAACAGTTCTGCTGGTTTTTTCATAGGAATAAATGGAAATAATGCCTGCGTTTAATCCGCAAACCGGCCACGAAAGGCCCACAGGCCCAGCGCCGGGTTGGAAATATAAAATATTTGTTCGCCATCCGGCAGTGTGTTCCAGCCGTCCTTGAGCCGGGCCGGATTGTAACGCTGCGTCATCGTTTTCAGATCGGCATACCGGAAGTTGACACTTTCAATTTCCGCCTGCGTCAGGTGGCCCGGACAGTAGGTGACATTGAAGCGCCCCTCGGTGGAGCCGTGTATCAAGTGGGCCGCCGCGCTCAGGTTGTTGCGCAACTCCGCGTTCGCCTGCGTGGCCGCCAGCGTTTCCGGCGTGCCCCGGTAGCCGTACTTGCGAATCAGCCGGTCGATCTCGTGGTCCTCGCCAAATTCCTTGAGCCCCGGGGCGAGCACGATGAGTTCGCCCCCATCGGCCATCGCCATCCGCGTGCGGTAAATGCTCTTGTTGCCCAGCCAGGTGCTTTTGAATTCCGCGGGGTCCAGGTACACCACCACTTTTTTAAGCGGCGCCTCCAGCATTTCAAAGTTCACTTCCAGCGACAACTGGGCCGCCCGGTCAAAACCCGTGACATCATCACTGACATACAAACCACGCACTGCCAGTTTGCCATCCGCCGCCCGGCCCACCACCGTGTGGACATAAACAATCGGCAGGTGCCGGGTGAAATGTTCCGAGGCGTAATTCAAAATGCGCCGGACGGGCGTGTTGGACCGCCCCATCATCCGCTCCATGCCGTACGCCGCGCCCACAAAATGGCTCTTGTTGATGCCTTCCTGGCCGCCCGTGCCCACAAAAATGTTTTTGTTATAATTGGCCATCCCAATGACCTCGTGCGGCACCACCTGCCCGATGGACAGAATCAAATCATGGCCGCCCGTCCAGATCAAATCCGCCAGTTGCGCCGGCCAGGGAAAATCCACCGCCCCCCCGGACACCTCTTTGACAAAGGCCGCCGGCACCTCGCCCACCGTGGTCACACCGGTCCGCCAGTTATGCACCCGGAACAAATCATGCGGCACGCCGGGAAACATTTCATCCAGTTGGGGCGGCGTCATCGCCGTGTGGGTCCCGAGGGCGGGCAAAATGTCCGTGAGGGCTGGACCGTAAAAATCATAGGCCAGCCGGGTTAACTGCCCGGCCTGGGAATGGAAGCGGGTGAAATCCGGCGGCACCACGAGCACACGCCGCCGCGGCCCGAGACGTTTCAGGGCCGTGAACAAACATTCCCGTAAATCGTCGGATGACAGCCGGTCGCTGGTGGAACCACGTTCAAAATAAAGCATAATGAAACAAGCGGATGACCAAATCAGCATCCCGCAGCCGGGCAAAATTGTAAAGATTTTTTGCCCGGAACTAGTTTTCCCGGCGGCCCCGTCCCCGCTCCCAGTGCAGAAATTTCAAATCTCCGGGCCTAGACCCGATGGTTATTTTTACAGACATTTCCCCCGCAATTTTTCATAGTAAGACCCATGCTATCGGCCCCTTCCCCTCCCCCATCAGGGTGGGGCGGAAGTGCCGGTATAACTTAAATATTAAAATGAGCACTGGTTTGAACATTCCCAAAGAAGGAGCGCTGGACTTTCTATCCCTCGGCGCCTTGGTCCATCGCCTGGATCCGGGCATTATCCCCTTTCGCAAGGCCACGCATTGCGACATCCACGTGAGTGGCGGCGAATTCAACGTCTCCGCCAACCTGGCCGATTGTTTCCGCCTGCGAACCGGCATTGCCTCCGCCATGGTGGATTATCCCATCGGCGACTTGATCGCCGAACGCGTGCGGGCCATGGGCGTTCGGCCCATTTACAAAAATTTCAAACACGACGGCGTGCACGGCCCCAACATGGCCACGGTCTACAGTGACCGTGGCCAGGGCGTCCGCGCCCCCGTGGTGTTTTACAACCGTTGCAACGAAGCCGCCGCCCAGCTCAAGCCGGGTGATTTCAATTGGCCGGAAATTTTCAGCCAGGGCGTGCGCTGGTTCCACAGCGGCGGCATCTTTGCCGCCCTGTCCACCACCACCGCCGAAGTCATCATCGAAGCCATGCAAGCCGCCAAGGCCGCCGGTGCCATCACCTCGTTTGACCTTAATTACCGCGCCAAGCTCTGGAACATCGTTGGCGGTCACGACCGCGCAGTGGCCGTGCTCGATAAAATCGTCAAGAACGTGGATGTACTGGTGGGTAACGAAGAAGATTTGCAACTGGGCCTGGGCATCCCCGGACCCGAAGTGGCCGCCAAATCCAAGCTGGATTCGAGCGCCTTCATCAGCATGATGAACAACGTCACCAAGAAGCATCCGCAGATTAAAATTGTGGCCACCACCTTGCGGGAAGTGCATTCCACCAACCGCCATAGTTGGGGTGCCGTCGCCTGGGTCAATGGCCAGACCGTCTCCTCCCCCACCTGCGAATTGGATGTTATTGATCGCGTGGGTGGCGGTGATGGTTATGCCGCCGGCTTCTTCTACGGCCTGCTGAATGGGGAATCCGCCCAGGAAGCCGTGAACCTCGGCTGGGCCCACGGCGCCTTGCTCACCACCTTCCCGGGCGACACCACCATGGCCACCGTCGAACAGGTCCGTTCGCTGGCCAAAGGCGGCTCCGCCCGTATCCAACGCTAAATCATCCTAAAAACACCAAACGGCGCGGAGTCTTCCGCGCCGTTTTTTTATTTCGGAGTTCGGGTGAAATGCCTCTCAAAATCAGCGTATTTCAAGCAAACCCTGCCCACCCATTTTAGCCTTGGATCTTGAAATTTCTCTGGATGGTGAAGTTTGCAGTTTGCAGTTTTCCCAAACAAGCAACTTCACCACCGCTCGGGCCACCAAACCAGGTTGCCGGCCGTTCCCCACCTGGAACCCATCAGCGCTGCACCCGCGCCCCCGCCCCCTTCATTAACTTTTCCACCTCGCCCTTGTCCGCCATCGACGTGTCCCCGGGAGTGGTCATCGCCAGAGCCCCGTGCGCCGCCCCATATTCCACCGATTTTTGCGCATCCCCCGTCGTCAGCATGCCGTAAATGAAGCCCGAGGCAAAACTGTCGCCCCCGCCCACCCGGTCCAGGATTTCCAAGTCGGGATACGGACGGCTTTCATAAAACTGGCCCCCGTGCCAGGCGATCGCCGCCCAATCATTAATGGTGGCCGTTTTGGCCGCCCGCAACGTCGTGGCCGTGGCTTGAAAATTGGGAAATTCCTTCACCACCGCTTCCATCATCTGCTTGAAGGCCGTCACATCAATGTGCAGCAGGTTTTCGTCCGCGCCCTCCACCTTGAAACCCAGGCACGCCGTGAAATCCTCCTCGTTGCCAATCATCACATCCACGTAGCGGGCAATTTCCCGGTTGACCGCCTGGGCGCGCTGCTGGCCGCCGATGGATTTCCACAGCGACGGGCGGTAATTCAAATCATAACTGACCACCGTGCCGTATTCCTTCGCTTTTTTGACCGCCTCAATCACCAGTTGCGGCGTCGTATCGCTCAGCGCCGCAAAAATACCCCCGGTATGCAACCAGCGCACCCCCAGCTTCCCGAAAATATGGTCCCAATCAAAATCTCCCGCCTTTAACTGGCTGGCGGCGGTATTCCCCCGGTCGGACACCCCCACGGCTCCCCGCACCCCGAAACCCCGTTCCGTAAAATTCAAACCATTGCGCGTAACTCGGCCAACCCCATCAAAGGGCAGCCATTTGATAAATTGGGGGTCCACCCCGCCCTGCAAAATGCAATCCTCCAGCAACCGGCCCACGTCATTATCCGCAAACGCCGTGGCAATGGCCGTTTTCAGCCCAAAACACCGCCGCAGACCGCGCGCCACATTGTACTCCCCGCCCCCCTCCCAAACCTTGAATTGCCGGGTGGTGCGCACCCGCCCCTCGCCCGGATCCAGCCGGAGCATTACCTCGCCCAAGGACAGCAGATCAAATGCACACGCCGCTTTGTCTCGTAATGGAATTGCCATAAGTTTGTCGGGGGAAAACGTTAGCCTTCACCCGGGAAAATAATGCAAACATTGCCTCAAAAAAGCCAGCCCTTTCCCGACCGCCCACCGGCCTCATGAACGGCCGTTCCCCGTGGGCGGCCCGCCAAAAAAAACACACCGCCGCTCAAACTTGAGCGGCGGCGTTGTCTTTAACCGGGTTGGCGGTCGGGCTTAACTAACCCCCAACTCAGACTGGGCCATATTATGCAACCGGGCCTGCGCCTGGCGGGAAAGCCCGGTGAACAGCATGGAAACGTTAAAACCCGTGTGTTTATTGCCATTGCAGGCAATCACCACACCGGCACAATTCACCTTGCTGCCATCTTGCGGGGACTGGAGGATGATCGTCATCTCCGACCAAGTATGGAAAGGTGATGGACTGCGAAACTCGATGCCGCTCTTATGAATGACCACCTTTTCGGCGGACAGTTCCAAACGCGTTTGTTTGGCTTCAAGCGTTACCGGTTGTTCAAAACTGCTGGTTCCTTCAAATTTTCTTGCGCACATAACGTTGCATCACCGTAACACGCGAGGCGCAATCGTCAAATTTTCATTTGTACCCCGTTTGGGTGGCAAACCAGGGTAAAATCCCGGTTTTTTTGGCAGAACCGTCCCTTTTTTCGCCCAAATCGCCACAAAACTGCCCATAAACCCAGCCAGCGTGCGTCTCAAACTTGCGGTTCCCAACCAGGTTCATACTGGCGGCCCCACAACTTCATCGCCTCCTCATCCTCCAAAATGTGTCCGTTGGCCGGATCGCAATGCAATTCCCGGCCCATCCGCCAGGCAATGTTACCCAAATGCAATAAACCCACGCTTTTGTGGCCTTCCTCGGCCGGACAGTTTGCCGGCACACGGGTGCGGACGGCCTCGATAAAATTCGCGAAATGCAGCCGGTCCAGCCCAAGGCCCGTGGCGCTGACCGTATTGGTCGGATCCACCGATTCGTTACCGTTGGCCTGCTTGATGATCGTGCGCTTGCTGTCGTAAATGGTATAGGCATTGCCATCCAGTAAAGCCGTGCCTTTCGTACCGTAAACCAGCACGCCGCGCTCCAATTTTTCAATCGGAAATCCATTGCAACTGCGCCCCTCCCAGCTCATGGTTTTGCCCTCGGCAAAATCCCAGCCAATGGTCTGGGTATCCGGCGTTTCCCAATCATCCTGAAACTGATAGCGGCCGCCGTTGGAAGTCACCTTGGTCGCCCAATTCACCCCCAACGCCCACCGGCAAATATCCACCTCGTGCGCCCCATTATTGAGGGCCTCGCCCGTGCCCCAATGCCAGCGCCAATGCCAGTTGTAGTGAATGAGATTATCCACCAATTCACGCCGCGGGGCCGGCCCCTGCCACAGATCATAATCCAGCCAGTCCGGCACCGGCGCAGGTTTGCCCTGGCCAATGCTGGCCCGATTGTTCGTGTACCAGGCCCGGCCAAAATAGGTGGTCCCAATAATCCCGTTGTGGATTTCCGGAATGATCGCGCGCAAATGGGGGAAGGAACGGCGTTGCGCCCCCATTTGCAGCACGCGCTGGTATTTATGCACGGCTTGCACCAGCAGTTCCCCCTCGCGCGGATTGTGGCTGCACGGTTTCTCCACATACACATGTTTGCCCGCCGCCAGGGCCAAAATGGCCATGGGCGTGTGCCAATGGTCCGGCGTGGCAATCGTCACCGCATCCACCCTGGGATCCGCCAGCGCCTGGCGGAAATCGCCCAGCGCCTGGGGCACGGAGGTCTGGTGCTTGGCCACCGCCTTCACGCCTTTGCTAACCGCCCGCTTATCCACATCGCAAATATGGGTGATTTCCACCCCGGGTAATTGGGCGAGGCAGTCAATATGTGCCAACCCCCGGCTATTGGTGCCGCAGACCGCCACCCGGACCGGGCCGTCCGCCCCAATGGCCCGGGCCGGGGTGGCACCGACTTGCGCCCCGGCACGATTCAGGGCGGCCAGATAGCCGGCCAGCCCCAAGCCGACGCCCGCCGAACCGGCCTGTTTCAAAAAATGACGACGGTCAATGGGGGTATTCATAGTGGATGGGGTAATGGACGTTCCCCGCAACCCTCAGGTTGCAAAGGTTTTGGTTGTGGGGTTGACGCAATGTGCCTGCCGGGTGATTTGCCGGCAAGCAGAACCCGCTGAATCGGGTCTGGATTGCCTGAGGAAGCCACCAGCACGTCCGGGGAAAGACTTGAATGCCCGGGGTCTTGCTGGTTCACTGGCGGGGTAACGGGCGAACCCCATTCCCATGTAGGCAAAATGGCCGGCCCGACATCACCATAAGGAACAAACATGCCTGATACCAAAACGGTCGATACCATCGTAATCCTCAAGCCAGATTCTTTCTGGCGGGGACTGAAGCCCCAAGTGGAGGCCCGAATCAAGACCCTGGGTTTGACCTTGATGGCGGAAGTCACCCTGGCTGGGACCGACAATTTGTCGAAAGCGAAGTGGCAGGAATTCTATTTTCCCTCCATCGGGAGCAAGCCGTCCGTGCTGGACGGCACCTCCCGGTATATGGCCTTTGGGCCCGTGCACGTAATGCACCTAAAAGGCGAATCCGCTATCGTTAAAGTTCGCCGTTTGGTCGGAGCCACCCGGCCCTGGCAGGCCGAACCCGGCACGATTCGCGGCGATTTCTGGCCCGGGGCGGACTTGGCGAATGCCCCCTACCAGCTGAAACTCCAGCCGCCGGGTAGCGATCCCTTGCTCTTCAACCTCATCCACGCCTCGGATTCCGAGGCCAGTTTTGCCCGGGAAATCTTGTTCTTCCCGCTGCTAACCGCCGCGCCCCAGTAAGCCGCTGGTTACCGCCCGCCGGCGGGGGCCATCCCGCAGGCTGGGCGATAATAATATCAACTATTGAGCATCGCCCCCCAGTGACGGAGCGCGGGCTTTAGCCCGCCTCAACGTCCGGCCACGGATGGCTCGCCAGACCGCCTGCCCAGGTTGCCTTTCCCCCCGTGTGCCCCCAAAGAGTCGATTGTTGTATCGGGTGATCCCCCCCTGTTTTAACTCTGCGTTCTTTGCGTTCTTTGCGGTAAAAACCTTTTCTCGCGGGCCCGGCCCGCGTGCCATCGCCGCTGGGCCCCACCAACCCCCAGCCCGGGCGTCAGGGCGTCACAAAATGGACCAGCGCCGGCTGCAGTTTCTGCAAGTCCGGCAGATTAATATACATCATGTGGCCAGCGTCGAACTGCAGGTAGGTGATGTTGGTGCGATAAGTCGCATCCAGTTGCATGTGGTCGACCACATAATGAATGTTGTCAATCGGACACGCGAGGTCGCACCGCCCGCCCAGCACGAGCACTTTCATGTAGGGATTCTGGTTCATCGTGTTGGCCAGTTGATTGGCTGAGCTCGGAAAGCTGTCATGCGCCTCGAAGCGCCAGGGCCGCACGTTGCCAATGGTGGCGTAAGGCAGATCGTCCTCAAATTTCAATTCGTTGCGCACATAGGCATTGATGGCCGCCGAAAACGGCCCCGCCACCGCCGCATCCGACGGATCGAAATCCGGCGTCGGGGATGCCGGATCGCCATCGCGCCCGGTAATCCGCGCGTCATAACGCCCCATAATGAGTCCTTCATCGTGCAGCAATTGTTTGCGAAAAATGCTCGGGTCAATCCGCAGGTTGTTGTCCGTGATGACCTGGGGCTTCAGACCGGTCAACCGCACGAGTTCATCCGTGATTTTCTTACGCTCTTCCGGGGCCAGCGAATCACCCTTGACCAAGGCCGTGGCGTATTCATTCCGGGCAAAGTCGCGCGTTTCCGCGAGCGCCTTCTCCAAATTACCCTGCAAATCCGCCGGCAGTTTCTTGTGGAAATGCGCGATGGCCGTGTAAGCCGGCAGATAAACCATGTACGGCACATCGTTGCCGGGCGGGTTTTCCAGCATGGCAAAATCCAGCACCCCCGAGACCAGGATCAACCCATTCAGATACATCCCGCAACTCTCCCGCAAATGATCGGCCAGGCCGGCCGCGCGATACACGCCATAGCTCTCCCCGATGACGTATTTGGGCGCCAGCCAGCGGTCATGCCGCGTCGTCCACAAACGGATGAATTCCCCCACGGAATCCAAGTCGCCCTTTTCCCCAAAAAATTGCTCCGCCTTCTCGTCCTTCGCCGGACGGCTGAAACCGGTGGCCACCGGGTCAATGAACACCAGGTCGCTCGCCCCCAGCAGTGAATAATTGTTGTCCACCAAACCGAAGGGCGGCGGCGGCAGGGTGCCATCAGGATTCATCCGCACCCGGCGCGGCCCCAATGCACCCAAATGCAGCCAAACCGAGGACGAACCTGG
Organism: uncultured Verrucomicrobia subdivision 3 bacterium; assembly: GCA_903875465.1. Lineage (GTDB taxonomy): Bacteria > Verrucomicrobiota > Verrucomicrobiia > Limisphaerales > UBA11358 > UBA11358. Next base: position 9,162 of record CAIQWB010000135.1, read on the forward strand.
CCCGCCGTTGAACGAGAAAGTGACCGGCCGGGTGGCCGTGTTGGTTTGGTCGAGCCGGGTGTAGGCGATGTAAAATACCGAGGCTCGGGGGGTGCCATCCTCTTTCAAGAGCGGCAGCATGCCCGTTTCGGCGACATATTTCACCGCTTCGCCGGCAATCGTGACCGTGTTGGTGGTAAACACGGGTTTGTGCGTCGCATCAGGAATGCTCGCCACCTCATTCTTGGCGTCCTCACCCTTCTCCCCTTTGGGCGCGTCGCCTTTGGCCCCGTGCAGGTGCGCGGGCGCATTGGTCGCCGGCGCCTCGTCCGCCGCAAGCAAATTCGTGGCCACGGCGATTAACAAAATCGATAATGCTTTTTTCATTTTTTCCTTAATCGAACTAAAAAATATTCCTACCCCTGTTTAACCGCAGCTTAGCCCGTTCGAACGCAAATGCCACCAAAAAACACCCCATTTTGCGTTCTTCAGACTATTTTATGGCCTAACCCACCATTCCGGCTCCCCGTTTGCAGCTCCGCCCCGACCCCGCAGACCCACCCAAAGTCGCTGTTAAATAGCAATCATTACTATATTTTATCCAGTCTATAATTAAAGTGAATCTACCCCGTTTCCCCCACCCCAAACGCTCGCCACTCGGGTTCCCAATCCTTCAATTTCGGCCCATTTAATGATCTTTTACGTTATTTCTTAATTTTCGCAAAAAGGTTTGCCTGGCCTCACCTATTCGTCCGCCGGGCCCGGATATTGTTTGGGGGCCCCATATTTTAAGCCGATATTCTGCTCGTATTCGCCGAGCTTTTTGGTGGGGGCATCATCCTGCCGCGCCTTGAACTCCAAATTCAAATGGGCAATGCGGGACCGGGCGCTGTCCGCCACCGGCAGGTTGGGAAAAGTGTCCACGATTTTCTGCAAGGTTTGGCGCACCGTTTCCACCTCCGCACCGTGCCGGATTTGCAAATTGGCCAGAACCGTCAGCCAGTGGGCCACCCGTTTGGGGGGCTGGTCAGGCAGGTTGATCATCTGCGCGAGTTCGCCCACCGCCAGATCCAGCCGGTGAAAGTGGTCCGCATAAATGACGGCCAGTTTTTCCCGAATATCCGTGTCATGAGGATGCTGGTCCAGATGCTTGACGTATTCCCCCGCCAGCTTGCCCGGATTTTCGGCCTCCGGCACCAAAAACTCGGTGGAGCTCATCAGCCCCACATTATCCACGCCATGCGGCACGGCCATGGCCTGACGGTCGTATTTGCCCAGGAGAATCTTTTCCGCCCCTCCCAGATGGCCGATGCGCTGGCCCGCAGCCACGGCCATATCGCTATTGGGAAACCGGGCGATAATACCCTCCAGCACCGTGCGGGCGGAATCTGGGTCCTGAGCGAGTTGCAGGTGCCAGTCGGCGAGTTGCGTGAGGGCGGCGGCGATTTGTTTGGGCGGGGCTTTGGGCGCCGCGCAAAAGCGGTTAATGGTCATTTCCGCAGAAGGAATGTCCTTCATGTCCTCCGCCTGAATGCGGGCCAGCATGGAAATACCTTCGTAATCGTTCGGAAATTTGGCCAGCTGCTCGCGAATGGCCAGGGTGGCCTCCAGGTATTTGCCCCGCTGCCGCTTGGCCATGGCCGTGGAGTAAAGTGGTTTGGCGTCCTGCGGTTCGTTGCCACCGTCAAACAGGCCGGTGATGGGTCTGGTGATAATTTCGCTGATGGCAGGGGTCCAGAGCACGGACATGACAATGCCGATGAAAACAATGATAAAGGGAGCGAGCCAGCCGACCTGACCACCCACCACCAGCTTGGCCGCAAAGCAAAATCCCCCGACGGCCACGATGTAGGTAATGATCCATTTACCAATCAAGGCCTTGGGATCATCGCTCGTCTTCAAGGCGCGAAGGGAAAACCAAATGAGGGCAAATAGGCCCACGAGCGCCAGGGCGCTATCCAGCAGATATGCCAGTTTGTTGGTCATGCCAGGGTTAAAGCTCTTCCTCTTGCTGACGATGCGCAAGGAAAAAGGCGGCTAGCGGTAACGATATGGCCTGGCCATGGGAAAGGTGTTCGGCAGATGCCTGATTTCAACCACTTGCTCGCCTTGCATGATGACTTCGACAATATCAAAACGGATTTTCACCGGGGGATTGCGAATGGCTTGCAAATAATCCAGCGCCGTCTGGCTGAGCAAACGGCGTTTGCGGGCATCAACGAAGGCGGCGGGGCGGGTCCAGCCGCCGGGGGCACGGGTTTTCACTTCCACGAATGCCAGGCAATCACCCTCCTGAAACACGAGGTCGATTTCACCGCGCTTAGACCGGTAATTTCGCACGAGAAATTTCCAGCCCAACTTGCGCAAGTAGGCCTCGGCCGCCCGCTCACCAGCGGCACCCCGCAGCAAGTGCGCCGGTTGATTCGGCGGCCCCGTAAACCAGGCTTTGATGTGTGCGAAAAGATTCAACACCGCCGATTGAACCTAAATTTCAAAGCGTGACAATCCAAATCCAAGGCGATGGCCCATCACACAGTTCAACCCAACCGCGCTTTCCACCCGGCCAGCTGGTTCGCAACCTCCTTTGTGCCCGGGGCACCCGTGATATTGCGCTTGGCCATGGCGGTTTCAAGGTCGAACACGGCGAGGGCTTCGGGGGCAAAGGTTTTGTCGATGGATTGCAGCTCGGCCAGGGTAAGCTGGTTCAGCGGCTTTCCGCTCTTTTCGGAAAGCCCAACGACCGCCCCCACGACGTGGTGGGCCTGCCGGAAAGGCATGCCTTTGAGAACGAGGTAATCGGCCAGGTCGGTGGCCAGCAACGAGGGGTCGCTGGCAGCGGCAGCACAGACGGCGGCGTTGATTTTAGTGTGTTCCAGCATGGCCGCCATGAGGCGGGTCGAGGCGCGGACGGTGTCGGCGGTGTCAAACAGGCGTTCCTTGTCCTCCTGCAAATCCCGGTTATAGGTCATGGGCAGGCCTTTGAGCAGGGTGAGCAGGGAAATGAGGTTGCCGAAGACACGGCCGGTTTTGCCCCGCACAAGTTCGGCGATGTCCGGGTTTTTCTTCTGCGGCATCAAGGAGGAGCCAGTGGTGTAGGCATCGGCGATCTTGATGAAGTTAAACTCGGCACCCGCCCACAGAATCATATCCTCGGCCAGGCGGGAGAGGTGAACTGCCAGGAGCGCGGCGGCGGCGGCGAATTCGACGACGAAATCACGATCGCTGACGGCATCCATGGAGTTTTGGGTGATGCGCGGCTGGCCCGTGGCGTCCACAAAACCGAGCTGGCGGGCGACGAATTCGCGATCCAGAGGCAGCGTGGACCCGGCGATGGCACCGCTGCCGAGGGGGCAGACATTGAGGCGAGCCTGGCCATCGGCCAGCCGGCCGGTGTCTCGCTGCAACATTTCGACATAGGCGAGGAGATGATGCGCGAGGTAGACGGGCTGGGCGCGCTGAAGATGGGTGAAGCCGGGGATGATGACCTCAGCATTAGCAGCCCCGAGGTTGACGAGGGCGCGCTGGAGGCCGGCGATGTCGGACCGCAAGGCGGTGATTTCATCACGCAACCAAAGGCGGACATCGAGGGCCACCTGATCGTTGCGGGAGCGGGCGGTGTGGAGTTTGGCCCCGGCGGGGATCCGGCGGGTAAGCTCGGCCTCAATGTTCATATGAACATCTTCCAGCTCGGGTTTCCAGGTAAAATTGCCGGTCTCAATATCCTGCTGGATATCAGCGAGGCCACGGGCGATGGCGGATTCTTCAACCTTGCTGAGCACACCGATCTGACGGAGCATGGCGGCATGGGCCAGCGAACCTTGGATGTCGTGCCGCCAAAGGCGCCAGTCGAAGGAGATGGATTCAGTAAATTGGGCGACGTCGGCACCGGGACCACTGGAGAAGCGGCCGCTGCGGGAGACCGGAGCGGATTGGGGCGACGGTTTGGTCGTTTTCGATTTGGTGCCTTTCGACAGGCGCACGGATGATTTCGGCATGGGCATAGGCTTTGGAATTATCTAAGGAAATTCAATACCAAACTAAACTTCCACCGTACGACTGACGGCGAGGAAGTGGAGCCAGCGGCGGGCGACGGGCAGGTTATAAATTTTGGCAAGGGCGGCCGCGTAGAGTTTGACTTGCGGGGCGTACCGGGTGGTTTTGGAGGCTATTTCGCCGGGGGCTAGGGCGTCGGTTTTAAAGTCCACAAGCCAGATGGCTTTCGGGAGCAGGACAATGAGGTCGGCGACGCCTTGAATGACCACAAATTCACCGGCCAGTTCGAGCGCCTTATCCGGGTCGGTCGGCAAATTTAAGAGTTCGGCCAGTTCGGCCGGGGTAAATCGCGCGGTAAAGGGTAATTCGCGGCGCACGTCGGGAGATTGCTCGCGAATTTCAGCGCCCACCCCGGAGAGCCAAAAGGCGGCGATAGCCGGCAGGTCGAGGGCGGCGCGTTCGTCGGGGGATAATACTCGTTCGGAAGCTAGGCGATGGGCCTCAGTATGCAGATTGGCCAGGGAATTGGTCAGGTCCAGGTCAACGTGCTGGAGAAATTTATGATGGGCGGTGCCAATTTCGGCGGCGGTCAGGCGGGACCAGCCCCGGCCCAGTTGCCGGCGCTCAAGGTTATCCCAAGCGGCTTCCGAGAAAAGCGGCTGGGCCTCGTCCTCCAGCAAATCATCCACCTGCCGGCGCAGGGCGGTGACGGAGGTTTTGGCCTTTTCCCTGGTGGCGGCAGCAAATGGATAATGCCAGGTCAGGCTCGTTTGGAGGCGCTGGAAGGTGGCGGCATCCAGCGGAGGGAGCATGGGTTGAACCGGCAACAGGCTGGCGGTGGTCTGGACCGCCAGTTCAGCTTCCTCCACCAAGCGCCAGCGCAAGTGCGGCAGGTCGCCGGCGGCACCGGGGATGCCACTGTTTTGCTGGGCGAACCAGAGGCCGATCCAGTCGGCATAACTGATGGCGGCGAGAATGCGCTGGGCGGTGATGGGTTCAGTTTGAACCCAACAGTCAGCCCATTTTTTCTCGGTGACGCTGCCGGTCAAAATCAGGGTGTCGCGGGCGCGGGTGAGGGCGACGTATAAAAGGCGCAATTCCTCGCCGGCAGCCTCCCGGCGCTGGGCTTGCTGGGCCAGCCAGTGGGGGAGGCTGGGATAGCTGCGGCCGGTCTGCGGCGGTTTGACGCGCGGACAGAGGCCGTAAGTTTCATCGAAAATAATTTCTGCACGGCGGTCTTGGGTATTGAAGGCCTTGGACAGATCGGCGAGGGCCACCACAGGAAATTCCAACCCCTTGCTTTGGTGAATGCTCATGAGCCGAACAGCATTTTCCGCCAGAACCAAGGCCACCTCGGGTTCCACCTCGGCGGCCTGCTGGACCTCAATGAATTTTAAAAAGCGGGACAATCCCTGTTGCTGGAACTGGTCGAATTGTTCCGCCAGTGAGAGCAACCGCCGGACATTGGCCTGGCGCTGGGCACCACGCGGACGGCTGCCGAGCCACTCCTGATAATGGGTATCCAACAGCACCGTTTCGAGGCAGGGAACGAGCGGGGCCTGACGCGCGAGCCGGCGCCACCGTTCGTAGCGCTCCAAGAAGGTCGCGATCTTCTGGCGCATTTCCGCCGGCAGTGATTCGCCCGCCTGATGACTCCGGTTCAGGGCAGTCCAAAAATGCTCCCGGGAGACGGCCAGCCGCATTTGGGCCAGCTCATCCAATGACAACCCAACCAATGGGGAGCGCAGCACGGCAATGGTAGGGACGTCCTGCAGCGGATTGTCGAGCAATTGGAGCACGCTCAACAAATCGCTAATCTCCGCGCTCTGATAAAAGCCGCCGCGCTCGACGACCAGGGGGATGCCGGCGCGATCAAATTCCCGCGCGTAAATCTCCGCCTTGCTGCCCGGGGCTCGCAAGAGCACGGCCATGTCGCGCCATGTCACAGGGCGAAATTTGTTGGCGGCCCCATCGTAAATTTCATGGCCCTCGGCACGCAAAGCTACCAGCCGGCGGGCGAGGAGACGGGCCTCTTTCTCGGCATTATCCAGGTCGGCAAAGGTCTCCGCACCTGCCTCGGCCGCAGGTTCTTCCAGCGGGCCGGCTTCATCGCGCCCGGGTTTACGCAGAAGCAACAGCTCAGCGCGCGGGGGCGCAGTGGGCAAAGTGGAAAATTCGGGGCGGGTGGCAGGGGAACCGAACTGCAAACGGGCCTCGGCATCGTAATTCACGCCGCCAAATTCCTCCCGCATGAGCGGTTCGAAGACTTGGTTCACCCAAGTCAGGAGACCTTCGCGACTGCGGAAGTTTTCGGAGAGCGCGAGCGTTTGCCCGCTGCCGGCGCGCCAGTCGCGGGCGTAGGCGCGGAAAATTTTGGGATCGGCGAGTCGGAAGCGATAGATGCTCTGCTTGACGTCACCCACCAGGAAGCGATTGGCAGCTTCCCCGGTGCGGCTCAGGGCGGAGATGATTTTATCCTGCGCGGCGTTGATGTCCTGGTACTCGTCCACGAAGACAAACTTGAGGCGTTCCTGCCAGCGCAGGGCGATGGGGGTGGGCTGGTCAGCAGTAAAATCCCAGAGCAGGGTGAGGGCGAATTGTTCGAGGTCGTGAAAGTCCACCACGCCATCTTCTAATTTGCGCCGGGAGAACTGGTGCGAAAACGCACGGGCGAGTTCCAGCAGGGTGACCAGGTGGTGCCGGGTCCAATCCCAATCCTCAAGCAGGGGATCCTTGCCCTCGGGACAGCGGCCGAGGGAGCCGAAAAATTCGGCATCCTCGAACAAGGATTTTAACGGTTTGGACAGAATGGTTTTTTGTTTGGGCGGCCAGATTTCGGACGCGGCCTGGATGGCGGTGAGCGTTTCTGCGGCCTGGATGCGCGTGAAGGGTGGGAAGAGCCGACGCAGAAGGTCGAGGAGTTCGGCGGCTTTGACGTTGATGGCGCGCAGTTGTTCCAGGCGGGGCAGCCATCCGGCACGCCACTCCGCAATGGCCGTCAGCAACCAACCGGTCCAGAGCACGGGTTCGGGCGGGGCGAAGCTGGCGATCTGGCGGGTCAGCCAGCCTTCGGCATCCGGACGGGTCTGCGCGTAATTGTGCAGCCGCAAAACGAGTTGGCGGATTTTTTCATCGCGTCCGCCGCCATGGATTTGGATCAGACTTTGGACGGCCAGGTCAAATGGGGATTCGCCGCCATAATGGCCTTGCAGAATTTCTTCCAGGGTTTCCTCCGCGCGGAGGCGGGCCTCCCCGGTTTCGAGCACGGCGAGGTCGGGGTCCAGGCCCAGTTCGTGAAAATGCTCGCGCACGAGTTTAAGGCAAAAACTGTGCAGGGTGCCGATGTGCGCGGTGTCGAAGAGGGCGAGTTGTTCGCGGCTGTGCAGATCGTCAGGCTGGGTCTGGGCGAGGTCATCGAGTGCGCGGCGGAGACGCTGGCGCATTTCGGCGGCAGCGGCCTCGGTGAAGGTGACAACGAGCAATTCGTCGAGTGCCGCGCCATCATCACGGAGACAGGCGAGAATCCTCTGGATAAGGGTGTGAGTTTTACCCGTGCCGGCGCCGGCCATGACGAGCACATTGCCACGCGCAGCCACGGCCGCCGCCTGGGAGGGCGTCAGACCGGAAGGGGTGGGAGGCGGAGTCATGCGACGGCGGGAAGCGTAGCAGGACCACCGCAGGCGGAAACTGCAAAAATTAAACTTCTAGGAATACGGACAATGCCGGCAGCCGGAGCTACAACAGTAACCGCGGCGTAAATGGTGGGCGGCGGTGAAGACCATCAGGCCATGCTCGAAATAAAAATCGCCAGGCTGGATTTTGGGCGGTCTTGGGTGGGTGCGATGCCAGGTGGTGATGCAGTTCTGACAGAGGCACACTTGGTTGTGCTGGTCAGGCGGAATTTGTGCCAGCAGGGCATCGGGGATTTCCACTTGGGCACACCAACAGGGGCCTTTGTAAGCGGCGGCGGTACAGAGCTGGCATTCGTTGGGCTGGTGGCACAACGGGCACTGGGAGGGTTCCACGGTAGCGTTGGCGGGGGGCGTCACGGCACGGTCAGGATTTCCGGCCGCAACCGGCCGAGAGACTGTCCGGAAAGGCGTGGGTCAAAGGAACCAGGCACGGGTTTTTCCAGTTCCACATGGCCATCTGCCCGGGTGCCACCGGCCAACTGATTGTGCCGAAAATGGGCGTTGGGATAGGTGGAATTGGTGTCCACGTAATAAAACTCCTCGAACATCGGATGCGTGCGCGAGGCGGGGGCCTGGAAGTCATTGATCTCGGCGGCATCGGCGAAGGTCACGGTATCGGCCGGGTGCATCAGGCTGCTAGCGGCCACGGGCTTTTGCGTGGGTCCGGCAAAGAGGTAGGTGTTGCAACCATAGCTGAATACCACATTGGTCGCCTTGAGCTTAAACATCGGCGAGGCGTAATTCAACGCTGGGCATAACCGCAGGTTGCCGCCGCGCAAATAGGAATAAAGCACCCCGCTCGTCAAATCGAACGAGCGCTGCCCCTCCGCGCCGGAACCCAGCCAGCCAAACCACCATTGCTGGCCGGTGGCGTCCACCAATCCACATTTGCGAAAGGCCAGCCCAGCATTGTCCCCGAGATATAGTTCGTTGGCGAGCCCCAGTTGCCGCAGGTTGGTCGCGCAATCGGCGCGTTGGGCGGAGGCTTTGGCCCGCACCAGGGCGGGGAGGAGCATGGCGGCCAGAATGGCGATGATGGCCGTGACCACGAGAAGTTCGATGAGCGTGAAGGCTGACCGCCTGACGCCGGAAACTGCCATTGTCAAACTCCAAACTGCAGAGAAGCTGCAGCCCTTCAGATTTAAGAGCGATGACGGAGCGGATGCCTCGCGGGTTGTGACCGCGCCCGTCAACAGCTCGCCTGCATCGGGTTGATGGCTATGACGCGATTTCATGGGCGCTGGGCGCTGATGCGGTAGCAGGAGTTGGTCGACGGCGGGGTGTGATCGAGCAGCAACAGGTTGGTGCTGGTGCCGGCGGTCGCGGGAGTCACGGACTTCCAGGTGCGCAAATCGGTGGAGCGTTCCAAGGTGTAGGACCAATTGGTGCGGGTTTTTACAGAAACCGCCCAGACGCCGTTGGTAAAATAACCACTCAAATCTTGCACCGGCGGCGGGGGGAGGGTGAGGGTAAAATAGGTGAGCGTGCCCTTCGCCAGAATGTCATCACCAAAGCCATCGTCCTGATAGCTGCTGATGGCGAGCGTATCCAACCGGAAATCGGTGATCGGCTGGCCGGGCTCAGTGTAGATGTTCGCGAACGTACTATAGGGCAGCCCGTCGGCCAATACTTGTCCGGCAATACTGGGGCTGCCGGCAGCGTGGGTCAGGGTTATCTCGTAGGTGACGCCGGGGTGGAGGGTAAGGTTGTCGTAGGCAAAATAGAAGTCGTTGCTGGCATCGATCAGCGTGGCGTCCATGGAATCACCAAAGCCGGTGTCCGGAAAATAATCGAATTCGAAGAGATCGGGCGAATTCACGCCGGAGCGGGAATAGGTGGAGTTGGTGACTTCCGACCATTGGCAGAGACCGACCGCCAGCTCCGAACCATAATTGAAGGCCACGGCATTGCTCACTTGCAATTCGAAACTCACTGTGAAGGCGTCCTCCAATGCCAGGGTGGTGCCAAGCGGATGGGCGAAATAGCTGTTGGTCTGGGTGGAATCCCAGGTGACTTCCACATTCTGGTTGGTGGCGTTCCAATGGAACAGGTTGGTATCCCCAAAGACGTGCCAGCCATTGGTCAGGGGATCACGGCTAAAATCCTCAGTAAAGGTGGCGGCAGGGGACAAAGAAACGACAAACACGCCGGCCAAAGCCAGCAACACACAGACAATCTTCATTTAGGACTGATCTTTCAATTGGTCCGCCGGAAAACAATTCTGGCTGACGGGTTGGGTTGAGAGACCAGTGCGAAGCTGGGGGGAGTTTAAAATGAAAACACCCCCAGACTCCGGCAAAACGGGGAATGAAGACATTCGACGAGCCCGGCCGAAAACAGATCGGCAGGCTGGCCTCATCCTTCTCTTTGCGGAGAAGTGCCCCGAAAACGTTCGGAGCCGACGAGCGCAATCAAACCGGTATCCTGACTCCGGCTTCAGACCTCCTCCCGCCTTCCCGCTGTGAAGCAGTGGCAATGGGATTCGTAGCCGATACAGTGGCGCAACCGTCCCGGATTCTCACCGGGTTCCCTGACATTTGACCGCATATGCAAACGGACTTGTGTCCGTCCTTTCAAAGAGCAGGGAAGGTTTTACACCCGTGGCATATTTTCACAAGCAAAAAATGTAAACTGTTCCGCACTTGCGCCAAACGGAGGTTCGGAACATAATCAGACTCACAATTTATGAGTAAAGCACCTATTCGTGTGGCGATCACCGGCGCGGCCGGCCAGATCGGTTATTCACTCCTGTTTCGCATCGCCTCGGGCGCCATGTTCGGACCGGACCAACCCGTCATTCTGCACCTCATTGAAATTCCCGATGAAAAAGCGCTCGCGGCCCTCGGCGGCGTGTGCATGGAATTGGATGACTGCGCCTTCCCGCTGCTCAAGGGCATCGTCCCCACGGCCAGCCTGGAGGAAGGTTTCAAGGGCGTCAATTGGGCCTTGCTCGTGGGTGCTGTGCCGCGCAAGCAAGGGATGGAACGCAAGGATTTGCTGGGCATCAATGGGAAGATTTTCACCGGCCAGGGCCAGGCCATCGCGAAGAACGCCGCCAGCGACGTGCGCGTGCTCGTGGTGGGGAATCCCTGCAACACGAATTCGCTCATCGCCATGAACAACGCCAAGGGCGTGCCCGGCGACCAGTTTTTCGCCATGACCATGCTGGACGAGAACCGCGCCAAAACCCAGCTCGCCAAGAAGGCGGCGGTGGATATCACGGCCATCAGCAATCTCGCCATCTGGGGCAATCACAGCGCCACGATGTATCCTGATTTCTTCAATACCAAGATCAATGGCCGCCTGGTGCCCGAGGTCATCGGCCATCGCGAATGGCTGGAGAAGGATTTCATCACCACGGTACAGCAGCGCGGCGCGGCCATCATCAAGGCGCGCGGCGTGAGCAGTGCCGCCAGCGCGGCCAACGCCGTGGTGGACACGGTCCGCAACCTCACAACCCCTACCAAGCCGGGCGACTGGTTCAGCGTGGCGGTCAACAGCCCCGGTGCGTACGGCATTGAAAAAGGCCTGATCTTTAGCTATCCGATCCGCACGGACGGCAAGAAATGGGAAATCGTGGAAGGCCTGCCGTTGAATGAATTCAGCAAGGCCAAGATCGCCGCAACCGAGGCCGAACTGAAGGAAGAAAAAGCGATGGTGGCAGATTTGCTGGCGAAGTAAGTTTCGGCGGTAACGCCTGATTAATTAGTCCGCCGCCGAGCCACTGGTTCGGCGGCGGTATTCTTTTAAGCCGGCCACAGGAATTGATCAGAACATGAAGTGGAAACCGAAAATTGGCACGGTGGGCGAATTGGCCTTTAAGACGGAGGCCAGGCACGCCGTGGAGTTTGCCGGCAACGGCATGCCCGCGGTGCTGTCCACGCCCAACCTGATTGGCTTCGTTGAGCGCACCGCCCGCGATACGATGTCGGGCTTCCTCGATGCCAACGAGCGTTCCGTTGGCATCGAAATTGAAATCCGGCATCTGGCCCCCACGCTGGTGGGCGGTACGGTGCATTGCACCGCCCGGATCATTCAGGTGGATGAGCGCAAGGTGAGTTTTCAGGTCGAGGCCCGCGACGCCCACGAAGTCATTGCGCGCGGCCTGCACCAGCGCGCGGTGATTCGCACGGAGAGTTTTACCCGCCGGGTGCAGGCCAAAGCGGGTTGAGCCGGGACGGCGGGAGCTTTAAGTTCTAACGTCCTGTGGATTTTGGCTGGCGGAGGGTCGGGGCATTCTTTAGGCTGCGCGCATACTAATGCCGGCATTGCTTACACTTGCAACTGAAGACTTGCAACATGTGCTGACCCACACCGGTGCAATGTGGGAATCCGCGCGGGGTCAGTCTTTCTTTATCACCGGGGGCACGGGGTTTTTTGGCCTGTGGCTGTTGGAAAGTTTTGCCCATGCCAATGACCAATTGCAGTTGGGGATGCGGGCTACCATCCTCACCCGGGATCCGGCGCGCCTGGCCATTACCATTCCCCATTTATTCGCCCGGCAGGATTTGAGGTGGCTGGCGGGAGATGTCCGATCATTTCGCTTTCCGCCAGGAAATTTTACCCACGTCGTTCATGCTGCCACGGCGGCCAGCGCGCAGCTGAATGAAACGAACCCCCGGGAAATGCTGGATGTGATCGTGGCCGGCACCCACCGGGTGCTGGATTTTGCCGACCAGGCCGGGACCAGCAAATTGCTGCTCACTAGCTCCGGGGCGATATACGGCCGCCAACCCGCAGACTTGATCCGGGTGCCGGAGGATTATGCCGGCGCCCCGGATCCGTTGCTACCGGGTTCGGCCTATGGGCTGGGCAAGCGCGTGGCTGAGCATCTTTGCGCGGTGCGGTGCCCGCAGTTTGGTTGCGAAGCCAAAATTGCCCGGGGGTTTGCCTTTGTGGGCCCCCATCTGCCCTTGGACGCACATTTTGCCATCGGGAATTTCATCCGCGATGCCTTGCAAGGGAGATCCATTCGGGTGAACGGTGACGGCACACCCCGGCGCAGCTATCTTTACGCGGCAGACCTGGCCATCTGGTTGTGGACGATCCTGTTCCAAGGCACCTCCAACCGGGCTTATAACGTGGGATCGGCGGACGACGTGAGCATTGCCGAGCTGGCCGAAACGGTTCGTCAGACTTTGGGTGGTCCAGGCCCGGTGGAAATTTCCTCGTCCGCCGTGCCCGGCCGGGCGGTGTCGCGCTATATTCCCTCTTTGGAGCGGGCCGCCGTGGATTTGGGCTTGCAGGCAAGGGTGCCACTGACCGAAGCTATCCGCCGCACCGCCCAATGGCATCAAACCCCATTTGCGGTTTAGGTTCGCTTGTTAATTATGATTCGGGTTGCTGATTATATCGCCCAAACTCTGGTTCGCCACGGTGTCCGCCATGTTTTCCTGGTCACCGGCGGCGGGGCCATGCATTTGAATGACGCTTTGGGGCGTTGTCCCGGACTCGAACTGGTCTGCTGCCACCACGAGCAGGCTTGCGCCATGGCCGCCGAAGGTTATTTTCGCACGTCCCATCGACTGGCGGCGGTCAATGTCACCACCGGTCCCGGGGCGACGAATGCCATTACCGGGGTATACGGCGCCTACGTGGATTCCATGGCCATGGTGGTGGTTTCTGGTCAGTCCAAGTGGGAAACCCTGGTGCGCAGCACCCCCCTTCCCTTGCGGCAGTTGGGCGATCAGGAGGTGGATATTATCAGGATGGTGGCGGGCATCACCAAATACAGTGTGTTGGTGAAGGATCCGCTAAGCATAAGGTACCACTTGGAAAGGGCCTTGCATTTGGCCTTGAACGGCCGGCCCGGGCCCGTCTGGCTGGATGTGCCCATCAATGTCCAGGCCACCAAAGTGAATCCGGCGGCCTTGACCGCCTATGATCCAGCCGAGGACGCGCCGGCTTATTCGACGGCTGATTTGGGCGCCGCCGTGCAAGCGATCATCGCACGTTTGCAAACGGCCGAACGACCGGTGATTTACGCAGGGACGGGCATCCGGCTGGCGGGTCAATATGAACTCTTTCTGGAACTGGCAGGACGGCTGGGCGTTCCAGTGGCGACGGCCTGGAATTCCAATGATTTATTAATGGACGACCATCCCGCCTATGCCGGGCGGCCCGGATCACTGGGCAATCGCGCGGGTAATTTTACCGTGCAGAACGCAGATTTCCTACTGATCTTGGGCAGCCGCCTGAACATCCGGCAGGTGAGCTATAATTGGGAAAACTTTGCGCCCCGGGCGTTCAAGGCCATGGTGGATGTGGATGCGGCCGAGCTCCAAAAACCAACCCTGAGTATTGACCTGCCCGTGCATGTGGATTTGCGCGACTTCCTCCCCGCCCTGGCGGAGGCCACCACCAACTGGCAGCCCCGCCACACCGGCTGGCTGGTTTGGTGTCGCGAGCGGTTGACCCGTTATCCGGTGGTTCTGCCCGAATATTGGGCGATCGCCGACAAGGTTAATCCCTACTGTTTTATGGACCGCCTGTTCAAACGGCTGGCGGAAAACGAACTGGTCGCCTGTGGGGATGGCACCGCCTGTGTGACTGCATTTCAGGCGGCGACCATCAAGCCCGGGCAGCGCCTGTTCCACAATTCTGGTTGCGCTTCGATGGGTTATGATTTACCGGCCGCCATTGGCGTGGCCATGGCGTTTCCAGGCCGCCGGGTCATTTGTCTGGCGGGCGATGGCAGCATCATGATGAATTTGCAGGAACTACAAACGATTGTGGGCCGCCAGTTGCCCGTGAAAATTTTCATCCTGAATAACATGGGCTATCATTCCATCCGCCAGACCCAGCAGAACTTTTTTGCCGATAATATCGTCGGCTGCGGCACGGACTCCGGGCTGAGTTTTCCCGACTTTGGCCGGCTGGCCCTGGCCTTTGGGCTGCCTTTCCAGCGCTGTCATCGTCACGCCGAACTGGATGCCACCATTGCGGAAACCCTGGCCAGCCCGGGCGCGGCGGTTTGCGAGATCATGCTCGATTTGGCACAAGTCTTTTCCCCCAAGCTCACTTCCCGCAAACTGGAGGATGGTCGCATGGTGTCCTCTCCCTTGGAGGACATGGCGCCGTTCCTCAGCCGGGAGGAATTGCAAGCGAACATGGTGACGCCAATTTCAGTCTCGTAAACACATGCCCGCACGCACTGTATTAATCACCGGAGGCAGTCGGGGGATTGGCGCGGCCATTGCAGCTCTGCTCGTCGCCCGGGGTGACCAGGTGGTGACGCCATCGCGCGCGAGCCTGGATTTGGCCAACCCTGATTCCATTGAACAATTTCTGGCCGGGAATCGCGAGTTGCCCGTGGACATCTTGATCAACAATGCGGGCATCAACCTCCTCAACAACCTGGCGGAAATCCCTCCGGGTGACTGGCAGTCGATGTTGCAAACCAATTTGAACGCCGCGCTGCGGCTCACGCAAGCCTATGTGCCGGGCATGCGGACGCGCAAATGGGGTCGAATTCTCAATCTTAGCACCATTTTTAGCCTGGTGACGAAGGAGCGCCGGGCGGCCTACTCCATAACCAAGGCGGCCTTGAACGCGCTCACGCGCAGCACAGCGGTCGAATACGGCCCGGACGGAGTTCTGGCCAATGCCCTGGCGCCCGGATACGTGGATACCGCGCTCACGCGGCAAAATAATTCCCCGTCCGCCATCCAGGCCATCGCTGCCAACATTCCCCTGCGGCGACTCGCCCGAACCGAGGAACTGGCCCAGGTGGCCGCCTTCCTGGTCTCGGAGAACAACACCTATCTGACAGGACAAACCATTGTGGTGGACGGCGGGTTTACCTGCCAATAATGCTTTTATCTCATGCTCACTATTAAAAGTCGGGACCGTAATTATACGGTGCAAGTGTGCGCGGACCTGCCAGCGGCCTTGCAGTCCGTGTCCCGTCCCGAGCGCGCCTTGTACCTGGTTGACCGAGCTATGATCCAGCTTTACGGACCGGCTCTAGCTGGCATTGCCGAGCAGTGCGTCGTGCTGGAGGCCAAGGAGGAACAAAAGTCGTTTGAACAATTCACCCCGGTGTTTCTGGAATTGCTCCAGCGCGGCTTGAAGCGGGACGGAGTGCTGGTGGTGATCGGGGGCGGGGTGCTGCAGGACATCGGTTGTTTTATTGCCTCCGTTCTGTTCCGCGGCCTGTATTGGGAACTGGTGCCCACCACCCTGCTGGCCCAGGCGGACAGTTGCATTGGCAGCAAAAGCTCAATCAATATCGGTCCTTACAAAAATCAGATTGGCACTTTTTACCCGCCGGGACGCGTACTGCTCACCAGTTCCATCCTGCGCACCCTGCCGGGGGATGAAATCCGCTCTGGCCTGGGCGAAGTAATTAAGTTGCAACTGCTGCACGGACCAGACGGCTTTGACGAACTGATGGCGGATTTGGCAGCTATGAACGCCGAAAACCAGCCTGCCCTACTCACCAAGTGGGTGCTGCGTTCCCTGGCGGTCAAACAGCCCTATATTGAAGCCGATGAATTTGACCGGGGTATCCGCAACCTCCTAAATTACGGGCACACCTTCGGCCACGCGTACGAATCCGCCACGCATTTTGGCATTCCGCACGGCATCGCGGTCATTCTGGGCATGCTGACGGCGACGCATCTTTCCGTCCGGTTGGGGCTCGCCACTCCGGAACATTTTGCAGACTTAAAAAAACGCCTGGCCCCCTGGCATCAGCCGTATGGCGCGACCCTCCAACAAGCCGATCTGGCTGCCATTTTCACGGCCATTCGCCACGACAAAAAAAATACGGGCGATGCGGTCAACTGCATCCTCACCGCCGGCCCGGGCCGCATGGAAAAACGCCGGGTGGATTTCCAGCACGAATTAATGCCGTCAGTCACCGCTTTCATCCAGCAGGAACTGGCCCAATGAAAACCGTCCCCCACCCCCAACTTTAGGTCGCCAATCTTTGATCACCCCCAACCACCGCCCATGAAACGGGATATTTTCGAAAATCTCTTTGTCCTTGAAATGACCAACAACCACCAGGGCAGCCTGGAACGCGCGCTCGCGATCGTTCACGAGCACAGCCGGGTGGTGCGGTTCAACAATGTCCGGGCCGCCATCAAACTGCAAATCCGGGATGTGGACGCCTTCATCCATAAGGATTTTCGCGGGCGCACCGATGTCCGTTATATCAAGCGGGTGCTGGACACCCGCCTCACCAAGGCGGATTACACCATCCTGGTGGAGGCCATCAAGAAAAGTGGGTGCATTCCGATGGCCACCCCATTTGACGAAAAATCCGTGGATTTGTGCGTGGAGTTCAATCTGCCCATCATCAAGATTGCCAGCGCCGACAGCAATGACTGGATGCTGATCGAGCGCATCGCCGCCACCCGCAAACCCTGCATCATTTCCTTCGGCGGGACGCCGCTCAAGGACATGGACGACGTGGTGACCTTTTTCGAGAACCGCAATATCCCGCTTGCCATAAATCATTGCATTGCCGCCTATCCCCATGAGGACTCCGAATGCGAACTGGACCAGATCGATTTTTTCAAGAATCGCTATCCAGGTCACACCATCGGTTGGTCCAGCCATGAGTGCCGGGACTGGGCCACCTCCATGCACATCGCCTACGCCAAGGGGGCCCGCACCTTTGAACGGCATATTGACATTAACAATGACGGTTTTAAAGTGGCCGATTATTCTTCGCTGCCCAGCCAGGTCGATCAATGGTTCAAGGCGTTTCATAAAGCTGTGGAATTCTGTGGCACGGCCAGCACCGAGCGGAAAAACCCGCTGGTCAAGGAAACCGCCTATCTGGATAGTTACATTCGTGGCATTTATGCCCGGCGCGATCTGGCACCCGGTCAGACCTTGAGCGAAGAGGATATTTATCTGGCCATTCCCCTACAAAAAGGCCAGTTATCCTGCCGGGAACTCATGCTGGGCCGCTTTGGTCATAAAATGACCCAAGCCTGCCCCAAAGATGCACCGTTACTCATCGACCTGGTAGATTCCCCGTATTCCCAAAACGAGTCTTTGAAACAATTGATCTACCAGCGCGGTTTATGAAGTTTTCGCCCATCGCGGACCATGTCGCGCGACCGAAGTGGTCGGTCATGATCCCGACCTACAACTGCGCCGAAACCTTGCGCCAGACGCTCCAGAGCGTGCTGGTTCAAGATCCTGGTCCAGCAGTGATGCAGATCGAAGTGGTGGATAATTGCTCCACCATAGACCGCCCGGAGGATCTCGTGCAGGAACTGGGGCGGGGCCGGGTCTTATTCCATCGCAACCCTGAAAACATTGGACCGACGCGCAATTTCAATATGTGCATCGAGCGCAGCCAGGGAGCGCTGGTGCACATCCTGCATGGCGATGATTTTGTCCGTCCCGGTTTTTATGAACGGCTGGGGGCGCTCGCTGATTTGCATCCTGCGGTTGCCCTTTATGCATGTCGGGCTTCCTTCGTGGATTTTAGCGGCACCGTCACCGGCGTTTCCCGCCAACTCCCCGGCTTGGAGTCGGCCAGCCGGGACAGCTCCCCTTTTTATTATGCCACCCCCCTGCAATATGTAGGGGTGGCGATTCGCCGGAGTTTTTATGAAAAACACGGTGGCTTTGATACCAGCTTCACGTTCTGTCCGGACTGTGAAATGTGGGATCGGGCCGTATCCTTGGGCGGCGGGATTATGCTGCCCGAGCCCCTGGCGTGCTACCGCATGTACGGCCAAATGAACGGCAGCAACATGGTCCGCACCGCTGAACATTTTAAAGAGCTGGATCGGCTCGCCAGCCTTTATGCCCAGCGACATCCGGACTTTTCATGGGCCCGGCATCGGAAGCGTGTTGCCCGGGAGGCTTGGTCCCAAGCGGAGCGGTACCGCAAGTCGGGGGACACCGATGGTTATGCCGCGAATCTGCATTATTTTAAAAACTACGGAACCCTGCTGCAGAAAACGCGGCTGATGACCAAACGGTTCTTTAAAAATCTGGCTGGCAGCTGAATTCCCCGGCCAATCAGCCCGGCTTCACGCCAAAGGCTTCAACGATTGCCACGCATACCCGGCGGCCCGCAACCCCCGGCGCAGGGCATTCACCGCCTCCGCCTGTTTGCCGAGCGGGAACAAAGCCAGGAAAACCACGCCATTGAGGAGAAATTGAAAGGGTGCGGCGATCACGCGGCCCAGACGCAGCCCCAGGCGACGGCCAGGGCCATGGGCAAATTTCAGCCGCTTGAGCGCCGAAGCCGCCCCGGCGGCAAAAGCAGAGCTGCAATACCAAGACAGGTTTACCCGGCTGGCATGGATCGTGTGCTGAATACCAGCCCCGGGCAGCCACCAAATTTCCAAGCCGGCATCCTGCAATCGCAAAGTGAAATCCGCCCCTTCGTGGGCGCCCACATTGGTGCCGTTATGCCCCAACCGGGCGTCAAACCCTCCATGCTGGATGGCAATTTCCCGGTCATACGCACTGTTGCATTCCCAAGGGCTGGCCTGCCGGTTGAAACAAAAGGGCTGGTCCCCCAAATCATATTTGTTTTCCTTGGGGCTTAACCACCGGGGCGGCGGCTGCTCATACCGGGGAAATACCGCGCCCCCAACAACGGCAATTTTCGGCGACGGCGGAGCGCGAAAAAATTTTTGGTAGGCGGCCAGCCAGCCTGGTTCCACTGTGGCATCATCATCCAGAAAAACGACCTGCTGGCCGCGGGCGTTGCGCAGCGCCGTATTGCGTGCGGTGCTCAGGCCGGTTTTAGCCTCGTAAACATAGCGGACATTCGCGCAGGTGGCGCCTAGTTTCTTCACCAGTCCAGCGGTGTTATCCGTGGACACATTATCCACCACGAGCAACTCCGTATCGTCCTGAATTTGCGCCAGCACACTGAGTATGGCTGGTTCCAAAAAGGCCGCCCGGTTGCGCGTACAGATGGCCACGGTAATCAGCGGCCCCCTGTCCGCGCCGGGGATGGCCGCCTGGTTTGGACGGTGTGTCATGGGCGGCCAGTGTAAATTTTAAAGGATAAAAAACAATGGTTTTTCGCCCGGCCACGGGCCAAGCCGCTTCCGTTTGAAAATGTTGCTTGTCCATGGCCCTATAAGATGAGTTAGACTGGAGTTGTGACCATTGGTCAAGCGTTACAACCGTTACCCATTTCTGTCTGTCTTATTGCCGGCAATGAAGCCGCGCGCCTGCCGCGCGCGCTCGCCAGCGTGGCGGGCTGGACTTCGGAGGTGATTGTGGTGGTGAACGACGACGTGCGCGATGGTACCGATGCCATCGCCCATGCCGCAGGGGTCAGGGTGTTTCCAGAAGCCTGGAAAGGGCACATCGCGCAAAAAAATTCCGCTGCTGAAAAAGCCACCCAGCCTTGGATTCTGGGATTGGACGCCGATGAAGCTGTTTCCCCGGAATTACGAGCCGAAATTGCCCAATGGTTTGCCACACCCGAAAAGCTGGCCTCCTTCGAGGCCTTCCAATTTCCCCGTTGCACCTATTATTGCGGCCGGTGGATTCGTCATGGCGACTGGTATCCCGACCGAAAAACCCGCCTCTGGCGGCGCGGCCAGGCCAAGTGGGGCGGCATTGATCCGCATGATGCGGTGATCGTGTCTGGCCGCGTCGGCACCCTAAAAAACGATCTGCACCATTACAGCAACGAATCGATCAACCGCCAGATCCAGAAGCTGGTGCCCTTTAGCGACGATTTCGTCCGCCATCGCCTGGCCACCGGCCGTTCCGGCAGTTGGCTGGAATTGGTAGTCCGCCCGCCCTGGCGGTTTTTTCGCGCATATGTATTGCGGCTGGGGTTTTTGGATGGCTGGCCAGGTTATTACATTGCCTGGTTAAATGCGTTCTCCGCACTAACCCGCTACGTAAAATTGCGCGAGGCGAAATTATCCGAGCGGTCCGAGCCATGAAAACCGCCCCCTCGCTGGCTCTCATCATTAATACCTTCAACCAGCCGGATTATCTGGCGCGGGTCCTGGCCGCCGTGAGCCACCAGGCATCCCCACCGGCGGAAGTATTGCTCGCCGATGATGGTTCCGGACCTGAAACCAAGGAAGTCTTTGCCCGGTGGGCGGCTGGACAAACCTTGCCCGCACAGCATATCTGGCAGCCGAACAAAGGCTTTCGACGGTCGCGCATCCTGAATCAGGCGATTGCCGCCACCCTGAGTGATTACGTGGTTTTTTTGGACGGCGACACCCTGCCGCATCCGCAATTTGTCGCGGATCATCAGGCGCTAGCACTGTATGGGGCATTTGTGCAGGGGCATCGCGCCCTGGTTGGCCAGCAGGCCGCCGCGTGGTTTGGCCGGCAGAGCCTCGCGGCGGACCGCCGCCGGGCCTGGCGGGAAGGACAGTTGCAGGGCTGGAAAAATGCCTGGCGCTGGCCCCTACCATGGCTGGTTTATCAAAAGGGCCTGCGCGGCATCCGTGGTTGCAATCTGGCCATCTGGCGGGCCGATTTGGTTCGCGTGAACGGATATAACGAAGATTTCACCGGCTGGGGGCGGGAAGACTCCGAACTAGCCGTACGCCTGCTGAATAGTGGCGTGCGTCGCCGGGATTTGCGGGGTCGAGCCTTATGTTATCATTTATGGCATCCGCCCGCCAGTCGCGCGCAATTGACCGGCAACAATCTGCTTTTGGAGCAGGCCCTTAAAACTGCCGCCCAACGTTGTGAGCTCGGTTTGAACCAGTATTTGTGATACCTACCCGCCCGCTCATGAACGAGCATATCTTAGTCATACGACTCAAAGCCATGGGCGACGTCGTGCTAACCCTGCCGGCGGTGAACCGATTGCGCGCGCACCATCCCACCGCAAAAATCACGTTCCTCACCTCCCGGGAAAACGCCCCCATTCTGCGCGGGTTTCGGGCGGTGGATGAAATCCTCGCCCTGGATCGCAAATTGTTGAGCACGGGCAACCCCGTGAGAATCGCCCGGGAATTGCTGCCCCTGCTACGCCGCCTGCGAACCGCAAAATATGGCCTGGCCGTGGATTTCCAAGGCTACGGTGAAACCGAATGGCTCGCCTGGTGGAGCGGGGCTCCTGAGCGCCGCGGCATTGTCTACCAGGCCGGGCGCGGCGGTTTGTACACACTAACCTCCACCCGCAATTATCAGGCCCACCCCGCCCACTGGAACCTGGATCTGCTCGCCGGCATGCCCGGCCCGGCCGGCGAACTGCGCAATGATTACCATTTGCCCGAAGAGGCCCGGCACACAGCAGAAGCATTCCTAGCGTCACACGGACTAAATCCCCGCCACCCCATCCTCTTCATCCAGCCATTTACCAGTCACCGACCCAAAAATTGGCCGCTGCCGAATTATCTGGCGGTGGCACGAGACTGGCAAAGCCGCGGCGTTCAAATTGTTTTTGGCGGGGGTCCGGCCGACCGTACGGAATTAGAGCCGGCATCCGCCGCTGGTTTCGTGGTGGCGGCCGGCGCACCCCTGCTGGTTTCTGCTGGATTGATGGAACTGTCCTCCCTGGTACTGGGTGCCGATACTGGTTTATTGCACCTGGCGGTGGCGATGAATCGTCGGGTAATGATGTTAATGCATGACAACCATCCCGGCACGTATCATCCCTTCCAGAACCCGGAATGGGCGGTCACACCGCCGGCCGGGCAAACAGTGGCCGATATCCCAACCGACCGCGTAATGTCCTCCCTGGTCGCGGCTTTTGCCGAGGTGGAGGTGTGCCCTTAATTTATCGCACTGCCACGTAATGCTTTTTGCTAAAGCGCCAGCCAAACCATTGTTCCAACTTCAACATGCGCCGGTGTTTCTTTTCCCGCCTGGTAAGCCGGTAATTCGGATCTGCCTGGAAAATGCCGGTGCAAGGGGGCAGCCAGGCTTGCACCGCTTGAGGATGGGTGCCCGTGAACAGTTTTAAAGTGCCTGGATCTATTTGTGAATAATCCATTTTGGGCACGGTGTCGGCATCCCAAAACCGGTGTGTGGCGCTCGTTTTAAGATTCATCTGCGCCTCGCTCCGCACCCAGCCATAATGATAAATCGTCGCGCCAGTATGCGCCGCGCGCGGATAGCGCCCCCGCTTGTGCGTATCCAGCACTACGAAGAAAAGGCCCTCCGGGCCCCAGGCCGGAATCGTGTTACGCAGGATGCGCACTTCAGTCCGGTACCAACGGGGCGACCAGGCGTAGGTGTTCGCGTTGCCGTAAAAGTGCAGATAGTCAAACGCCAGCGCCTCCACGCGCGAATCCGGCAGATGCGTTTCCATGGCCGCGCGGATTTTCACCAACTCGCTTTCGTGAACCACCTCATCCGCTTCCAGGTAGAAAGCCCAATCACCGGTGCAATTGAAGAGGGCGATGGATTTTTGCTGGCCGTAAACAAAGCCTTTCACGCTGTAATCCGTCTGAATGCGTTCATTCCATTGCGTGGGTATAATCCGAATTTTGGGATCACCAATCGCCCGCAGCATGGGCTCCGTGGCATCGTCACAGGGCCCGAGCGCAATGATGAATTCATCCACCAGCGGCAGCACCGATCGAATGGATTCCACGAAGGGATAGCCCAGCTTCTGGGCATTGCGCAAAAAGGTGCAACCGCTGACTTTCATGGGCGGCAGGATACAATTGATAATGGAAAATTACCAATGGATAAAGGGGATGACGCCGGACAAGTCCGTTTAATTTTTGTGCATTAAGGCTTGGTGGCCAGCACAAATTTTTTGCCGTGCTGCTGGATTATCTCGGGCAGTCGGTGGGATTTGATGCCCTCCCATAATTCATGCGGTGGTGGAAACAAGGGCAAGCAAGCCACCGTCTGGAGCTGCCAATCAGCCTCCGGAGGCAGTTGCACCAGCAGGGTTTTGGCGGCCAGCACAAAATGGTAATTCGTTGTCCCGGCCGTGCCAAACCCGTCCACCTGCGCGACGAACCAGTCCGGGCCGAGCACCGTGCGCAGGCGGCTGGCCAGTTGACGCTCGCCGACCACCAGTACGGATTGGGGACTTTTGGCTGGCTGCCGTTGGAGAGTGGCGGCGATTTGTTGCGCGGTTTCCCGCCAGTAAAGCGGGGTGCTGAGCGCAAAAAAGATCAGCCAAACCAACAGCATGGACAACCCCACAGCGACCATCGCCACGCGAGCCTGCTGGCGCAATCCCAGATAGCCTAAGAGACCCAGCAAACCCAAAATCCCGCCAAACAGCAGCACCGGACTAAACGGGGCGGACGACCACTGGGCCACAAAGAACCAACCCGCCAACGCCAACATTCCAAGGATTACGAGCAGGAACATTAGTATCCGGCGAAAAGAGCAGCCACAACGCACCGTTGCCACGGATGGCAGCCAATCCCCCAGCAGAATCGCGATCAGCGGCGCCGCGGGCAGCAAGTAACGGGGTGAGACATTATCCCCCATGGGAAAACCAAACACCAACAGCGCCGTCCAGCCCAGCAAAAATGCCTGCGCCCGCCGCGGCAAGAGCGTGGGCATGCGAAACCGGTTGCGGATGAGCAACTCCAGCGCGGGCAGACTCCACGGCAGGAAATTTGCCACCAATACCAGCGCGTATTCGCCCATGCGAATGACCGGGTCCCACCAATGGCCGTGCAGGTTGCTGGTCACCTGGTCATCAAAAAAAGTATCCAGCGAACTGTTCCCGTAACGCGCCCAAATATAAGCAAACCACCCCGTCGCCAGCCCTAACGAAACCAACAGGCTGGGCCAGTGGAGCAGGCGCTTGAAGGAGCCCGGCCCGCGCTGCGTCCAGAGGGTGAATCCCCACGCAAACCCCACCATTCCGACCCCCAGCAACCCCTTGCTCAACACCGCGCCCGCCGCGCCGCCATAGGCCATCCAAAAAACCGCCGGGGTGACTTCCTCGAGGATGAGCAAACGGATGAAGCCACTCGCACTGAGGGTGATGAAAAAGGTGAGCAGGGCATCCGGCATGGCCCGGATGGCGCACAGAAAAAACTGCACATGGGCCAGCAAGACCACCACCGCCAGCATGGCGCGATCCAGCTTACCCGTCAACCGCCTGGCCAGCGACCAGGTCAGCCACAGGGTGCCGGCACACGCCAGCAAAAAGGGCAGGCGCGCGCTGAGAATATGCACCCCCAGCAGGGAGTAACTAGCGCCCACCGCCCAATAGGCCAGCGGCGGCTTTTCAAAGCGGGGGGTGCCGTCGGCGTGTTTGGGAATCAACCAGTCACCGTCCCGCACCATGTTAAAACCGCCGTCGAAATAATGGCGTTCGTCCGGATAAAACAAGGTGAAGGTGGCCGCCATCGGCAGGGCGGCCAGCACAAACAACAGGATCAGGGTAACAAGGGTAACCGGTGGTCTCATCAATCGCCCAGGAGCTTCCGCAATTGATCGCGCGCCGCTTCCGCCCGTTTATTCACCTCGGCCTTGGGCACCCAGTTGCGCCGGATGAAGTCAAAATACTCGCAAAAATTTCCCGCGTCCTTGTCCAGCACCGGCTCGGCCCGGCGCTCGCGGCATTGTTGAGCCACCCGGGGATCGTAGCTCACACAATTCAGACACACGCGCAAATCCGCGCGGCACTTCATGCACGTCTCCCCGCGCCCGGGCAAACCGCTAATCGTCCACGGCTCCCCGCATTGATGACAATGTCTGGTCATAAACCTATATTAATTGCCGCCCGGAGGTTTTCAATGGAATTACTTTTCAGCTCCCCGAAGTCATGCAGTTTTATTTCTGCCATCGGCTCACCGTTGCCAAGCCAGCGACATGGGCGGCGCACCAAAAAGCATGCCCGATTCTATCAGGTCCGCTCCTCATCCGCCACCAAGCGCAGCCACGC
This sequence comes from uncultured Verrucomicrobia subdivision 3 bacterium, assembly GCA_903875465.1. Classification (GTDB taxonomy): domain Bacteria; phylum Verrucomicrobiota; class Verrucomicrobiia; order Limisphaerales; family UBA11358; genus UBA11358. Next base: position 34,611 of record CAIQWB010000135.1, read on the forward strand.
TACGTGCAACAGCGCCTCGCCAGATCCTTAATTCAAATGGGGGGGAAGCGTTGGGAGCCTGCCCGCCGCCCGCCGGATAGTTCCTCGACAATCGCCCAAAGGGGCGTAGGTTAATATAATTATGAAGGGCGAGGTCGTTTACTTATATGCCTTTGACGTGGCGAATGAAATTGCCACCTCGCGCGTACAGGAAATCCTGTCTGAAAAGCCGTTTCCGTTTGAAATCCGCATGGACCGGACCCTGCCCAAGGACATGCCGCTGTACAAGCCACTTGCCATTGAGCCGCATACCCTGCCCGCCAAATTGGGTGGCCGGGAGGTCAGTTTTCTCATTCGCGTTTATGATGTGGGCGTGGTGACCGTCATGATGCGGCGAGAGGTCGAAGCCCCCGCCCTGGGCGATTTGATACCGTTTCACAATCCGCGCCTGGATGATGACGAAACGCTCGATTCCGTGGCTTTAAAGCTTTGCGCCCAAGTCTGTTCCAGTCTGACGGAGCTCATGGTTGGCCAATCCGAATGTCCGCCCCCGCCCGAGGCATACACCGTGTTTTGCCTCACGGAAATCGCCGGGGTCAGTGACGCCAATCTCTGGCTGGCCGAAAATCGCCGGGCGGTGGCTGGCCTGCTCAGCGAAACCAGCGCCAGCCATTTGAGCGAATCCCAAATTACCGAGGTGCTGCGCATTCAGCGTTCTTTCGAAAACACCGACCTGGCCATCATTGACTGGGATGCCGCGCTGGTCGTGGATTTGGGCGGCTACACCGATGACGTGCTATACGCCCTCGAACTGGCCAACCTCCAATTGGAGGAATTTCGCGTGATGGACCGCCGGCTGGACGCCTACTTGGACCGGGCCTACGCCGATCTGGACCGCCGGGCGATGCCCATGTTTGGGGCGGCCACCAAAACCCTCCGGCATTTGCGGCGATTCCGCGTGGATGTGGCCAAGCTAACGGACGAGGTGACCCACATCACCAAATTTTTCGGCGATTGGTACCTGGCGCGGGTTTACCTGGGGGCGCGGGACCGCTTTTATCTCGACCAATGGCGGGCCAGTGTCGAACAGCGCCTCGCCCAGCTCGACAAACTCTACAGCGTCGTCCATGCGGAGGTGAATGAACAGCGCATGCTGTGGCTGGAAATCATCATCGTGATTTTCTTCGCGTTTGACCTGCTCATTCTGTTGGTGCTAAAGCGCTGATCGGCCGCTTCGGCCCACCTTCAATAGGCAATGGCGAAATTAGTGCGGGAGGCATCCGTGACCGCCCAGAGATTAATAGGGGAGGTGGAAAGTGGGGCCTTCAAAAACCGCACACTGCCGTCACAAAAGGCGTAATTGGACCCCAGATCGTGCCGTTCCTGCTCCACCCGGGCCACATCATTGCCAAAGCCCTCGGTGGCCTCCTCCAGAAAATCCATGTAATAATCCATGGCAGCCGTTTGCTTTTCCCCAAAGATGATTGTGTCGGAGGAATGCACAATGGCGCTGTCCTTCATACCCCGGTTCAGATTGCCGGCCATGTAATCGGCCATCTCCTCATCGTCCAGGGTGGCCGCAAAATAATCATTGAAGGCATTGATCAGGTAACTGCGCGGGGCCGCATCCGCCACGCGGAAGGAATTGGTGTCGGTCTGGATGAGTTGGCCGTTTTTCCCGTCCGAGAGGCACACCAGCACTTTCACATTTTTGCCATAATTGGGATACAACCGGTCCGGCCAGCGGGCGCCGCCGCTGCGCGGCGGATATTGGTTCTGATTTTCATCCACGTACAGGCGCACGGCCAACCCCAGCTGGCGCAAATTATTGCCGCAGGCAATCCGGCGGCCGGCTTCCTTGGCCTTGCTCAGGCCGGGCAGCAGCATGGCTGCGAGAATCGCGATGATGGCGATGACCACCAGGAGTTCAATGAGGGTGAAGGCGGGCGTTCGCCGGTAATTACAAGTATTTTTCTGGCTCTGGGATTTTTTCATAACCATTCGCTGCTGGTGTGCGTCTAATCCGACAATCATCCGGGTCGCGGGCCCGCTCCATTCAATTTTATGTCTAAAAACAACTGGTTGCTCGTAATCGTCCTGGTGGCACTCACGACGGTGTACGCCGTCTGGTTTACCGACTGGTTCCGGCCCAAGACCATCCAAATTTTTCATGCCTGCCGCAAAGTGCGCGTACTGGCGAATCAGCGCACCAAAAACGCGCCCGTCACCCTGCCGGTGATGTTTGGCCTGGGCGCCCGTTACCAGCTTAAGGAACTAAAGGTTTGGCCGCTGGATGCATGGCAGAGCAACCACAACGCCCTGCCGGTCTGGCACCTGATCTCCGCCACCAATTCCGCCCCGGTGAAGGAATTCATGTACGGCCGGAACATCCCCGGGATGAAACCGGCCATTCCGGGCACGCATGCCGAGCCGCTGGAACCGAATGTCACTTATCACCTGTTTCTGCAAGCCGGCTCCTACAAGGGGGAGCACAACTTTGAGGCCAAGCCGGTGGACTAGGCCGGTTTAACCGCCGGTCCAGCCAGATGGCAGGCCACGTGGTGTTGCGGGGCCACTTCCCGCAGGACCGGGACTTCCGCACGGCAGCGGGCCTCCGCCACCGGACACCGGGGATGAAATGGACATCCCGATGGCGGATGAATCGGCGAGGGCACGTCGCCGGGCAAAATGATCCGCTGCCGCTTGCTGTCCGGGTCCACTTCGGGCACGGCCGAAATGAGGGCCTGCGTGTAGGGATGCTGCGGCGACCGGATGATCGCCCGGGCATCGGCCAGTTCCACCACTTTGCCCAAGTACATCACCATGACCCGCTGGCTGATGTGCTCCACCACCGCCAGATCATGGGCGATGAACAAATAGGCAATCCCGTGCTCCCGCTGCAAATCCTGCAACAAATTGATGATCTGGGCCTGCACGGACACATCCAGGGCGCTGACCGGTTCATCGCAAATAATTAATTGCGGTTTCACGGCCAGGGCGCGGGCAATGCCAATGCGCTGCCGCTGGCCACCACTAAATTCATGCGGATAGCGCTGGATGTATTTGGCATCCAGCCCCACATCCGTGAGCAATTCCTCGATCCGCTGGCGGCGTTCCGCTTTACCCGTGGTCAGTTTATGAATATCCAGCGCTTCGCCGACGATGTCCTCCACCGTCATACGCGGATTCAAGGAACCATAAGGGTCCTGAAAAATAATCTGCAACTGCCGGCGGCGTTCGCGCAATTCCCGCGAGCCCAACCGGGCCAAATCCGCCCCGCCAAAACGCACGCTGCCGGCCGTAGGGTCGACCAACCGAACGATGGCCCGGCCCAAGGTGCTCTTGCCGCAACCGCTCTCACCCACCAAGCCGAGCGTCTCCCCGGGGGCGATGGTGAAGCTCACGCCATCCACGGCCTTGACGGATTCGGACGCCCCGCCCCACCAGCCGGTTTTCAGCGGGAAATGTACTTTTAAGTTTTCGACTTCCAACAAAGCCATTTCATTGTCTCCTATACGTGGGTGATTGCCGAATCTTGCACGGCATTTAAACAAATTTTTACCGGCGATTGGGTTGGCGCAAAACCACCTGGCGTTGCCGCCATAAGCAGGCCAGCCAGACTAGCGAATGAGCCACTAGGGGTAGCGATGCCAGTGCCGGCCAGCGCGCCCGAGCGGGTCACATGACCGCCAGTGGCAGCACCGGATCCGACCTGAAATGGGATGACCGCAACCTTCACGCGGAGAAATTAGGTGCAATCGCCCATGGCGTCAATGTGACAAAGAAGGTTGTTTGGTAAATCCAAGGTCCAAAGTCCAAGGTCGAAAAACGGGCAAAGGTACGATTAGGCACGATTAGGTACGATTAGGCACGATTCGAGGCGATTCAGCCGGGTTTAGCAACCAATCCCGGGTCAGGGGACCCGGCCTCCAGGTTCAGAGGGAGTTGGCTTGAAGGTCCACCCGCAATGGGTGGGGCGAAGGCGCAGGTGCGCGCAGGATTTCCCACCGGGCGGGAGGTTGGATTATCTTTTTATTTTTTTTGAGCCGGATTAACCTGGATTAACGCGGATCTAGCCGGACAAGTTTCAGAGAGGCTGTGGGCTTTAGGATGTGGGCAGAAATTTTTAAACGTCCGCCAGGCGGGCGGACTATGGCAAAGAACCGGCCTTCGGATGGCATAAGCCATTGGCACCCGGACGAGTGGGTCCAAACTGAGCTGGCAATTTAACATCAGATGATGAGTTGTCAAATGGGAATGGGGACAGGATGGGGCTGAACGGGCGCACTACGGCATCCGTTTGCTGGAACGTCTCGCTGAAGATCTGGCCAACCTGGGCATCCAGGGTCGGGACACCCGCTCGCTGCGGGACTTCCGCCGTTTGTATTAAATCTACCCACAGATTCGGGGGACGGTGGCCCGCGAATTGGAACAACTCAGTCTGGCGCCGTGCCGGGGTCAGGGTCGGGGGGCAGGTGCGGGTGGATTGGATCAGCAGAAGGTTTCGCGCAGAGGTGCCGAGGGCGCAGAGAAAAGCACAAGGTGGCGGGCGGCTGATGCCACCGAGATTTCCGGTGAGCGCGGCAATTATATGGCAATACCTTTGGCCGACACCTATGGGCCACCAGCATCGACTGGCCCGATTCAACTTCTACCTTGCAAATCTGGCGGTAGATGCCAGTTTTACAAGGATGTTAAGCCGCCATATTCACCAAGAGCTGGTCGAGGCCATTACGAACAATCCCGCCGTGGGGTTGCTGGGGCCCCGGCAGGTTGGTAAAACCACGCTGGCACTGGCGATTGGGGCGACCCGGCCATCGCTTTACCTCGACTTGGAATCGCCGGCGGACCGGGCAAAATTGTCGGACCCGGAAAGTTACCTGCCCGAGCATGAAAACGAGCTGGTGATTCTCGATGAGGTCCACCGGTTACCGGAATTATTTCAGATTTTACGAGGATTAATTGACCGGGGGCGCCGCCGGGGCAAATCGGGCGGCCAGTTTTTACTCTTGGGCTCGGCTTCCGTTGACCTGCTGAAGCAGTCCGGTGAAAGCCTGGCCGGGCGCATTTCCTATTTGGAACTGGCACCGTTTGCCCCGGTTGAAGTCGGCGGTGACCAAGCGGCTCAGCTTTGGGTGCGCGGGGGATTTCCCGCAAGTTTTCTGGCCACTAGTGACCGGCTTAGCCGCGGCTGGCGGGAGGATTTCATCCGGACCTACCTGGAGCGCGACATCTCACAATTTGGCTCCCGCATACCCGCCGAAACCTTGCGGCGATTTTGGACGATGCTGGCCCACAACCAGGCAACGCTGTTGAACGCGGCCAAGCTCGCGCAAGGTTTGGGAGTGGACGCCAAAGCGGTGGCCCGTTATCTCGACCTGCTGGTCGATTTGCTGCTCGTACGGCGTTTGCCCGCGTGGCATCAGAATGCGGGCAAGCGGCTGGTGAAAGCCCCGAAAGTGTGGGTGCGGGACAGCGGGCTGGCCCATGCCTTGCTGGGCATTGGGAACCAAGAGCAACTGCTGGGGCATCCCGTGGCGGGGCCAAGCTGGGAAAGTTTTGTCAGTGAATCCTTGATCGGGCTGGCCCCGCGCGGCACGGAGGCGAGTTTTTATCGAACTTCCGCCGGGGCGGAAATTGACCTCCTCCTCGCCCTGCCCGGGGGGAAATTATGGGCGATGGAAATCAAGCGCAGTTCCGCGCCCAAGGTGGAACGGGGATTTCATATTGCCTGCGACGATCTGAAGCCGGACAAACGCTGGGTGGTTTATCCGGGTGATGACCGTTATCCGCTGGATGCCGATACCGAAGTGATCGGGTTATATGCTTTGGGGCGGCTGTTGCAGGCGGGGGAAGTGGCGTAACAACATGGGAACGCGTTTTCAAATGGATACGGTTACCGAGCAAGATGGCGAAATTGTTCGAATGTATTGCCAGGGGAATCCGTGATGGGAGTATTGGTATGGTTGCGGGTGCCCGTCAGATAAGCGGAAGGTTTCGCGCAGAGTCGCCGAGGGCGCAGACAAAAGCACCCTGTGGCAGGCGATCGAGGGCACCAGGATTTCCGGCGAGCGCGGGAATTTTATTACAATACCATTCACCGACACCTTTTCGGATAATGCCCCCCAGGCAATCGCGGCTTTCCGGTCGTGCCTGGTTGTTCGGTCCTGAAAACCGGTGTTCGGAAGGGGGGAACTCAATGCGGGCTAACATCAGCAAACACTGCGCGGCCTCTAATTCCAATAGTATCCAACACAAACTCTACAACCCCTTAATCGGCGCCTCCTATTTTGTCTCGGAAGCTTCAAGATTTAAGAAATTTGAAAAACCCATTTTAAGAAGCAAATCTCGGCATTCTTCCGCAAGCCGTTTTGATGAGGAACTTGCTAATCCCTGAGAAATTAGAGGGGCGATGTCCTTAAACTGGATTGACCAACGAAGTTCATCACTCGGCTTTTTAAGAAGTGCGCATAGCAGTTGCAACATTGCATCCAAACGAACTGGCATAGCCCCAAATTCACAAATTGTTTTTAATAGCCGGTATGAGTTGGGAGCTTTTTTTAACCGCTCAATCGCTTGCTTGGAGTGGGTAAACCGCCATTCAAACGGGAAACATTCGCAGCCTAGCCAATCAGTGGACTCGGAAAGTTCAGCCGCATATTCAGAAATTAGCGCTTCGTCCTTTTGGAGATTTTTTTTAATCGTTTCAAATCGCCGCTCCCACAAGTGCATAACGCGAGCAATAATTTTTCCATCCAGCCCCTCATCAGGCGGCTTATCAAAAAGCGTTGCAATTTGGCCTATGACATGCGCACAGGTTTTTTTAGAAGCGCATGAAAAGAATTTATCCATCGCGGCTTCAGCATCTTTTACGGGAATTGATTCACTCCAATAATAGCAAGCTATATGGATTCCAAGCCTTGATCCGAATTCCCGACGGGCATTTTTTGTGTCATTATCTACTTCTTTTTGCAATTCTCCCAATATACTAATCGCCGTATCCAGCAGTTGCGGAAATGTTTGTATGATTACATTCCACGGATGGTCGTATATGAAATAGGCAATTACGGCCGCCGACCGATGCTCATTTCGGCCGGTCGGAAATAAGAGATCGGGTGCCCCTTTTAGCTTACCTCCAAAAAGGTGTGTCAGAAAACGCAATTTAGACCCTAAAAGGGCGAAAATTGCCGGAGACTCTTTAGGGTGCTGAACCCGAGCGCGAATCAACTCAAATATCCATGGATCAATTTCTCTACCCGCATTTTTCTGACGCAAGGCAAAATTGAGCAGGGCTTCGATCATCTGCCCGCGAATGGAATTGATCGCAGTTGTGATCCAATCACCAAATGGATTACTATTTTCAGCCAACCGTGTGTCTTCCGCTTCAATCAAATTGCGTAGTAACTCGGGAAGCTCCTGGGAATAGGCGTCTGGCAAAGAGTAAGTGGATTTTAAGGAATCGCCCAAAAATCTAACCGTGGTATCCAACGACCACCCCTTCGCGACGATCCATTTTGCGATTCCCATCCAATTCGCCCAATCGTTTTCTGATGGTTGAGTAACGGCTGGCTGGGTGCTATCAGCACCGGCTTTTAGGCGTCCCGTGGCGTTTTCGAGAACCTTGTTGAGTATATCAGGGCGGTGAATGTTCTCCCACCACCTAGTTTCAGGATTAAATCGGCTCGGATGCTTTTGAAGCAATTCAACAAATTTTGCTGCAACTCCGTAAATATCTTGGTGGGCTGCTTTCAGCGGAGAATTAAAATTCATTTTGGTTCCCATGTATTTAAGAACTCCCACAAGTCTTTATCGCTCATTGATTCGAGGTTGTCAGCTTCGGGAGGTGCGACGCTTTCGACCGCCCCGCCGACCACACCCCCAGAAACAAAAGGCCGATAGCTTTGAAGATTAATCTTGCTGCCATCCTGAACTAAGGCTTTGAAATTTAAAGCTTGTTCGCCTCGGAGCAATGGCTCAATCGGCCATAATTGCTTTCGGCAAAAAGCATCTTTGAAATCCTCTATGATGGTGCCGTTCCTATCAACTGGGCCTGGGAGGACGGCCGCCACAAATTGCTCAACCTCTTTGGGCGAGAGGAAAGCATCACCATATTGTTTTACATGCGCATGCAGAAGCTGCGCAAATTCGTAATCGTGACACCCACGACCGTAATCTATTTCGTTCAAGTAGGGGATTCGTTGAAGCACTTCGCTTCGGGCAAATTCAAGCGTAACGGATGGAAAATCTGCATAAAGCTGCCAGCGAACGCGGCGGAAAAGTTGGCATGAGTTTGACCGCAACAGGCGGTCGAGTTCATCTATGTCAACTGAATTGCCATTTTTGAAGATTTGTTCTGCCGCCAAATAGAGGCGCAGCGCCAAAATTCCCTCGACCCCCCTATGAAGCGCCGGGGGGCTTTTAAAATCCTCCTGCCAATAAGAAAACGGCGCATCCTCCGTAAGCTCAGTCGCTGAATATCGGCTTCGTTCCTGGGCAGCCCATTTGCAAAGAGCCTGAAACGTCAACTTGGCAACGTCCATTGGGCTTTGAACCGTCAATCGCCCTAAAAATTTTTCATCAACCTGACTTGTTAACCAGGCGTTTGAATCAACTGAGTATTCCGAAAATGACAATTCGACCGCGCAATTCATGTATCCGTCGAGAATGGAAAAAATCTCAGGATGAACATCCAACTCAATCCACGATGAAAGAAGCTCGACTATCCAAAGCCACCCGGTGCGAGTTGGATTTTCCCCCAATTGGTTAATGAGCGGCCCAAGTTGTCTTATACAATCACATGAACGAATTTTTGCCATACATTGGAGAACTTGGTCTCCAATGGTTGAGTTATTCGGCAGTTTCAATTTTATTAATATGCTCGTGACCTCCTGGGGGAAAGCATCTGCCAGATGCGTTAGCGACAATAAAGGCGGGTGATGTCGGTACACGATCTGACCATTTTCAGTTTTTTCAGCCTCGGGCAAATTGTCGAAAAAGGATTCTTGATCCAGCAAAGGAAGCCACTGGCTATTCGTCAATTTCTCAAAGAAGAATGTATAATTTGCGGTTTTATGTGAGATTAAATCGTTAACTCTTGCCAGAGTTCCAACGCTTGGCGGTGACTGCATTAGTTCAATCAATTCCTTTTGTTGAGCGGCGGTGCATGGTGTCAGATAGTTTAAAAGCAGAGTCTCAAAAAGTTCCAGTTGTCTTAAAAACTTCTCTTCGGCTGGTGTTGAATTGTGGTGGGCAACGTTTTGAAAAAAGCTCACCAAATCCTGAAATTCTGTGTCGCGCTCTTTTCGCCAGTCTTTGGACATGAAATCAGCTTGGGGATCAGTAGCTGTTAAGGCACGGCCGAATCGTTTGGTGCGAGGGGGTTCTTTGCAAAGGTTTTCAAAATTGCATAAGATTTTTCCAAGCGGTTCAGATATGGTTTCTCCGCTCCATCCGCTTTTGTAAGAGACTTGCCTAATATTCAGAAATTGCGGGGCAAATTGTTTTAAAGTACTAACTGGATTTTTAGATTCAGGAATATTTGAAATGATTTTCGGGATTCTGTCGCAAAGCTCACGAATTAAATGAGCGGCCTGAGCGACCTTATCGCTTGATCTCGAATTTAGAATCTGGATGGCTCCTTCGTACCATTCATGTAGCTTCGCCCGATCTGTCGAGAGGCTTTTTAGCAATTCAAATACGTCGCTTTGCCGCCGGCCAAGGGCCAGCGGCAATGTTGTATCCCCTATTCCGAGATTCGCTTCTTTATTTTCTTCCACAAGAATTCAATGATCCGAATTTTCCACAACTCAGGACTTTACGAGAATATGGCCAAGTGGTCAAACCATGATGAAATGATATAACGATTACATGGCTTCATTGCGGCTTCCCCGCGTCAAACGCTCGCCGGAAATTCCGGCCTTAATCTTGACCGAACGCGACCGAGAGATTCTTCGCCATGTTTATCGTCATCGTTTTTACGTACGGATCATCTGGCCGCATTCCCCCAAATGGCCCCTCGCACTTCGGAAAGTCTGGTTGAAGGCGGAAATAGTTTAGCTCCGATTGCGGCGTTATAACTGTGGCGCGGTTGTATCTCAACAACGCAAGTTTGGGCGCGGCTTGCCTGTGAAGGGGTCAGTCCTTGAAAAATGACAATAATTCATTTTCCCTCCTCTGCCGGTAGTTCAGCCAGGCTTTTTTTGAGTTGCCCCAAACGTCGTCCGGGCTGTCGCCGCAGGCGGCTGACCGCTTGCGTGACCCGCGTATAGTGCCCCCTCCCCAAGCGGGTGGCCACCCAGCGGAGGGATACCGTCGTCCGCTCCCGCAGCCACCAGGCCAGCGCCACTTTCTCCGGGGCGTCCTTCTGCCATCGCGCACAGGTGCCTTGCAACCATTTCATGCCCGCCACCAGATTGCCTTCGGGTGTTTCCAGCAGAAGGTGATAATGATTGCCCATCAGCACGCACGCATGAATCCGCCAGCCGGTTTTGACCTGGGCCTCGGCCAGCGTGGCCAGCCACACCCGCCGGTCCCGGTCATCCCGGAAAATCGGCTGCCCCTGATTCCCCCGCGCCATGACATGATACACCGCGCCGGCATATTCAATCCGCAAGGGTCGGGCCATATCCCATCCTTAAACCCGCCGAAAGCCACTGTCAACCGCCAATTGTCACTTTTCTAGGACTGACCCTTTCAAGCTGCAAAAACAACGGCGTTTTCGGGTAATGTGCGGGTCGTGATTGATGGCGCGTTGTCCGATTACGACATACTCTCCATTACTTGCCTGAGCCCGGTTGAGCCAATTGTGATTGCCCGGTCAATTTCACCGTTGCTTTCCCCTCACTGTTAACCGGGGCGAAGCCGAACGCACCCAACTGGTCGCGAACCGGGTTCACTTCCAATACGGGCACCGCACCCACCGGCCCGGCTCCACTTCGAGCAATTCCGGCAGGCTGGCGGAGCATTCGGGCCGGGCAATCGGGCACCGGGGCGCAAAACGGCAGCCGGGCGGAAAATTGCCGATGCGCGGCACATTGCCGGGGATGGCGGAAAGGCGGTCCTGGCTGCCGCGGAGTTTGGGCACGGAATTCATCAGGGCCCGGGTGTACGGATGCAACGGCCGGCGCAGCAATTCCCGCGCGGGGGCCAGTTCCACGATCTGCCCGGCGTACATCACCGCCACGCGGTCGGCCAGGTCGCCCACAATGCCGAGGTTGTGGGTGATGAGCAAAATCGCCATGCCGAGCCGCTGCTTGAGGTCGCGCAGCAAATCCAGAATCTGCGCCTGGATCGTCACATCCAGCGCCGTGGTGGGTTCATCGGCCACCAGCAATTGCGGTTCGCTGGCCAGGGCCATGGCAATCATCACGCGCTGCTGCATGCCGCCGGACATTTCAAAGGGGTAATTGCGCAAGCGCTGTTCCGGGGCGGGAATGCCGACGAGCTTGAGCAGGCGAATCACCTCGGCATCGGTCGCGCGGCCGGGCTGGTGCAATTTGAGTGATTCCTGGATCTGGTTGCCGACGCGGAACACGGGATTCAAGGAGGCGCCGGGTTCTTGAAAAATGTAACTCACCACTTTGCCGCGGATGGCGCGCAGTTCCGCGGTGGACATCCGGAGGACGTCCTGCCCATTGAGCCAGATTTCCCCGCCGGCATACCGGGCCGGGGGCGTGGGCACGAGACGGGCAATGGACTGGGCGGTGACACTCTTGCCACAGCCGCTTTCCCCGACCAGGCAGACCGTTTCACCCGCCGCCAGGGTTAACGACAAATCATCGACTGCCCGGGCGGCAGCGGCACCGGCACCGAAGTCCAGTTTCAGGTTTTTAATTTCCAGCAGAGCCATGGAGCGTAAAATTCACCTTAAATTCACTTTAAATTAACCCTAATCGGCCTCAAGGGTTACCGCATGCCCGCCGCCTTGGAAAGCCTGAATCCCCGTCCGGTGCCGAAAAAGTTTCCTTTGTGCCGGGCGACCACCTTGCTTAAAGTATCGCAATTGGAATCCAGTAACACACTATGAGTCACAAATGGAAATTTTTTCGGGCGGGCGGTTTTGACCAGGTCAAGCTGGAAACCGGCGCGGATCTGGCCAATCTGGACCAGCTGGACCAAAAGTTGTGGGTGGCCCTGGCCTGCCCCACGACCGGCCTGGAGTTTGACAGCCGCACCCTGCAATTCATCGACACAGACAAGGACGGGCGGGTCCGCGCCAGCGAGATCATCGCGGCCGCCAAATGGGCCACGGGACTGCTGAAAAATCCGGATGACCTGGTACGGCCGGGGACGGCGCTGCCACTGGCCGCGATTAATGACGCCACGCTGGAGGGCCGGCAAATTCTGGCCTCGGCCCGGCAAACCCTGATTCATCTGGGCCGCGCGAATGATCCCACGATCGCGCTGGAGGACACGACGGACACGGCGAAAATCTTTGCCGCCACGAACTTTAATGGCGATGGCATCATTCCGGTGGACGCGGGCGCGGACGACGCCACCAAGGCGGTGATCACCGAGGTGATCGTCCTCCTGGGTGCGGTGCCGGACCGGAGCGGGAAGCCGGGGATCAACCAGGCCAAAGTGGACGCTTTTTTCGCCGCCGCCCAGGCGTATGCGGACTGGTGGCGGGTGGCGGAGGTGGACCCGCTGATTCTGCCTTTGGGCGAGGCGACGACGACGGCGGTGGCGGCCTGGCGGGCGGTGAAGGCCAAGGTGGATGATTACTTTTCCCGCTGCCGCCTGGCCGCGTTTGATCCCCGGTCCCTGACGGCAGTGAACCGGCCGGAGGCGGATTATTTACTGCTGTGCCAGAAGGATCTCTCGGCCAGTGCGGCCGAAGTGGCCGGTTTCCCGATCTCGCAAGTGGCGGCGGGCAAGCCATTGTCGCTGGTGGAAGCGGCGAATCCCGCCTGGGCCGGCGCCCTGGCGACGTTCCAGAACACGGTGGTCAAGCCCTGGCTGGGCGAGGTGACCACCCTCACGGAAGCCGACTGGGCCGCCCTGAACGCGCGGTTCGCGGCGTATGAAGCGTGGTATGCGGCCAAGACGGGTGCGCTGGTGGAACCCCTGGGCCTGCCGCGCGTACGGGCCATCCTGGCCAGCCCGGCCCAAGCCACGTTGACGGCCCTCATCCAGCAAGATCAATCCCTGGAGACCGAATCCATCACGATTGCCTCGGTGGAGAAACTGGTCCGTTATTATTTGCACCTGCACAAATTGTGCGTGAATTTCGTTAATTTTACGAATTTCTACCGGCGCACGGAACCGGCCATCTTCCAAGCGGGCACCCTGTTCCTGGACCAGCGGAGTTGCGACTTGTGCCTGACGGTGGATGATGCGACGAAGCATTCGGTGATGGCCGGGCTGGCGGGGGCTTACCTGGCATATTGTGATTGTGTGCGCAAAAGCACGGGCGAAAAGCAGAGCATTGTGGCGGTGTTTTCGCAGGGGGATGACGATAATTTGATGATTGGCCGGAATGGCATTTTCTACGACCGCAAAGGCCGGGACTTCGATGCCACCATCACGAAAATTATTACCAATCCGATCAGTCTGCGTCAGGCGTTTTGGTCGCCCTACAAAAAACTGGTGCGGTTGATCGAAGAACAAGTGGCGAAGCGCGCGGCGGACGCGGATGCGGATGTGAACAGCACGCTGGCGACCACGGCGGCAGCCCCGACGGCGGCTCCGGCGAAAATGAAATTTGATCCGAGCGTGATCGCCCTGATCAGCGTGGCGCTGGGCAGTTTGTCGGCGGCGTTTGCCTCGGTGCTGCTCTTCATGGGCAAGTTTGATCCCTGGCAAATTCCGCTGGTTTTGGGCGGCATCATGCTGATCATCTCGACGCCGTCATTGATCCTGGCCTACATGAAATTACGGAAGCGCAATCTGGGTCCGATGCTGGATGCAAATGGCTGGGCGGTGAACGCGAAGGCGAAGATTAACGTACCGCTGGGGACCAGTTTGACGGGCATCGCGAAACTGCCGCCGGATTCCGTGGTGGATGTGGCGGGCGACACGTTTGCGCAGCATTCCGCCCGGTGGCCGAAATTTCTCTTCACGGCATTTATCCTGGCGTGGCTCTATGCGTTCGTGGATGAAACCGGGGTGCTCTGGAGCCTCTCAAGCGGGGCTTATGGCCAAAAATCGGCCGCCCAACGGCAAAAGGATGAGGATGCCAAGACCAAGGCGGAAACCGCCGCCGCGAACGCGACGGCGGCCGCAGCCAAAGCCGCTGCCGGGAGTGGCACGACGGCCACGGCCACCACCAATGCACCGGCGGCGAAATGATGACCGGCCTGACGCATGCCCCGCGAAACTAACTCGGCCCGCTCGGCCCGCATGGCCCGCATTCTCGCGGCCCTGCCGGTGATTCATCCGGAGGCCCACTGCGAGCTGAACCACCGGAACCCGCTGGAACTGCTGATTGCCACGATTCTCTCCGCGCAATGCACGGACAAGCGGGTGAATCTGGTGACGGCGGAATTATTTAAAACCCACCGGACGGCGGCCGACTTTGCGAACGCGCCGCTGGCGGAGCTGGAGGCGGCGGTGAAGACCACGGGTTTTTACCGGAACAAGGCGAAGAACATTCAGGCCTGTTGCCAGCAATTGATCGAGAAACATGGGGGCGAGGTGCCCCGCACGATGGACGAGCTGACCGCCCTGGCCGGGGCGGGTCGAAAAACGGCCAATGTGGTGCTGGGCAATGCCTTCGGGATCAATGTGGGCGTGGTGGTGGATACGCATGTGGGCCGGCTGGCGCAACGGCTGGGGTTGACCCGGGAAACGAGCCCGGAAAAAATCGAAGCGGACTTGATAAAACTGGTACCCCAGCCGCAATGGACGATCTTCAGCCACTGGTTGATCTGGCATGGCCGGCGGCGGTGCGCGGCGCGCAAACCGGATTGCCTTAACTGCGAATTGCAAACCGATTGTCCGCGCGTGGGGGTCGCATGAATACCTGGCATTTATTAAACGATGGGAACCAAACTGCCGCCCATAACATGGCGGTGGATGAAGCCCTGCTGGAGACCATGCCCCGGTGGCAGTTCCCGGTGCTGCGGTTTTACGGCTGGACCGAGCCGGCGGCAACGTTCGGCTATTTTCAAAAATACGCGGAGGTCAGCTCCCGGACCCGCCTGCGCCCCTTGATTCGCCGGCCCACCGGTGGCGGGATCGTGCCCCACGAGGCGGACTGGACTTACAGCCTCGCCTTTCCCGCTGGTCACGAATGGCACGGCCTGGCGGCGGTGACCAGCTATCACCGCGTGCATGCCTGGATTCAAGCGGCCTTTGCCCAGTTGAATATCGTTACCGAACTGGCCCCGTGCTGCCTGCCCACGTCGCCGGGGGCCTGCTTTGCCGGATATGAAAAGTCGGACGTGCTCTGGGAGGGCCGCAAGATCGCCGGGGCGGCGCAGCGGCGCAACCGGCTGGGCTTGCTGATTCAAGGATCGGTGCAGCCCCCGCCGGTTCCGGTGGCCCGCGCGGATTGGGAACAGGCCATGCTCCAGGCCGCCCGGGCGGCGTGGCCGGTTAGTTGGGCGCCATTAGCCCCGGATCCGGCATTTGCCGCCGGCGTGGCGGAGTTGGAGCGGGATAAGTACATGCAGGCAAACTATAATCAAAAGCGGTAGCGGACCGGTCCCAGGGGGCCCAACCCCGGGCGGTTGCGGGGCTTCCGGGCATGGGGTACTATGGCGACGATGACAGACGTGACGATGATTTTGCAGGCCATTGGGCGTGGCGATGAGCGCAGCCTGACTGCCGGCGCCTGGGCCAATGATTCGGC
The DNA here is from genome assembly GCA_903875465.1 of uncultured Verrucomicrobia subdivision 3 bacterium. Taxonomy (GTDB): domain Bacteria; phylum Verrucomicrobiota; class Verrucomicrobiia; order Limisphaerales; family UBA11358; genus UBA11358. The sequence goes on from CAIQWB010000135.1 coordinate 50,383, forward strand.
TCTGGCCGCGCAAATGGTGGGCACGCAATGGCAGGTGAGTGTGCCCAAAACGGGCGGCGCCCGGTGCTTCCGCCTGATTCGCTAAGCGATCCAGCCAACCAAATTAAGCGCAACCGCCGCGTGGGCCACCACGCGGCGGTTTGTTTTTGACGGGCAATCGACCGCACAAAAATGCGATGGCAACGGGTCATTAATAGTCCATATTGCCTAATGTCATTCCATTTCCCGACACTTGGCAAAGCCGGCAGCGGCACTGCCCCGCCGGGCGGGAATATGATTAACCGACAATTATTTTGCTTTTTGCCCTTGTGAAATTCGCCCTGCCTGCCGCCTCCGGTCATCGCCTCGTGCCCCTGCTATTTTTACTCGCCCTGTGGCTGGTGGCCAGTTTTCAACCGGCCCGGGGCGAGGCCATGTTGGAATTATTCCAGCAAACCTGGCCCCAGGTGACGCAGAAAATCCCGGAAATTGCCGAGGCTGGGTATGACAGTCTGTGGCTGCCCAACCCGGCCAAGGGCAACAGCGGGGCTTACTCCACGGGTTACGATGTGTTCGATCCCTTCGATCTGGGCAGCACGAACCAACAGGGCACCGTGGCCACCCGGTATGGCACCCAGTCTCAACTGATTCAAATGGTGCAAATGGCCCACCGGTTTGGCATCCGCGTTTATTTTGACAATGTGATGAATCACCGGGCCAGCACGGTGCCGGGATACCCGGGATCGGGCACAGCCACGAATTATTATCCCGGCCTGATTCCGCAGGATTTCCATTTGCAAACGGTCACGGGCGGGTACCAAAACTGGCCGTCGGTGAGCGATTATTGCAATGTGCAAAATGTGGAAAACCAGCCGCTGCTGGGCTTGTGCGATCTGGCCCAGGAACCGGGCACGCTCAACTGGAATTTCGGGGCGAATGTCGGCAACACCATTACCAAGCCGGTGTTTGTGCGGTTTCCGGGCCGGCCGGATTTGTACCAGGACACCAATGGCCCGCTGCTTGGCATTGGGTGGGGTGGCGCGGGCTGGCGGCCATTTGATGGTCATGGCCAGCCGGTCGCCGAGGATGTGTCCACGTATCTCTGCCGCGCGGTGGCGTGGACGCTGTACACCACGAAGTGCGACGGGTTCCGGCTGGATGCCGTGAAGCATGTGCCGGTGAGTTTTTTTGGCGGGGAAACCGGCCAGACAGATGACCCTTACTTTGCGGGTTACACGGGGGCCATTCAGGCGATGTACGATTATGCACATGGTTATGGCAGCAACGTGACGACGAATGGCTACTTGGAGAAGGATGGGAATCGCAACAGTCTTTTCAACACCGAGGCGGCGCGCAATGACGCCATGATTTTCGGGGAATACGTTCCGTCCGCACTGGCGAACAACAATTTCAATGACTTCCTGAATTCCGGGCTGCGATTGCTGAACTTTGCCTTATACAATCAAATGAATGCCGTTTTCAGCGGCACCTCGCTGGCCGGCATGGATGGACGGGATTACGCACCCCCGGGATCCAATTGCGATGGCAGCGGCAACTTCAGCATGGCGCAGGCGGTGAACCTGCCGCAAACCCAGGATGGCGACACGTGCTGTCCCGCAAACCAGGGCATGGAAGACGCCTACTTTTTCCTGCACGAAGGACTGCCGATGGTTTATTCCGATGGCTTCAACCATAACAGCGGCGGGGGCACCCCCATTGTGTCTGATGCCAATTTCCTGGGCGAATTCGGTGACAACACCATGCCGGATACCATGTATCTCCACCACCAACTCTCACGCGGCGGCACCTGGTCCCGTTGGAGCGACCAAAATATCGTGGCGTTTGAGCGTTATGATTATCGGGAGGGCAACGGGGCGCAGCCACAAACGCAGGCGGTGGCCTTGTTCGCCCTGAACACCAAGACCAGTTACCCGGGCGACATCGCGTTCGATGACGGGGTTGGCCAGGCTTACGACGGTTATTACGGCGGGCAGTCCATCTCCAATTCCCGGGGCGTTGGCTTGGCGGTCGGGTTTGCACCGGGATCGGTGCTGGTGCAACTGGCCAGTTCCTCCCCCACTGGCGGACGGGCCTACCAAAAATTATTGGTGCATGCCGCGACCTCCAGCCTCAGTGCAGCGCAGGCCTCCGTAAACAATGCCGATCCGACCCAGCGCCTGATTTATACCGGCGGCCAGACCATTCCCAGTGGCGGCGGGGCGATTGAACTTAACCTGCCCAGCAATGCCTGGGTGATGTATGGTTACCAATGGCCGGAGGCCAGCCGCGCGAATGTTGCCACCAACGCGATTGTGCTCCGGCAGGGGGGCCATGAAGCCCCGCGCCTGACCGTTTACCGGACGGACGGCCCCAACGGCGACCCGGGTTTCAACCCCGTTTATCCCTTCAAAATGGCGGGCCGGGTCGATGCATATGGGAATGTCCTGGGCGGGGTGAATGTCTCCAATCTGACCTATGCCCTGGACATTCCCGTGGTGACAAACGCGAATTTCGACATTCTGGTGAACAGCGATGCCTCGGCCGTCAACACGCTGGTGAAGCTGGATGGCGGCACCGATTTGAACAGCCAGATGGGCCTGGGCCCCACGAATATGAGCAGCGGGCTGGCCCCCACCAATTTCCCCGACTTCCGCGACAACAAGCCGGGCTATGCCAGCGATGTTTTCCTGGGATATGAACAGACTGTGTTTCAATTTCGCAATGGGCCGGAAAAATTTGCCGCCCGGAATACATTAAGCAACAACGTGGTTTCCCTGGGTGCGGAAACCTATCTCTACGTGGTGGGCGGAACCAGCACGGTGGTGCCGGGAACCGGTTATGGCGCGGGCATCACGAATGCCACGGCAGCCTGGGTGTATCATGATCCCGGGGCGACCAATACCGCCCTGGCGCCCAACAACAGCAGCACCCAGCGCGTGCCCCTGAGTCCGGCGGCGGGTCAGACCGTCGATGTGTATATGAAAGTGGGCTACCAGTTTCAGGCGAACACCGGGTGTATTTATTACACCACGGATGGCTCCCAACCCGCCGGGGCTTTTGGGGTGGGCAAGGGAACCACCCAGGTGGTGCCCGCCTATTTTGTGAATCACGACAGTGCGCAGACCACTATTGACTGGTGGAAGAGCACCCTCCCGGCGCAGCCAGCCGGCACCTCGGTGCGCTACCTGGCGGCGTTTTTCAACAATGCCATTGGCCCCATTTCCGATGCCGAACGTTCAGGCTCCAAGTGGTACGGACTCAACCGAGCCGCCATCACCAACTTCAATCCCACCACAGCCACCGTGTGGTTGCACAACGATTTGAACGTGAACAACACCGTCACCGGCCTGCCCTCGGGCTTTCACATCCTCCGGGCGCGCACCTTCCTGCCGCGCACCAACCAGGCCAGTGTTTACAACACGTTCGCCCAGACATTTTATTACGATGGCGCCCTGCCCACCGGGGCGATGGCGTTTCCCGCCAATGGCAGCAGCCTGACCACCCGCAGTTACACGGTGGTGATCCGTGCGGACAGCAACGTCACCGGGGTGGACTTTAACCTGCAGGACAGCAATACCGCGAACGACGACCTGGTCACCGGCCAGCCCAATGGCAATGGCAACACTACGAATGGCTCCCCCGTCTTTGTGGCGGCCACCGCGATGACGCCGGATCCCACCTTGAGCGCGACCTACCCTAATTATCCGCAAGAATTCCGGTTCACCTACACGAACATACCCAGCAGCGGCACGGCCACGATCTTCGTGCGGCTGAAGGAATTTGCCACGAGTGTTTATACGAACCGCTCGACCTGGTTGACCACGACGGTCAACACCCTGGCCCCGGTGCAGGTGGTGGAGATTTCCAGCCCGGCCACCAATGGCGTGATCCTGCCCTACAGCACCAACAGCACCTATCTGCTCGCGGCGTGCTTCAGCACCTCGCTCACCGGCAGCACCAACAATTTCAACATCCTGATCAACGGTGTGCTGCAACCCCAGACCGCGTACATCCTGCGCCCCAGCGGCCCCTGCACGGGCATGAAGGCGATCTACTACAACTGGAGTAATCCGCCGCTGGGCACCAACGTCATTCAGATTAGTTACACCAATAATTCACCGGTGCTGAGCGACACCCGCAGCGTGATCGTCGCCCCGCCCTTGCGCATGGCCAGCCTGGCCGGCAACAATCAATTGGTCGTCTGGGCCAGCGCGCCGGGGGTGAATTATCAAGTTCTGGCCACGACCAACCTGGCGCAACCGTTCCAACCCATCAGCACGGTGATCCCGGCTTCGGGGGCCTCAACGTTCTTCTACGACCCCAACCCCGCCCCGGCGAAGTTTTATGAAATCGAAATGCTGCCCTGAGAAGCGAATGGAGAAGGCCGCATGAGGAACGATGAAATTTTAGAATCGCCGGCAACAGCCTGCTTTTTCAGGATTCATCCCGCGCCTCGCATAAATATGCGATAGCCAAGCCGGGTGCGATGCGCTATAACCAGCATAAACCCAAAATCATGAACACCTCCATCAAACAGACCACCTTGTTTTCAGCGGCTGCCGGGCGGCGCCGCTTGCTCAAAAACGTCTTCACGGCCGCCGGCCTGGCCGGGGCTGCCACGCTGGCAGTCCAGGCCCAAATTACGGTCGACGGCACCCGGGACGCCGCTTATGGCGCGCCTTTGGCCACCCAAACGGTGAACACCGGTTTTGGTGACAGCACCGCCGGTGACGGCACTTCGGCCAACGGTTCCGAACTGGACGCCGGTTACGGCAAGATTGCCAATGGCAATCTGTACATCTTCCTGGCGGGAAACTTCCAAAACAATGGCAATCACGTCAATGTGTTCATTGCCGATGGCCGGGCCGGGCAAAGCACGCTGGCCGTGCCCGCCACCGGCACCTTGAAAGCCATGAATGGCTCGGTATTCAGCTCGGGCTTTCAAGCGACCTACGCGCTGGATCTCAATGACTATTCGGGCACCCTTTATGCTGAGGAATATGGCCTGACAGGCACGGCCTCGGGCGGGTATGTCGGTTCCGTCGGCCTCACGGGTGGCATCGGCTTCGGCACCCCGGGTCCCAATGGCATCACTTACGGTTTAAACAACCTGAACGCTGCGGGAGTGAATGGCAACACCGGCACCGCAGCCGACCCGGCGGCGGCGAATGCGGTGGGCACCGGTTTGGAATTGAGCATTCCCCTCAGCCTGCTGGGCGATCCCACCGGCCCCATCGAGGTTCTGGCCGCGATTAACGGTGGCGGCGATACCTACCTTTCCAATCAGTTACTGCCCGGTTTGCCCGTCAGTTCGGGAAACCTCGGAGCCGCCACCTTCAACTTCGGGTCCACACCCGGCCAATATTTCACCGTGCCTACCCCGGAACCCAGCACCCTGGCGCTGGGCACCCTGGCTGGCCTGGCCGGGCTCGTTGCCTTCCGCCGCCGGAAATAGAACCGCTGCGGATTTGTTTTTCAACCATTCATTGTTTCCGAAGGTGCCCCCTGTTTTAGAAGGGGGCACCTTTTTTTTCACCAGCCAAACCTGACTGGCTGGCAGGTGAGCCCCACAAGGCCCTTGATTTCAAATCCTTTCCCGGGCAGTTTGGCCCCATCACATTCCTTTTTATGCCATCGCTTAACTCTCGCGTTTTGACGCGGCTCATCCTCCTTATCATCGCCGGACTGGCTTCGCCCCGGTTTCCGGCCGCCGCCCAAACGCCTGGCACGGCCCCGGCGACCGTTGCCCACCAGGCCTTGCCCCCACTCCCGGAGCCACAAAATGTGCCGCATCCGGGCCCCACAAACGATTTCCCCTATGTGCCCCAGGCCATTTTACCCGGCGGGGTAGTGCTCCCGTTGTATGCGCCCGACTCGCCCCTATTGAACCAAGCCCGTGTTCGGGAAGCCGAAATCTATTCCCTGAACCGCGGCGTGCCGGGACGGATTGATTACATCGTCAACATCCACAACCCGTCCATTGAAATTCATCCGGCGGAACCGTGGCATAACACCGGCACGGCCATCATTCTAGCGGCGGGCGGTGGTCATCAGACCCTCAACGTGGGCCCGGAAGCCGTCACCCCGGCGGCTTTTTTTGCCAATTACGGCATCACGTCCGTCATCCTCCGCAATCGCTTGCGCAAGGATGGCTACAGCGTCCCCAAGGATGCGGTCAACGATGCCTTGCAAGCCATTCGCCTCGTGCGGGCGCACGCAGCGAACTGGCATATTGACCCCAACAAAATCGGCATAATGGGGTTTTCCGCCGGGGCCGAACTCGCCGCCGCCGCCGGGCTGCAATATCAGACCTTTGACACCCAAAACACCCAGCCCGGCGATCCGCTGACCGGCGTGACCGCGCGTCCCGATTTCGTGGGTTTGGTTTATCCCGGACCCACCCCCTTCAGCCTCAACACCAACGGCCCGACCGTGATTCCTCCGGACATGCCGCCTTCGTTCCTCGTTTGCGCCAGCTCGGGCGACCGGGTGCATGCCGCTTGGGCCGACGCCTATTTTGGGGGGATGCTCAAGCAAAGCGTGCCCAACCTGGAAATGCATATGTACGGTCGCGGCGGGCATGGCGGCGGCTTCAGCGACCGCAACGACACCCCGTTCGGCACCTGGCAGTTTCGCTTCATCGACTGGTTTCGCGATCTGGGCTTTTTAAACAAACCGGGCGTGGAAACCCAGGCGGCGAAAGACGTGCAGGCTTATGTAAGCCAGCAAGCCAAATTTAAATAACCGCACCCCGCTGCGCGAAACCAGCCAGGAAGTGCGGAAGGCGGGGCCTGGCAACGCGCGCAACGGCGGGGTTAACCAACCTCAATACGACCTTGATTCTGGCCAAGCCTCAGGACAGCATAGAGCAGTAAAAAAGTATCAATCCAAACGGCTGCGGCCACTGATGCATCGCCCGTCCGCTGGCCGGCCCAGCCGCTTAAACGTGCCCGTTTTGCCAACAACTACGGGTGGCAGAATCACGTCCAATGTTATGCAAGGCCACCAAGCCTAGAACCCGCCCCATCTTGAAATTTACCCGCTACCAACAGTTTGTGGTCGCCCTGCTGGCCTTCCTGCAATTCACGGTCATTCTCGACTTCATGATTCTCTCGCCGTTGGGAGCCATCCTGTTGCCCGAGCTGAATATCGCCACCGCCCAATTTGGCCTGCTGGTTTCGGTGTACGCCTTGAGTGCGGGCGCTTCGGGATTGCTGACGGCCGGGTTCGCGGACAAATTTGACCGCAAGCGGCTCCTGCTCTTTTTCTACGCCGGGTTTATCCTGGGCACCGCGCTTTGCGGGCTGGCCACGAGCTATCATGGGCTGCTGGCGGCGCGCGTTGTCACTGGCATTTTCGGCGGCGTCATTGGGTCCATCAGCCTGGCCATCGCCGCCGACCTGTTCCCCTTGGAAATGCGGGGCCGGGTGATGGGTGTGGTGCAAACCGCCTTTGCCGCCAGTCAGGTGCTGGGGCTGCCGATTGGCCTCTGGCTCGCCAATCATTGGGGCTGGCATGCGCCCTTTTTCATGATCGCCGGCCTCGGCGCGGCGGTGGGTTTCATCATCGCCTGGGGCCTGCGCCCGATTGATGCCCACTTGAAGATCAAAAATGACCGCAGCGCCTGGCAGCATCTGTTTAAAACCGTTTCCAAACCGGTCTACCTGCGCGGCTTCGCCGCCACCATTCTCCTGGCCACTGGTGGTTTTATGTTGATGCCCTTTGGCTCCGCCTACACGGTCAATAATCTGGGCATTCCCCTCATCCACCTCCCGCTGATTTATTTGGTGACCGGCATTTGCACCATCATCACCGGTCCGCTGGTGGGTCGCTGGAGCGACCGGATCGGCAAATATCCCATCTTTTTTGGCGGCACCGTGCTGGGCATGATCATGGTGACGATTTATTGCCATCTGGGCCTGACGCCGCTGTGGTTGGTCATGCTCGTGAATGTGCTGCTGTTCATCGGCATCTCCGGCCGGATGATTGCCACCTCGGCCCTCATCTCCGCCGTGCCCGACCTGAACGATCGCGGGGCCTTCATGTCGGTGAATTCCGCGCTGCAACAATTCTCCGGTGGCATCGCCTCCGCCCTCGCCGGCTTGATTGTGGTGCAAACTCCGGGCGGGCGGCTTGACCACTACGGCCTCCTCGGCGGGGTGGTTGTGGCCGCCATGCTCATCACCCTGGTCCTGATGTATTCGGTCCACCAAATCGTGCAGGCCAAAACGAAGACCGCACCGGTGCCGCCCCAACCTGCCTGACCTCAGGAATCCCCCTCCTGCAGCCCCGTTTTCCAGACCACATCGCACTTCTGGCAATAAAACAGAAAATCCCGTTTCCGCGCCGGGTCCTTATGGCGCGGCAACCGGGCCTGGCATTGCGGACACTGATAACGCCCCAGCACCCGATGGTGCAAGACCGCCAGACTGGTAATCATGGCGACAAGAATGACGCAAAACAGGACCACCCCGAGCCGCTCATGCTTCTCCATGCAAGCGCCGAGGACAATCATTCCCAAAAACGAGGATCCCAGAAAGATGCCCATCAGCGGCGCCAAAAAGCGCTCAGCGAAAGTCGGGTCGTCTTTTTCAATGGCCATGGCACACCTAAGATCCCAACTCAGAAATGCAACTCACGACGCGGCAGGCAATCGCCCCAGGCGGGTCATCCCCGGAAAGCATCATCCCAGTTTTAGGCCCTGGCCAGCGAATATCCGGGGTACCCGGCATTGAAGGGTTAGCGCCCATGCTGGTAAAGCAGTTCACGGAGCCGGGCATTGAATTCCCTAGCCTGCTGCAATTGCTCCAGCGAGTGGTGCAGCCGGTAGCGCCAGTAGTAACTGGCGATGGCGGGCACATTGATGCGCTCGGCATCCACCTGGGCCCGGCGCAACTGGCCATCCATGCCCAGCAAATCCTGCAATTGGAAAATGCTCCACATGGCCGGGGAAGCCAGATGCTGCCGGACCACCGCCGCCACGATTTCCGGGGTGGCCTCCGCCGGGGCGGGGCCGGGCAGGCCCAGTTCGCGCTGGTAAAACACCTGGGTTAGCGCGGGCTCTTCGGTCCACCAACCACGAATGGTGCTCATGTCGTGCGTGGAGGGGGTGACCACGCTCAGGTAGGGGGCGTCCGCCGGACGCGAGAATTGCTGCGCCGGATTTTTGGGCATGCGCTGAATTTCCAGGCTAAGCAAGCCCAGATCACGCATCACCTGTGGCACGCACCCGGGCACCATGCCCAAATCCTCGCCGCAAATCAGCATGTCGGTGCCCCGTTTGAGGGCGGGCAACTTTTGCAACGCTTCGCGCTTCCAGAAGTCATCCTGGCGCCGGTAGAAATAATCCAGGTACAACGCGCGCAAACGCGCCTGCGTATCGGGGGCGAGACGGTGAAAGGACCGGGTGGTTTCCATGCCGAACCGGAAGTGGAGCTGGCCCTCCGCTTCGAGCAGAATCACATTACTGATGAGATCAAACAAACCGAGGCGCAGACGGTCGTTCAGCGGATTGACAGGTTGCCCGGCAAAATAGGCTTCCACTTGCCGCTGTGTGGAAAATTCTGGTCGCAAGGCAAAGAAGTCGCCGCCGGTGTGATGCAAAAAGGTCTCCCGGACCAGTGCTGCGTCCCCGCTGAAGATCTCCTCGAGCACGGCGCCGTTGATGAATGGCTGGGTAAAGCGTTTGCGATCCAAAAAAATGCCGTGGTGGGCAAACTCCGCCGGCTCCACGGGGAGGGCCGGCACAAAGTGGCCAAGAATGCCCTCCACGGCGTGCGCCGGGCTGCTCCAGATCCGGAAAAAGCCCAGAATATGATCAATCCGGAAGGCATCGAAATAATGGCCCATTTGGGCAAACCGCTGCCGCCACCAGGCAAAGCCATCGGCGGCCATGCGGGGCCAATTGTAGGTGGGGAAGCCCCAATTCTGACCCTTGGCGGCAAAGGGATCGGGCGGCGCGCCCGCCTGCATGTCCATATGATACAATTCGGGCTGCTGCCAGGCATCCGCCCCGTGCCGGTAGACGCCAATGGCGATGTCCCCCTTCACCACCAACCCCGCTGCGTGAATGTGCGCGGTGGCATCCTGTAATTGGCGGTGCAAATGGTATTGCAGGAAGTAGTGAAACTCGATTTCGGCATGGCCCTCCGCCAGGGCGGCAATCGCGGCGGCGTTATACGTTTGATGCTCCGGCCAGCGACTGAAATCGGGCGTGCCATGTTTATCCCGCAAAAAGCAAAACGCGGCATAGGGCACGAGCCAGGCCTGGTTCTCCGCAAAAAAGCTCCGGTAGGCCGCCGCGCGCAAGGTGGCCGCGCGTTGGGCGGGATAAAGCTTTTTCAGGAAGCCCAGCTTGGCCGCCATGACCGCCTCGTAATCCACCTCCGGCAGCGCATTGAGGCGTTGCCGTTCCGCTTCAAGGGCTTGGAGCAACGGCCGTTGCCTGGCAGTTACCACATCCGCCAGATTGATATACTGGGGATGCAGCGCGAAAGCGGAGATGGCGGCATACGGATAGGAATCCTTCCAGGAATGGGTGGCGCTGGTATCATTGACGGGGAGGAGCTGGATGAGCTTGAGCCCCACGATGCGGCCCCAGTCGGCGAGCGCTTTCAAATCGGCAAATTCGCCCACACCAAAACTGTTGGCGGTGCGCAAACTAAAGACCGGCACGGCCACGCCTGCCCCACGCCACGCTGGCAGCGGCAGCAAGGCAAAGCCATCGTTCACCACAGTATATTTACCGGGTGCCGGGGCATCCCAAAAACGGCGGTTGGCACCATCCTCAAAGCGCACAAAAACATTCTGCGCAACATCAAAAACCCCGTACTTGTAAACAATCGGGAACGGGTGGCCGTGCAAATCCAGCGACACGACAAACTCTTCACTCGCGGGCAAGCGCTCCAGCAATCGGGGGGCGGCGGTGTGCCAATGGCCGAGCAGCGCACCCTCGCCCAAGAGGCAGAGGGTCTGACCGGGGGCAAGCAGGGGGGCTTTGACGCGAAAGGTATGCGTGGGGTGCAGGGGAGCGGACGATTTCGCTGCCACCGGCGGGACGACCGCAAGGACTTGCCGGAATGGCTGGGTGGAAAAAACATTTTCGACGGCTCCGACGGGGTTCCAAGTGTCCAACACCAACAGGTTATCACCGGGAAATTCGCCCGGCACAAGGGTGCGGTTGCGCCCCCAATCGGTGGTTTGCGTGCCGTCGGCCTGGCGGAGGGCATAGGCGTAATTTAACTCCACGCGGGTATCCGTTTCGGTCAGGGGGAGGGTAACCTCCCAGCCTTCGTGGTCCACGTAGCGCAACGGCACGGGATCGGCCGGCAGGGGATGACGGCCCGCCAGCCAGAGGGACTGGCCGGGTTGCGTGTGGAATCTAAGCCGAAATGTCAGGGTCATGGCCATATGAATAACAGTCCCAGGGAAACTTGCAAACCCGCACGAAAATGCGGGTGCCCCGCCGGGCAAAGAATGACGACTTTGTCATTTGCCCTGCCGTCCAAATTCAGTTAGCTGGTAGGGCAGGCAAACGCCCGCACCCAGGCGGGTTTTGGCCAGGCAGCAAACCATGCATATCCTCGTCGTCGAAGACGAACCGAAAACCGCCGCTTTTATCCGGAAGGCCCTGCAAGCCGAGGGCTTCACGGTGGCGGTGTGTCCGGATGGGGACGCGGGGCTGGCGGCCGGCCAGGCGGCTGCGTTTGACGCCCTGATACTGGACATCATGCTGCCCGGGCGCGATGGGCTGAGCGTGCTCCGCCGGTTGCGCGAACTGGGCCAGCGCACCCCGGTGCTGTTGTTGTCCGCCCGGGGCGGGGTGAACGAACGGGTGGCGGGTTTGAATGCCGGGGCGGATGATTACCTGCCCAAACCCTTCGAGCTGGCCGAACTAGTGGCCCGGGTGCGCGCCCTCATGCGGCGGAGTGGGGAGCACAAACCCACCGTGCTGCGGGTGGCGGACTTGCAACTGGACACCCTCACCCGCCAGGCCCGGCGCGGGGGGCAGGAAATCCAACTCACGGCCCGCGAATACCGCCTGCTGGAATTTTTGATGCGCTCGGCGGGGCGGCTCTGCGGCCGGATGACGCTCATTGAGAAGGTCTGGGACTATGATTTCGACCCGGGCACCAATTTAGTGGAAGTTTACATTCGGCGGCTCCGCGAAAAAATCGATGCCGACTTTGAACCCAAGCTCTTGCAGACCGTGCGGGGGGCGGGATATCTTCTCCAGCAGCCGCCATGAAGATCCGTACTCGCTTGACACTTTGGTACGCCGGAATTTTGATATTGTCCCTGCTGGTGATCGGGCTGGGAACTTACCATGAAATTTCCGAGCAAATGCACCGCCATCACCGCCCGGAGGGGGATGGTCATGCCTTGGATGAGGCCGGCGAAATGGTGCTGTTCGTGGGCCTGCCGGCGGTGATTCTGGGGTTGGTGGGCGGGTGGTGGCTCACCCGGCGGGCGCTGGCTCCGGTGGCCCGGCTCACGGCGGCGGTGGAAAATATACACGAGCACAACCTGCGCACCCCCCTGCCCCGCAGCGGCTCGGGCGATGAACTGGACCGTCTGACGGAGGTATTTAATGCCATGACCGCCCGGCTGGATGATTCGTTTATCCGCATCCGGGAATTCACCCTGCACGCCTCGCATGAACTGAAAACCCCGCTGACGATCTTGTGTGGCGAAACGGAAACCGCTTTGCGGGACGAGTCGCTCTCCCCCAGCGAACACGAACGCGCGGCCAGCCAGTTGGACGAACTCCGGCGGTTAACCCGGATTGTGGATGGCCTGACGCTGCTGGCCAAGGCGGATGCCGGGCTAATCACCCTGGCGCAGGAACCCGTGCGCTGGGATGAATTGGTGCGGGATAATTTTGCCGATGCCCTGATTCTGGCGGAACCGCAAGGCATTCAGGTGGAGCTGAGCGCCCGGGAAACCGTCACGGTGCTGGGGGACCGGCACCGGTTGCGCCAATTGTTATTAAACCTGACCGACAATGCCGTGAAATACAACCGGCCCCAGGGGCAGATTCTCATGGTGCTGCGCCGGGTGGGTGACATGGCGGAATTGGTCATCTCCAACACTGGCAAAGGGATTCCCCCCGAATTCTTACCCCGGGTATTTGACCGGTTTTTCCGCGGGGATGCGGCGCATGGCAGCGCGGTGGAAGGTTGCGGCCTGGGCCTGAGCATCGCCAAATGGATTGTCACCGCCCATCACGGGACCATTAAGATTGAATCTCCGGATGCGGAGTTGACCACGGTCCGGGTCCGCCTTCACATTCACACTCCATCTGCATGAAACGCTGGTTGATCATTTTAAGTCTGGCTGGAATCACCGGTTGCGCCCGGTTCGAGAAGCATCCCCTGGTGCCGGTCCAAACGGCGGCGCAGTTGGACACGCGCGGGCTGGAGGCCCCCGGCCTGCGGCAGTTCATGGCGGGCCATTTGGGGCACCCCCTGCCGGAATGGCCCCTGCCGGAATGGGATTTGACCAGCCTGACGCTGGCGGCCTTTTATTATCATCCGAGCCTGGCGGTGGCCCGCGCCCAATGGGCGGTCACCCAGGCGGACATTAGGACCGCCGCCGGCCGGCCGAATCCCTCGGTCACGGTGACCCCGGGCTATGACAGCTCGGCGACCAGTATTTCACCGTGGCTGCCGATGATCAATTTCGACTGGCCGCTAGAAACCGCGGGCAAGCGGGGCAAACGCCTGGCCGAGGCCCGGGCCCTGGCCAATTCCGCGCAGTGGGACATCGTCACCACTGCCTGGCAGGTCCGCGGCACCTTGCGCGACACGCTGCTGGAAGCCCAGGCCGCCGAGCGCCGGCAGGCGTTGCTCAGCCAGCAAGCCGCCCTGCAAGAGCAATTGATCAGCCGGTTGGAACAACGTTTGGCAGCAGGGGACATCGCGCGCCCGGAACTGGTTACGGCGCAAATTGCCGGCCAAAAAATCCGCCTGGATCAACTGGATGCGGATACCCGGGCCAGCGAGGCCCGTTGCCGCCTGGCGGGGGCCATCGGCCTGAGTACCCGCGCACTAGCCGGGGTGCGGATCAATTTGGACACCGGCACCAACCTGCCCCCGGCACTCGGCGCGTCTGAAGCCCGTCAACTGGCCTTGGTCGCGCGCTCGGACATCCGGGGAGCACTGGCCGATTACGCCGCCGCAGAAGCAGATTTGCAGTTGGAAATCGCGAAGCAATATCCAGATGTGCATTTAAATCCCGGGTATCAATACAACCAGGGCGACCACCAATGGACGCTCGGACTCTCGGTGGAACTACCCGTGTTAAACCAGAATCAGGGACCGATTGCGTCGGCCGAGGCGAAGCGCAAGCTGGCGGCGGCGAAATTCCTGGCCGTGCAAACCCGGGTCATCAGCGACCTCGACCGCGCAGTGGCGGCCTGGCAACTGGCCCGGGCCCAGACCGGTTCCGGCGACCGCTGGCTGGCGACCGAAGAAGCACAGGCCGCGGCCACCGAGGCCCAGGTTAAGGCCGGCGCGGGCGACCAATTCGATATCCTCGCCGCGCAAATGGAATTAACCAATGCCCGTTTGATCCAATTGGATAACACCACCCAGTTGCTCCGTGCCCGCGGGGCCCTGGAGGACACCTGGCAACGCCCGTTGGATTCCCTGAACCCGGAAATATTCAAACAATTGTCCGCCACCACCATCGAACTGGAAACGCATCCATGAAGACCCTGATTCCCCATCGCCTGCTGGGACTGGCCGCCGCCACCCTGATGGCCCTGCCCCTGCCTCAACCAGCCCGGGCCGATGCCGATGACAAGCCGGCCGCCAAAGGCGGCGACACTGCGCCCGGTGACCCCCCGGTGAAACGGAATGCTGATGGCGAAACGGTGGTGACGATCACTACCGAAACGCAACAGCGGATCAAACTGGAATTCGCCCATCCCGCCGGGGCACAATGGCAGCCGGTGGCCAGGGGTTACGGCCGGGTCATCGACCCCACCCCGCTCCTCACAGCGGTAACCGACCTGGCCACCGCCCGCATCAACGCGGAGGCCTCCACGCGGGAATTGGCGCGACTGCAGACCCTCGCGGCCCAAAACAACGCCTCCACGCGCGCCTTGGAAGCCGCCCAACTGGCTGCCGAACATGACCACCTGGCCTCGACGACCGCCCGGGCCAAATTTGCTGGTGACTGGGGGCCGACCCTGGCGGGTCGCACGGATTTGGCGGAGCTGGTGCAAACCCTGGCCGACCGCAAGGAGTCGTTGGTGCGCCTAACCCTGCCCGCGGGGGAAAACCTCACCGAACCGCCTGTCAGCGCGGCACTGACCGTGTTTCCCGACGAGTCGCATTTGCTGCCGGCGGAATTATTGGAAAGCGGCCTGGGCGTGGACCCGCAGAACGAGGGCCAGATTTTCCTCTTGCTCGTCAAAGATCGCGCCCTGCCATTGGGTGCCTCTGTAACCGGGCGCTTGAACCGGACGGGCCAGCCACTGGACGGCCTGGAGATCCCGGCGGCGGCAGTGCTCCGGCATGAGGGCCAGGGGTGGGTGTATGTGCAAACCACGGCAGAGGCGTTTACGCGGCGGTGCATACCATTAGACCGCCTCACCGCGAACGGCTGGTTCATCACCAACGGTTTGACCGCCACCAATGTGTTGGTCACCACCGGGGCGCAAACCGTGCTCTCCACCGAGTTGAGCGGCGGCGGTTTCAACACGGGCACCCGGGATTAAGCCATGCTGCGCCAAATCGTTGATCTCTCATTGCGCCAGCGCGGCGTGGTTATCACTCTAGCCTTGGGGCTGATTGCCTATGGCTGGCTGGTGGCCTCGCGGGCCAAGCTGGATGTATTCCCGGAATTTGTCCAGCCCCAGGCCACCGTGCAGACCGAGGCCCCGGGCCTGGCCGCGGAACAGGTGGAAACCCTGGTGACCAGTCCGGTGGAAAATGCCCTGAACGGGGCGGGCGACCTGGACTCCATCCGGTCGGAATCCATCCAGGGCCTCTCAGTGGTCACGGCGGTTTTCAAAGCAGGCACGGATATCCATATTGCGCGGCAAATGCTCGCCGAACGGCTGGCCCAGGTGGCCGGTGAGTTGCCTGCCGGGGTGAAAGCCCCCGCCATGGAACCACTCACCTCCTCGACGATGGACCTGCTCAAAATCGGGCTGGTTTCCACCAATCTCACCCTCATGGAGCTGCGCACCTTTGCCGACTGGACCGTGCGCCCGCGCCTGCTTTCCGTGCCCGGCGTGGCCGCGACCAAGGTGTTCGGCGGCGAGGTGCGGCAATTGCAAATCCAGGTGCATCCAGAACGTTTGCAAGCCCTGGGGCTTTCCCTCTCGGACGTGCTCACCGCCGCGCATGAGGCGACCGGGGTGCGCGGGGCCGGGTTTGTGGATACCGCCGCCCAGCACCTGGTGTTGCAAAGTGAGGGCCAGTCGCTCACCGCCGAAGCGTTGGGCAACGTGGTCATCACCCAGCGCAATGGGCAAAGCCTGCGCCTGCGCGACGTGGCCACCGTGCGGGCCGGTGCCGAGCCGAAATTTGGCGATGCCATCATCAACGGTCACCCGGGCATCCTGATCACCACGGCCAGCCAGTATGGGGCGAACACGATGGAGGTGACGCTCGCGGTGGAAAGCGCCCTGGAAAACATGCGCCCCATGTTCGCGGCAGAAGGCATCGAGTATGTGCCCGCGCTACACCGGCCGGCCACTTTTATTGAGCACGCCATCAAAAACATGAAATCGTCCCTCCTCCTGGGCGCGGTGCTGGTGGCAGTGGTACTGTTTTTATTTTTGCTGGATTTGCGCACCGCCCTTATCTCGTTCATGACCATTCCGTTGAGCTTGCTGGCGGCCATTGCGGTGCTGGACCATTTGGGGGTGACGCTCAACACCATGACGCTCGGCGGGCTGGCGGTGGCCATTGGCGTGGTCGTGGACGATGCCATCATTGATGTCGAAAATATTTTGCGGCGGTTGCGCGAAAATGCCGGCCGGCCCAATCCGCGTTCGCTCTTCACCGTGGTACTGGAGGCTTCACTCGAAGTCCGGACCGCCGTGGTTTATGCCACGTTTATCGTGGCCCTCGTATTCGTGCCCGTGCTGACCATGACCGGCCTTCAGGGTCGCTTTTTTGCGCCCTTGGGCGTGGCCTTCATCCTCGCCATCATGGCCTCGCTAGGGGCGGCGCTGACCGTTACGCCGGCACTCTGCTACGCCCTGCTATCCCGGACCAAACTGCATGAGGAACCGGGCTACCTGCGCTGGTTAAAAAGCGCGCACCGCGGGCTGCTGGAAGGGCTTTCGCACTGGCCCAAAGCCATTATTCTGGTGACCACCCTGGCGTTTGGACTGGCGGTATACGCCCTCCATTTTTTTGGCGGGGAACTGCTGCCCGATTTTCGCGAAGGCCATTTTGTGATCGGCCTGACCATGGCCCCGGGCACCTCGCTGGCGGAAATGCGCCGGCTGGGCACGGAAATTTCGGCTGAATTATTGCAAAACCCGCATATCCAAACGGTTTCCGAGCAGATGGGCCGCGCCGAGGGCGGCGAGGACACCTGGGGTCCGCACCGGGGGGAAATGCACGTGGAATTAAAACCCGTCAGTGGGGAGGACGAGGAAAAAGTGCAGGATGAAATCCGCACCGCCCTCGCGAAATTTCCCGGCGTGGAAACGGAAGTGCTGACGTTTCTGGGCGACCGGCTGGGCGAAACGATTGCCGGGGAAACGGCCCAGGTGGTGGTGAATGTTTTTGGCGACGACCTGGAGGTGCTGGACCGCAAGGCCCAGGAGGTCGCCGGGGTGCTCGGCAAGGTGCCCGGTGCGGCGGATGTGCAAGTGGCGGCGCCCCCCGGCTCGCCCCGGGTGATGATCAAATTGCGTCCCGACCGCCTCACCCAATTTGGGTTCCGCCCCGTGCCGGTGATGGAGGCGGTGCAAACCGCCTACCAGGGGGACATTGTGGCCCAGACCTACGAGGGCAGCAAAGTGTTTGAAGTGGTGGTGCTACTCGATGCCGCGACCCGGCAGCAACCGGAAAGTATTGGCAAATTGCTAATCAACAATGGCCAGGGAGTCACGCTGCCCTTGGCCGAGCTGGCCGAAGTCTACGCGACCACCGGCCGCTATGCGATTCTCCATGACGGAGCGCGCCGCCGGCAGACCATCACCTGCAATCCTGCGGGACGCGACGTGAGTTCCTTCGTGGCGGAGGCGCAGAAACAAATTGCCAGCCAGGTGCCATTCCCGGCCGGTTGCTATGCTGAGTTCAGCGGTGCCGCCGAGGAACAGGCCAAAGCGCAACACGAATTGTGGCTGCACTCGCTGCTGGCCGGGGCGGGCGTGATCCTGCTGCTGTGCATGGTTTTTCAAAAGGCGAGCCATCTCTTTCTGGTGCTGGCCAATCTACCGTTTGCCCTGGTGGGTGGGGTGCTGCTGATTTTACTCGTGGGCCATTTTGGCGATGCGCCCCCCGCCCTCTCCTTGGGCACGCTCGTCGGGTTTGTCACCCTCTTCGGCATCACCATGCGCAATTCCATCATGATGATTTCGCACTATGAACATCTGGTGAGTGAGGAAGGCATGACCTGGGGCATGGAAGCCGCCATGCGCGGCGCCACCGAACGACTGGTACCCATCCTCATGACCGCGCTGGTCACCGGCCTGGGACTGCTTCCGCTGGCGCTCGGTGGCGGCGAGGCCGGCCGGGAAATTGAAGGTCCCATGGCCCTGGTCATTCTGGGCGGCCTGGTAACCTCCACTTTGCTGAACCTCCTCGTGCTGCCCACCCTGGCCCTGAGGTTCGGACGGTTTGGGGGACCGAAAGCGGAGTGAATTCAAGCCCATGGCAACCTTGAAAGGGAGCAGGTCCGCCTCGGACAACCACCCTACCTTGAGTCAAGATCCGTGTAGCCGCATAATGCCGGGTGAATTTTCTCTCAATTGCGGGGGTGTATTTCCCACTACTGAGCGGCCAAACTTCCCAGCACCTCCACCTCGGACAGCGCTGCGGCTCGTCCGGCCGGCAGGCCGGTAAAGGTCACGCGCACAAATCGCCCGCGAGCGCCCGTGAGCGCCCGGTCATGCCGCACGGCGTCCGTCAGCGTTGACTTGGTTTGATCACTGACCATCATCCAATGACCGTCGCCGTCGTCGGAAATTTCAATCTTATACCGCCAATGGCCGGCGGCGGGAAAGGTCAGGTGCGCTTCCGCCACGGTCACGACGCGCTCCAAATCCACGCGCCACCAGGCATTACCGCGCGCTTCCATGGCCTGCCAAAACGTGGTGGCATTCGCGTCATTGGCCAGGCGACCGCTGTGGCCGGGGGCCTCACTGCTCGCGCGTGTCGGATTTTCCAGACCGTAACTGGCCACGGCACTGGCGGTCGCCGGACCAGTATAACGCACATAGGGCCGCACCGGCGCGGCGGGGGTTTTGCCCGCCACAAATGGCGGACCGCCCAGCGACTCGAGGGTAAGCGTTGCCTCCGGCAACCCCGGCGAACTGGCCCGGATCACCGTTTCGCCGGCGTAATAAGAACGGAATTCAATCGCCGCCTGACCATCCAGAATGACAATATCCGAATCCGGCGCAAACCGGATGCTGGGCCCCGTCGGAAATTCGCCTGGACCGGCGGCGATGGTCAGAGTCACCGGCGGGCAGTTGGTGAGGATCCGCCCGGCCGCATCCACCACGGCCACGATGATTTGCGCGTCGTCCGTGCCATCGACCCGTTGCAGAGTGGTTTTGTCGGCGGTCAGCCGCAACCCGGCGGGGGTCCCCGCGCCAGGCCATTCCGGTGGGGGAATATGCCGGTATTCATTGCGATACCAATAATACTGGCGCTTGGGCAGCCGGAAATAATCAATCATGCCCATGCCGCCAAACCGCTTGCCCGCCACGCTGCCATGGTCAAAGGCGCACCAGATGGCCTCGCCGCTACGCCAGGGAAAGCGCCACGGATACGGCTGGGTCTGGTCCAGCCCCTTGGCCGTGAGCAACTCATTCCAACCGGGCGCATATTGACCGGGCCGGTCGGCTTCGGTGGAACCGTATTCGCTGATGACACTCGGAATGCCCGGATCGAGGAACAACCGCGCGCCATCGCCATTATAACCGGCAATATCGCCCAGCTTGTCAATGTCCCCGCGCTGGCAGCCGCCAATGGCCGCCGGCCGCGTGGGATCCAGTTCATGGCTGTAGGCCACCAACTCCTTGAGAAACTCCTGCACTTTCGGCAGCGTGGTTTTATCCGTGAAAAACACTTCGTTATCCATGCTCCACACAATGATGCTCGGGTGGTTGCGATGGATGCGGATCATGTCGCGCAAACTGTTGCGCACGCTCGCCCGAAATTCCGCCTCGTCTTCCAGATGCCGCGGATAAGCGCCGCTATTTTTAAAATCGCCCTCGCCATGAAAACTGCCCGAGCCCCAGAAATTATTCTCGGACCAGAACATCACTCCCAGCTCGTCGCAGGCAGAAACGAACGCGGGCGCATGCGGATAATGCGAGCCGCGAATGAAATCAAAGCCTGCGTCCCGGACCATTTTTACATCGCGATAAAAACCACTGTCCGCCACCGCGTCCCCCCATCCGGCATGGTCCTGATGCACATTGGCCCCCTTGAAATAATAGTGCTCCCCGTTCAGAAACATCCCTTGATCCGCCGTCCATTTCAGCCAGCGAAAACCCAGGGGCGATGTGAAGTCATCCACCGCTTTTCCCCCGTCGAGCACCGTTGTGCGCACGGAGTAAAGATTGGGTTCCGCCGGCGACCACAACCGGGGATGGCCAATGGGATCGCTGGTTTGGTCAAAGACCAGCGTGCCCTGCGGGGGCACCGTTTGAGTGGAGGTCATGGTGGTCACCAGTGTGCCCCCGGCATCCAACACTTCGGTTTGAACCGTGGTTGCCTTGGCACTGCGGGTGTCATTGGCAATTTCCGTCTGCACCCGCACGGTGCCGGCTTCCCGGGACACCTGGGGCGTGGTCACAAACGTGCCATACCAGGCAACGTGCAGCGGGGCTGTCACCACCACCCGCACATCCCGGTAAATTCCGCCACTAAAGGTATGCTCGCCACCCCGTGGTGCCAGGCGGGCATTCCACAGGTTGTTCACCCGCACTGCCAGCACATTATCCCCGGTATGCACTGCTTCGGTGAGGTCAAAGGTAAAGCCGGTGTAACCGCCCCGGTGTTCACCAATCCGTTTGCCGTTCACAAACAGCTCGGCGACTTGAAACGCCCCGTCAAATTCCAGGTTGATGCGGTGCTTGCGCCAGGCGCGCGGGACCGTGAGGGTCTTGCGATACCAGCCGTACCCCTCATAAAACTTCGCTGATAAAAAGTACGGTTCACTGAAGGAATGGGGCAAATGGATGTTTTGCCAACCCGCGGTGTCGAAGTCCGGCTTTTCGGCCCCAGCCGGATCGCCCAATTGAAACTGCCATTCCCGGTTCAAATTAATCACCTGCCGGAGCTCCGCCGCCGGCGCCGGCCGGAGGCCAGCCACCAGAAGTGCCAGCAAAACCAAGAATCCACCAATAAGTCGCCGGGGGAAATCCCGGCCTGAGGGCTGCTTCACTTGAGTGTCCATATGCATGTCATTGTCCTGCCAGCCTGCCCGGGTTTGGCGTCCCGGGCAATCTTGAATATTGGGCAGGCACTGTTCGGACCGCCTGAACTGGCTACGCTGCATTTTAAACACGGGATTTGACAGTTGCTTCCACGCTTGCGCCAAACACTGGACACCCTGCCCCGCCCGCGTTATGCTGCCCGCGCATGACAGGCACCGAACGACTCCTGGCCGAATTAATCGCGCTGCCCAGCGTGAACCCGGCCTTTCTGCCGGTGCGCCACCCCCACGCCGGTGAAAAGCGCGTGGCGGATTTCCTATCCTCGGTGGCGGCGAACGCCGGGCTGGACGTGGAGTTTCAAAAGGTATTGCCCGGGCGCGCCAATATCCTTGCCCGCTTGCAACCGCCCGGCCCAGTCCGCCAGACCATCCTGCTCGCGCCCCACCTGGATACCGTGGTAGCCGACAGCACCCAATTCATTCCCCAGCGCAAACACGGCCGGCTGTACGGTCGCGGTGCGTGCGACACCAAGGGCTCCGTGGCCGCCATGCTCACCGCCTTGTGCGAACTGGCGGCCGCGCCTGGACGTCCGCAAACCACCGAAATCGTTTTCGCCGGTTTGATCGACGAAGAAAATGCGCAGGAAGGTTCCCGCGCCTTGGTCGCCAGCGGCTTCCAGGCCGACCTCGCCATTGTGGGCGAACCCACGCGGCTCCAGGTGGTCACCGCGCACAAGGGCAGCTTGTGGCTTGACATCGCCACCCAAGGCCGTTCGGCCCATGGGGCCACACCGTCACTCGGTCGCAATGCCGTGCATGCCATGGCCCGCATCGTGGACTGGCTGGAAACCGGGTACCGCGCCCAATTGAACCGCACCCGCCATCCGCTGCTGGGCACCGCCACGGTGAATGTCGGTAAGATCTCCGGCGGCACCCAGCCCAACATCGTGCCGGATCAATGCGTCATTTCCGTGGACCGCCGTTTGTTGCCCGGTGAGACCGCCGCCGCCGTCCTCCGGGAAATCCTGGCGGGCATCAAAGCCCAAGGCTGGACTGCCACCGCCACGGCCGCCAAACTGGCCCCGGCCGTGCCCCTCGAGACCGACCCGGCCCTGCCCCTGGTTCACCAATTCCTGGCTTCCGCTGGCCAGAAGAAAACCGTTGGCGTGGATTATTTTTGCGATGCCGCCGTGCTGGCGGCCAGCGGCACCCCCAGTGTCGTCTTCGGACCAGGAAACATCGCGCAGGCCCACACGGCGAATGAATGGATTTCCCTGGCTGAATTGGAGCGCGGCAAAAGCTGGTTGCTGCGCTTTCTCCAGACCCTGCCATGAGCGAAACGCCCCCCTCCAGTGCGGCGACGAGGGCGGACCACCGGGCCACGTTTTTCCGGCAAAGCGGATGGATGATGCTGGCCACCATTATCGGTGGCGTGCTGATGTGGGCGGTGCACCTGCTTTCCAAAGCCATCCCCGCCGCCGAATACGGCACGCTCATCACATTGCTGTCCGTGGTTAACCTCATTCCCACCCTGCCCTTGCAAATGGTCTTCACCCAGCAAACCGCCCTGGCTCACGTCAACGGCCGTCCCGCGCAACTGGCCGGACTACTCCGCTGGACCGGGCTTGGTCTGCTGGCGGCCGGGTTGCTGGGGGCGTTGCTACTTGCGATCCTGCACCAGCACCTCGCCAACGACTGGCATCTGGTGAATCCCGCCGCCCTGCCCTTGTTGCTGGTTGCAATTTTACTGTCCCTCAGCCTGCCCGTGTTTTCCGGGATCATGCAGGGACGCCAGAATTTCCTCTGGCTGGGCTGGGCGGCCATTTTTAATGGGGCCGGCCGCATTACCTCGGCCGTGCTCATCGTGCTGGTCGGGCACGGCCTGGCCACGGGCATCATGGTGGCGGTAGCCGCCGGCTTGGTGGCCGCCTGCACCCTCGGGGCCTGGCAAACCCGCGCACAGTGGCGGACACACCCGGGTTCCTTTGATCATAGAATCATCGCTGGCCAGGTGCTGCCCTTGATGCTGGGGTTTGGTGCCACCCAGTTTCTATTCAGTGCCGACACCGCCTTTGTAAATCTGTATTTTGGCGCGGAACGTACCGCCCCCTATGGCGCGGCAGGCACCCTGGCCCGCGCCTTGTTATGGCTGGTTCTGCCCCTGGCCGGCGTGCTGTTCCCCAAAATTGTGCACAGCCATGCCAAGGCCGAAAAAGCGAGCCTGCTCGGCATCTCGCTCCTCATCACGGGTGCCTTGGCCGGCCTGGGTTTCTTGGGCCTGTGGTTGCTGGGCCCCTGGATTGTCCCCGTGATTTTTCCGGCCGCCTATGCCCCCGAGACGCTGGCCGTTTTACCTTGGTACGCCGCCGCCATGATTCCCCTGGCCTTGGGCAACCTCCTCGTCAATGACCTCCTCGCCCGCTCCCGCTTCCGCGTGGTGCCGGTGCTAATGCTGGTCGCCGCGACCTATGGACTGGCGCTTACCCAATGCCACGCGAGCCCCACAATGGTCTTGCAACTCTTGGGTGGATTTAATCTCTTGATGCTGGTGGTATGCGCCGGGTTTGTTTGGGGTGAGAAAAAATGAAGAATGCCCGGGCAGCAGGATTAATTATTGGCGTTCGACCGAAGTTAAATTAACAGCCCTGCCACCCAAAAAAGACCGTCACCCATTTGCTTTTAGCGGCTTGGGGTGATATAGTTACCAGGCTCTTTGTCATTTTTGGTTCGCGCGCCGGGATCCTCCAATCAGGAAGCACTGGCGTAGAGTCGCTTATCACCGACTCATCCAATCATGAAGAACTGCTTTGTTTTGCCTTGGCGAGCCGCCACCTTGCGCAGCCGTAACGGCGTGGTTAGCTTCAGATCGCCACGTGTCCTCCTACCCGGCCTCGTTCATTTTATTACCACCCGCAGCTCACTTTCTAGACGCTGACAGCTTGCACCGTAGCACCGGCTTCCACCGTTTATCCAGTCCACTGGTCAAAGGCCAATGCAGGCCGGTCCGTATGAATCATCTGGCCCGGCAGGCAGTGCGCCAAACATTTTTTAACCCAATCAAACAGTATAACCCCAATTAAACCAACGTATCATGAACCACCCGACCCATCCGCGCACGCCCCGCTCCCTGCTCCATGGGCTCCCTTCCCTGCTAATCGCCCTCGGCCTGGCGCTCGGCCTGATCAGTTCCGCCCAGGCCCAAGGCACGGCCTTTACCTACCAAGGCCGGCTCGACAACGATGGCAGTCCGGCCAATGGTTTGTATGACTTCCAGTTCGGTCTCTATGGATCCACGAACAGCCCCACCCCGGTGACTGGAACCGCGCCACTGATTTTGCTGGCCACCCCCGTGACCAATGGCCTCTTCACCGTCACCCTGGATTTTGGATCGGTGGCGTTCACCGGTGCCAGCAATTGGCTGGACATTGCCGTGCGCACCAACTCCGCCGCCCTCAATTTCAATCCGGTCACCCCCCGCCAGCCAGTGACCCCCACGCCCTATGCCATTTTGTCCGCCAACGCCCTGACGGCAACCACAGCCAGTGGTTTTTCCGGGCAACTCGCCGGTGATGTGACGGGCACGCAACTGGCAACCGTGGTGCAAAAGATTGGAAGCGTCCCGGCCGCCACCATCATTAGCGGCATCAATCTGGCGACGAACGCCAGCACCAACGTCCTCGCCAACACCCTGGTGCTGCGCGACCCCCTGGGCGGCATTAATGTCGGCGCGCTCAAAGCCACTGGAGTGATCTCCGGGAATGGGAGCGGATTGACTGGCCTAAATGCCTCCCAAATCACCAACGGTACGTTTTCCCTGGCCCAACTACCCGGCAATTTGTTAACCAACACCGAAGCCGGAGTGACGTTGAGTGGCACATTTGCTGGTAGTGGTGCCGGCCTGACCAATCTCAACACCGGCGCGAATACGAACCCTCTTCCCAGCACAATCGTCTTGCGGGACACGCTGGGCGGCATCAATGTGGGCGCGATTAAAGCCACGGGCACTATCTCTGGCAATGGCAGCGGCTTGACCGGGCTGAGTGCTGCCCAAATTACCAACGGCACGTTCTCCCTCACTCAGTTACCCAGCGGCGTGGTTACCAACACCGCGACCAATGTGACTTTGAGTGGTACGTTTTCCGGGAATGGCAGCGGTCTGACCGGATTGAGCGCCTCCCAAATCACGACCGGAACATTCACCCTGGCCCAATTACCCGGCAACCTGTTGACCAACACTCAAACCGGGGTAATACTGGGTGGCTCATTTTCTGGCAATGGGGCCGGCCTGACCAATCTCAACACCGGCGCGAATACGAACCCTCTTCCCAGCACCATTGTCCTGCGCGACACGCTCGGGGGCATCAATGGGGGGGCCATCAATGCCACCGGTATTATTTCCGGCAACGGCAGCGGAATCACGGGCCTGAGCGCTTCCCAAATCACCA
>CAIQWB010000136.1 GCA_903875465.1 uncultured Verrucomicrobia subdivision 3 bacterium
AATGTTTTTCCGGGGGGGGTGGGGGGGGGGGGGGGGTGGGCAAGCCGGGATGAGGCCGCCAAGTGCGCCGGGGCTCCCTTGGAGGTTCCCCACCGCCAGAGTTCAACCCGAACTCCGAAATTAAAACGGCCGGTCTGCATCAATCTCTTGGGCATAAACGCTTTGGAAAAACCTCACCAGACCACTGCGGGTATGCCGGCGATTTTTCCAAAGTGTTTCTGCTCCAACATCTTGCCGCATCCCAGCCATTTTACTTTCGGAGTTCGGGTTCAATTCTTTTTCAAGAATTTTTTCTTGATTCCGCGATCCATGATTTCGGCTGTTCCATTTTCTCCGGCGTGAAGGAATGTTTCCGTAAAATTCAGGCCGGGCACCAAGTTTTGGGCCAGCTCCCGCGCGGCGGCCAGCGTGGGACGGTCGGCAATGGGTTCGAGCAAGCCATTCGCCTTCACCCCGTACAAGCCGAAAAAGAGGGGCCCGAAGCGTGGGTCATAGGGGTCATCATCCCACGTAAAGGCGGCGCAATGGGGTCCGGGTAATTCGTCACGGATGGTTTGGATGCGGAAGGCGCGGAAACCCGCGTCCCCATGCCGGGCCGGAAGCTCCGCCCGCAAATCCACCGGCACGGGCAGGCCGTGATCGCGTTTGACGGGCAAGCGCCAGCGGAGCGCCACCCGCAGGCAATCGGGCTCGGCAAAGGTGGCCAGTTCGGTGACCGGTTTGATGGGGAGGCAGTTTTCGCCAAAGCGGTCCTGCAAGAGGTAAGGCCAGGGCTCGTCCAATTCTGGGAAATCAATGAACCGGCAGGCCCACGCCTCAAACAGGCCGGCCACCCGCATCAGTTCCCGCATGAATTGATCCATGCCTTGGTAAGCCTCGCTCAGATTGATTGAAGGTTCACGAACCGCCTGTTTCTGACCAGCCTGCCAAAGCGAATGGGCAATGGCAAAGACAGCGGCGGGGTCGGGCTCCATGACTGGCAAGTTTGCTGGCGTTTGCATCATTCGCCATATACACCTGGCCAGGATGGGAGTTGGAAGCAAGCATTTTCTGGTTTCGCTGGGAAATTATCTGTGCCACGCTTCGCCAATGGCAAAGGCACCATCAATCAAATGGACTCGTGAGGATACCCTCATTGCCTTGAATCTTTACACTAAGCTTAAGTTTGGCCAGTTCGACAGCAAAAACTCCGTCATCCAAGAAGTCGCCGCCAAAATGGGCCGACCTCCAGGCAGCCTTTCCATGAAACTCTGCAACTTGGCGTCGCTTGACCCCGTGCAACGGGCCCGTGGCATCAAGGGGCTGGAAGGGGCATCCCGGCAGGACCGGGAAATGTGGCAGGAATTTCACACTAATTCCTTGGCGATGGGCACCGCAGCCGAAGAATTATTTCATGATTTGATCACCCACGACCAAACCAAAGATGTGGTGGTTGAAGACGGTGCAATCAAACTGGTGACCCCAACTGGGCCAACCGAAACCCAAGCGACCGTCAAAGTACGTCGCGGCCAGAAATTTTTCCGGGATGCGGTTCTGACCGCCTATGATGTTCGGTGTTGTATCAGCGGCATCAACGTCCCGCGCTTGCTGGTGGCGAGTCACATCAAACCGTGGAGCGAATTTCCCCACGAGCGCCTGAACCCTCGCAACGGTCTTTGCCTTTCCAGCCTGCACGATGATGCGTTTGATTCTGGCCTGATAACGCTGGATGAGGATTTGTGTTTGATGCTTAGCAATCGCCTGCAAAAATTCTTTCCACAGCCGGCCTTGGAACAAAATTTTGTGCCCTATGAAGGCAAGCCGATTCGCCTGCCGGAAAAATTGGCGGAGCCGGATGGGGAATTTTTGCGGTATCATCGTTTTGTGGTTTTTGATAAGTGCAAGATCGATCAATGAACTTCTGGTGGGTCAATCACAACCAAACTTTCCGCCAGGAATTCTTTGGAAGGTATATCTGGTCACCTAAACGCAAGCAAAACGACCAGATAAATCCTTTTTATGAAACCATGCGCGAGGTTGCTCCAGGAGACATTATCTACTCATTTGCTGAAAGTGCGGTTCAAGGATTCGGTATTGCACAGACCCACGCTTACACTTCCCCGCTTCCCGATGAATTCGGTCAAATCGGTAAGAAGTCATGGGATAATAAGGGTTGGCGAGTAGATGTTAATTTTCACAAATTTCCCGAGCCGATTCGTCCCATCCAACATATGCACGCCATAGGCCCCACATTACCGGGGCGCTACTCACCTATCCGCTCAAATGGGTTTGGCAATCAAGGAGTCTACCTCGCACAGATTCCAAAACCAATGGCGTTAGTAATTGCGCAGCTTGCCTCACCTGAACTTCTAGGGATCATCCAAGGCATTTATATTGCCGAAACGGCGGAGACGCCATTGCCGGAGTTGCGTGGTGTATTGGAATGGGAAGATCATGAATGCGAACAAATTACTCATGACGGCCATCTGGGTGACACCGAAAAGCAGTCGCTAATCAAGGCCCGTCGCGGGCAGGGCATTTTTCGACAAAACGTCATTCGGATTGAACATTTCTGCCGCGTCACCCATGTGGATAAGCCAGAGCATTTAATTGCTAGCCACATTAAGCCATGGCGCGAATCCAACAATGAGGAGCGATTGTTTGGTGGTAACGGACTGCTACTTACGCCGACCATTGATCACTTGTTTGATCGGGGGTTTATTTCTTTTGAAAATAATGGTGAATTACTCATTTCTCCAGTGGCACATGAAGAGTCTATGCAGAAAATGGGCATCATCACGGACCGGGTCATCAAAGTCGGCAACTTCGCTGAAACTCAAAGCGAGTTCCTTGAATTTCATAGATCCAAAGTATTTTTAAAACGGGGAATGCATGGATAATGCCCCGGTGTCTCGGGAAAGGCCGGCCTGATCGCGGAACCGGCTCACGTTACGCCCGAATTCCGATAACATTTTGTCGCGCTTTGGCATAACCGTGATGTTATGCCAGATTGCGGCCCGGCGGTCTGTGGGCTATCGGCTACAAAGACGCAAGGGGATGGGAGAATGCGCCCATGGTGCCGCCCCTACAGGGCTCACGGAAGTTGCTTCCGCCTTCGCCAGGCTACGGCGGACGAGGGGCGCGACGGGGCGGAGTATTTAGGGCCAAAGGCCAAGGCCCGGAGGATGGTTGGTTCACCATTCCACGGCCAAGGTGTCCAAGGACCATGGGGCGGGCTTTCAGCCCTTAGCATATTGGCGGTGTTGTTCCTGGGGTTGGCACCCCAGGCTGGTATGGGGCGCGCCGTTGGCGCTTCGGCCTTCGTCACAGCTACGGCGGACGAGGGGCACGGCGGGGCGGAGTTTTTAGGGCCAAAGGCCAAGGCCCGGAGGATGGTTGGTTCACCATTCCACGGCCAAGGTGTCCAAGGACCATGGGGCGGGCTTTCAGCCCTTAGCATATTGGCGGTGTTGTTCCTGGGGTTGGCA
>CAIQWB010000137.1 GCA_903875465.1 uncultured Verrucomicrobia subdivision 3 bacterium
ACAACCCCGTTGGGGTTGCATAAAAATGCGTCAACCTGCCCAGGGTAGTCCCGCTGCCGGTTCAACCCTGGGCGAGGGGCCGGAAGCCCGTTGGGATTCGCCAATCCAGCAGCCAACGGCCCAAGCCAACCCGAATGCCACCGAAAACAGCGAGGAACCTTTTTTCAGGTTTCTTTCTGGGTTCAGCAAAGTAGAAATCGAACAAATTAGCCGCGATATTGAAGAAATGCGGTCTCAATCCCAACGTCCTTGTGCCAATTTGTGGCCAAACACCCAGCCAAAAGCCAAACTGAATCCCGCTCTAAACCGTGATAAAAAGTAAAAAATTGGGGGGGCTGTTGTTGGCAACCTAGAAATCGAACTAACCAGCCGGGCTATTGAAGAATCACTGCCTCAATTCTAACGGGGTTGCGCCATTGTGAAGGAAAGGGCCGGCAGTGTCCGCCTGGTCAACCGCATTTCATCCTGTTCCGCCGGAAAATGGGGCCATGCAAACTACCCACACACCAACCACCTCCTAAAATGCGCGCGCAATCCCAACGAAAATCAAACCAAAATCACTGCTTGCCGGGGGTACCGTCCGACGGCAGTTGCGTAGCCGGTGTCAGCGGCGTCGGCGGAATCATCTCGGGCGGATAATAGCCTTTTTTTACATCCGCTTGCCCGGAGTCTTGGGCGGAAAGCAACCGTGCCCGTTCCGTTTCAATCAAAATCGCCTGTTGTTCGGGAGTCAGTCCCTGCACATTTTGCGCGGCAATCTCCGCCACGGAAAGCTGCCCCCCGCCCGTCTGCAAAGCGGCGTCGGGTGAAGCATTGCTATCCTGCGGACTTTGCGGGCTACCCGGCACCCCAAAACCTGCCCCGGCAGGGGCACCCGCGAAACCGCCCGCCACACCCGCCCGCGGATGAAACCCAGGCATTGGCGGCGGGCCACCCGGGGCCGCCCCCGGCGGCACTTGCCCCGGCGCGCCGGCGGCACCACCCGCTGATGCCGCCCCATTCGCCAGCGGTATTTCCTGCTGGGTACCGTGGTTGTCAAAAGTAATGGTCGAGGCCTTGGGATCGATTTTGACGACTTCGATATCATCCTGGCGCTGCCCTTGCGCGAGCATGTAAGACACATCCTTCGGCGGCTGACCGGCCTTGCCCGCCGCGCTGACCTTAAACAGCGCCTGCCATTCGCCAAACACCTGCATAATGCCATTGGCCGTGATTTTCGGCGGGGGATCCTCCTGCGGCGGCGGCGGCGGCGGCGGCGGGGGAATGGGCACCAGCCCAAAAATGTTGCGCGCCACGATGGTTCCGTACGGCAGGTTGCTGTCCGTGGCCGGCGCCGCGCCATCCTCCGTCGCTGCTCCGGCAGCAGCCATGGCCGCCGGCACGGACTTGGGCACCGTGACATGTTTCCCCGGTTTGACCGGCGTGGATGGCATGGCCGCCCCCGTCGGCCCGGCCGGCACGGCCCAGCCCGCCGGCACACCCAGGTTCAACACCAGGGCGGCCGTCAGTCCCAGACCGATTTTTCCAGCCACATTCATAGTAATAGTATAATCGTCCAAAGTTAAAACACCAACAGCCAATTTTGGTTGCGCAATAATGCCACCCGAATTTTGCCGGGGCGCTATGCTCTCAATCCGCAAGCACCATGAAAATTTCCCGACAATCTAGTGATGCTGGTGGAGCGGATTTTGGGGTCCGATGTTACCCCTCTGTATTCTTTGCGGTTGATAAACCCGGATTTTAGTTCAATCAGCCATTAAAGTCTGTTGCCCGCTTACCGCAGTGCCCAAATAAATTTCCGAATTTCGAATTTGTAGGAACCAAAATTGATCAGCAAGCCATGATCCAAACGTGCCGATTTGAGATAACCCAGAATTTGGGCTTCATGCTCCGGCGCAAGTGCTTTGGCGGTTTTTCACTCAATAATCAGCACCCCTTCCACCAAAAGATCCGCCGCGTATTCGCCAATGAGCGTGCCATCTTCATCAAACACATTGATCCGATGTTGTTGTTTCACCTCCAGACCGGCCGTTTGTAAGCGATGCGCCGGGGCATTCTCGTAAACCTTCTCCAAGTGCCCATGCCCGGTAGACGTGAATATCAAACGCAATCTGACGCACTTGGTCACTCAGCGCCTTAAAGTCTTTCATAGATCCTTGGAGTTTAATTGGCGCGAATGATTTAAATTACCGGTAAGTCTACAATTAGAAAGATGTTCCCGCCCTTCTAGCTGTGTTCTTTGCGTTCTTTGCGGTTAAAACCCTTTCGTTTTCTTCGTTACCTTCTGTAAAACCTCACCGCCCCGCCGGGTTTCGCGGCCGCAGCAACAACGCTTTCTTCTCCGTCCCATCCACTTCCACACTCTGCGTTTCCACATCCGGATCCTCCCGGAGCGCCTGGTGAATCACCCGGCGTTCATAGGCCCCCATCGGTTCCAGTTCCACGATATCCCCCCAGCGGCGCACCTTGTCGGCCGCGTCCTTCGCCTTCTTGATCAGCGCCTCCCGCGCCTCCGCCCGGTAACCGCCCACATCCACCAGCACCTTGGGCGCGCTGGGATCCTGTTGGAAGAGGATGCGGTTGGTCAGATATTGCAAATCCGCCAGCGTCTGGCCCTGCCGGCCAATCAGCCGGCCGGAATCCTCCGTCTTGACATCCAGCAGGATGCCATCCTCCAGCTTCGTTTCCTCAATGGTGGCGGGAAACCCCATGAGAGTGAGCATTTGTTCCAAGGTCGCTTTGGGCTGGGCCGGCATAAATTCAAAAAGTGTTCCCGCTTATTTTTGCTTTTTTCCGGACGGCGTCAAGCGCGTATCCACCACCGCCACCGCCGCCGTGGGCGGAATGTGCGTCAACTTGTTCTGCAACACCCCGGCCAGTGTGCTCACCGTCATGTACAGCGCCATCCCGGAGGAATAATTATAAAGAAACAACAACAGCATCAGCGGCATGTAGCGCATCATTTTCTGCTGCCCGGGATCCATCCCCGGGGAGGGCGGCTGCAAATGCGCCTGCCAGATCATCGCCCCCACCATCAACAACGGCAGCAAGTTGAACGGAATGCCTAGGCTGGGAATGATAAACAGCGTGTCCGGCTTGGACAAATCCGTGACCCACAGAAAATGCGCCCCCCGCAGCTCGATCGCACTGCGAATCATCGTGAAAAACCCAATGAACACCGGCATCTGAACCAGCATCGGCAGGCAGCCGCTCAGCGGGCTCACCTTGTTTTCCTTGTACAATTCCCATTGCTTGGCCGTGAGCTTTTGGACGTCGTCCTTGTATTTTTCCTGCAAGGCCTTGAGCTTCGGCGCCAGCGCCTGCATGCGCTTCATGGACCGCGTGCTCGCCGCCGTCAACGGCCAGAACATCGCGCGCAGAAGGATCGTGATCATCACAATCGTCCAGCCATAGCCCAGCGTCGTAACGTCGTGAATCCAGTTCATCCCCAGTAACAACGCCTTGGCGAAAAACGAGCCAATGCCAAAGAACCCCGCGAACCCCGTGCCGAAATTCATCACCAGGTCCGCGTGATTGGCGAAATCCTCCCCCATCCGGGCCAACCCGCGATACTCTTTCGGGCCCGCGTAAATCACCAGGGAACGCTCCACCCCGGAGTTGGCCGCGATGCTCTGCCCGGGATAAACCAGGGCCGTTTGCACCCCCTGCGGAACGGCGGCGCCGGGGTCCGTGGCCAGCCAGGGCAAGGCGATCGGCCGGGCGACAATCTGCTGGGCCGGCAGGTTGGTGGGCGGCATGGCGATAATCGTGAAAAATTGATTGTGAATCGCCGCCCAATAAACGTTGTTGGAACCCACCAGATATTCACTGCGCGGGCTGCCGCGCATGCACCCAAAGCCCGAGCCGGCAAACCAAGTCGGCGCACATTCTTGAATCCCGCTGCCATCATACCACATCGCCCCCTCCACCATGCCATTGTCATCCACATCCATCGGGGTGGCCGTGCCCACCACCCATTCCTGCGCCGGCAGGGACAGGGGCCGCTCCGTGCGGTTTTCCAGCCGCACCGTGGCATTCACCAGGTAATTCGAACTCAGCTGAAACGTTTTAATGATGCGCAAGCCGCCCGCCAATGATTTCTCCGCCTGCACCCCGCCCGTGGCCGTCCGGGTCAGGGCAAAATTACCGTCCCCCACCAAATTGGGCTCGCCCAGGATGCCGAGCACCGGCACCAGCGAGTGCGTGTTCAAGGTGGCCAGGGCGTCCGAGTCCTGCGTTTTCTTCCACCGCCGGGAGATCGTTTGCGGAAAATCCAGCAACTCCACCGTCTTGAGGCCCCCGCCCCGGGTCGTGAAGGTGTAGCGCGCCGTGGCATTGGTCAGCACCAGCGTGCGCTCCGGCAGATTGGTGTTGAATGGGGCCACGGCCACCGGGGTGGCCAGCGGAACCGGTGCCGCCGCGGGCGTGGCTCCGGCCACGGGCACGGCCGGCACGGGATGCTGGGCTTGGTACAGGAGGGCTTTTTTGGCGTATTGCTGCTCCTCATAGAGCCACACGCCCATGAGTAACACACAAATTGAAACGACGATGATTCCTAGTCTGTCCATGAAAATGAAAGAGGTTGCTCCGCAGGGAAAGTGTGCCCAGCCGGGTTCGGGGTCGGGGATAAGGACCGCACGGGCACGGGATCATGCCCGCCTGCCCCCCAGGGATGACAACGGCAAATCCGCCCCACCGCCAGCGCCGAGCCCCGGATGGCTCCGTGCGTGGTCACTGCTTCCAAGGCATAAGCCGAGCAGGTGGGAGTGAACCGGCAGCCCGTGGTGGCCCCAAATAAATAAACCTGCGCCGGCGACAGCACCAGGCGGTAAACGCGAATGCCCAGCACCAGCGAATGTTGGATGAGGTTCACGAGGTTGTTGCTTTTAACAAACCGGCCCGCTTTAAGGACGTTAAAAAATCCTTCTCCACCCGCGCAAAGTCGCAACTGGCTATGGAAGGACGGGCCACCAAAACCAAATCAACCGGCTTCACCAATTCATACTGGTGCTGCCGGAAACTCTCGCGAAGCAGCCGGCGCGCCCGGCTCCGGGCCACCGCATTGCCAATTTTCTTGCTGGTCACCACCCCCAGCCGGGGACCGGCACCCGCCGGCAGCGCCTGCCAGTTCGCAATCAGACAACCCACCACCAACCGCTGGCCCTGGGCGCGCACCCGCATGAAATCGCGGTTCCGCGTCACGCGCTGCGAACGGCCCAAGCGCAAATGGCCCGGCGGGTCATCGTGCATGACCGGATCAAACCGGCGTCAGGCGTTTCCGCCCCACGCGACGGCGATTGGCCAGCGTGGCCTTGCCGCTCTTGCTCGAATTCCGGTTGAGAAATCCGTGCTGACGCTTGCGGCGGATTTTAGACGGTTGATACTGGCGTTTCATAAATTCTTAATCGTGTTCATCCGTGGCGAATAAATCGGTCCAACGGAGCATGGGAGAATACCAGCGACCGGCCCGGTGTCAAGCGAGCTTAAAAGGTTTGTTTCGCCATGGCGGTGCCTGGCCCGCGCGGCGCCGCGCGGGCTTCCGCCCGCCGCAACGTCACTTTGCCAGCCGCCCCCGGTGCATCGGCACCAAAAAAACCCTCGCCAGATTACCGAGCTGTGATCGGCACCTTTCGACCGGCACAATCCAAGCCAAAAGCGTGGCAGACAAGCCAGTCGCCGCAATCCCCTGAAGACCATCGGCAAACCATCCCCCATCCCCGCGCTCCCCCTGCTTCCCGCCTCCCTGCCCCGCCCAGAGCCCAGAGCCTAAAGCCTAAAGCCGTTTTTCTCATCCCCCCGCACCTCGCGCCGTCCAAAATACTCTTTACCGCCCAGTGACAACCCATTACTCCTAAATGTGTGAAGGCCAACGCCATTCAGAAACTTGCGACATTCAAGCTCCGCTCCCTGCTTCCGTTATTGTCCCCCGCCGTCATTTTGCTGCTGTTTTATCGCCCGCACTGGTCGGCCATTCTCGCAGCGATGCTTTTCACCGCCCTGGT
Organism: uncultured Verrucomicrobia subdivision 3 bacterium; assembly: GCA_903875465.1. Taxonomy (GTDB): domain Bacteria; phylum Verrucomicrobiota; class Verrucomicrobiia; order Limisphaerales; family UBA11358; genus UBA11358. The sequence goes on from CAIQWB010000137.1 coordinate 6,003, forward strand.
CGGTTCCTCCCCAGCCAGCTACCGCACCCGTCGTGGCTCCCTGGTTCCGGCCATTGGCCTGGCGGCCATTCTGTGGCTCTCCGCCGCCGTGGTTTTTGTCCTCTCCTGATTCGGAGCCCATTAACCCGAACTCCGAAATTAAAATGGCCGGGATGCGGCAAGATGTTGGCGCAGAAACCCTTTGGAAAAATCGCCGGGTTCCTCGCTGTTTTCGGTGGCAAGCAAATCGAGCTGACCATTTGAGTGGTTGGGGAATTGC
>CAIQWB010000138.1 GCA_903875465.1 uncultured Verrucomicrobia subdivision 3 bacterium
ACAACCCCGTTGGGGTTGCATAAAAATGCGTCAACCTGCCCAGGGTAGTCCCGCTGCCGGGACAACCCTGGGCTAGCGGCCGGAATCCCGTTGGGATTCGCCAATCCAGCAACCAACGGCCCAAGCCAACCCGAATGCCACCGAAAACCGCGAGGAACCTGCGGTAGAAATGCAAGTGGTTGCACCGTGCGTTTTTGCGTAAGTCGACGAGTGGGTGACACCGTATATCTTTTATCAATCGGGCAGCGCCTCCCGGCGAAGTTCCTTGCAATAAACCAGGCCAGCCCTGCATTATTATTGCATATTTGCCACCAAGACGGTTGCAATTTTAATTGAAATTGTTATTTTTCCTGTTAAAAATAAATTAGCCATAAAAATAAAACCCTGAATATGGCTGCTCAGTTTATGAAACTTGCCAACCCGAGCCAACGGCGGAAACCCGCTCCCAGCAATGGGATCTTGGGCTTTACGTTGATTGAGTTGCTGGTGGTTATCGGGGTGATTGCCTTGCTGGCCTCTTTGCTTTTGCCCGCCCTGGCCAAGGCCCGCGCCCGGGCCGATGCCATTACTTGCCTGAATAACACCCGCCAGTTGGTCCTCGCCACCCTGCTGTATGTGGACGATCATGACGGTGCCCTGCCTTACAATCTGGTGCTCTACGGGACAACTTATCGCACCGATCGTAATTGGGCCAATAACGTCATGACCCACGATTTGAGCTCGGATAATACCAATCTCAACACGCTCACCCAAGCCAGTCTGGGCTCCTACGTAAGCCGCAACACCGCCATCTTTCGCTGCCCCTCGGACCGCTCCCTCAGCACCCAGCAAAGCAGTGCCGGTTGGGACCATCGCATTCGCAGCTACTCCATGAATGCCATGATGGGCGATGTTGGTCGCTATACCTCCACCGGCATAAATGCCAATAATCCCGGCTACATTCAGTTTTTCAAAGCCTCCCAAATCCCTCGTCCCACGGAGATATTTGCCTTCTTGGACGAACATCCGGACAGCATCAAAGACGGCTATTTTCTGAATAAAGACGCCAGCTTTGGAACTTCCTCCGGCAGTGTTGGCAGCGGTCAGGAATGGCTGGATTTACCGGCTACTTACCATAACCGCAACACCGCCATTGCCTTTGCCGACGGCCATTCCGAATTTCATCGTTGGGTGGATCCCGAAACCATTCAACCGATCCAGCCTAACCAAAGCTTCTTGCCCGTGGCGGTGACCTCCAGCGGCACCGACTTCGCCTGGATTTTGGCCCACATGAGCGTCAAGAAAGACACCATCCCGGTTATTCTGAATTAACCGGAACCGGTTAATGCCGGGTTTTTGAATCACTCAAAGGACTCCAGGCCCAAAAAATTTCCACGACCGCGGGAGCTTCATCTATCTAATTGACGGCCATGGCAGATTCAACCGCAGCCACGGCTCCGCGGGTGCCAAGTTTCCTCCCAAAGTATTTTGGAACCAAAAGCGCTTTCAACCTTCTTAGGTGGGTATGCGCGTTTCATCCTGTTCTAAAAATCCTGGCCTCGCCGCTGCGGCGTTTCTAATTTATCTCACCACCCCGCTGACCAGCCCCGGAGCAACCGCCAATGTGTCCGTGGTCAACAATGTCTTTTCCCCGGCTGCCACCAATATTTTTGTCAACGACACCGTTCTGTGGACGTGGCCCAGTGGCTCCGTGAATCATAATGTGACCAGCACCAAATCCCCCCAAGCCTGGACCGCTTCCGCGACTGTAAACGGTCCGACCACCTTCTCGCATACCTTCACCACCACCGGCAGTTTCCCATATAGTTGCACCCTTCATGCCGGTCTCGGCATGGTGGGCAGCGTCACCGTGGCCACCGCAGTCATTCCCAATCTGCCACCCACGATTTCCGTTATCAGCCCCACCAATGGTGCGGTTCTGGCGGCACCTGCCAGTGTGACGATTCAAACAACTCCCGCCGATTCCGATGGCTCCGTTACCAATGTCCAATTCCTGCTAGGGACCACGGTCATTTCCAACCGCCCAGTGGCGCCGTTTATTGCCACCACCAATAATCTGGCGGCGGGCACTTATACTATTTCGGCGATTGTTTCGGATAATCTGGGGGCCAAAGGCACCAATTCTGTTGCCTTTAGTGTGGTCTCACCCGCGCCCCTCGCCATCAGTTCGCTGACGGCCGCCGCCGGTTCGGTCCAGTTTAGCTATGCCGCCAATATCGGACTTAGTTACGTGGTTCAGAAAAATACCAGTCTGGCTTCCTCAAATTGGATCTCCCTTGCAACCAATCAGGCCAAAACCAGCCCGGTGGTTTTTGTGGATCCTCACGCGACCAATAATCCCGCTTTTTACCGCGTCGGCCGGCTGCCCAATCCCTAATGGCTTGAAGTTATGCGCGCCCGGGCATTCACAGTGACGGTCATCCTTTTCGCCTGGCTGGCTCCCGGCCAGATGCCGGCCGGTGAAGCACCAAGGCCGCTAAATGCCTCGGCACCGGTCAGGCAAACCTTCCCCGGCAGAGGTGTGGTTCAGGAACTTCCGGCCGATGGCCAAACGGTCATCATCAAACATGAGGCCATTTCGAATTATATGGCTGCCATGACCATGCCATTCCATGTGCAAACTAACGCCGTGCTTGCCAGCCTGCACGCCGGGGATGAAGTTACCTTCCGCTTAAATGTGACTAGCGATCATAGCTGGGTGGATCAAATTAGAAGAACCGGCAATGCCCCGCTTGCGGAAAACCACCCAGCTCCCATCCGGCCCCTGTTCCGGTTGCCCAGCGAGCAATTCATGGACTATCCGCTGACCAACGAACTCGGTCAGCCCGTATGTCTGAACGACTTTCGCGGCCAGGCGCTGGCCCTGGCCTTTTTTTACACCCGCTGTCCTTTGCCAGATTTCTGCCCCCGCCTTTCAAAAAACTTCCAGGAAGCCTCGGCCAAGCTTCGCCAGTTGCCGGGCGCACCCACCAACTGGCATTTTCTCTCTATTTCATTCGATACAGCCTTTGACTCCCCGGCCATGTTGCGAGCTTATGGCGATAGTTATCTCTACCAGCCGTCACACTGGAGTTTTTTAACGGGTGCCCCCGACCAAATCCATGAACTCGCCGAGGTTTGCGGAGTTAACTACACCTCCGATTCCGGCGGCTTCAATCACAATTTTCGCACCTTGATCATTGACGCGTCCGGTCATCTCCAAATGGTTTTCCCGTTCGGCGGCAATATTTCTGACGATATTGTCACCCAAATCATCAAAGGAGCGTCGGTCACCAATCAAACCGGCTCAACCGCCCATAACTATTGAATCCCAAACGCAAAGTGGTCGCACTTCTGGCCCTGGCCATTCCCGCCAGTGCCACGCTCCTCGTCATTTCATGTTCTTCATTACCCCGGGCCACCAATATCCCCCTCGAAATTCCCGGTGCCCATTACACTGGCAATGCCGCCTGCCAGGATTGCCACGCTGATATCGTCCGCCGTTTTCCCCTCAGCCCGCATGGCCGGTTCCACCACGAAAGCACTGCCATGTCCGGGCAAACCGGCTGTGAGTCATGCCACGGTCCCGGCAGCCGGCATGTTGCCGCCGGCGGCAATGCCCAATTCATCATAAACCCGGGCAAAGATCCGGCTTCCTGCTTCCAATGCCATCAGCAAGTAAATTCTGAATTCTTACTACCCCAGCATCACCCGGTCATGGAAGGCCACATGAATTGCGTCCAATGCCATGACCCGCACGGCGGAGACCCCTTCAAACCGGCCAGTGGCCTGGCCATGGCCCGCTCGGATGAAAGTTGCGCCCAATGTCATCGCGACCAAACCCGGACCTTTGTCTTTACTCATGCGGCCCTGCGCGAAGGTTGCACCGTCTGCCACCAGCCACATGGCTCCCTTAATCAGAAATTACTGGTGACACCGGATCCCAACCTGTGTCTGCGCTGCCACGCCCAAAGTCAGGTCGTGAGCCAGAAAATTTATATCGGAAATGCCGACCATACCACATTTCTCCAAATGGGCACCTGCTGGACCTCCGGCTGTCATACCGCCATTCACGGATCGAATGTGGATCCCCGGTTGCGGTACTAAGGCATGAAAATCATCCGCCGCACCACCCTCCGGCCACTCGGCTGGGCCTGGCTGTGCACCACCCTCCTTCCCGGCGTGGTCGCGGCTCCCGCTCCCACCAATCTTCCGCCTGCGGCGGTGACCGAAACCATTGATTTCGACCGTGATATCCGCCCGATCTTTGAAGCGGCCTGCCTGCGATGTCATGGGCCGGAAAAGCCCCGCAGCCACTTCCGGCTGGATAATCGGGCATCCGCCCTGCAGGGCGGCAACGCCAACCCCAATGACTTGGTGCCCGGAAACAGTCGTAAAAGCCTGCTGCTGAATTACGTCGCCCGCGAGGTTCAGGACATGGAAATGCCTCCTCCCGGCAAGGGTACGCCCCTGACTTCCTTGCAAATCAGCCGGCTGCGCGCCTGGATTGACCAAGGTGCCAATTGGAGCCCCACCAACCCGGGGCCGCGCACCGAAGTAACGTTTATACCCGCCGTGGGTGGCGCTTTCGTCCATGGCAACCGGGCGAAATTTCGCGAACTGGAAAACACCACCGAAAGCGCGGTCGGCGGCGCCGAACAAATTACGGTGCGGGAACAAATCAATCCCAACGAAAAAATTTTCTTCACGGCCCGGATTCAAGCTCCGGCTGAGGATTACAAATTAAAACTCGCCGTGGATGAAACCGACCTGGGTTTTGTGCATGCCGGCTTTGAACAGTGGCGCAAGTATTACGCTAACACCGGCGGTTACAACGCGCTGTCCGTTCCCCAGGACTTTCAACTCGGCCAGGACTTGTATGTGGATAATGGGCGGCTTTGGGCCGACTTTGGTCTGGCCTTGCCCAACCGCCCGCTCCTGGTTTTCGGATATGAGTACCAATACCAACATGGGAACCAGTCCAGTCTGGCTTGGGGCGGCATCGCCGGCCAGAACCTGTATCCCGCCCTGCAGGCGGTCCATGAGGATACACACATCATCAAATTCGATTTCTCGCAAGATTTCCATGACTGGCATCTGGCTGACCGCGCACGTGTGGAATTTAATCGCGAAGCCAAAAACACGGCGGAAACTGGCGCCTTGTCCGGTCCGCCCCCCGGCCTGTTCATCAACACCCAGGACAGTTATCACCATGTGCAGGGGATGAACACCCTGGGCCTGGACAAACAACTACGGGATTGGTGGTATCTCTCCAGCGGTTGGAACTATTCCCGGCTCGAAGGCAGCGACTTTTTCAATCAAACCACCCTCATTCCGGCCTTCAGCTACAATAATCAACTGGCCAGCCAGGCCATCACCCTGAAACGGGAGTCCGAAATCTTCAGTGTGTCCAGCCTGTTCCGTCCCCTGTCCTGTTTAAACCTGTCCCTCGTTTCCCAAAATGAATGGACGCGCGAGGACGGGTTTGGGTCCAGCGTCCCCGACTTGGATCTCTTGGCGAACACTCCGGTCGGCTCTCGCCTCGACAAATTCAAATCGACCCAGGAAGCCGGCCTCCATTACACCCAAATTCCCTTTACGGTGGTATTTTCCGAAGCACGGTTTGAGGAAGCGGATGTGAGCGAATTTCAACAGCAGGAGGCCAGCGAGTATGTTCGCCACACCGACGCCTTTAACCTGCACCGGGATATTCGCGCCGGGTTCAACACGTCGCCCTGGCGGTGGTTCTCCTTCACGACCCAGTACCATGACCAGTCCAGTGCCACCGATTATCATCACTTGACGGACATTTTCAATGGCTTGGCCACCGCCACCACCAACGGCTATCCCGCTTTTATTGAAGGCCGAAACGTCGACGGCGACGGGCTCGAATCCAAATGCGTCTTGCGCCCGGCGAATTGGATCAGCACCACCTTTAGTTGCGACCTCACTGCAACCGACTACCATTCGCGGACCGATCCTGCCTTTGACTTTGGCTCATTGCAAGTCGTCACCCCCGGCGGCATGATCCTCGATGGAAATACCCGCGCCCACACCTATGGTTTTAGCACCACCCTCACCCCCGTAAACCAACTATATTTTACGACCGCCTTCACCTGTAGTCAGACCCGGATTCGCACCGCAAACAACGATGTGCCCTCCGTGGCCCCCTATCATGGCACCGTTTATACCATGTCCTCCTCTGCGACGTATGCGCTCAACCTGAAGACTGCCCTGCAAGCCGGCTACATCGTTTCCCGGGCCGACTATGACCAAAACCCGGCCGCCCCTGCGCTGCCGTTCGGCTTGAATTTTACCCGGCATGAACTGCTCTTTGGCTTGACCCGCCAGTTTTCCAAGCGCGTATCCGGTGTTCTGCATTACGAATTTTCCCAATACTCTGATCCGGCTGCTGGACATACCCATGACTTTTCGGCGCATGGGGTGTTTGCCTCAATCGCGTACAAGTGGCAGTAATGCCTCGGTTGCCTCGATTTTTCAGTTGCCTCGCTGTTCTCGGTGGGATCCACTCCGGGATTTGATCCTGTGCCAAAGCATGGTTACCCGCCCCTCATTTAACCCGAACTCCGAAATTAAAATGGCTGGGATGTGTCAAGCTGTTGGCGCAGAAACACTTTGAAAAAATCGCCGGCCTACCCGCAATGGTCTGGTGAGACTGCCTCGGCGCAGCGCGCATCCTTAAATGGGCAACTGCTTGGCAGCGGCTTGGGAAGCCCATGTTCCCAAGCGTTTAGGCCCAAGCGATGGCTGCCGACCGGCCATTTTAATTTCGGAGTTCGGGTTAAGCTGGATGACCAACGCTCCATCGAAAACCGCACGGAAATTCGTTATCTCTTGGAAATATTGCCGAAACTAACCTCCTTGCCGTTATTTCAAAGCCTGCAAGCATTAACCATTCACAATTTTCCCGGGGATAACCTGAACCTCCTGCCGATTGCGCTGAATTATTGAGTTTAGTGTCATCGACGAACTGATTGGCCGTCGCTCGGCCAGCAAACCGACTGCCCGTCAATCCAAATGAGCCAGTTGTCGCCGTTCTCAGTGGCCTGACTGCTCAGTAACCCCCAGCCACGCTTTGGGGACAGAGCTCTGCGGCAGTGGTTCCGGAAAAGGCGTCAACCAATTCTGTGGCAGCCGCCCCCATCAATTAGAAATCTGCCGTCCTCGGTCTTGCTTGCCCGGGTGTTGTTGGACATAAGCTTCGCGCAAATGATCACCCTGCCAGTGTACCCCTTCGACTCCAGTCCAATCAATCCGGCTGGCAGGCGCCAGCCAGCCAAAGCTAATCGGGTTTGGTCCGCGTTCTGAATAAACCGAAAATTCAGAAGCCGCACCGGGCAAAATGCTGCCGAAAACCCTGCCTCCCCCCCCCATTTTATAGAAATTTCTGCAGAACCCCCGCATTTGCCGTGGTGCTTAAGACATAAAGTTTGCCGGCCTGCGACCAGGTGGCGACGTTCAACCGGCTGATTTTAGCGACCACCGGCCGCCCATTGGCCGGGGCACCCGTCACGGCCGCCTGATCAATCACAAACAGCCACAAATCACTCTCCGCCCCGGCGGGCAAAGGCTGGCCCGTGCGGAAACAAACCAGGGCCGCCTTCCGCCCCTGCCAGCTTTCAATGGCACACCCGGCCACGACCGCCTGCTGCAAGCCACTCGGCAATACAAAATCGTCTGGCGCTTGGTGCTGGCCGAGATACTGCCGGATGGCTCCCGCATCATGAGTGTTCAATTCCATGGCATACCCCCGCAAAGCCACCGCGGCCATCTCCGTTTGATACCTGGCAAAGCCCGTGCTTGGCTGCGGGTTGCTCCGGAGCCAGAAAGGCAGCCCAACGAGCACCGCCACCACCGCAGCTGCCGCCAGCCAGTACGAGATGGATGGCCAGGGAATGATTTTCTCCCGGGCTTGGTGTTCGGCCAAGATGCGTTCCTTCAAACCCACCGGCACGGTAATCCGCTGCAATTGTTGGCGAACTTGCACCTGCCGCCGCCCATGCTCTTGCAGCCACTGGCCCAGCTCCGGATCCTGCCGGGCCTGCCCCAGCGCTTCCCGCACCTCGGGATCCAGCTCATCCGGGCTCCCCGGGCGGTAAATCCACAGCACTTTTTTGACGTCTTCGCGATTCACAAAGTTTTGTATTCCGGGCTTGATTGTTTTTTAAGGTTTCGGGCTTGCGGCCCCTCCAGCATGCCGTGCAACCGGTCCAGTCCCCGGGCCAGCCGCGATTTCACCGTACCTAAAGGTACTCCTAGAATTTCTGCAATTTCCTGGTAGGAATAGTCCTGCAAATAAAACAGCGCCACCGGCGCCTGATAAACCTCGTCCAGTGCCGCCAGCGTCGCCAGCAGGCGCTCCGTATCCAGCCGGCTGGTGGCCACTGGCTCCACCACGGGCAACTCGGTTTCAGCCCCCTCCAAATCCATGTGGGGAAACCGGGTTTGCCGCCGCCGGGATCCCAAAAATTCCCGGTGCAGGGTGGTGAACAGCCAGCTTTTCACTTTCGCCCCGTCCCGTAACTGATGGCCTTTGGCCGCCCAAACGCAAAAAGTTTGCTGCACCAAATCACACGCCCCCGCGGCTTCGCGGGTCAGCGTGTACGCAAATTGATAGAGCGGCTCGTAATACTCGCCTACCAATTCTTCAAATTGCCGGCCATCGGACATAGTGTTTCATCTCCAATATGAGACCCGAGCAGCCTAAAGGTTCCCCAAAACTTGCCGCAAACTTAATTAATTTAAACCCGAACTCCGAAA
>CAIQWB010000139.1 GCA_903875465.1 uncultured Verrucomicrobia subdivision 3 bacterium
GATTTGGGGCGATTAACCTTTAAATAGGCTCTGGGCTTTGGGCTCTGGGCTTTGGGCTTTGGGCTTTGGGCACCTGCGGCGAATTGTTGGGTAGTTTACTGATCACTTGGATTTGGCTGGGTTTAGCTGCCACCCCTCCGGGGTGGGGTCAATGACCGGCAGGGGCAGTTGCTCGGGCGGGCGAGTGTGGGGAGCAGGCGGTTGCATTCAAAGGCACGATTTGGGGCGATTAACCTTTAAATAGGCTTTGGGCACCTGCGGTCGCCGAACGTTGGCTGCGCTAAGAGCAGCGTGTGATGGGTCGGGATCGGGGTTTGGGATTATTGGTCCGGTAGCATTTATTTATTTTTTAAGTCGGACCGACTCGGACCTAGCCGAACTTTTATGGTTAGGCTGGATGTGGTCGGCGAAGCGGGAATTTCCAGGTGCTAACGTTTAAATTTCAAAGAACGGGGCTGATGCATTGGGGATGCCAAGCCGCTCCAAACTGATGCTGCCTTCGGCCTTCATTGCCTGCTGAAGTCAACTCTCCTGATGAGTGTATGGTGGATGTGGGATTTTGTCAAATCCAGGTTTGCTGTTCAGCTCATCCATAAAACTTTGCCCGATTCAGCCGGGGTTTTTTCTCGAATAAGCCCTGGCTGGCGCGGTGGCGATATTTGCGGGATTTATGCAAGATTTTCGCGTTCAACCGGTATGGGTAAGGAAGACAGTGCCGGTGTCGTTCCTGAACTATGCAACCATTACAAAAAAACAACCCGGAACCAGGGGCGTTGCCCTGGAGCTGTCCCAGGGCGTTCACGTTGATAGAGCTATTGGTGGTGATTGCCATCATTGCGATTTTGGCGGCGATGCTGCTGCCGGCTTTGAGTGCGGCCAAGGGGAAAGCGCTGCAAATTCGCTGTGCCAGTAATCACAAACAACTCGCGCTGGGCTGGTGCATGTATCAAGAGGATAATCGCGGCCGGTTGGTGGTGGATGATCCCTGGGGCGGCACGAATTTCCCGAGCTGGGTCTATGGGGAAATGCCGTATCCCAACGACGCGACCAATACGACGCTGATCCAGATGGGCTTGCTGTTCCCGTATGCGCCGAATGTGGGGGTGTATCGCTGTCCGGCCGACACTACCGTGCATGATCGCAGTTACAGCATGCAATCCCAACTGGCGTGCTACAAGTCCGGCCAGCCCTACGACTCCATGGCGGGACTGGGGGTTGCGGGTTATCCATCCGAATACGCGGACAGCCAGATGATCAAGCCGCCCCCGGTGCTCACGGTGGTTTTTCTGGATGAGAGCCCGTTGAGTTTGAACGATGGTTATTTTGCGCTGAGTGTGCAGGGTGACTCATGGGGGGATATTCCGGCGAACTGGCATGCGCGCGGTTGCAATTTTTCATTTGCCGATGGCCATACGGAGCATTGGCGGTGGCAGGACCCGCGCACGGTGACCCTGACCCCGTCCGTGTCGACGCCCAATAATTCGGATTTGAAACGTTTGCAGGCGGCCATGGCCACGCCTTAAGCGGGAATCAGGGTCTGGGGTCCGGGCTTTGGGCTCTAGGGGCTGATCAACGCGTGGGGTTAAGCACGGCGCTTGACCGCCCGCCGATAGATGCCGACCCCTGGGGTGGGGGAATCCGCCATGCACAATGGCTTATATGCCTGCCTGCAAAAGGCCACCAACTCGGTCAACAGCCCTGGTTGGAACTTTCTACCTTAACGCAAACCATTGCTCGTGCAGGGCCACAGCCAGGTAATACGCACCGCAGACGGAAATCAGACCGGAACCGTAACGGGGTACGGCGGTGGCCAGGGCGGGCGGGCCCGCGCGGCGGCTGAGGGCGAGCAAGGCAAAGAGGGGTAGCACGACGACTTGGTGGCCGGTTTCCACGCCCAGGCTGAATGCGCCCAGAGCGGTCCAGAGAGGGGCGGTGGGCAGGCCGGCCATGGCGTCCAGCAAGCCGCCCGCGAAGCCGAGGCCGTGGATCAAACCGAAGCCGAAGGCCACGGCCAGGCGCAGGCGGGAAGGCGCGCGTGGCGGTCGGCACACATTTTCCAGCGCCACGAAGACGATGCTGAGGGCAATCACGGGTTCCACCACCCAGGCGGGCAGCCGGCAGATGCCGAAGGCGCAAAGGCTCAGGGTGAGGGTGTGGGCCAAGGTGAAGGCCGCGATGACCCGGACCATTTCCCAAAAGCGGACCGTGGCCAGGATCAGGGCGGCGACGAAGAGCAAGTGGTCGTAGCCAGTGAGGATGTGCCAGACGCCCTGGGCGAAATAGTCGCGAAACAGGTGACTGCCCGTCGGGGTGGTCGCGATTGGTGTGGGGTCGGGGGTGGTGGCCGGCCGCCAGCCGGTGGGGGTGGGGGTGGCGATTTGCCGGCGCAGCAGCCAGACGGTGGCGGCGGGGGTATCCAGGCGTTTGGTGCGGACGGTGTAACTCACTTCCCACGGGGTGCCGAGGGCATAGGGCCATTCGTGCAACATGTCCTGGCAAATGGTGACTTCGGCGGGGGGCGTACCGGTCCAGGGATACACCAGTTCGCATTGCCAAAAAGTGTTCTCGGGTTCGGCCAGGGCGGGCGGCGGGGTCATGCGCACCACCCGTCCGGCCAGCGTCTGGGTGCCGGCAGTGAGGGTGAGGTGGTGCAGGATGTAATCTGCCTGCGCATTGGCGGCGGCGGCCAGACGGGACGGGTCCGGCCGGGCCAGCTCGCCGGTGGGCCAGCCGGCCACCACGGCGATTTCCCGGAGGGATACCGTCAAGGCCACGTGAGCCTGGCTGGGTTCAAATTGCACCCAAAGAGCATTTTGCAAAGTGGGGTGCGCCCGGCCGGTGATGCTGGTGAAACAGAGGAGCACCCAGGCCAGCCAGGAACAGCGGGAAAATGCGCCGCGATTGGGGCTGTGAAGCCCGGGAACTCCCTGGCTGGCGGGGGTGTTCATCGGGCGGTGATCACGCAGGTATCGGCCGGGGGCGTGGCCGGAGTGGCACCGGTTTTTACGTAGGTGACGGAGACGGATTGCGGGGACACGATGACCCGCACGTGGCCGGGATTGCCCAGAAACACGCCTTTTTGATAGCCGTAATTTGACAAATCACGAATGCGATCGTCCCCGGCGAAACTGGGTTGAGGGACCATTATATACTGAATTCCGGCCAGTTCCTGCCGGGCATAAAAGTTGTCGTGCGCCTTGAACACGGCGGCGACCCCGTGGCGCGCCAGCAATTCTGCAACCGGAGCGGCCCAGCCTGGCCGCTGGGTGGCGAAGCCCGCACTGCCATCCAGGTTTTGGCCGCCCCATTCGTTGCGACGGGCGATTTCCACGCCACCGCGCGAGGCCTGGTCGCCGCTGAGCAGATTGTGGATGAAGACGAATTTAAATTTGGCCGGGCTCGCGGCCAGGGTGTGGTCCAGCCATTCATATTGGGTGCGGCCGAGCGACCAGCCCCAGCCATCGCGATTGCGCTGGGGGAGGGAATAGCGAAAAGGATCCAGCACCACCAGCAGGGCGTCGCCCCAGGTGAAGGCATAGTAATCCTGGAGGGGGCCGGTGCGCGGGTCGGGCTGGCGATTACCGGTGTAAAAATCATCGGGCAAGGGATTGGGATAATAGCGGGTGCGAAGCCGTTGCGACCAGACTGCGAGGCAGGTATCCGAGCCATCGTCGTAGCGGGCACTCTCGCCATCGTGGGTGCCGAGGGCCAGCAGGAGGGGCGTGGCGGCCCCAATTTGGCCGAGGTAATAGCGTTGGGCCACGTATTGTTGGGCGGCTTCGGCCCGGGTGTGGTGTTTGTCCGTCATGAACAGATTACCCAAATCCAGATGAAAATCCGGCTGCTCCGCCCGAATGTCCTGCAAGGTCTGCTCGTAGACGCGCGGGCTGGTGTGCTCATCCAGATGGCAATCGGCTGTGAGGGTGAAGGTAAAGGTGGCACCCGGGGCGCGGGTGGTGGTAAAGGTGCCGTGCGCCGGCTGGCCCAGGTCCACCCTGCCAATGGTCTGGGGACGAAAGGTGTAATAATACCGGGTATTGGCCGCTAATGGTGCGAGTGTGAAGCTGGCGGGGGCCCCGGCTTGGAAGGACTGCGCGGGGGTTTGCTGGGTCAGGTCATTGGCATTGGTGCCATAATTTACCTGCCCGCTCAGGTTCTGGGAGGCCAGAACACACAGGGAGATGCGGTTGGCCTCGGGCCGGCACAAAATCAGATCATAAGGATGGGCGGGCACAGTGACGTTAAAATAATTCGTGCCGCCGCCGCCCTGGTGGCCCCGAGGACCGGGCGGTGCAGGGTGGTCAGTTTGGGCGGCCAGGCGGAATGAGCCGAGCGTGAGCAGGACAGCAGAAAGGTGCTTAAGCATGGCTGGCCTTGGGTTTGAGGGTGTAACTGTGGGCAATTTCCCCCGATGTGTGGCTGGCCGATTCATCCGCCGGCAAATAGCTGCGCACATAGTCCACTTTCACGCCTTCGGGAGCCACGGTGACGCGCAAATGCCCGGCATTGGGCCGCTTCACCCCGGAGCCGTAACGCTCCTCGTTGTAGGTAACGTAACCGTGATCCGCCGGCATGGGCACCTCCTGATAGATGATGCCATCCTTTTCCTGGCGAGCGTACAAGTGGTCGTGGCCTTGAAAGAAAATGGTCACGCCGTGTTTGACCATCAGTTGATGCACCGGGAGTTCCCAGCCCGGACGGCGCTCGGTGAATTCCCAGTCCCCGCGCCGGTTGCGGCCGCCCCATTCATAAAAATCCGCCTGGTCCACGCCGCCGCGGCCTGAGCCCAAGACATGGTGGGCAAACACAAATTTATATTTGGCCTGGCTGCGTTCGAGGGTTTGTTTGAACCATTGATATTGGGACTCGCCGAGAGTGAGCCCCCACCAGTCGCGGTTTTTGCGGCCTGGATCCTGGCCACCGCCGCCCCCGCCACCACCGCCGCCGGGTCGGTCATGGAAGCCGGTGTCCACCTGGACGGGGGTCTGCCAGTAATTATCCAAGACTACAAAAAGGGCGTCGCCCCAGGTCCAGGCGTAATAATCTTTGAGCAACCCAATTTCGGGTAATGGCCGGGTATCGCCGGAATAAAAGGCGTCAGGCCCCACCGTGGGGAAGTAAGTATTGCGGGCGTGCTGGGCCAAGATGGCCACTTGATGCCGTTCGTCCGTCTGGCGGTAATTATACAAAGAGGCCTGCTCATGATTGCCATTCAGCAAAAATACCGGTGCGGATTGGGAAATCAGACCCAGGAAGGGTCGTTGCAACGTGTAGCGGGCGTCCACCGCTGGCGCGGTCACTTCGCGGATGGGTTCCAGGCTGAAATCATCGCCCATGCAGAGGTGGAAATCCGGGTGGTCCGCCGCCGCCTGTTGCAGGGTCCGGGCGTAGAGCGCGGGATGGCTCATTTGCGGGCGTTCCGGATGCGAATCCCCCTGGATGGCAAAGGTGAAGGTGCTGCCCGCCGCGCGCTGGGTATGAAACCGGCACTCGGCTCGAATCGTGAACGCGGCGGCCCCCGGTTCACGGTAGTGGCAGCGGTAATAATATTGGGTGTTCGGGGCCAGTTCGCCCAGGACTTGCTCGGTGGACCGGCCGGCGGGCAGGGGCAGCACGGGCGTGCGTTGCGGATATTGCCCAGCCTGGGTGCCGTATTCGAAGAACGCTTCCAAAGGCACTTTGGGAAGGGCGCTGATGGTCACGGACTGGTCGGTAATCCGCCCGAGGACCAGCGACAGATAAGCATATTCGGCCAGTTCCGGGGGCAGGACATAATTATCCGCGCCGCGCCGGTGTCCGCCGCCACCGCCGCCGCCCCCATCCGGTCGGCGCGGACGGGGCGAATCAGTGAATTGGCCCCAAGCGGAGGTGCCCAGCCAGGCGAGGGTGCTGGAAAGGAAATAGAGGAACGAACGACGATTGGTTCTTAGATTCATCGGGATTTACTGGTTGGGTTCGCCGGAGGGAGGTGCATCCGCACCGCCTTGGCGGCGGATGGCTGCCGTGCGGTCGTAAATGACGCGGAGTTCGGCGCTGTCCAAAATATTGGTGCGCATGGCGGCCAGCAGCACGGCCCGGCTAATTTCTTCGGCCGGGCGGTTGATGGTCACGGGGGCGGACAGGGCATAGACGGTGAGCCGGTAAATTTTCGGCCCCGGGCCTTTGGAATGGGGCGGAGCGTAACCGACTTCATCGTTCACGCTGTTATTGCCCAGGGTGCCAATGCCCCGGACGTTTTTCGGAAGGTCGTGCACACTGGCGGGGAGGTTGTACAGCGTCCAATACCACTTCACATCGCCCGGTCCGGGGATGTGGTGCATAATCACGGCAAAACTTTTTGTGCCGGCCGGTTCGCCGCTCCAGTCCAAAGGCAGGGTGGCGGCGGCCCCATCACCGGTGAATTCCACCGGGAGCGCCCCGCCATTGGTCACGGCGGAACTGTGCAGCACCAGGTGGCCGGTGCGCGGGGGCGTAAATTCAGTGGTCGCCGCGCGGCGGGCGGGGCGGGCCGGGTCGCGGGGCGGGCGGGCGTCGCCATCCGGGGGCGGGCCATTAGGACGATCGGGAGGACCGTTGTCGTCGGGCGTGGAATCAGGTTCGGCCCGCCGGCGGCGTGGCTGTTCCCCCGGCGGCGGCCCGCCGCCATCCCGTGCCTGATAGGTTTTGGTGACGGTGGTGCCATCCGCGTTGTTATACTGAAAGCGCCAGGTCCCGTTGCCGGTCGTGGCATAATTCACACTGGCGGGCTGGCCATTCACGGTATAGCGCAGGGCAAAGGTCTGCTCATCCGGGGAAACCGTCAGATCGGTGATGCTGGCACCGGGCAGAGGGAAGGTGGCCGGCCGCACGGAGCGCGCGCGGGGTTGGGGGTCCACCTGGCCATTGCGTTCCACCACTTCACCATGAAAACCGCCATTGACGAAGGGGTATTTGGTGGAGGCATGATAATGATAGCCCACCCCCGTTGTGGCATGGCCGTGAAAGGCATCCAATCCGGTTAACGGCGAGCCATCCGGTTCGGTCAGCCCGTAAATCGCGTAGCCATCGAGGGCATAGGCGATGGGCCTTCCGGGTCCCACGAGGCTTTGCAAATGGAGCGGGGCGGCATGGTAATGATAATCGTCCCCGCGCCCGCAATGGCCGCCCCATTGATCCAGTTCGCCAATATCGGCGGAAATTTCCCCGCGGTTGTTTTGGGGGTTGAAAATGGGAATGCCATTGGCCGCAATCGCAATCGCCCCGCGCAGAAAGCGGCCGCGGATGCTCAAGGGATGCTGAGCCGGCACGGGATTCAGCGGGAGCCGCCAGGCGTTGTCCCCGGTATAGGGCTGGGGCAGGGGCACCTGCTGCTGCCAGGCGGTGATGCCGGTCATCATGCCATGGGCGGGCAACCCATTATCCTCAATGTAGAGATACTGGTTATCCCAACGCACCATCACGCGGGGCGCAAAGACGGCAAACACCTCGCTCTGGGGCGGCACTTGGCCGGCGCTGATGGGCGGGGTGTTCAAAACTCCGGGTGCCGGGTTGCCAGCCGGACCGGTCTGGGCGAGGAACCAACCCGGGGTCACGGTCAGGGGTGGCTGCACCGACCAGTCATAGTGTGGGTTCGCCGGGTCGCCCGTCAAATTATGGGCGACGGCCGGCTCTGCCAGCAACGTTATAGCCAGGAAGGCCCACGACCTACACTGGTCACCCACCCGGCCTGTTGAAAAAGGTAATTTGAACATGCGGCACCTTAACCGAGGCAACCTTAAGCGGGCATTAAGGCGGGTTGCTTGGCGGGTGAATGTGCGTTTGCGCTAAGCGGGAGCGGATCGGCAGACAATCTGGGTGAGCGCCCAATGGGCATGCTCGGCGATGAGTGGGTCCGGGTCGTGGGTGGCGCGAGTGAGCTCTGGCAGGGCGGCGGGAGTGCCGGTGTTGCCCAAGGCCACACAGACATTCCGCAAGAGGCCCCGGCGCTTGGTGCGCACGATGGGGCTGCCGGCAAAACGGGCTTTGAAGGCGGCGGCATCCAGACGCAGCAATTCCAGCAAATCCGGCTGGGCCAGGTCGGGGCGGGTATGGGCCTGCATGAGCCGGCCGGTTTGGGCAAAACGGTTCCAGGGGCAGGCGGCCAGGCAGTCGTCGCAGCCATAGATGCGGTTGCCGATGGCCGGGCGCAATGGCACCGGAATGGCACCTTTCAATTCAATGGTGAGGTAGGAAATGCAACGCCGGGCATCGAGTTGAAACGGCGCGGTGATGGCCTGGGTGGGGCAGGCGGTCAGGCAACGGGTGCAGGTGCCACAATGATTCCGTTCAGGTGGATCGGGCTCCAGTGCCAGCGTGGTGATGATTTCGGAAAGAAAAAACCAATTGCCCAGCCGGCGGCTGATGAGATTGGTGTGTTTGCCGGCGAAACCCAGACCGGCGCGCTGGGCCAGGTCGCGCTCCAGCAGCGGGCCGGTGTCCACGTACCAGAGGGACCGGGTGTCCGGACCGCCGAGGTGGTTCAATTGATCACTGAGCGTGCGCAAGCGCGGGGCGAGCACATCATGATAATCGGCATGCCGGGCATAGCGGGCGACGACTCCAGAGGCGGGCGCTGGCGGCTGGTCAGCGGAAGGGCCGGCATAACTGGTGGCGAGGGTGATAATGGTGCGGGCCCCCGGGAGCACCAATTGCGGGTCGAGGCGTTTATCCGCGTTACGGGCGAGCCAGGCCATTTCGCCGTTTTGACCCGTGGCCAGCCAGGTTTGCAAGGCGGCCTGATGGGGCGGTGGGGCGGCGGTGGTGAACCGGCAGTCGTCAAAACCCCGGTCCAGCGCCATTTGTCGGATGGCGGCTTTCATTACTGATGGTTGAGGGCGTAGCGGTATTGGTGAACCACCTGATGGGTGACCTCGCGCATGGTGCGCAGGTCGGTGTTGACGAGGACGTCGGCCTGCTTATAGAAGGGTTCACGCAGGGCCAGGAGTTCGTGGATTTTGGCCCGGGGATCGGGGGCGTGCAGCAGAGGTCGGTGGCTTTGGTGGCAGACGCGTTCCCAGATCTTTTCGGGCGAGGCCCACAGGCAGACGACCAGGGCGTGCTGCTTCAGGCTGGTGAGATTGGGAGCGTGCAGGGGGAGGCCGCCGCCGGTGGAGATGAGGGTGTGCCGGCGCCCGGCCAGTTCCTGCACCACACGCTGTTCGAGGGCCCGGAAGGCGGGCTCGCCGTCCTGGGCGAAAATATCGGTGATGCTGCGGCCGGTGGCGGTCTGAATGAGTTCGTCGGTGTCGAGGAATTCATAACCCAAGTGCTCGGCCACGAGACGTCCGACCGAAGTCTTGCCCGTGCCCATGAAGCCAATGAGCGCGAGGTTGACAATGTTTCGGTCGTTTTGCATGGGAAGGAAGTACAGGAAAAGGCGCGGGGCGGCAAGGGTAAGGATGAATGAAGAGGGAAGAATGAATCAACCAGCTTACCTTTAAATAGCAAAACGCTGGGAGGATGCCTGAACCACTTGGCGGGCATTTTGAAGCCGCTCGACAGAGGTGCGGCGCCGGAGTAAAGTGGTAAGATGAATTTGCCGCCGCTCGTCCTGGCTTCTGCGTCGCCCCGCCGGTTGGAATTACTGGGGCAATTAAAGGTGGCGTTCCAAGTGCGGCCCGGTAATGCCACGGAGTTGACACCGGAGCATTTGTCGCCCCAGGAAATCTGCCAGCTAAACGCCCATCGCAAGGCACGGGTGGTTGCCAGGAAACATCCCGATGCCCTGGTGCTGGGGGCGGACACGCTGGTGTTTTTGGGCACCACCATTCTCGGAAAACCCGCTGACCGGGCCGCGGCCCGGGCCATGCTCGCCGCGCTGGAGGGGCGGACACACCAAGTGGTGACAGGGGTGAGTTTGATGCACGTGCGCGGGCAGCGTGAACGGATCTTTGCGGTGAGCACGGACGTAACATTTTTGCCACTGACCCGCCCGCAGATCGATCATTATTTGGAGCAAATCAATCCGCTGGACAAAGCGGGAGGCTATGCCATTCAGGACCACGGCGAGCTGATTGTCGCCCAAATTTCCGGCTCGTATAGCAATGTGGTGGGGCTGCCTTTGGAGCGGCTGGCGGCGGAGTTGGAAAAGTGGGGAACGTAGCGGAAAATTCAAACTTCCATTTAACCCGAACTCCGAAATTAAAACAGCCGGTCGGCATCAATCGCTTGGGCATAAACGCTTGGGAAAATTGGCTTCCCAAGCCGCTGCCAAGCAGTTGCCCATTTAAGGATGCGCGCTGCGCGCAGAGACAGTCTCACCAGACCACTGCGGGTATGCTTTCGATTTTTCCAAAGTGTTTCTGCTCCAATATCTTAACGCATCCCAGCCATTTTAATTTCGGAGTTCGGGTTTAATAGCAAAAAACTTCGATGGGTAACCATCTGGTCAGGCACGCGGGGATTTTATTAAAATTGCGGTTGCAACACCCGCAGTTGGCGATGGATGCTCCACGCGGTGTTTGATGATTTTCAGGATGTAATTTTGCAGGTCGGCCATTAATGCCTCGGTCCACCAATGGGCGTAAAAGTTGAAATGGGTGGAGAGCCGCTGGTTGCTGGCAAGGTGCAAGATGACGCGATTGGTGGCCAGGGGTTCAATCCAGTAAGTGCCTTGCAACACATCAAAATAGCGGCCCCCGACGGTCACATGCTCATCAAAGGTGGTTGGCGGGATGTGGGCGGTGTCGGCCTGGATGTGGAAGGACAGTCGTTCATTTTCCCGCCATTCGGTGATGGTTTCCACAAAGAGCACGTTACCCTCGAACCGGGCATAGCGCACTGCACCGAGTCCGGAACCGGACAACACCGCCTCCACGGGTCGGGGAAAGCCGATCACGTGGGAAAAATCCAGGGATTGCTCGTTTTCCTGGATCGCGGGAACGGATTTGATTTGCTGCCAGACCGCCGCCGCCGGGCCGTTGATTTCGATTTGGGTTTGCACCGTGCGAATTTCGGAGGCAGTGGCTTTGAATTTTTCCAAGGGGGCGAGCAAGAACGGCAGCCCGGCCACCAGAACCACACAAGAATTGCGCGCGGCACTTTTGCGGATCAAATAACGGATGAGCCCGGCCACCGCGCCACCCAGGCTGGAAAGCACCAGGGTCAAGGGCAGCCAGATGATGACGCAGATGATGCCTTCCCAGAACAGAAGCAGGCAACCGAGCATAAAGGCCAGCGAAGCGGTCCAAGACAGGAACAGACGGACCATGAAGGGATGTTTGGTGGGAGATTCGCCAAACCACACGCTGAGAAAGCCCAGGGCAAAGGGTGCTCCTAAAATAAAGCTGGAACTCATGACCACAAACGTGCTCCCAGCATCGCCAAGTCCAAACATGAAACGGACAAACAAGCCGTAAACGGCCCCCACAGCCACGCCGATGCCGGCCAGTTGTCGTCCGTTTAGTTTCATATGGCCAGAGCTGGGTTGATTCAGTTGGTGAGCTGTCCGTAAAATACCGTGGTATCGTAGTCGAACGTCACGGTGCCATTGGTTTGGCAGGCGTTGAAGAGGGTTTGGAGGGCGGTCAACATGGGACCATGCCGCGGGTCGCGCTCGTCGGGGGCATAGGAGGAGGAGAGCAGGCGGCCTTGCAAGCCGGTGAAATCAAAGGTTTGGTCGTTGGGATACGAAGCGGAGCCATAGCCGCCGGGTCCAAAAAATTCGCCGAGCAGGCGGGCATCCACATTTTTATGATTGACCAGGGCGTAATCGGTTCCGTAGGTCAGCAACAATTCCTCATAAGCCCGAAAAAATGGTCGGTCGGATATGTTACGGTCATTCCAGAGCAAGGCGACCCAGCCGCCGGGCTTGAGGAGGCGCTGGAATTCCACGCGGGCTTTGGGCCGGTCAAACCAGTGAAAGGCCTGGCCGGCCGTGATGAGGTCAATGCTGCCGTCCGGCAGGGTGGTCGCCTCGGCCGTGCCGGCCACGCTGGTAAAGTCAGGGTAGCCGGCCAGCAGGTGTTCGCCGGCTTCGCGCATTTCCCGGTTCGGTTCCACCCCAAAGATCCGGTTGCCGGAAGCCAGCAGCATCCGCGTGAGGATGCCGGTGCCCGAGCCAATGTCCGCCACAGTGGCGGCAGGACCCAGCCCGCATTTCGCCCGGAACAGTTCCAGAATTGCCGGCGGGTAGCCGGGGCGATATTTGATGTAGTTCTCCACCCGGTTGGAAAAGCGCTGGGTGGGGGACAGCATGGCCGTTAGCCGAGATGGTTTTTCACATCGCCCATGCCGGTGACGACCTCATCACGGCTGGCGGCATTGCGAACCCGCACGTAGGCGTCACTTTCCAATTTGACGGTGTGGCGGACTTTTAATTCCTGCGCCCGCTTGAATTGCTTGTCCGGCTTGGCGGGGGTCAGGGGATAATCCACCGCAAATCCGTGGCCGCGCAAGTCATGGATGAGCTTGAGGGAGGGCGCGCGCAGGGTTTCATCTTCGATCAGCACATAGACATCCATGTGGGAATCAAATTTCGGGAGCAATTTGCGGGCCTTGAGCAGTTCCAGCAGCACCACATCCCCCATGCCGAAACCGAGGGCGGGGAGGTCGACCTTGCCGCCGCTAATCAGTTTCACGAGATTGTTATAACGCCCGCCGCCGGCAATGGCGCGGAACTCCCCCTTGCGGTCAAAGGCCTCGAACACCACGCCGGTATAATAGGCCAGGCCGCGGATGACGCGGTAATCGACCTTCACAAAATCCTTCAGGCCGCGCGCAGCGAGGTTGTCGAGGATGCTCTGGAGCTCGCCCGTGGGGGCACCAGTTTCAATAAAGGCATTTACCCCGGCGAGGGAGAAACCAAGGGCAGCGAGCTTTTGTTCGTTTTCCTCGGGGGTCGCGCGTTCGAGCTTGTCGATCGCCTGGAAAAAATTGTACTCGTGGGCCAGGTCGCTACACCCGGCTTTAAAGTATTCATGCCAGGCATTGCGACTGCTCAGCCGGATAACAAAATCCTCGGCGGTGAGTCCAAAGGAGCGCAGGGTGTCGATGACCAGGGCGATTAATTCCGCGTCCGCCGCCGGATCGGTTTCGCCAATGAGGTCGGCGTTAAACTGGAAGTGCTCCCGCAGGCGGCCTTTTTGCTGGCGCTCGTAACGGAACAGTTGCGGGATGGCGAACCATTTGATGGGTTTTTTGTAATTGCGTTCGTGGGCCGCCACCATGCGGGCCAGGGTGGGGGTCATTTCCGGGCGCAGGGAAACCGCGCGATCACCTTTGTCCGTAAAATTGTAGAGTTGCCCGACAATTTCCTCGCCGCTTTTGGTGGTGAAAAGTTCGAGGGGTTCCAACGGTGGGCCGTCGTATTCCCGGAAGCCATATTGGCGGGCGGTGGTGCGCCATTTTTCAAAGATGTACTGCCGAGCGTCCGCGCTCCACACGTCGTGGTGGGGCAGGGGCTCGGGATAAAAATCACGAAATCCGGGCAATCGATCCATGACAGGATGATAAAAGTTTGCGGCCCGGCGGGGAAGTCTTTTTCTAAACAACCCGGCCCGAAGTGGTGGGAAACGTCACTGGGTTATATAATTCGCGAACCGCTGGTCAAAAACCAGCGGTTCGCAAAGAGGGAAAACTTGGCGAGGGCACCAATCCTCAGTCAGGCCACTAAGCGGCTTTGGCAGACAAGCGGGAGGCTTTGGGGGACAACTTGAGCACATCCGCCCGCATTTCCTTGCCAGCTTTGAATTTGACCATGGTTCGTTGCGGAATGGTCACATCTTTTTCCGGGGCATTGGGGTTGCGACCCACGCGTGCCTTGCGCACCTTTACTTCAAACACCCCGAAATTGCGGAGTTCCACCTTTTCACCCTTGGCGAGTGATTCGGCGATGTAGTCCAGGGTTTTTTGCACCACTTCGAATACTTGCTGTTGCACGAGGTCGGTCTCCTCACTGATACGCACCACCAAGTCCCGTTTGGTTAGAGTCATAATTGATTTAGGTTGTTTAGTTTAAGTTTTTTTGCTGCTGATTGCACTGCCCGACTGATTGGGTTTACACATAGTGGATCCGGGGTTGGCCGTCAAGTGGTAATTGTATGCAGCGCAATCACTAAAAACTTTACACCCCGGGGGTGAATTTGCAGAGTGACTGGGTGATTGACAGTCGTATCCAGGTTTCGCCGACGCATGCGTCACCGGCGACCGGATCCCAAGATGAATTTACGTTAAACCTGCACACTGCCCTCCGGCGGTCGCAGGATTATTTGTTGCGCGAACAGAAGCCGGAAGGTTATTGGGTGGGGGAATTACTGGTGGATTCCACACTGGTATCCGACATGGTCGTTTTTCACCATTGGGACGGCAGTGTGCAGCCCGAATGGCAGCGCAAGGCGGTGAATCATTTGTTTTCAATGCAGTTGCCGGATGGTGGCTGGAACATCTATTATGGCGGTCCTTCGGAGGTCAACGCCACCATCAAAGCCTATCTCGCCCTCAAGCTGGCCGGGATCCCCGTCACGGACCACCGCATGCTCAAGGCCCGGGAAGTGGCATTGCGCCTGGGTGGGGTGCCGCGGATGAATACCTTTTCCAAGCTCTACCTGGCCTTGATTGACTTGTACCCCTGGGAATACGTGCCCACCATTCCGTGCGAAGTGCTGTTGCTCGGCAAATGGTTTCATGTGAATTTCTGGGACATGAGCAACTGGTCGCGCGCCATGTTGGTGCCGCTGGCCATTATCAACCATTTCAAACCCACGCGTTCCGTCAACGTGACTTTGAACGAACTGTTCCCCGAGGGCTACCACGAGCGTGACCTCGCCCTGGCGCCCGATCCGGATCGCTTTACCCTGCGCAATTTTTTCCTCTGGCTGGACCGGTTGCACAAGTTTGCCGAATGGTTTGCGGAGCATGGCATTCATCCGTTTCGCAAGACCGCTTTGAAAAAATGCGAACAGTGGATGCTGGAGCGCTTTGAGGGATCCGACGGGCTGGCGGCCATTTTTCCGGCCATGCTCAATTCGCTGATCGCACTCAAAGTGCTGGGCTACGCCAATGATCATCCCGAGGTGGTCCGCGCCACGCGGGAATTGAAAAGGCTGGAGCACGAGACGGCGGATGATGTGCGCATCGAACCCTGTTTTTCGCCCGTTTGGGACACGGCGATTGTGCTGATCTGTTTGCGCGAATCCGGCGTGCCCGAGGATCACCCCCGGATGAAACAGGCGGCGGAGTGGTTGATGGAGAAGGAAATCCGTTTTCGCGGGGACTGGTACCACAAGAATCCCGTGAAGGTGGAGCCGAGCGGCTGGGTGTTTGAGTACAATAACAAGTGGAATCCCGATGTGGACGATACCGCCATGGTGCTGCTGGCGCTCCGCAAAGTGGCCACGGTCAATCCCGCCAAACGCGATGAATGCTTTCACCGGGGCTTGAAGTGGATGATGGCGTTCCAGTGCCGGGATGGCGGTTGGGCGGCCTTTGACAAGGATTGCACCAAAAACATTTTGGAGAAAGTGCCCTTTGCGGATCACAACGCCATGCTGGATCCCGAGTGTGCCGACATCACCGCGCGCATTCTGGAACTGCTGGGCTATGAGAACTGGTCGGTGGATCATCCGCAAATCAAGGATGCGCTCGTCTACCTGCGGTCCCAGCAGGAGAGCGATGGCTCCTGGTACGGCCGCTGGGGAGTAAATTACATTTATGGCACCTGGCAGGTGCTGCGCGGGTTGCGCGCCATGAAGCTGGACATGCAACAACCCTGGCTGCTCAAGGCGCGGGCCTGGCTGGAAAGCGTCCAGCATGCCGATGGTGGCTGGGGGGAGCGTTGCAATACTTACGACGACCCCGTTTTCAAAGGGCAGGGGCCCAGCACCGCCTCACAGACCGCGTGGGCGGTCATGGGCCTGTGTGCGTTTGATGATCCGGAAAACCCAGCCCTGAAGCGCGGGATTGAATATTTGGCGCGCACGCAAAACCCGGACGGTTCCTGGACTGAGCACGAGACCACCGGCACCGGTTTCCCCAAGGTTTTTTATTTGAAGTACGACATGTATCGGAACGCCTGGCCTTTGCTGGCACTCGCCAGTTACCGGCAGTTAACCACCGGTGTTCCAGCCGGTTTAGGCTCGGTCAAACCCATCGCCCCGGTGGCCCACTAAACGCACATGGGCTGGCTTTATCGCACATTAATCCGTCCCCGGCTTTTCCGGCGGGACGCCGAGGCCGCGCACGACCTGGCCTTGCGCAATCTTGCCCGCCTGAGCCGCCTGCCCATGGGGTGCCAGGCGTTGCAAAGCGTGCTCGGCGCCCCCCCCCTCCCGGTGCCGCTCCTCGGCTTGACATTTCCCAATCCGGTTGGGCTGGCCGCAGGCCTCGACAAGCAGGCCATCGCAGTGCCGGCCTGGGCCGCGCTGGGTTTTGGCTTTTCCGAACTCGGCGGGGTCACCTGGCACGCCCAGCCCGGCAACCCCGCGCCGCGCATGTTTCGCATTCCCGCGGAAAGTGCCATCATCAATCGCATGGGCTTCAATAATGGGGGGGCGGAAGCCCTGGCCGCCCGGCTGGCTGGCTGGAAGAAATCCGGACGCTGGCCGGCGCACCCGGTCGGGATCAACCTGGGCAAGTCCAAGATCACCCCGCTGGCGGAGGCGGCCAGTGACTATGCAAATTCCTTCCGCGCGCTGCGGGAGCTGGCGGATTTTTTTGTCGTCAATGTCAGTTCGCCCAACACCCCCAACTTGCGCACGCTGCAGGACCGCGCGGCGCTGGACGAAATTCTGGCGGCTTTGCAGTCCTTGAACTCCGCCCGCAAACCTGTGCTCGTGAAGGTCTCGCCGGATTTATCCCCGGCCGCGCTGGATGAAATCCTGGAACTGGCCGGGCCCCGCCAGCTGGCGGGCTTGATCGCCACCAACACCACCATCACGCGGCCTGCCGCCAGCGACCCGAACGCCGCCCGGCTGTATGAGGAAACGGGCGGATTAAGCGGCCGCCCCCTGCGTGAGCGCAGCACCGAGGTGGTGCGGCATGTTTTCCGGCAAACCCAGGGACGGCTGCCCATTATCGGGGTGGGGGGCATTTTTTCTGCTGAAGATGCCTGGGATAAAATCACCGCCGGGGCCTCGCTGGTACAGGTGTATTCCGGTTTGGTTTATGAAGGGCCCGGCCTGCCGAAGCGCATCGTTGCCGGACTGGTAAATCGCTATGAAAGATCCGGGGCCAAAGACTGGTCCCAAGTGGTGGGTTCGGCGGCGGGGTGAACCCGTTTCCGTAGTTTGATTTTGGGGTGGTTCAGTTCCCCAACCGGTTTACCCCAACTTTCCGGCCAAAAATTCCTGCACGCGCCCCAGTTCCGATTGCGCCTCCTTGCACAGTTCCGCGGCATTCGGTAAAATGATACCAGACTTGCCCTGGCGCTCCAACTCCAGAAGGATCTGGCCCAGTCGGGTAATTCCCATGGTGTTGCTGGCTCCGCCGCAGCTATGAGCCTCAATCCGAATGGTGTCCGCCTGGTGGTTGCCGATGGCGGCGGCGATCACGCTCAACTGGGTGGCCGTTTGGACTAGGTACATATCGACCAGTTCCCGCAGCATTTCCACTTCGCCGCCGGTCAGGTCCATCAGCCGTTCCATATCCACCGGCAGGTTCTTGTTGGCCGTCGCCGGATTGTTAGCTTGGTTGGTCGCCATGGTTTCCATTCTAGGGTGATATCTTAACCCGGATGCTAAGTGATTGCCAGTTTTTGGCCAGTGTTTTTTGCCACCGCAGACGGATTTGAAAGAAACATTGCTGGCGTCTGTCCCCGGCGATAAACTTTGCTCATGTATCAAACCGTGCTCGATGCCGAAGCGGGGGGCGGCAGTGCCGCGCTCCGCGATTTGCACCTGTCCGCCTATCGGTTTATGCTCCAGGCCCGGTTGCTGGACGAGAAACTGGCCAGCCTCTATCGAGCGGGGAAAATCCATGGCGGGGTTTTTCTGTCGCGCGGGCAGGAGGCGCTGAGCGTGTCCATCGGGGTTTCGCTTCGCAAAACTGATGTGTTTTCGCCGTTGATTCGGGATTCCGCCGGCCGGCTCGCTTTTGGCGAATCGATTCTCGATTCGCTCCAGACCTGTCTCGGTTCGGCCTTGGGTCCCATGCGTGGCCGCGATGGCAATGTGCACCGGGGCCGTCCCCGGGACGGTTATCTGGCCATGATCAGCCACTTGGGGGCCATGATTTCCGTGGTCAATGGCGCCTTGTTTGCCCGCCGCTTTAAAGGCATTACCGATGTGGTGGGCGCCACTTGTATCGGCGATGGCGGCACGGCCACCGGTTCATTTCACGAGGCCCTGAATCAGGCGGCTGTGGAAAAACTCCCCTTGGTTCTGGTGGTCGCCAATAATCAATATGCCTATTCCACGCCCAACGACCGGGAATTTGCCTGCGCGGACCTGGCTGACCGGGCGGTGGGTTACGGCGTGACCCCGCATTCCGTGGATGGGACGGATCTTTCCGCCTGTCTGGCGGTGCTGGGCCGGGCGGTGGCGCAAGCGCGCGCGGGCGGGGGACCGCAACTCGTCGTTGCCAGCCTGCTTCGGTTGTGCGGTCATGGGGAGCACGATGATGCCGGGTATATTGATCCCAAAATTAAAAATTCCCCGCTCGGACGGGATTGCCTAAAAGTGGCCGAGGATATTTTAATCAGCCGGCAATGGGCCGATGCCACCGAGCTGGCCCAATGGCGCAACGAAGCGGTGCGGGCCATAGAAACCACGGTGGCCCGGGTGCAACGGGAGCCGGCGCCCGATCCTTTTGCGGAACAGTGGACCGCTGTTTCCGGAACGGATTTGCGGGAGACCCACGAAGAACTGGGTGTTTAATTGCGTGACATGAGTATTACCTATTTGGAAGCCATTCGGGAAGCCCAGGCGGTGGCCTTGCGCGATGATCCCCGCGTGTTTATTTATGGCCAGGATGTGGGTGCCTTTGGCGGTGCCTTCAAGGCCACCAAAAATCTGGCCAAAGAATTTCCCGGCCGCGTGTTTGACGCGCCGATCAGCGAGGACGCCATGGTGGGACTGGCAGTCGGTGCGGCCATCGAGGGGTTACGACCCATTATTGAAATGCAGTTCGCGGATTTTTCCACTGCGGGCTTCAACCAGATTGTCAACCAGGCCGCCACCTTGTTCTGGCGGACCAAAGTGCCGTGTTCGCTCACCGTGCGACTGCCCTTCGGCGGCACTTCCGGCAGCGGACCCTTTCACAGCCAGAGCTTGGAAACGATTTACGCCCATTATCCGGGGCTGATCGTCATGACGCCGGCGACCGTCGAGGATGCCTACAGCATGTTGATTGCCGCCGTGGCGATTGATGACCCGGTGATTTTTTGCGAGCACAAATTCCTTTACTACCATCTCAAGGCCGAGGCCCTGCCCAGCGAGGCGTTGCCGATCGGCAAGGCCCGCATCGCCCGGGAAGGGCGGGACCTGACGATTGTCGCCTACAGCGCCATGGTGCATGAGGCGCTGGCGGCGGCGGCAGAGCTTGCCCCGGAGGGCTGGCAGATTGAAGTCGTGGATTTGCGCACCGTCAAGCCGCTGGACACGGACACGGTCATGGCCAGTGTGGCGCGGACTGGCCGGTTGTTGTGTGTCGGTGAGGCGTGGCCCTGGGGCGGGGTGACCGCCGAGGTCATCGCCCGCGTGGCCAGTGAGGGTTTTGGCCTTCTGGATGTCCCGCCGCAGCGGCTGAATGCCAAAGACACCCCCATTCCTTATCATCCCAATTTATGGGCCGCCCACCGGCCCACCGCGCGGGCCATCGCCGCTGCCGCCCGGAAAATGTTGCGGTTGTGACCATTTCAAAATTTTAATTATTTAACGACCAGCCCTATGCCGCAAATCCCCATCATCATGCCGCAGCTCGGTGAATCCATCGCCGAGGCCGCCATCGTCAACTTTCTGGTCCCGCCAGGCGCGGTGGTGGCGGCGGGTCAGGATTTGATCGAAGTTGAAACCAACAAGGCCACCATGACCGTCACCTCCCCGTGTGCGGGCAGTGTGGTGGTGTACTCCGTCCAACTTCAGGAAAGCTATCCGGTGGGTGCCGTGCTGGGCCAGATTGAAGCCACGGCGGCGGAAATCGAGGAGGCCGGCCTCGATGTGCCGGTCCCGGATCCGGATGCAGAAGTGGATGCTCCCGCACCGTCTGCGGCCAAGCTGGACGGTTACCGGGTGCAACCCACCGTTCGCGGGCTGCCTGTGCCCGCCAATGCGGCGGGTGCCAGCTATCTGTCGCCCCGGCTCAAAGCCCGCATGAACGAGCTCGGCCTCCACGCGGCGGACCTGGCGGGGATCGCCGGCAGTGGCGCGGCCGGAAGGGTGACGATTGATGATTTTGAGAAGTTCATTGCCAGCCTCGAAAAGCAAAAGATGAGCAAGGCCTCGTCCATGCGCGTGGCGGTGGCGGACGCCATGCGCCGCAGTTGGACCCGGCCGATTGCCACCGTGGGGTTGCCCGTGCAACTGGACATTCTCCTGGCCCATCGCAAGGCCTCGAATCCCAAGCCCGGCCCGGCCCTTTACGCCTTGCGCGCCCTGGCCATTGCCCTTTCCGAAAGCAGCGCCCCGGCCGGACGTTTGGTGGGCAGCAAGGTGATTCATCCTTCCGCCATTGACGTGGGGTTTGCCGTGGAGGCCGAGGACGGCGTGCTCGTGCCGGTCATTCGCAACGCGGATCAAAGGCCACTCAAGGAATTGGTTTCCCGCTACAACGAGCTGGTGGAACTGGCCCGCGAACGCAAGCTGCCCGCCGAGGCCACGGGTGGTTCGATTGCAACGGTGACCAATTACGGCACCTTCGGCCTGGTCTGGGCCACGCCCATTCCGCTGCCCGAGCAGACGCTGGTGCTGGGCATGGGGGCCGGCCGCCGCATGCCGCACTGGGATGAGGCCAAACAACAATTTGTGCCCGTCACGGAGGCGTATCTCACTTTGAGCTTTGACCACCGGGTGCTGGATGGGGGCGGCGCTGGCCGCCTGCTCGCCCGCATTGCCGACCTGATGCGCCATCCTGAGCTGCTGTAGGCGGCGCCATTAAACTTACGACTGGCTGGGGCTTGCGGAGAGGCTTGACGCGCCTTGACCGGAGGTTGTTGAATTTTTTTACAACCGATTTGTTTTCAATGGTTTGCTTCATTTTAGTCCCGCTGACGAGGCTGGACGGGGCTGGACGGAGTCGGGCCAGAATTCGTTGCAAAGGCACGATTAAGTGCGATTGAACTGGATTTGGCTGGATGACCCCGGATTTGATCGGCCAATTTCGCGCAGGGGGCGAATCCATGAAAGCCAGAATTTAGGATTTCAAAGAACGGTGCCATGGCCAGGCTGGCGGGCACCCACCCGCTGGTCCAACGGGGGAGTCGACGGCCAAAACCCTGCTGGCAAATTTTTGGTGCAATTTACCGTAATTCACCGCAAGTCCCTGGATTCCGACTGCGCCGGCCATAAGCCGCTGGCAGAGAACCTGCTGTTTAAACGGCTGTCTGGCCGGTGGTCGATTTCAAAGAACCTCGCTTCCGCCGCTGCAGGTGCGGCGGAAAAGTTCCGCGATGGCATAAGCCATTATCGCCGGGACTTGCTGGTCCGGACGGTTGGTTAAGTTAACATCAAATGATGAGTTGTCAAACGGGGGCGGGAATGAATGGGGCTGGGGCGGCGGGCAGGGAATGCCAGAAACTGCGGAGCCGATGGTGCACTCGGCCAAAATCTCGTGCAACGAGGCATCCAGGAGCGCGGCGGCGGAGGTTTGGGCGGTGGTGAGCCGCGCCTCCAGTTCGTCGCACAAGGCCAGCAATTCCTCCACCTTGGCCACAATGCGGTGTTGTTCGGCAAGCGGGGGCAGGGGAGCCACCGTCCGTACAATCTTGGCTTTCGAAAAATTGGGTTAAGCCGCGTCTGCGCTTTCGCTGATGAACTGCTTTTTAAAGGCTTTGAGCAGAAGAAACAAATAGCGGTTAAATACCCCGTTCAAACATGTGCAGGCACAGACGGCTTGATTGGTGGTTGCTTCAACACCTAGGATTGCCACCTTGCCGACTGTGGCACCATACATTGCCAATAGCACGTCTCCTTGCTTTTTGAGCCTGAGGGAACAGTTCTCAAGTCCAAGCTCCGTAATTTTTCCTCTGATTCAGAGACAATCCCGTCATTGAGTTCTCCCGACTTTAGCCACGGAATAGTTCCACAGTAAAAATCGCCATTACTTCGATTTGGGGTTGAACCGGATCCCCAGTCACCAAAATCGTTAAGATATGCCCACGCCCAATGCTTGGGAATTACGAACGGATGATCGTCTGGAGTGATTGGGTCTAAAACCAAAGCCTTTTTGATCATGCCCTCGCGTATCAATCGCCGCTTTTCTTCCAGAATGTTCTTCAATAAATATGTTCCGGATTCATTATTATTTCTTTGGGAAACCAAGCGCCCGCGGACTGCGAATTGGAAAACAAGTTCGCGTAATTTCGTTACTGCCTCAGGCGTTTGCGCCAGCGCGTCGAAATGTTGGAGCAATTGGGAGCGGTTCATGGATTAGTGAACTTCTTCAAGGAACAGGATTTTGTAAATGGCCGGAACGTCAAACGGCTTCACGCGCCGGTTCTTTTCCGAATTTTCGCCGGTGTGGTCGCGCAAACGGAAATTTCCGGCACAACGCCATTGATGTTCTTTCTCGGTCTCCCGGATTAGCACCGGCACAACCGGCTGATCCCGAATAAAAATCTCCGCGTAGTGCTCTCGGGTTAGTCCCGGCCCCACCCAGATTTCAGCCGGCGCTTGGGTGTTTTGCCACCGGTTCACGGCAAACCCCACGACTTTGCCATCCCGGTGCAGGGCGTAGGCGGGTTCGGAAGACTCGGCTTGAAGTTCCTCAAGGATGTCTGCCCAAGAATACCATTAGTCTTTGACGAGGGGCATGGGATTAGCTAGCGGGTGAGTGGCAACAAGCGAACCCGTTGGCTGGCTTCATCCACGGTTACGAGAGCACCGGATGCCAGTTCGCCTTGAAATTGACGCAAGACCTGGAGGACCAAGGGCGTGAGGTGACCGGGGGAAACATCCCGCGCGCGCACTTGAAAAACGCTGGGTTTGCCCGCCCGGGTATGGGCAAGCAACGCGCCAAAATCCAGGTCATTGGTAAACACCGTCCAATCATGCGCCAAAGCAAAGCGCATGATCTCGGTATCCGGGCTGCGCGGATTGCCCAGCAGGCTCCAATGCGTGGCTTCCCAGCCGCCTGCCCGGAGGCTTTCCACCCACGCCGGACTGAGGTTCATATCCACCAGCAGCTTCATGCCGCGCCAACGGCGACTTCCTGTTCTTCCACCCGCCAGGTTGCGAAAGCGAGGGCTTCATCAATGTCGGGCGCTTCCAAGTAGGGATATAACGCCAAAATTTCCTCGCGCGTTTTGCTCGCGGACAGCAAACCCACAATGGTTCCCACCGTCACCCGCAAGCCACGGATGCAAGGTTTGCCCCCCATGACGGTGGGATCAATGGTGATGCGCTCCAGTTTAGGCATGGTGGCAATGGGTTGGGCCACGCCCGGCGGCCGGGCGATTGACGAGGTTAATTAAATTCAGCATACCCGCATAACCTTTCACACTTTCGCGGCCAAGGCAACTTGGAGTTCCTTGCGCAACTTCTCCCGCACCTCCGCCACCGCGGCTTGCGTTTGCTGGTATCCATTTGCCGGCGGTCAGTGTTAAGGAACGGAGCTTTTTAGGCAATGGGAAATATGCGGGCAGCGGGGCCAGGCGACGGCAGAGCTGAGTCACATGGCAGGCACCTCCCGCATTTTGAATGTTGCGCTGTCCAAGTCGTTTCGATTCCCGGTTACTGTCCCCAAGATATGGGGGTTCGGGAAATTTCTCCCC
The DNA here is from genome assembly GCA_903875465.1 of uncultured Verrucomicrobia subdivision 3 bacterium. GTDB lineage: Bacteria > Verrucomicrobiota > Verrucomicrobiia > Limisphaerales > UBA11358 > UBA11358. The sequence goes on from CAIQWB010000139.1 coordinate 23,879, forward strand.
GTGTGCCGAAAAATCAAACAGATTTGCAATTTTTGCGGAGTTACAAGCCGCAGTGGGCCTGCTAATTTTTGGCATTCAGCAACCCAATTTAGCACCAGCTTATTTTATGAAGCACTCAGGCTCCCTCGTGTTGTTACTGGCCGCGCCGCTCACTGGTCTGGCCCAGACCGCCATATTCACGGATAATTTTGGCAATGGCAGCACCTTTAATGGTGTCAGCACGCCCGGAGGCACGCCGGCGGCCTCCTCCTCCAGTTACGATTTTGCCTCCAGTAAAACCGGGGCGGAAAGCATCGCCGCCGGGCACCTGAGTTTCGGACTTTCCGCTGCCACCACGAGTGGGTTTGTGGAAGCCCAGGCCATTTTCACCAGCACGCCGGTGACCCTGGCGACAGTGGGGGACTATATCAACTTCACCTATACGTTTACCGACACGGCCAACTTGCTGGCCGGTGGCACATCCGCGGCACTCTACACCGGGCTTTATAACTCGGGCGGCAACACCCCGGTGGCGGGCACGGCGGGTACTTCGGGCAATGCGGTGACGCTCAATACCACCGGCGGTTCGGCGCTGGCCACGGGGAACGCGGCCAGCTGGCAGGGTTATGTGGCCCGCATCACGGGTAATGGCGGCACGGCGGCGGCCTATGTCCGCCCGGGGCAAAGCGGGGCGGGCACGACCTCCGCCAATCAGGAATTGATTGGCAATAATTTTGGCAGCGGGGCTTACAATAATCCCAGCGGGGTGACCCTCGGGACGGCCGCCTCGACGGTTGCGCTGACCGCTGGGTCGCAGTATACGGTGTCGGAAATTTTGACCCTGTCCGGCACGGGGCAAATCAGCCTCAGCGACACCCTTTACAGCGGGGTGGGCACGGGGGGGGCAGTGCTCTCCACGTTGCTGAGCAGCAGCAGTGCCGCGGGCACCAATTTCGTGAATTCCTTCGACGGTCTGGCCATTGGCATCCGCAACACGGGCACCAGTTTGAATCCCCAGATTGACGTGAACCAGATCACCATTACCGCTGCCGTGCAGCCCGCCCCGGAGCCGTCCACTCTGGCGCTGGTTGGACTGGGCTCACTCGGATGTCTTTGGTTTGGCCGCCAAGTGCGCCGCCCGGCGTAATCCGCCTGGGGGTTACGCTCACTCCTGATTTTCCCGGCCGCCCCGCTGCCGGGCCCGTGCCCGCGCAGAATCCCGTCTATTGGGCAAGTGATGCGCGCATGGCCAGGAGGGCTTTTTTATGGTCTGGGCCGGGCACCGGGTAGGCCAGTTTAAGCTCATCAAGGGTGCGAATGACAATTTCCGAGACGATGAGGCGGGCATTTTCCTTGTCATCAGCGGGTACAATATACCAAGGGGCGCGACGGGTGCTGGTGGCGGCAAGGCAGGCCGCATAAGCTGCCCGGTATTCCTTCCAGCAGGCCCGTTCCGCCGTGTCGGCGGGACTGATTTTCCAGTTTTTATCGGGGTCATCAATCCGGGCCAGAAAGCGCCGGCGTTGTTCCTCCTTGGACAAGTGCAGAAAAAATTTAATGATCCGGGTACCGTTGCGGTACAAATGTTTTTCCAGGTCGTTGATGGAGGTAAAACGGTGTTTCCAGAAGCCGGGTCCTGGTTTCACCTCGGGCAGGCGCTGGGCGGCGATGAGTTCCGGATGCACGCGGGCCACCAGCACTTCTTCGTAGTAAGAACGGTTGAAGATGCCGATTTTGCCCCGCTCCGGCAGGCACCGGTTGGTGCGCCAGAGGAAGTCGTGATCCCGTTCCTGCGGGCTGGGCGGCTGGAAGCTAAACACCTGGCACCCCTGGGGATTGACCCCGGACATGACGTGTTTGATCGTGCCATCCTTACCGGCGGCATCCATGGCCTGAAAGATGAGCAGCAAGGCAAACCGGTTATTGGCATACAGCAGGTTTTGGAGCTCGCTCATCGACGCCACATGCTTGGCGAGGGTGGCCTGATAATGCGCTTCGGAGGCATAAAAGGGCGGGATGCGGGTGGGCCATTTTTTGAGGTTGACCGGGTGGCCTGCACGAACGCGGAACGGTTGGGTGTCAATTTTCATGGTCAAGGGATTGATTGCCGTCACCAGGCAGATGTGGGGGTAGCCTTGCCGGTTGACTGGCAGGTTAAAAGGCGTGAGGGGAAATAGCCAGCGGCATTTGGTGGATGCTTCCGCGCAAACTTTGATTCGACTTGCCGGCTTCACCCGTTATTTTAGGGGGATACAAGTAAACGCTTAAACGCCTCTTGGTGGTAACGATGGCCAGAACTCCCAAAGTTGTCCTGTTGATCGAATCCTCCCGCGGTGCCGGACGGGCGCTGTTGTGCGGCATAGCCCAGTATGCGCATGACCATGGACCGTGGTCGTTTTATTGGGAACCACGGGGGCTGGAGACGGCGTGGCCGGTGGTTGAAGCACTGGAAGCCGATGGCATTATCCTGCGCGGCGTGGCGCAACTGGACAAGCTCCTGGCGCTGGGGGTGCCCACTGTGGTGGCAGGGCACCGGAGTGATGTGGCCAGTGGCTTTGTCAATCTGGTCACTGATTCTGTCACCATTGCCCAACTGGCAGCCGAACATCTGCTCAAATGTGGCTTCAAGCATTTTGCCTATTGTGGTTTTCAAAGCACGCAGTTGGAGCATACCAGTTGGTCGCGGCAGCGGCACGCATCCTTCACTGACCGGTTGGTGGCGGAGGGCTTTGCCACTCCGCCCAGCTATATACTTTCCCCCCTCAATCAAAATTGGGGCAAGGAACGCGCCGACCTGGCCCGGTGGCTGGCCTCGCTGCCGAAACCGGTGGGCATCATGGCGTGCAATGACGACTGCGGGGTGCAGGTAATGGAAGCTTGCAAGCTCGCTGGTCTGGCCGTGCCGTCGGCGGTCGGGGTGGTGGGGGTGGACAATGATGAAGTGGTCTGTGGACTGGCCGATCCTCCCATGTCCAGCGTGGTGGTGCAATTTGAAAATGCGGGTTATCTGGCCGCCCGCGCGCTGGACCGGTTGATGAAAGGCCGCAAAGACATTCCCGGTCAAATTTTGGTTTCCGCCTCGCATGTGTTTGCCCGCCGGTCCACCGATACCATTGCCATTGAAGATCCGCACCTTGCCCGGGCCATGCGCTATATTCGTGAAAAATCGCGGACGAATCTGAGTGTGGGGGCGGTGGCGCTGGCGACGGGCATTTCCCGGCGCGGCTTGGAACGATTGTTCCGGCAGCACTTGGACAGTTCCATTTTGGAGGTGATCCGGCGCGAGCGGACCGACCAGATCGCGCGTATGCTGGTGGAAACCAAACGATCTGTCCGCCAGATTTCCGAGGCTTTGGGCTTTCAGGATGCCCAGCACTTTGCCCGGTACTTTCGCGCCACCAAAAAAATGAGTCCGCTGGCCTGGCGGCGCAAATTCACCCCAGCTATGTCGCAAATTGGAGATTAACTTACGCAAAATGGCGTTGTTTGTCCGGCCGGACACGTCTAAGTTGGATGGGTAAACCCAATTGTTCTGGCTAAGTCCGCAATGCATCGTTGCGGGTTTAACCTTGTAAATGACAAGTAATACCGTGATCGAGCACAAGTAACCGTAAGCCGCGCCAAAACCAAAGGCAGAGTCCTTAAATCATTATGAACACCCGTATAGCCCCACCTTTACTGATAAAACCTGGTCAATCGTGGCCCGCCTTTGCCCTGTTTTTACTGGCTTTGGGCCTGACTCTCTCGAATTCGCACACTCAAGCGGCCAATTATGTGTGGACCAATGCACCGGTGGATGCAACTTGGACCAATGTTTTGAACTGGACCGGCAAAGTAGTACCCGGTGCCTTGAATAGTGCGGCCAATGCCGATCAGGTCATCTTCAATTCTGCCGTTACCACCATTGGTGGGGCGTCCAATCCCATTCAGTATGACAACACGCGCAGCATTAAAACTAATATTTTCATGGGGCCGGCGTGCGGGGCTTATGTGTTGGGCACAAATGACGGGGTCAATTATCTTTATTTCGTCAATGCTGGTTCCTTGCTGGTCAGCAATGATGTGGTGAATCCCATTACTTTTGGCGGCACGGTGCGGATCAAGCTGCCCTCCAGCACGAATGGCCGGTTCGATATCACGAACAATGCCGCCCTGGCCACGGCCACCCTGACTTTCAGTAATATCTTTAATGAGTCCGCCGCCACCCGTCCGCTGGATCTTTGGTTGGAAGGGTCCAATCCCGGGGCCAACACGATTCTGCAGATTCAAGATAACGCCAGTGCTTCCGGAGCCATCCAGATTGATAAAAATGAAGCCGGTCGCTGGATTCTGGCGGGTGCCAATGACCTGCCGCAGAAAACCAGCGCCGGAAATCTGGCGCATGTATTCGTCGGTGGTGGCACTTTGGAAGTGCAGGATCCAGGCTCCCTGGGTGCGATCACCTTGGGCAATATTGTGGTGGCCACGAATGGTTCCGCCCCCACAGCCATCCTCCAAATCGACGGCGTAACCTTGAATAACAATGGGGTTACTCTCGGCGCGGGTGGCACCCTGCTCATGAACGGCAGCGGCACGATCAATGGGGTTACCGTCGGCGCCACGGCCGGGCTGGCCGCCACGATCGCCACGGCCACCTCCGCCAGTGTGTTTACGCTTGGCAATGCGGCCAACACCCTGCTGGGCGGCGCGGCGGACACGCTGCTGCATCTTTCCGGACCGGGAACCGTGGTCTTTTCCAGTGCCTCCACCTATGCGGGCCGCTGGTCGGTGGATGCGGGCACCAGCCAGGTTAGTGATCCCAGCGCTTTGGGAATTGGGGCTAATTTGATTATCAATGCCGGCGCAGTGTTTGATGTGTCACCCTTGGGGCCGGTTTCGTACGCACTGACCACCAAGGCCCTGAGTGCCAATGGCACAGGCATCCTTGTTGGTTCAACGGCCGCCACCATCAAGGCAGATCCCGCAGGCACGGTGAATTTGTTGTCGCGCAATGTCAATCTCACCTATGTTCCCACGACCTTCGCCGGGGATGTCAGCCATCCCGCCCTGTACATCGCGCAAGGCACTTTGTCCTGCAATGGCAACACCATCACGGTGAACAATGCCTCGGGCACGCCCTTGGGCGCCGGCACTTATCGGCTGGTCCAACAAGCAAGTGGCAATATTCTCTCCAGTGGTGCCTTTGTCACCCTGGTCACTGGCAGTGGTTTGGGCGCGGGATTGATTGCGGAAACGGTTGCCTCGGGTGGCAATTTGAACATGGTGGTTTCAGCATACACCCCCAAAAGCCTGGTTTGGACCGGCACTGACGCTGCCAATCCCGGAGTGTGGGACCGTTTAACCTCCATTAACTGGCTGAATGGTGCGACGCCTTCCACCTTTAATATTTATGACGGGGTGCTCTTCAATGGCACCGGCGCGGCCAACCCGGTGGTGACCATTTCCGCCACGATGGCTCCCAGCAGTGTCAAAGTGGATACCTCGGCCACGAGTTACACTTTCACCGGTGCCGGTCAAATTGCCGGCGGTACCAGCTTGATCAAAATTGGTGCGGGCACCTTGAATCTGGCCACGGCCAACACTTATAGCGGTGGCACGATCATTAGCAACGGCGTGGTCAAGCTGGGCATTGATGAGGCGATTTCCAGCGCCGGGGCCGGGGATGTTTTGCTGCTCAGTCCGGCGGTCATCGACCTGAATAACTACACCAATACCATCAATGGTCTAAACGGCAATGGGACCGTTGACAATACCGGCGGGCAATCCACGTCCATTTTGAATATTGGTTACAATGACGACAACGGGGTGTTTTCGGGTTTGATTGAGAATACCACGGGGACGGTGGGGATCACCAAAGTGGGTAATGGCACTGAAACACTCACGACCTCCAATAATTATGCCGGTCCCACTGTGATTAACTCGGGCACCTTGCGCGCGACGAATTTCTATGCGCTGGGTGCGGGGCAGAGTCCGGTAACGATTAATGCCGGGACTTTGATTGCGGATACCAGCATCGTGGTGAGCAATCTCAACGGTAATGGTGGCAGTATTATTAATTCCACAGCGGTTACCAACCTCATCACGGTTCTGGGTGGTGGTACCAGTGGCAGTTTCATAAGTGGCAAGTTGGGCCTGGTGGTTAGCGGGGGAACGCTCCGACTCAATGCGGCCAACACCTACAGCAACGCCACCTTGGTGGCTGGTGGCGCCACCCTGGCCTTCGGCAATGTGGGGCAAGTTGGCCCGAGCGGCGTGATTGCGAGTAATGGTGCCAGTCTTTCCATGCCGACCGTGAATAACCCATCACCGGGGGTCGCGGCGAATGTCACCACAACGGACGGTGCCACGGTTACCTTTACGTCCGCCTCCACGGGCAGTAGTTACAACGGCCAGTTTCTCGGCAGTGCCATCGCCACCAATATCTATAGCGGTGGCAATATGTCCATCGGTGGGTCCTTGTCCTTCTCCAATTTTCTGGGCACGGTCATCATCACCAATGGCGGGGTGCGCTGGTTCACGGCCGCCAACGGCGGTGACAATACCACGTTTAATTTTATCAATGGCGGCGGCAGTTTTACCCGGGATGCCACGGTGGTGCATCTGGGCGCCTTGTTTGGTAATGGCAGCATCACCGGACCGAGTGTCACGCCTTACGGAAATTACTGGATCGGGGCCAAGGGAATTAACAGTGAATATTCCGGCGCGATTTCGGGCTCGAACAATATCGTCAAAGTCGGGGCCGCCAACTTGGTATTGGATGGGGTCACCATCACGACCAACACGGACAGCGCCACCTTCACCAACTTGCTTTATTCGGACTCATTGCTCACGTATCTGGGCACCACCACGGTGAGCAACGGCACGCTGACCGTTGTAGTCCCGGATAACTTGATCACTTCGCCGTCGGTCCTGCTCGCCAGCCCCACGGCGGTTTTGGATGCCACCAAAATGGGCTACGTCACCAACTATACGGATAGTTTGGGCAACCAGGCTTCCGCCCTGGTCACCAATGGTTTGATGACCGTGGTTGCCGGTCAGACGCTGGGTGGCGTGGGCATCGTCAAGGGCCGGGTTGAAAATGCTGGTACGATTGCTCCTGGTTACGCCACGGGTGGCGGTACCTTGACCCTGACCACCAACTTGGTGGTGGATCCCGGCGCGACCCTGGCCTTTAGCTTGTCGGATGATGTCACTGGCCTGACCAAATCCAATGATCTGCTGGTCGTCAATGGCAGCGTCAATTTGAGCGGGGCTATCACCGTGGCCATCAATGCCTTCAACGGTGCCATTCGCCCGGGCATTTACCCGCTCATCAAATATACTGGTTCGCTTAAAAATGACAGTGGCGTGGTGGGCAACGGACCGGTCTCCAACTTAACCTTGGGCGGTGGTTACCTTCCTGCGCCCGGCACACTCGTTCTTAGTAACACACCTGGGGCGCTGGTATTGGTGGTGGCCAGCAATACCCACAACCTGACCTGGACCGGCGACGGGGTTACCAATTTCTGGGATGTGGCGACCAGCGCCACATTCTCCTCCAGCGGCAGTCCCACGGTGTTCTACCCCCTGGATGCCGTTCGCTTTGACGATAGTTCCGCCATTGCCAATGTGGTTTTGCAGGGTTCACTGGCTCCGCTTTCAATTATCGTTAGCAACAATGTTAACACCTACACCTTTGGCAGCAACGGCACGATTGTCAGCCTGACCTCGCTGGTCAAGCAGGGGACGGGTGCCTTGGTGCTCACCAATGGGGCGAACAGCTACGTGGGTGGCACGGTCATTAGCAACGGCATAGTGGCATTGGGCGGCGACAGTGCCGGCAACCAGAATGACCTCGCGCTCGGCACTGGTCCGGTTAGTGTCAATGGGGCCACCGCGCAATTGAAATTTGGCGGCAACGGCGGGGCCGTGGTGCACCATTTCATCACCAATCCGGTCACCTTGAATGGCGGCATCATCCGGGTGCAGGACGGCGTGCAGCATTTGACCAATTCCACGGTTGCGGTAACGGCGGCCGGTGGTTCATTGCAGACCTTGTTTGCCACGAAGAATCTGGTGCTCGATTCGCCGCTAACCGGCACTGGCACCCTCACGGTTTCCTCGGCCACCAATGTGGCCGCTGGCCAAGTGCTCCTGAACAACGCCTTGAATACGTTCAATGGCACGCTGGTTATCGTTACCAATGGCAATGTAACCCTCGGGGCTGCGGGGGCAGTTTCCAACAGTGCGGCCATTGACGTGCAACTCGGTGGGGTGTTTGATGCCACCGCGCGCACGAGCAATTCTTGGACCGTCGCCTCCGGTCAGACTCTGAAAGGCACGGGCATCGTGAAAGCGGGCTTGCTCAATTTGACCAATGGATCCAGCCTGGCCCCGGGTGAATCGGGTATTGGCACGCTGACCATTACCAACACCACTGCCAACACCGCCACGGTTCTCTTTGGCGGGACCACCACGCTGGAGTTAAATCGTGGCACCACGCCTAATTCTGATCGTATTGTTTCCGCCACCAATATCTTTGGTGGCACCCTTACGGTCGTTAACACGGGGGCCGCGCTGGTGCAGGGCGACACCTTTACGTTATTCACCAGTCTCACGAACCGCGGGGCTTTCGCGATCACCAACCTGCCGGCTTTGGCCACGGGTCTGGGCTGGAGCAACAGCCTGGCCATTAATGGCAAGCTCACCGTGGTGGTGGCGTACACCCCGAACCCGAACCCGACGAACATTACCAGCAGTGTGGCCAACGGCGTCTTAACCCTCGCCTGGCCGGCGGATCATACGGGCTGGCGCTTGCAGGTGCAGACCAATGGCCTGGCGAGCGGGCTGGGGACCAACTGGGTAAACGTGGCCGGGGCCACGACAACGAATCAAGTGGCGATTCCGGTTAACAGTGCCAATGGTGCGGTCTTCTACCGCCTGGTCTATCCTTGATAGCATGTGAACGCTGAGCCTGCCGGCACCCAGTGACGGCAGGCTCTTTTTATGCCCGGCACCGGTCCGGGGCACGCCAGCCTGAACTTTCTCACTGCCAGCGCCGGGTCGGATGAACATCCGATGGCTGTCGGGCCCCAAATAATTTATTATTTATTCATACTCCTCTCCATCACTTTTATGTTCCCACGCAAATCTGTGTCCCCTGATTCCCGCCGTGACGGCGGCTTCACTCTCATTGAACTCCTGGTGGTCATTGCCATCATTGCCATCCTGGCGGCCATGCTGCTGCCCGCCCTCGCCTCGGCCAAAGAAAGGGCCCTGCGCGTCGCCTGCATTAACAACGTCAAGCAACTGGTGCTCGGCGCCAATATGTATGCCACCGATTTTCGGGATTACTTACCGCCGGTAAATCTGCCTTCGCATGCGTTCAACCAAGTCTCTGCTGAGCATTACGGGAGGTATATCTACACGGACCCGGCGGGCTCCGCGGGTGTCAAGGTCCCCAAAAACATCACGGTGGACCAGGCCTTTCAAAATTTGGGCTTTTTGTATCCCGCCGGTTATGTGGGGGATGGCACTGTCTATTATTGCCCCAGTTATAATTCCAAAGCCACATCTCCCCTTGGCCAAATTGCCTACCTCCCTTTGCTGACCACCAGCGTGGGCGTGAATGGCTCGGCCACGGGCGATGTGCGGTCTTCTTACTGTTGGAACTTGTGGGCTACCAATGCCACGGTGAATGGCATTCCCAATCAGCGGCGCTACCCTAAAATCTCCAGCTTCAACCAGGGGGTAAAATGCATTTTGAATGAATATTTCCTCCCGGGTGGCAGCGCCTCGGCCCCGGTGGTGGATCCGTTGCAGATGGCCCACAGTCGCAGCAAATCACTGGTGGTGGCCTATTCAGATTTTAGCGTGAAATCCATCCAGGTTACCCCGCAAATGATGACCGATGCTTTTACCACCGGCAATTTGGGCTGGGGGGCCACCGATACCACTCCGGGTTCCCTGGGGGCGTTGCTTACGGATATTGAGTACGGTCATTAATGCTCCGGTGGCCTGGCCGCCGGGACATGCGATTAGATCTGACTGAAGGCGGGTTTCACCCCATTTCGGTCCGTGGCTTTTTCTTAGATGCTGGGGATGTGAAAAACAATATCCTACTCTCCGCCTTGCTGTGTGCAGTGGTGGTTTCCGCCACGTTGGTGACTGGTTGCGCCTCCGCCAACTATAACAAAAGTGCCGGCACTGCCGCTGCCTTGAGCGAATCTTCCGCCATGATTGACAAAGGTGGCTCCCAGATTGATGATGCCTTGAATGCCTTGAATGACTTGGTCGCCCATCCGCAGCCGGATTTGCGCGCGCAATACCAGGCTTATTCCGTGGCCGTGGACGCACTGGACAATACGGCCAAGGATGTGGCGCATAAAAACACCGCCATGAAAGAGCAGGGGACCGCCTACTTCGCTGAATGGGATAGTGAAAACGCCACCATGCGTAATGAGAACATTCGCCAGCGGAGTGAAGCCCGGCAAGCCGAGGTGGCCAGTCATTTCGTTCGCATCGGCCAGCAATACAAGGCCGCCCGGATTGCTTTCGCCCCGTTCATGTCCGACCTGCGGGATGTGCAGAAATTCCTCGCCAACGATCTAACCGCCGGTGGCCTCGCCGCCATTAAGGAAGTGGCTGCGAAGGCGGCTGTGGATGCCGTTCCGGTGAAAGACTCCTTAATGCAATTATCCACCGAGTTCAAGGGCCTGAGTAATTCCATGGCCTATCACACGGCGGTAAACTAAACCAATTATTTCCCTCCGAGTCGCCGGGCGCCGGACGGAAATAAGCGGCCTTCGCTTGCGAAGGCCGCTTTTTCGTATCTAACTATCCTTATTGATTTGCCGTGGGCGGACGTTCCTCACCCCCGGGGCCGGCGGGCGCGCCATCCGGGCCACCGGCCGGACCATCCCCCGGGCCGCCGCCAGGGCCGCCATTCGGACCACCCTCACCCCCGGGCCCGCCCGGTCCGCCACCCTGGCGGCGCGGCGGATGCAATTGTTTCAACTGCTTTAACTGTTCGGGTGTCAGAATTTTTTCCAATTTGGCCCGCACTTCCTTTTCCAAATCGGCCACTTGCTTCTTCTGCTCGTCCGTCAGGTTCAATTTCTGTTCCGCTCCGGGCGGCAGCAGGTGGAGCCCGCCGCCACCGCGCGGACCCCGCTGGCCGTGTTCCCCGGCCGGGGGTTGCTGGCCGTCCATCGGCGGCATATTGTCTTGGGCCAGGAGCAGCCCGGTGGAGGCGCTGAGCGCCAGGGTCAGGAGGAGTATTTTATTTTTCATAATTTTCCGGTTTGGTTTTTTGTTGTTTTTGTTTGGTTGACTGTTAATTCCCCAAGTCCGCCGGTATCGGCAGCATTGGGCTGCCAAACTGCCGGTTCGGGCACGGAAATTGGATCCCGTTCCAGGCGGTTGGTGTTGCGGCCTGGAAGCAGCGCATCGTCCGGGGCCGAGCTGCCGGCGACCGTTGGTTGCTGTTAACGAATGCGTTTATCATGGGACCACTTTACACCAGGCAAGCTTAAGCGGACGTTAAGACGCCAAAATTAAATAAAGTTTCTTAAATTTTTTAAAACCAATTGTTGCTTGCGCAAATCAACGGTTGGAGGATTTACCGTTCTGGTGAAACTGCCGGATTGGGGAAGTGCCTTGCTGTAGATACCAATGGACTACAATTACTGGTGAAAATTCCGGAGGTATTTGCCAGTGCGAAGTAGTCAAAGGGCAGGCCTTGCATCGGCTCCAAGCGGCACTGCTCGTGCTAAAAAGCGGGCCAGCGGACACGGTCATGCTGGCGGCTGTCGGGGCCAGTTTACTTGGCCGGCACCGTTCGGGGAGGAATAACAGTTGCCGGGGCTTGGGGCTTGGTTTTAAAGCTGAGCCAGAGGCTGAAGGGGAGCAGTCCAAGGATGATGATGGTGACCTGGCTGCCAATGAACATCATAAGCCAGTTGAAGGCGGCATCCATGAAGCCGTAGCTGTGAAGGCCAATGCCCAGCATGTTGACACCGAACCAGGAAAAGCTGGTGACAATATTGCCACAGACGGCGAGAATCATGATGCCCCGGTCACGGACCAGGCCGCCCCAGCGGGCATGCAGGATGATGGCATTCCAGATCACGATCAGCAGCGCGCCGTTCTCCTTGGGGTCCCAGCCCCAGAAGCGGCCCCAGGATTGGTCGGCCCAGATGCCGCCAAGCACGGTGCCCACGAAGCTGAACAGGGTGGCGAAGCAGACGATGGCATAGACCATCTTGGTGAGGACTTTGCCCAGCTCCAGTTGCCCAACTTTTTGGCGGAGCAGGGGGGTGAACAGGCCAAGCAGGATGAAGGTGATGGCCAGGAACCCGGCCATGAAGGTGCTGGCATAGCCAAGTGTGACCACGACCACGTGCGTGGCCAGCCAGAAGTTGGTGTCCAGCACCGCGCGCATCATTTCCATGGTGTCGCCATCAATCGCCAGGTTTTGCGCGATGATTAGGGTGACAAAACCGGCAAACGCGGCCACGGCGCTGCCCAGGCCCACCGCAAAGACCCGTTCCAAAAGAATGCCCAAGATGACACAACCCCAGCCAATGAAGATGGCTGAGGAGTACAGATTAGTAACTGGTGGGCGGCCTTCCAGCACCATGCGGAAAGCGATGGCATAGGTATGCAAGAGGGCCGTCAGAATAATTAAATAAAAGGCGGTGCGGCGGAGGACTTCCGAAGTCTTGGGCGAAATGGCAAAAGTTAACAAGGCTCCCGCCGCGAGCAGAAAAGCCAGGACGTACAGAATGATGGATTTGTAAAATGCCTGGTAATAATTGTAGAAGGCTTCTTTTCGGCCTTTGTTGGTTTCCTGGGCATACCATTGCCCGACCCATTGACTGTATTCTTTCACAGACTGATTGAAGACATCCGGCTGGTTGTTCTGGTAAGCGGTGGTCATGGTCACGAAACTCTGCACCGGCGGACTCAATTCACCGCCCCGGGAAAGGGCCATCAGGTTGGCCCCGATGGTCTGCCAGTCATCCTTGGACTTGGCATTCTGCAACGGCGGAATGACCAGCGGATAAGCGAAGCGGGTCATGTTGTCGAATTCGGAGAGATAACCCAGGAATTCGTTGAGGGTGTTTTCGTCGTATTTTTTGCCAGCTTCCTTCGCGCGCACGGCGGTGATGCCATCGGGAATGAGCTTTTGGTACTCGGCGAGTTCCACGGCGAAGTTGCGGGAATCCGGCGGGCAGAGGGTGATTTTCAACCGCTGAAAGAGCGCGGTGGCGTTGTAGAGCTTCATCAACTGCCGCTCGAAGGCGCTGCGGTTGGGGGCCTCGATTTTTTCAATCCGGGTGGCCTGGGTTTCGATGTCCTCAATATGCGGCCGGATTTCGTTCAGGGAATAAAACTTCTGCTTCTCGGGCAGTCCGAGCAGGTTAAGCAGTTCGAGGTTGTCGATGCGAAAAACGGGGCGGTTGTCTGCCGCAATGGGCTTCATCATAACCTCCACCAGCCAGTCGTCGGCGGTGAGGGCTTCCGAGGTGGGGGCGTTGGTGCCGGCGGCCTCGAGTTGTTCGGCGGAGAGCTGGCGAATGAGCTGGCTGGCGCGCATCTGGAGGAGGGAATTGCGCGCCACGGAATCAAAGGGTTGAATCCGGCCATTGAGCAACACGGGGAGTTGACCGAATTCACGCGTGTGAAATCGCTTCTCCGTCGGTTGGTTGAAACTGCTGGCCAGCCAGCCGGCCAGGATGGCTACAATCAGCCAGGGAATCCATTTTTTCATACCGTGCGCCTCCGTTGTAAAAAGGGAACCAAGTGCGAGAGAAATTGGGTGATCAAGCCGGCCCCCACCAGCAGACAGGCCAGGTAGGGAGTGACCCAGCTCGGGTTGTGGACTACTTGCAGAATGGTGCCGCCGTCATCCTCATCAAAACTCGCTTGATAATACGTTTCGCCGTCGTAACGCAGGGGATTGTTCATGTAAATCAGCACGTCGCGGTGTTCGCCGGTGGCCGGGCGGTCCAGCACGATGCGGCTGGAGAAGTTCTTGGGCACATCGGTGCCCTTGTAGACGTCGTGCTTGAATTCCAGCAAGCGCAGGCTGTAGGGCTTGTAGAAGCGCTCCATGCGCAGCATCAAGGTGTAGGTGCGGCTGCCCACGGTGATTTTCTGCGGTTGGCCGAAGAAGGCGGAGACCATGTAGGTGCCGGCCGAACCCGTCGGGGTCACGATTTCCACCAGGCCGGAGGGCAGGTCCCGGAGGTTCATTACGGTTTCACGCGCTATGGACTTGTACCAGACCCCCGTGGCTCCCAGGCCACCCGAGGCTCCGGAAGCTTCAAAACCCGCCGCTGGATGATTGGTGACGGCGGAGTTGGCGTAAAATTTAGTCACCTTGAGCGTGAAGGGAAGCTGGGGATGACTGATGGTGCCCTGTTTCAGGAGCAGATGTTCCGGGATTGCCACGACCTTGTCGGCGTCCTGGTCCGTTACATCGGTGATGGCCAGCTCAAATTCGCGATCGGATTCGGAATAGTTGCGGCTGTCCCCCACGCGCAGGTGCAACTGGCTTTCCACCGCCAGCATGTCGGTGAGCAACTGGCCCACCAGCAGCATGATCAAGCCCACATGGATCATCCAAATGCCGGCTTTTTTGCGGCTGAACGAAAAGCGTTCACAATGGGCCGCCACGAGATTGAGGAGCAGGATCCCACCCACCAAGTACCCCCCCGGCAGCACGGGGATTTTCCAGGCGAAATGCTCAGATTGCCAGTAAACGAAGAAGCTGCGGAAGAACTCATTTTGCGCCTTGTACAAGCCCAGGTGAACCTGCGCCAGGGTGCCGGTGAAGATCAGCACCATCCCGAAGCCGAGACAGACCACGGTCAGCCGCAGGGACGCGAAAAACTTGATGAGCCGTTCCAGGAACATGTTAGTATTTTACCGTTTGGACGAATTGCAAGAAGGCTGCCTTTTGATGCTCGACCACGGAGGCATCGCCCATGAGTTTGTAGAACCAAGTCTGGCCATTCAGCGGCAGAATCACACCCACGAGCTGGGCGGGCTGGCTGGTTTTGGCATCCGTGCCGGTAATATCCACTTGCGACGCCGGGCCGGCAGTGGTGCTGAGGGCGGTTACGGCGGCGGTCAGGCCGGCGTCATCCAGCGGTGGCAGGGAAATCTGCCGGCGCCAGCGATTCACATTGGCGAGCAAGCCTCCGACATCACCCGGGAAAGAGCTCACGGTAATGTCGGCCTTGGCGGTATTTTCGGTGGCGGTAAATCGGGCGAGCAGCATGGCGGACGGGGGTTCGGCGGTCCAGGCGGCCGGAACGGTCCACGCGGGCAGAATGCCAGCCGGAGCTGCGGCAGCCGCAGCGGGAGCCGTGCCACCCATCGGGGGCAGGCTGTCCCCGCCAATGGGCGGATGATCCGGAGGCAGGGCGGCGCTGGCGTCCGGTGCGACAAATTGCAGGGATTTCAGGAAGGCGATGAAATTGGCCTTTTGGAGGCCAACCGAATCATTGTCGCCCGTCGCCTTAAAGAACCACATCATATCGTCGCGATGCAGCGCCACGGCGAGAATGCGCGCCTTGCCATCCGCACCGGCGGTAATGGCCCCCATGCCGGCGGCTCCGGCGGGCGTTCCGGCAAGGTCAAACAATACGCTCTGGCTACCGCCGATTGTGACGGGTTCGCCTTGTTTGGAGAAATCATCAGCCGTGATGGGTTCCAAGCCCACCTGACCGCGCCAGCGATTGAGATTGTTTAAATCCCCGCCGGCCATGCCGGGCAGCGGAACAATGGAAATATCCACAGATTTGCCATCCTTGCCGGGGGCCGCAAAGCTGGCAAGGCGCATTTCCCCGGCCGGCTTGGCCGCCCAGCCCTCCGGGAGGGTCCATTTCAGCTGGGGCACCGTGGTTTGGGCACTGGCGGTCGGGGCACTCATGTCCCCGGGGGCGGTGGTCGCGGCGGGCGTGGTTGCATCATCTGCTTTGGCGACTTTGTAAACCTTGACGTCATTATCGCCGCAACCGGCCAATGGCAGGAGCAGCAGCCCGAGCAGGGCGCCACCGGCCAGACGTTGATTCATTTGCCACAGAGACCTCATGGAATTCATATCGTTCGCTTTATATATAGCCGGATTGATGCCGCACTGCTCACTTTAAGTTGTTAATACTACAACTTTTATTGCCCTGCCAAAAGCAAAAAGAAATTAGGCGATGGCCTTCGGGAGCAGCCCCATAGCGGGGAAGGCAGCGGGTAGCATCGATCTGGAAGGCGTTTGTGGCGCAGTCTTGGGGAGGCACCCGTATGCCATTGCAGAGCCGGTCGGCGAAGCCCTTTCGCGGCGCTTTGCCGTCTTCAAACCAGCTTACTTGGCCAGTTCCAGCAGGGCTTGGTCGCGGGTGTCGGTATCTTGGATGATTTTAGCCATTTCCATGGCTTCCTTGCGATGTCCGGCTTTAACCAGAGTCTGCATGCATCGGCGGGCTGCCGGGTCGTGGACATCCACATCGCTGATTTGTTCCAGGGCTTGTTTGGCCAAGGCGAAGTCGCCAGCCTGGGCGGCGTCCACGGCCAGCGTCTTGAGGGCGTCATCCTTGTCACTGGCGTCGGAAATGGTTTCTGCTGCTTCCAGGCGGGACTGGAGGACATCCTGGGAAGCCGCCTGCACTACGCCCTGGGCTGCCATGGCCGCGCCCTCGGCCAGCAGGGCGGGTAGGTCCAGGTTGGTGAGGGTAAAGGCCACCCCTGCCAGTTGGCTGGTGCCGGTGAATTTCCAGCTGCCAGCATTGGCGGGAACGCCGACCAATGCGCCCGCCATCGCGGGCGCGGATTTGAAACCCGTTTTGTTCACATTGATATGCAGTCCCGGGAGGGAGAAAGCCACGTGGCTGTGGTCTTTTTTATCGAATACCTGAATGCCTTTGTCGGCGGACAAGGAAACCACTGCATCTTCATTGCTCACATAGATGCCGCCGGGCGGGGTGCCGGCGGATTCCGGCAGCCCGCTTTGCAAGCCAGCGAAGCTGATCACCACATTGCTGGAATTGGCGGACGCGAGACTGAAATCGTCAAAACTAGCCGGGACGGAGGCCAGTTCTTGGTGCAAGCGGCCAGTCAGCGCCTGCCAGGCCCGGCTGCGCGGCGGGAGGGGGGGCAACGGGGTGCTTGGTGCCAGTGGGGCCACCGGCTGGAAATGGATGCTGGAGTTACCGAATTGGTGCACTGCCTGATGCCTGCCCCATGGGAAATTGAAGCTGGGCAGCACAGCCACCAGGGCGATCAAAAGCAGCAGTCCCACCAAGCCCACAATGGCTGCGATTATGATCCATTTGCCGTTGCCCGGGGCATTCGTAGCGGGCCGGGGCGGCAGGCCACCCGCCGGGGGCACGGCCCCCAAGGGAGGCGGCGGAACCACCGGTGGCGGCGGATTCCCTCCGGCGGCGGCGGCCGGCGCGATAAACTCGTTGGGCACGACCATGGTGCCGGCCGGACCAATGGCCGGGGCCGGGGCCGGGGCGACCGGTGAGGCAGCCAATGGACGGACCGGCACCGGGGCGGGCGGCTGGCCCAGGCCAAACATATCCTCATAGGCATAAACCAGCATGGCAATGGCCACTGGGGCCGCTAGAAAAATGCCCACCCCGCAGGCCATGAAACCGACCAGGTAAAGACCGCCAAAAACCAGCATCAACAGCAACACTTTCCACCAGTGTTTATGCACGACCTTGCGGCTTAATTCCATGGCTGGCCAAAAATCCAGACCTTTGTCGATCACCAGCAGCAGGGTAAAGAGCCAGCCGACGCACAAATAAATGCCGGGGATGACAAAGCAGAAAAAGCCCAGGATGGTCAGCGCGGTGACGGCGAAGCTGGCCAGGAACAGATGGAGAAATCGTTTGGAAAAGCCCGAAAACGCCGTCTCCACAGTGGCCGGCTCGCGGCGGATTTTTTTCAAGAAATAAAGATAAAGCCCGGCGATCAAGGGGCCGGTGAGCAGCATGGCCAGCACGGCCACCCCTTGGAACGAGCCGCTCTGGCTGGAGCCCACGGAGCCAAAGGTGCTGGTGGACACCAGCATCAGGGCCAGGACCAAGGCGGTGATGCCCACGAAGGACCAGAAATCGGACTTCACCAAGGTCCAGCCCCGGCGGAGGCAATGGCGGATGCCCAGTTGATAATCGCGCGCGATCAGCGCCTCGTGCGTGACTCCAGAATGCGAGGCCCCGGGCGGGTTTGCGGCCAGGGTGCCGGCAATGGTTTCCACCGCCGTTTTCACCTGGCTGGCATGCTGGTAACGGCGGTCGGGCTCCCGCTCCAGGGCGCGGAACACCACTTCATCCAGCCGCACATCCACGCGCAAGCCCTTGGGACCGGAGGACGGCGGGCCAAATTTGCCCAGTGGCAGTTCGCCCGTGAGCATTTCATAAAAGACGACCCCGAGGGAGAAAATATCCGCCCGGTGATCCACGCTCTGAGGCCGGTTCATTTGCTCGGGGGCCATGTAATGCGGCGTGCCAATAATCCCCTGGGTCACCGGGATGGCCGGATCGGCCCCCGGTCCAACAATCTTGGCAATGCCAAAGTCCGCAATTTTCACCCGGCCTTTTTTATCCAGCAAAATATTATCCGGTTTGATGTCCCGGTGCACAATGCCGGCATCATGCGCAAATTGGAGGGCCTCGCAAATCTGTGGCACAATTTGCAGAGCCTGGGCCGGGTTTAATTTGCCCTCGTGCTCAAGCTGCCGCAAATTAAGCCCATCCACAAACTCCATGATGAAATAAGGCTGGCCATTCATCTGGCCAAAATCATAAACCATGACGATGTTGGGATGATTCAACTTCGCCAGCGCCCGGGCTTCACGGGTAAACCGGTCAGAAAAGTCAGTGCCCCGGTTGAGTTGGGCGGGAAGAATTTTTAACGCCACCATGCGATCCAGCAGGGGTTGCCGGGCCTGGTAAACGGCCCCCATGCCGCCCCGCCCCAAGAGGCGGATAATTTCCAACTGGGGAAACAGCGCGGCCAATTCCGCCACTGTGGGTGGTTGAAAGCCGTACATATCCTGCGGGGGCGCGGAATCAGCCGCCCCTTGTTTGAGCATGCAGGCAGGGCATAACCCACCCAAGCCGCCGGCCGCGAGTTCGGCGCCACATTGAGGACATTTTTGCTCCATATTCAAACCTGATTTGGGTGCATCCATACGACCTGCTCAGAAGCAAATCTGAACTAATGTTACAAATTAAATGGAGCTGGACCAGAAAAATTGACGGGCAAAGCCGGCGCTGGGTGTGAGACAAAATTCTTCGGGCAGGTTCATTTTCACGGGTTTTGGCATAATAAATATCTAGAAGTCTAGGGATTGCATGGATTCGCCATTTTCCAGCGCCCCGGCCGGGGCGCGATGGTTCCGGGCTGGGTACCGGGGGCGGCGCAAAGCTTCCGCCTGCGCACAGAGCTATGGCGGACAGGTGCCCCCGGCTAATTTCCGGCGCCCCTCCGGGGCAAGGCGCGGGCGAAGGAAGAAATTTGGCTCACACCCTATGGCGCTTTCGCAATTGACAGGCCAGCTGGCGTTGGCTTAATTATCAAAAGAAGGAACACTCAACCAGCCGCTCACCCGGGCGGAACATTAGCATGAAACAACAATTTCACGCCCTCATTGCGGGGCGCGGGCCGAAGGCTGCGTGGACGCAAGTCGACATCCCTTTTGACGTGGCGAAGGTTTTTGGGAGCAAAGCCCAGGTGCCGGTGGCCGGGACAGTAAATGGTTTTCCCTTTCGCAATTCCCTTAAACCGAATGGGGATGGCACGCACTACTTGCATATCAATAAAACCTTGCTGGCGGGGGCCAAAGCGCGCCTGGGTGACACGGTGTCAATCGTCATGGTGCAGGATCCGCATCCCCGGAAGGTCGCGGTTCCCGCCGACCTTCGGGCCGCCCTGAAAACCGAGCCCGTCTCGGCCAGGATTTTCTCCCGGTTCTCCTACTCCCATAAAAAAGAGATGGTCGACTGGATTTGTGCGGCGAAAAAGGCGGAAACGCGCGCCCGGCGGGTGGTTAAGTGTCTGGCCATGCTGGCGGAAAAAAGCACGGTCAAAAAGGGAGGGTAAAAATGGACTTTAATTATGAAGCGGCGGGCCTCGACTCATTTGGTTTTGGGCGAACATCCCGCCGGTCGCCCAGAACCGGCGGGATGCGCTTGGTCGCCAACCTCTCGGGCCAGCTCAAATGTTGCTGGCTTTAATCTCCCCGTTGGAGCTGTTGGTCAACAAGTTCAATTTAGCTTTTAACTCGCTAATGGTCTGATGGCTGGCTTCCACCCGGGCTTCGCCCCGGGTGATGGCCGATTGCAAGGTCACATTTTCCTCAGCGTACGACTTCAACACGGCCTGGTGGTAATTGTCCAATTGAACTACGGTGGCACACAGGGCAGGGACGATGACAGCGGCGGCAATAATAATGATGTTTTTCATGGCGACTATTTGTTGGTTGTTGTTGTTGTTCATTTGGCCGGTTGGAAGTGGGCTTCCAGGGATCGGCTGTACAGTTAAATTTCTGCCCACACCTAACACTTAAGCATTTTTTGACAAACGTTACGCAAATATTGAAATATTTTTTATTGATCGAATGATCCCCGCCCACCAGTTCTATTTCCCAGCCAGCGGGCAGGCTAATGGCCATGCTTACAAACTGCGTGGATGCTGGCGTTCCCGGGCATAAGCGACCCATAATATCAGGGCGATTACCCCGTAAACGGCGGCGCTGCCCGGGGCATCGCGGAGCAACCACCAGGACTGGCCATTGGCATAAACAAAAGCCATGGGGAGCAGGGAGAAGAAGATGGCGAGCCCCATGAGCCATTTTTGCCGTCCCAACCGGCGCCGGGCTTCGCGCAAGGCCGTGACCTCGGCCTGCTCCAGGCCGGCGGGTTGTGACTGGGGTAGGGGCGTCATAAGGATTCGCTGAATTTCCGCCGCCCGGGCGGGATTTTGGCGCAGATATTCCTCCACCAACAGCCGCGTATCCGGACTGCATTCGTTTACCGCATAGAGGGGAATCAGGTCGTTGATAACGTTTTCGGTTATTTTCATGGTTTGATTTGGTTTAACAGTTGAGTTGCATTAACGCTTTCGGCCAGTTTTGCCCGGGCGCGAAAGACCCGGACTTTGGCAGCGCCGACCGACAGGCCGGTCACGGCGGCAATTTCTTCGTACGACAAATCTTGTTCCGCCCGGAGCATGAGCACAGTGCGGTCAATTTCTTCCAACGCCTGCACGGCCGCCCAAATGCGGGCGTATTCTTCCTGCCGCTCGACCGCTTCATCCGGTGGCGCGGTGGCATCCGGCAGCGTTTCCAATAATTCCTCGAGCCGGGACTGTCGTCGCCACTGTTGCCGGTGCAAATTGCGGGTGATCGTAAACAAATAGGCTTTGATCGTCTCCCCGCGCGGTTCCGCTGCGGCCGTCCACGCCCGTACAAAGGTCTCGGAAACGAGATCCTTGGCATCGGCATCATTCCCCGCGAGCCAATAGGCAAAGCGGTAAACCTCCGCCGCATGCCGGCAGTACAGTTCATGAAACGTGAGCGAACGAGCTTCCATGCTAAGAGTATCCGGAAGGGGGCAAAAAGTTACAAGGCAGGGGCAACTATTTTCCCGATCCCGTAGGCGGGGGATTTGCCGGTTGGACAAACGCGTGGATCCTCCTTATGGTGACAACCATGAGATTGGGGCATATCTTTCTGTTGCTGTTGCTGGTGCTGGTGGCTTTGGCTGGGTGTACCACCCTCCCGTCCACTGCGGTTCGACGACCGCACCACGCGGCTTGGGACATCCCGGAGACCGTACTGATTACCTATCACGTGCAGCCTGGCAAAGAGGCCGCCTTTCAGACCTTATTGTTGCGGGCCTGGGTGATTTACCAGCGGCACCATTTGGTGGTGGGCAAGCCCCACATCGTTGTGCGCGACCGGGAACCGGAGGGCGGGATGCGTTTTGTAGAGGTATTCACCTGGGTGAGCCACAGCGCCCCGGACCAGGCACCGCCCGAGGTGCAGGCGATTTGGAACGAGGAAATGTCAGCCTGTGAAGGCCGCAATGGACACCGGCCGATCGAAGGCGGCGAGGTGATGTTGCTGGCGCGGTGACGATGTCCTGCACGCCGCGCCAGCGAAGCATGGCGAACTCCAACCCGCCAGTTGAACCGGCTAGGGCTGCCAGAGCGAGCGGTAATATTGATGCGTTGCCCCCGCGGCCACGGGGAGAGTGATGGTCAGGGAATTGGTTACCAGGGAGTTGGTGGCCACGGCGGTCCAACTGCGCAAATCGGCCGAGCTTTGCAGGACGTACGGGGTGCCGGGCTGCCCGTGCAGGAGCAATTGCACCTGGCCCGATTTTACGGCGGCAACGGAAAGCGTTGCAGGCGCGGGGGCCAGCGTGAACAGGGTCAGTGACAAGGGCGGAAAGGCATAGCTGAAATTGGCGCTGGCGGCGGGGAAATTCGTGGTGGCCACATCCTGCCACCCGGCCGCTGCGTTGGTTTGCGCTGCCAGATCTTGCGGGAGCCCGTATGAGCGAATGGTCGCGGCTGCCGCCGGAATAAAATTGGTCAGTACGATCTGCGCCAGGAGGTTGGTGGTCATGGCCTTGTTGATGACCAGCAGGGAGAGCGCACCATTGGTGCGGTGCACGGCATAGGCGGAGAGCAGCAGCGAATCACTGGTGGCATTGAGTACCGCATCGGCCGGGCGGGCGAAATATTGCAGGAGTTTTTCCGCGTAAAAGGTGGGATATGGATTAGCGGCGGCATCCAGCACGCCGTAATCGCCATTCAATCTCCAGCCATAGAGGGTGGGATCAAAATCACCGCTGGTGTCGGCCCCATTTTGCAAATCCCACCAGAGATAAGATTTAAATTCGGTTTTAATCAACTGGCTGGTGCTGTCGGCGAGATACAGGGCATTAACCAGGCTGGTGGATTGCCGGCCCATGGCCCCGGCATCGCAGTTGTTTTCGGTGACACAAAGTTCCACATTGGTGGCGGTGGGTCCCAAATAATCCGTAATTTGCTGGCGCAAATTGGCGGCGGCGCTCGCCCAGTCGCTCCAGTTGAGCGGACAGGGATTTTCCGCCACCTGCAACAGCAAGGCGTCGCTGTCCGAAGAGGCCGCGCCAGGCATCCAGCCGGAGGTGGTATATTGCCAGTAAAAATGGTGAATCAGGAAATCGGGGATGACGCCCAGGCTTTTTAACTGGGACAAGACGATGGGCGTCCAGCCATAGTTGGTGGTGTGGGTTCGCGAATTATAAGCGAAATGGTTCGAATTATTGACGTAAGTTCCCTCGCCCGGTGCCACCACCACCCCCACCCTGATCGGCACATTGGGGTAGGCAGCCTTCATTTGTTGCAGATAAGAGGCGGCCCGCGTGGCGTAAGTGTAAGGATCATGGGGAACGGCATTGGAATCCGTTTCCCAAGTGCCATAACACTCGTTCCCAATTTCCCAATATTTGAAACCGCACCCGTTCGTTTTATTCGCGGCCAGCACCCAGGCGGCCGCCTCAGCGGGCGTGCCGGTGCCATAGTTGACGGTGGTGAAAACCTGGGCGCTTAAATTGGTGGCAAGGTGCGTAAAAATGGCGTTCCCACCGGGGTCAGCGGCCCAGTGATATTCGTCGGAAGTGGAGCCGCCGGGCCAGCGCAGGGTTTGACACCCCATTTCCTGGAGCCGGGCCAGGGTGGCATTATTACCGAGGCTGGCGTCCCAAGTGGCGGCATTCAGCCCGAAATGCCGGGCATCGACCGTGCGCAGCACTGGGCCGGCATCAATGCCCAAGTGAACGACTGCCGGTGTGGAGGCGGCCACGAGTTGCACATCATCCACGTAAAAGGTCGGCTGGGCGGCCCCGCCCGCGTTGCCTTGCAACCAAAAACCCGTGACATTCGGCCGGTTGGAAACGCCCAGGGAGGCGAGCGGGATGATAATTTGCCGCCAGGTGTTGGCGGCCAGCGGGGCCAGCGGATAGGCCACTTGATTGGTGCCGTTCAGCAAACCCCAGACTTGCAATTGCTGGCCGCCCGCAGTGCCGCCATGAATCCAAAAAGACAGGCTCGAATAAGGGGTGGTATTGAATTCCGAACGGGCCAGCACCAGCGCCTGGTAATTGCCCCGGTCGGTAACACTGAGGGCATACGTGCCCGAATGCACCGGCGACGGCGCGGCACTGGCCGCGTTGACCGCCGCCCAGCTCCAGTTTTGGAAGCCATTGACCAGATTGTCGGTGTATAAAGCCAAATTCGCCTGAGCCACGCCGGCGGCGATATTCACCACTTGGTTAAGGGTGTTGGTGCTCCCGGAATAATTGCCCCCGAAATAACTGGCCATCACCAGGTCGGTGCCCACGGGCAGGTTCGTGATGCTGGCGCTGGTGGCGCTGCCGCCACTTACCGCATTGGTGCTGAAGGCGCGGCCCGCATAGGCGAAGACCACCGTGCCGGTGGCATTGCCCGCCTTCACGCCATTGGTGCGGACCGTGGCCGTGAAATTCACCGCGCTGCCAAAGGTCGAGGGATTGGGCGACGCGGTAAGCTGGATGGGATTGGTCTGGTGCTGGAGCACGATATTGTCAATGGCCACTGTGTCAGTCTGGCCGGGACCGCCCCATTGGGACGCATTGATTTGGAAGTTAAGCTGCCACGTACCGCCATTGGCATTCGCCGAGGTGATACTGCCGAGATTCACCATGAATGGCTGCCAGCTATTGGCGGCGGTTAAGGGATCGTTGACGGTGGCGTTAATCGTTAAACTGCCCCCGTAATAGGTGCCCGACCAAGTTTGGACGATAAACTGGAGGTTGGCGGCCTGACTGCCTTTGGCGTCGAAGGAAAGCAGATAATCGGCCGGGTTAGTGTCGCTGTTGCCGGTGACCGTCATTAACTGCACCTGGCCAGTGTAATAATCATTCGCCGTGGTGGGCGTCATGCTCTCCTGCCAGGCCCCGTTGGGATTCCCACCCGTGGAAATAACATAGTTGGTCCCCCCGGACGGACTGCCGCCGGCATAGCTGGAAGTACCAAAGGTGCCGGTGTAGCCACCATCGAAGTTTTGGTTAAAGATGGTCTGGGCCGGGGCTGTGCAGGTCCAGCCAGCGAGCAGGAAGGCCAACCCGGCCGCAACATGGCGAAAATTCATGATTTGATGCAAATGATCCAGAGAAATTTAAGCCAGGCCGGGTATTTTTTCAAAGTATTCCACTGTTCCCAATTGAAAGGACACCAAATGCTCCTTGTGGTCATCCACCAAATGAATGTTCGAGCCAGGGCATTCGCATCCGTCCACCAGGAGCTTGGGCAGGCCATACACCCCGGAGGGAGGACGGGTAATCGTAATATGATACATAGTCTGGCGGTAGCGATAATGGATCTTATAGGCGGTCCAGCTTTGCGGCAGGCGGGGCGTCAGTTGGAGTTGGTCCCCGACCAGGTTCACACCCAGGAGGGTTTCGGTCAACAGCCGGTACATCCAGCCAGCCGACCCCGTGTACCATGTCCAGCCACCGCGGCCGATATGCGGTGCCATGGCATAGACATCCGCCGCCACGACGTAGGGCTCCACTTTGTAAATAGCGATGTCCCGAGCCGTGCCACCGTGATGAATCGGATTCAAGAGGTCAAAGTACTCCCAAGCTCGTTCAGTGTCCCCCAGGAGGGCACTGGCCATGGCCGTCCAAATGGCTCCGTGGGTGTATTGGCCACCATTCTCGCGCACGCCGGGGATGTAGCCCTTGATATATCCGGGGTTAAGGGTCGAATGATCGAAGGGTGGATCGAATAGTTGGATCAAGCCCTCCGTCCGGCGGACGAGGCGCTGGTCCACTTGGGCCATCGCCAGGCGCGAACGCGATGGATCGCCAGCCCCGCTGATCACGGACCAGCTTTGCGGTAATGAATCAATCTGGCATTCCAGATTTTTGGCAGACCCGAGCGGCTCCCCACTGTCAAAGTAAGCGCGCCGGTACCACTGACCATCCCAGGCGTTCAACTCAATATTTTGTTGCAGCCGCCGAGCTTGGGTCGAACAGCGTTCGGCAAAGCCGGCATCATTCCGGCTGAGCGCCAGTGCGGCAAATTGGGTGAGCACGTCGTACAGAAAGAATGCCAGCCAGACACTTTCACCCCGACCTTGGTTGCCCACCCGGTTCATGCCGTCATTCCAATCACACGTTCCCATCAGCGGCAGTCCATGCGCGCCTAATTTCAGTCCGTTTTCAATGGCGCGCACACAATGCTCATACAGCGTGGCGGATTCCGGGGAACGAATCGGCAAATCGTAACACGACTCCTCCTCCGGCTTCAGTGGCCGGGCTTCCAGGAAGGTGATTTTTTCGTCCAGCACGCCCGTATCCGCCACACAAGCGACATAACGGCAGGTGACGTATGGCAGCCAAAGGTAATCATCCGAACAATGCGTGCGCACGCCACGGCCAGAGGGCGGGTGCCACCAATGTTGCACATCGCCTTCGCGGAACTGACGGGCGGCGGCACGGAGCAGATGTTCGCGGGTGAGGGCGGGCTCGGCATGCACCAGCGCCATGACATCCTGGAGCTGGTCGCGAAAGCCATAGGCCCCGCCGGATTGATAAAAGCCCGTGCGGCCCCATAGCCGGCAGCTCAAGGTTTGGTAAAGCAACCAGCCGTTGGCCAGCATGTTTACCGCCGGGTCGGGCGTTTCCACATTCAACGCGCTCAAGGTGTGGTTCCAATAGGTCCAGACCCCTTCCAGTGCGACCCGGGCGGCGTCACCCCGGCGAAACCGGCGGATTAAATTCTGCACATCCGCGGCATTGCGGCCCACCCCAAGCCGGAAGGTGGTTTCCCGCTCCTGTCCATCCGGCAGATTGAAAATGACTTGCACTGCTCCGCAGGGATCGAGCCCGGCGCCCACCCTGCCGGACAGCCGGGTGCGGGCCAGGGCCGCCGGCCGGGCCAGGCTGCCGTTACGCCCGATGAATTCCTTGCGATCCCCGGTCAGGGTGCGGGTGCCTTCATTCACATCCAGAAATACCGTGCGTTCCGGAAAGTCGGTGTTGTAATAGTTTCGGGCCAGCAAAGCGCCGGTTTTGAGATCAACCTCGGTTTGCACATGCAGTAAATTTTTCGGCCGAAGGTCGCCCAGCACCCATTCCCAATATCCGGTGACAGACACGCGACGGGGCCGGCCGGAGACATTGCGTAGACGGAGCACGGTAAATTTCACCGGGGCATCCATGGCCACATAGACCCATAATTCGGAAACAATGCCATGTTCTATGTGTTCAAAGACGGTGTAGCCAAAACCATGGCGAATAACGTACGGCGTGGCCCCGCGCGCTGGCAGGGGCGTGGGCGACCAGTATTCGCCCGTCTGTTCGTCTCGTATATACAAGGCTTCCCCGGGAGTATCCGACACGGGATCGTTGGTCCAGGGTGTCAGGCGGAATTCATGGGAGTTTTCGAGCCAAGTGTAGCCGCCCCCACTTTCAGAAACGAGGGTGCCGAACCAGGGATTGGCCAGTACATTAACCCATGGGGCCGGGGTCATCTGGTTTGGCATCAAGGTGATAACGTATTCCCGGCCGTCCCTCGTAAAGCCGCCCAGGCCATTGGGAAACAGCAACTCGCGCGGGGGCAGCGGCCCCGGCAGGTCCTCTGTGGGCGAACGCGTGGGCACCATGGGGGAAACCTGGGGTTCCAGTACGCCGCGCTGTTCCAATTGCTCGGCGAGCGTGCCTTTTTCATCGTCCAGCACAATGCGCGCCACTGCCTGCAAGAGCACGCGCTCCTCGTTGGGAATTTGTTCGAGCCGCCTTACGAAGAGCCCCCCCGGCTGGTCCAGCAAATGCCCTTCCATGCCGGAGGTAATTAGGCCGGTGATCGCGTCATGCAGGGACTGGCGGTAGCCGGAAACATCCTCGTTCAAAATCACCAATTCGACGGTCAGTCCCTTCATCCGCCAATAGGCGTGCGCCCGGATGATCTGCCGGGCAATTTCTAAATTAGCCAGGTCACTGATATGGAGCAGCACAATCGGCACATCCCCGGAAATGCCCAGGCTCCAGAGTCCGCTCTGGCCGCGCCGGTTGCTGGACAGTACGCTGGGACTGGCGCGGCGGGCTGGGTCGGCGTAAATCAATGCGCCCGCCAGCCGGCCATAGATTTGGGCCTCGGCCTCGGTGGCGTTGAGCTGGTGCAAGGCCACCTGACTGTGCGTCCAGGCCAAATCAAAGGTACGGTCGGCCATCCGCGGGCTTTGGTATTTTTCCACCTGTGCCAGCGCACTTTCCCGGCTCTCCGTCACGCCCAGAACCAAATCAACCATGGCCCGCTCATGCGGCGGCAAATAGATCGTGCGACGCAAGGCAATGATCGGGTCCAGCACGGAACCCACCGTGTTCGACAAAGGTTCGTCCGTCTGCAAGGCCGCCGGATTGGCCAGACTGCCACCCCGGCCCAGAAAGCGGGCGCGGTCGGTTTCGCAGGAGATTTCCCCCTGGCGCCCTCCCTGACCCACCATGAGATGCAACAACCAGGGCGGTTTTTCCTCCGGGCTACCGGGGCGCCGCGTGCCCAGCAGGGCGGAGGCCGGTCGCAGAAACTCGGTCTGCACGAACAGATTGCTGAACGCGGGATGGGCGGCATCTGCGGCAGCGGTCGCGAGCACCAATTCCGCGTAGCTGGTGATTTCAAGTGTGCGCGCCACATGGGAGCGGTTGGTGATGGTGAGACGCCGCAGCTCGACATCGTCCTCCGGGGAGACGCTGATTTCGGTGTGGATTTCCAGGCCGGCGTGATGATGCCGAAACTCAGCCCGGGACTGGGTGAAGATGGCTTCATAACCATCCATGGTCCGGCCGGTGGGTTGATACGCCGTGGACCAAAATTCCCCGGTCGTCAGATCGCGGAGATAAACAAACAGACCCCAGTTGTCACAGGTGGCATCCTCCCGCCAGCGGGTGACCGCCAGCTCGCCCCGACGGCTGTAACCGCCGCCCGCGCTGGTGATGGCGACGTGATAACGGCCGTTGGAGAGCAAATGCACCTCAGGGACTGGCAGCGTGGGATTGGTGAACACCCGCATAACGGCCTCCCCGCTGCCCACAAATTTGCGTGCCTCCTCCATTTTTAAATCTGCGGCAAACACGCTCACTGCCGTCCGGGGCACGCGCTCCTGCAATAACAAGTCCGCTGCCTTGAGCAGCGGGCACGCCAGAAAACGCCGTTGCATAGAATAATCCCGCAGCACGTTGACTAACGCCAGCAAGCTCATGCCCTGGTGATGCGCCATATAGGACCGGATGGTGGCACTCGTTTCATCTGGCGGGAGATGGGAGGGGGTGTAATCCACCGCCTCATAAAACCCGTGGGTTCCCGCCCGGCCCTCTTCCGCCAGGCGCTGCAAGTTCTCGCAGGCCGACCGGGGTGCCACCATCAGGGCGAGGGCGGTCGCGTAAGGCGCGATCACCAGATCCTCGCCGAGCCCGCGTTTCAATCCCAGGCCAGGCACCCCAAAGGCACGGTACTGGTAATTTAGCTGCGCATCCGTCCGGTTGTAGCCGGATTCCGAGATGCCCCAGGGCACCCCCCGGAGTGTTCCGTAAACGATCTGCTGGCGAACGGCCGTGCGGCAGGTGTGGTCCAGCAGGGTGTTTTCGTAGTTGGGCATCACCAGCAATGGCATGAGGTATTCAAACATCGAACCACTCCAGGAAATGAGAATCGGCTCGCCATGTGAGGCGACTAGCAGGCGGCCGAGGGTAAACCAGTGATCCTGCGGAATCTGTCCCAGGGCGATGGCCACGTAGCTGCACAGGCGGGCTTCTGAGGCGAGGAGATCGTAAAAGCTTAAATCGCAGCGCCGTTCCAGCACATTGAAACCCGTAGTAAATAACTTGCGGGATGGATCCAGCAGAAAGGTGAAATCCATCCGGGCAAACTCCTCGGATTCGCCGGCCAGACTTTCCAAATCCGCCAATTGCTCGCGGGCATGGCTGCCGGACTCCAGAAGACAACGTTGGAGGTCGGCCAGGTATTGCTCCTCAGCCGCAGGGACGGGGCTGGGCGCTGCGGAAAGTTCTGCCTGGGCTGTTTGAATCGCGGCGCGCATGGACGACTCCCATTGAGGGACAGCCCGCAGCGTGGGGATTTGGTCCAAATTGGCCAACTGGGCGGCGAGGTTCCCCACGGCCTGCCACTCTGGGCGGGCGGGCGACAAAATGAGCCAGGGTGCCAGCCAGACCAATTCTGCCACCTGATTAGTGCATTGTTGCTGGAAGGTCAGGCTCCAATCGATCAGGTCGGCATCCCGGCTGGCAAACGTCACCACGAGTTCCGCCGCCACAACGGCGACCCGGTTCAAAATGGCCTGCGCAGCCCGCAGGCCGGTCGGTTGCCCGGCCAGTTCGGTATGCAACCGCACCAGGTGATCATTTTGACCGGTTAATTTCTCCAGCACGCGCACCGTATCCCGCAGTCCCGCCAGAACTTGGGGGGTGAAAATGAGTTCATCGGCCGTTTCCCGCAAACCGGCCCCGAGGGTTAGCAAATGGCCGGCCAGATTGCCACTATCCACGCTGGACACATACAACGGCAGCAGTGGCTGCAAGGTGCGGGTTTCGTACCAATTATAAAAGTGCCCGCGATAACGTTCTAGCCGCTGCATGGTGGTTAGCGTTTCCCGGCTGCGGCGAATTACCCCGCCAGTGGTGAGATATCCCAAATCGCGGGCCCCCAGATTGGCCAGCAAGGCCAGGCCCAAATTCGTCGGAGAGGTGCGCGTGGCAATGCGGGGTTCGGGTATTTCTTGAAAATTATCCGGTGGCAGCCAGTTCTCCCGGGCGTTCACCAAGGTCTCAAAATAGTGCCAGGTGTGGCGGGCCGTATGCCTCAGAAACTGCTTTTGCTCGGCCGTTAATTCCAGCGGGGCAATTTCGAATGGCTGGCTGATCCGCCAGGCTATCCAGGGGGCGGCCAGCCAGAGGACCAAAACCGGCAGGGCGCCCGTCAATTCGGCGGGCTGTCCCCAAGCCATGAAAATCAACACTATCAATGCCACGACCGGCGCGGCCCACATGGTGGCGTAAAAAGCGACTCGTCCCGCCTGCGCCCCGCGTTCCGCATCGCTGGACGTCTGCCACTCCAACAAATGCCGGTGCGTTACCAGCAAGCGTGTGATCGTTCGCCCGATGGCGTCCAGGCTGACAAATGCGTCATAGGGCAGAAACGCCAGCGTCAGAAAGATTTGGGTTGTTTGGCGGCCAGCGGAAACGGCCAGTGCCCGCAAATGCATGGTCCAGAACAAGTCCGTGGGTTTGTGTCCCAAATCCACACTGAGCGCCAGCGCGCCCGGCAGGGTAATCAATAATATCATCAGCCAAGGGGCCAGGGGACTCAAGGCCGGCACCCATGTCCAAGCGCCTAGCAGCAGACCGAGCAGTGCCACTGGGACCAGACTGCGGCGCAGGTTGTCAAAAATTTTCCATTGGGACAACAGGGACAGTGGATTAGCCAGCCGGTGCGCGTCCGCGCCGGGAACGCGTGGCAGGAGCCATTGCACAATCTGCCAGTCACCCCGTATCCAACGGTGCCGGCGGTCCATGTCCACATTATAGCGGAAGGGATATTCTTCAAAGAATTCCACATCGCTCACCAGGGCGGAACGCGCATGGCAGGCCTCCAGTAAATCATGACTTAGCACGGTGTTCTCCGGACACCGCCCCTGCATGGCGCGCTCAAAGGCGTCCACATCGTAAATCCCTTTGCCGACAAAAGACCCTTCCTGAAAAATATCCTGGTAAACATCGGAGACTTCCCGAGTATACGGGTCAATGCCAGCGTCACCGGCAAATAAGCGCACAAACCAGGACCGCCGGGAACCCGGCAGGCTCACGCCCACGCGGGGTTGGAGAATGCTGTAGCCGGCAATTACGACCCCCCGGCCGGCCGCAAAGACCGGATGATTCAACGGATGGGCCATCGTTCCCACCAGGCGGCGGGCGGACTCCCGGGGCAATTGCGTGTCCGTATCTAGGGTAATGACATATTTGATGTCCTGCAAAATAGTGGTGTCACCGGTGATTTCCGAGAAACTGTCCATGGCTCCCCCGCGGAGCAGGGAATTGAACTGCATCAGTTTGCCGCGCTTCCGTTCATAACCCATCCACCGGTTCTCCCCAGGGTTCCAGCGGCGGGGTCGATGCAGCAAAAAAAACAAACTGGGTCCATCGGCCAGGTATTTGCGGTTGAGCCGGGCAATTCCGTCCCGCGCCCGTTGGACCAAAGCGGCATCCTCCGGCAAATGTTCCTGCACGGCATCGCGGAAATCGCTAAGCAAAGCGAAATGCAGCCGGTGGTCCTGATTGGCCAGATGATGAATTTCCAGGCTCTCTAACAAGCGATCCACTTCAGCCAAACTTTTCAGCATCGTAGGCACCACCACCATGGTGCGGCAGGGTCCGCTGATACCTGCGGAAAAATCCAGGCGCGGCAGCAGCCGGGGTTTCACCAGCAGCATTCCCAGCCAGTTCATCAGAGCCACCCCCAATTGACTGGCGCACACCAGGAACAGCAGCGTAAAAAACCACAGTTTCCCCGTCGAAACCCCAAATTTCATTAATTCCACCAAACCAAACAGGGTGGTCACCAGCGTGATCCCGCCAATGCCCCCCATATAGAACGTGGCGGGAAATTGATGGATGGCCCGCTCGCTTAAGCTCTGCCACGGATGGTGCAGGTTCAACTTCCGCCCCAAAGCGGCCTGCCCCTGGTCGATTAAATAATACCCCACGTGGGCGGTGCGGTCGTGGCTGCCCCGCTTTTCTGCGGCGGCCAGGGCCGTGGCCACCGCCAGGGCCGCCACCTCACCCTCCGCGCAGCCGCTGTGCCGTGCCATGAATTCCACCGCATGGCGATAACGGTCCCGGGTGGAAAAATCCATCCGCCGGTAAACCCCGGCCGGATCGTTTTGCAACGTTGTTTCCACCAGGCTCAAACTTTCGACAAAATCCTTCCAATCCAAGGCGCTCAGCAAACGCAGGCTAGTAATGCTGTGGCTGACGGAAACCTGGTCCGCCGCCTGGTTTTGAGTTTCTTGCTGCACCAACAGATCGATGGACAATCCCTGTTCCACCAGGCGTTGTTCCAACCAGCTTCGCGCCAGATGCAGCACCGGGCTTTGGCGGGAAAGGCGCTGGCAAAATTCCGCCACAAATGAACTCGACCACGGCAGGTCCGATTTCGCCATGTCGGCGACCACCACCACCAGCCGCGACGGATTTTTTTCCGCCGTGGCCTGCAAGCGATCCATCCACTGGGCCGCCAGGTCACGGTCCACCCGTGCGATGGCCAGACGCGTGGCAATCCGCTGGAGGTTTTCAATCAGTCCCAACCGCACCATGATGGGGATGGCCCACAATTCGCCCAGCTTCAGGGATGCGACGGTTTGATAAGCCGCGATAAAAGCGCGGAGCGGCTCGGCATCAATTTGTGCATCCACATGGGAGATCAGTTCCAATACCAGATCGTAAACCCGGGGCATACCCGCCGCCGGGCCTTTCACCAGGCGGGGCAATTCCCGGCTGTAACTCCGGGGCAGGTGCCGGCGGGCCAGTTGAATTTGTTCCTCAATCAGATAAAAATTGTCCAGCAGCCACTCAGCGGCGGGAACGATGGAGCGGGCGGGATCCACCGCCAGGGTCGAGCGGTTAAAGGCGCGGAGCACCTCCTCGTTTTGGTCCAGCCGGACGAGGAGCTGATTGGCCCCCTTGCGCGTCACCACCGGTTGTTGGGCGGCCAGCACCCGGGCGTGCCGGGCGAGCTGGTCCACACTGAACAACTCAGTCCGCAGGGGTGGTTCAGCGGCAGCAAGCGGCGTGTGCAAATGTCCCGTGACCCAATTCTGAATGCGCAAAGGCAGTTTCTCCATGAGGGGCTGATTTCCGTCCGTGGTTGTTTAGGCTCGCGCACTGCTTGACCATCCTCTGGCGGGAAGCTTTGGCAGCCCGGGCCAATACCCGGCTGCTTTGCCTCCCTCAACCCGAATCCAATTCCCAACCAAGATGGATGGCTAAGTCGGCAATGCTGGCAGGAGTAATCTTGCCGGGCGCTGGACCTGCCAGCCATGGGGTGTTATCCCCATCTGGCAGCCCAGATTGGTTTGCCCGCGGGGCGAGTGAATTGTTATTGAAGTAAATGATCCGTCAGACGGGTCATTCCCTGGTTTTTACGCCGCCAAGATCGCACCATTGCAGGCCTACACTAAACTGGCTGGCAATAGTTTCAATCCAACTGCTGGCGAAGAAACTTTGATCCCTGCCTGGGGCAGGATCAATCGTGGGCGACCGGAAACTATGTTGAGGTGAGAAACCTAAATGAAAGCGCGGAATCGAGCATTGCGGCCGGTTCGACCCGCCTCCTGCCACTGCGCTTGTTTGACTGAAAGCGAATACTCAAAGCTGTCCCTGGACCGCTCTTCGTACCGAATTCAAGCCCGGAAGGTGCATTATCCCCGGCACTTATTTTTGTTGGGACTGGGCGGCGGCCGCAGCCTTCGCATCGTCCTGGTCGGCCGAGATTTTGTTACCGAAGCCAATGATCACGGTGGAACCAATCAAAAGCGCCAGCATCAGGGCCACCAAACCGCGGGTCTTCGCTGAAGCGCCCCGCCATTCCTTGAAGAAAATGCCCCAGAGGGTGCTGAAAATAATGATACTCGCCATGTGGAGCGTCCAACTGGAAAACTTGTAATTACCCATCTGGCTTTCGCCCATCTGGTAGAAGAAAAACTGGAAATACCAAAAGGTTCCCGCCAGCGCGCAAAAAAACCAGTTGCCGAGCACCGGAATTTTCAGATCCGTGGGCGCGCCGCTAACCGTGCTGGTGGCCGCCGGACCATGTTCGCCGCCGCCCGTGCCCCCATGGTGCGCGTGTTCCGCCCGAACATGCGAGGCCAGGTATTGATAACCGGTGCGGTTCTTGATATTCAGCAGCACGCACCAAATGAAGTTTGTGGTCAAACCGCCCAGCAAAATCACCACGATCACCGGCAGGCCCACCCAAAAAGGCCCGGTCCCATGGCTGGCGGAAATTTTAGTGATGGGATCGCCAAACTGAAAGCCATAGGAAAAACAGGAGCTCATTACCCCGGAAAACGTCGCAATGGCCAGGCCTTTCCACAGGCTGAATTCCGCAATCGCGGACGATTTGCCATCATTGCCCAGATCCTTTTCCTTGCGCAAACCGGCAATGCCTCCGAGCGCGATGCCCACCAAACACACAATCACCCCGACCAAAACAACCGGCCCACCGGCGCTGGTGCCGGAATGGTTCAGCAGTTTGTCCGCAAATTCGCCCTTCACAATCGGCGGCACCAGCGTGCCAAACGCCGCGCAATACCCCAGTGCCACCGCCATGCCCAGGGACATCCCGAGATACCGCATCGTCAGGCCAAAGGTCAGGCCGCCCAGCCCCCACAAAACGCCCATCAAATAGGTCATCCAAAAAGTCTCGGACGGCGTTTCGTGCAAGACCGCGAACAAATCCTTGGACAACGCCAGCGCGCCGATCCAGGGGCAGATCAACCAGCTAAACAACCCGCCCGCGAGCCAGAAGGTTTCCCACGACCATTTGCGGACGCCCTTGTACGGCACATAAAAACTACCGGAGGCCAGGCCCCCCAGCCAGTGGAACACGACGCCGAGTAATGGATTTGGTTGCATGGTGATTTATTGGTATTGGGCGATGAGAATGGGAATTTACTGCCGCTTGGACAAGACTTCTTTTTCGTAAGTTTTCACTTCCGCCAGCCAGGTCTCGCCCACGGGCACCCCCTGGCTCGCACAATAGTAATCCCAAACCGCCCCAAACGGCAGCGTGCGGGTTTCTTCCTGCAACGCCAGCCGGGTGGTGAAATCCCCCGCCGCCTCGGCCGTGCGCAAGCGGTCGGTCGGCTCGAGCAAGGCGATGAGCAGCGCGCGCACCATGTTGCGGGTGCCAATCGTCCACGCCGCCACCCGGTTGATGCTGGCGTCGAAATAATCCAATCCGATATGCACCCGGTCGGTGAAATCATTCGCGACAATCTCCCGGGCAATCGCCAGCAGATCATCGTTGAGCACCACCACATGGTCGCTGTCCCAACGGACGCCGCGGCTGACGTGCAGCAAAATTTCCGGCATGAACTCCAGCACACTCGTTAGTTTGTCGGCAATGCCTTCGGTGGGATGATAATGCCCGGCGTCCAAAGTCAGCATTTTGTTCCGGCTCAGGGCGTAGCCCAGATAAAACTCATGCGAACCCACCACATAACTTTCACTGCCAATCCCAAAAAGCTTGGGTTCCACCGCATCCAGGTTCAACTTGGGGTTGATCGTCTTGGCAAAAACCGCGTCCAGCGATTCCGCCAGCCGCGAGCGCGGGCCCTGGCGGTCCGCCGGCGTGTCCTTCATGCCGTCCGGAATCCACACGTTGGTCACGCAGGTTTTGCCCAGGGCCTTCCCCATGGCCGTGCCGATTTCACGCGCGCGGAGGCAGTGTTCAATCCAAAATTCGCGAATCCCTTTGTTCCGGTTGGACAGGGTGAAGCCATCGGCGGATTTGGGATGCGAGAAGCAGGTGGGGTTGAAATCCAGGCCCAAACCATTTTTTTGGCCCAGGCAATCCAGTTTTTGAAATGCTCCGGGGCGATGGCGTCGCGATCCACTTTTTTACCGCCAAATTCCCCGTAGAAGGCATGCAGGTTCAACCGGTGTTTCCCGGGAATCAGCGCATAAGCTTGCTCCAGGTCCGCGCGCAGTTCATCTGGCGTGCGGGCCTTGCCCGGGTGATTCCCCGTGGCCACCAGTCCGCCACTCAGCGCGCCGCCAAAGTTTTCAAATCCGCCCACGTCATCGCCCTGCCAGCAATGGAGGGAAATGGGAATGCTGGCCAGCGCTTTCAGGGCGACGTCCACGTTCACTCCGAGGCTGGCATAGCGCTCCCGGGCGAGTTCAAAAGCTGGTGATACTGATCGGTCGGCGGTGGCATTCGATTTCATATTTCAAATAGGATGGCGTAGCATTCCAAATTCCCCGGCAAAAATGAATACAAAACGTTTATGATTTTTGCCAGCCGGGCGCTGGCGCGGTCTCCCATGAACATCCGATTGCTTTCTTTGCCCAAACCGGGCTACATGGTGCCTTATGATGCCAACCCCCGAACGTTGCCCCGGCCCGCCGGCCGACCCAGGATGGACAGGCAAACCAGCGAAACCTCCCGACCGGCGCCGCGTCTAATGACGCAGCTCAACCTTGTTTTGAAAGCTCGCACTCTCATTCTATTGATCGTCCTCGCGGCGCTGAAGCTCCCGGCCCAACCCGCCCGGTTGGTGGCCAGCCCCGTGATGCGGGAAAACGCCTTGCGCCGCGGGCCGGTCTTGGAAAGCAATACCTTCCGCCCGCTGCGCTATTGGCCGCAAGGCACCGATTTCGTCATCACCAACGGTCCGGAGTTTTTTAATCGCCCGCTCTATTGCCTCAACACTGCCTGCCGGCTGGATGGCGGCGACAAACCCGAATTCGCGCTCTACCTCCCCGGTCGCGGCGGGAATTTGCGACTGGGCATCCAAACGGCCGCCGGATCGAAATGGTTGCAGGATGCCAACCAAATCATCACCCGTTACCGCCCGGGTTCCTTGGTTTACACCCTGCGCGACCCATTGCTGGGCGACGGCGAACTGGAACTGACCCTCCTCCCGCTGGCCAGCGTCAAAGGCGGTATCCTGCAGGCCGTCTGGTCCGGCCCCGCCGCCCTGCCGTTAATGTGCGCCTTTGGCGGGGCCAATGGTGCCCGCGGGGCACGGGATGGCGACATCGGTTGCGAGCGTGAGCCGGTGTCCGAATTTTTCCAATTACAACCCGGCCAATGCGCTGACAACCACTTTGTCATCGCCAGCAACACGTTTACCCTGACCCATAAAAATATAACCCTCTTCGGCATCCTGCCGCCGGCGGCGCAACTCGTCCTGGCCGACGCGGCGCAATGGTCCTCACCCGCCGCCCTGCTCGCCACCACCGGGTCCGCCGCCCGGCTGCCCGTGCTCACCGCTCGTTTTGTCCTGCCGCCCGGGCAACCCGTATTCCTCGCCTTGCAACCCTTGGCCGCCCCTGCGGCGGGCGGCCCCGATTATCCCGAGGCAAACGTATCCAGTGCTGCCAGCGCGACCCACGAGACCACCGGTCCCGTGCGGGACCTGCCCCAACAATTCGCCGCCGCCGAAGCCCGCCGCTCGTCCCTTGCCGGACGCGTGAGCGTGGCCACCCCGGATCCCTTTATCGATGCCGCCGCCGCCGCCCTCTGCATTGCCGGGGATGCCGTCTGGGATGAAAAACTGCAATCCTATATGCACGGTGCGGTTGCCTGGCGCACCCGGTTGCTTGGCTGGCGCGGCGCCTACACCGGCGATGCCCTCGGCTGGCACGACCGTACCGCCGCCCACTTCGCCGGGTTTGCCCGCCAACAAAATACCCAGTCCATTCCCGCCGCCCTCCCGCCGGCGGACGAGGCGGCCAATCTCGCCCGCAGCGAAACCGCCTTGCATTCCAATGGCGACCTGACCAAAGCCCACTATGACATGAATCTGGTGGGCGTGGACGCCTGCTTCCGCCATCTGCTGTGGACGGGCGATCTCACCTATGCCCGCCAGCAATGGCCGGTGATTGAACGCC
Organism: uncultured Verrucomicrobia subdivision 3 bacterium; assembly: GCA_903875465.1. Lineage (GTDB taxonomy): Bacteria > Verrucomicrobiota > Verrucomicrobiia > Limisphaerales > UBA11358 > UBA11358. The sequence goes on from CAIQWB010000139.1 coordinate 62,575, forward strand.
ACCTGGCCTGGGAACGCCGCCTCTTCCGCCGTGAATTTGGCGCGGAAAAATTGCCCTTGTACGAGGCGTATTGCTGCATCTGGGCCAGCGACAATCTTCAATATAATGGCGGCGGGGCGACACATGCCACCGCCTATAATTACTGGCATAACCAAATGGCCGCCCGGCTGGCTCATTTACTGGGCGGGGACGCCTCGCCTTACGAAACGGAGGCCGCGCTCATCGCCCGGGGCATGCACCAAAACCTCTGGCTCGCCGACCTCGGCTGGTATGCGGAATTCAAGGATTACCTTGGCCGGCAACTGCCGCATCCCAGCGCCGGCCTGTGGACCTTTTATCACACCGTCGATTCTTCGGCCGCCACCCCTTTCGAGGCCTGGCAGATGACGCGCTATGTGGATACGCAGATCGCGCATATCCCCATCCATGGTCCCAACGTGCCGGCGGAAGGTCTCTTCACCCTGCCGGAAACCAGTTGGATGCCCTACCAATGGTCGGTCAATAATGTCGTCATGGCGGAGGTCGCCCACACCTCGCTGGGGTATTGGGAATCGGCCCGTTCCGACGTGGCCTTCCAGACCTTTAAGGGGGCTTTGCTCGACAGCATGTACATGGGACTCTGCCCCGGCAACCTCGGCTGCATGACGGCCTTCGATGTTGCCCGCGGCGAAGCCCAGCGGGATTTTGCCGACGCCTGCGGTTCGGTCTCCCGGGCCCTAGTCGAGGGGCTGTTTGGCCTGCATCCCGATGCCTTGCAGGGAGCATTGCGCATCACCCCCGGCTGGCCCGCCGGCTGGGATCGCGCCCGCATTCAACACCCCGATGTTACCCTCGCCTTTCAGCGCACCGGACTGACCGAAACGTATGATATCAAACCCAAATTCTCCCGCCCGTTGACCTTGCTCCTGCAAGTCCCTGCGCTCCGCGACCGCGTGGAGAGCCTCACCGTCAACGGTCAATCCGCCGATTGGTCACCCTGGCCCGAGGCCATTGGCCAGCCGCGCATCCTCGTGACCGGCCCGGCCGGGGTGCCCGTTCAAGTCGTCATCAAATGGTCCGGGGCGCCGCCCGCCCTGGCCAGTCCGGCGTTCATCATTCCGCAAGGCGGCGAATTTACGAACCGTTTTGAGCCGGCCCGATTACTCACCGTCGCCGATCCGCAGGGTGCCGTGACGCACTTAACCACCGTCCGTTTCGGTCTCCAAGGTCTGGCCACCGGGACCGTGGGCCAGCGTACCGTGTTCGCCCGCGTGAGTCAGGGGGACCAGCTCTGGTGGCAGCCGGTGAGCCTGGACATCCGCCCAGCCACGCCCGCGCCGGCCGCTTTCGACTGGCACGCTCCCGTGGCCCCGTCCGCCGAATTTACCACCATCAATCTGGCCCCGGTATTCAATGACCAGGTCAGCCAGATCTTTCGCCAGGAATATCGTTCGCCCCGTTCGCCCTTCTGTTCGCTGGCGCTGCCCAAGCAAGGCCTCGGCGGCTGGTGCGACATCAAAACGGAATTTATCGTCGATGACTCCGGCCTGCGGGCGGAGGCCGCGCGCCACGGCGGACGCTTCCAGTTGCCCAACGGCATCCCTTTAGCCACCCCCGGGGAAACGGCGGTCAAAAACATCGCTTTCACCGCCCAATGGGATAATTACCCCCGCCAGGTCAGCATCCCACTCACCGGCCGGGCCCGGCACGCCTTCCTGCTCCTCGCCGGTTCCGCCCTGCCCATGCAAAGCCAGTTCGATAATGGCGAGGTCATGGTCACCTACGCCGATGGTTCGACGGCGCGGCTGGTGCTGCGCAATCCCACCAACTGGTGGCCCATCGAACAGGATTATCTGATCGATGACTACGCCTTCCGCCGGCCGGAAGCCCTGCCGCCGCGGGTGGACCTGGCCACCGGCCGGGTGCGCCTGCTGGACCTGGCGGCGTTCAAAGGCCATGGCGGGCGGGTGCCCGGGGGGGCTGCCACCGTCCTCGAATTGTCCCTGGACCCGGCCAAACCGCTGAAATCACTGACTTTGCACACCCTGGCCAACGAGGTGGTCATTGGCCTCATGGCGGTGACCTTGCAACGATAATTCGGCTCAAAATTGCGGTGGCACGTCCTTCGGCCGCTCGGTCGCTTTGACCACCCCTTCGCCCACGAATTCCACATGGTCATAGCCCGCTTCGTGTAACAATGCGGCCAGTTGCCACTGCGCCCGTTCACTGGCATCCCGCAAAATTCCGGTGCTCAGGGCCGCGCTGCGCACGTCCGCCACGGCCTGGCGTCGGGCGGTCTGTTCCAAATCCTTGTCGAACGCCCGCAGAAAGCCCAGCTTCCAATCAATCACCTGCGTTTTTTGCTCGTCCAGATAACAGTCGGTGATATGCGCCGCTGGGAGGCGGACTGTGATGTTTTTGCCGGACACCTGCACGTCTCGCGCGCCAATCTCCTGCAAATTGATCCCGGCTTTCACAATGCCATGCGCCAGCAACATGACCCGGTTGTCGCCCTGGACATACTCGCCCAGGGTGGTTTGCGGCGGCGCGTCCAGAATCACGACTTTTTCCAGCACATATTTCACGGTCACCAGATCCGCCAGCGTTTGCACCCGTTGCACCACCGTGGCGGTGCCGAGGAGTTGCAGGCCCGCCGGCCGTTTCAGCCAGTGCGTTCCGACCACCCCGAGCAGCAAACCCGCGCCAAAAAGGGCCAGCAGCGCCAGCGCCCAGAATAAATTGCCAATCCGTTGCATGCCCCAGTCTACCATCGGCCCGCCGGTTGAAAAGCTTCTTGCCGGTGGATGGCCGATCTCCAGCAAGCCGGCTGCCAGCCGGCGATACAGCCGATTGGCAATCGGCGCTACCTGGCCGGGATGGGAGGGCGTTGGAGCCGAGGCGGAGGATGGAGCGGGTTTAGGCCACCGGGCCGGAATCCGCACAGCTTGGGCCAGCGGCGCAGGCAAACCGTCGGATGTCTTTTTTCGGGCGGAAGGACCGCACCAGCGCTTATGCGGCCGGTCACGAACCTTTTGACCTGTCCCGGGGAAGCATTTATAGTGGCACCGCATGAATCATTTAAGGATTTGCTTTTTTCGCTACAGTTTGGCCCTGGTGCTGGCCGTCGTTGCCCATCCGGGGCGGGCGGCGGATGCGGAGCGTTACACCGGCACGAATTGGGCTTTGCTCGACCCCAAAACCGTCATGGCCGCTGCCGCGGGCATTACGACGGCCCAGTATCCGGATTGTGACGATGCCACCGTGGATTGCCGCTCCATGCGGGTTTACCATGCCGATGGCACCGGGGAATCCCAGGATGATAATTACACCAAGATTCTCACGGAAAAGGGCAAGCGCGGCGACCGCATGATCAGCCTGGGCTTCCAATTGCCCTACAACACGGTGGACGTGGTCCGGCTGGAGGTCATCAAGCCAGACGGCACGATTCAGCCGGTGGATGTGGCAGCGAATTCCAAGGAGACGATTGATGAGAGCCAGATGGCCATGAACATCTATGATCCCAACAGCAAAATTCTCCAAGTCAGCATTCCGGCGGTGGAAATTGGGGATGTGGTGCATTCAGTGATCCGGCAGACCACGCAGCGTTCCATCATTCCCGGACAGTATGCCGAGGTGAATGTGCTGGAGAGTGAATCGTACCTGCGCCACACGTCTTATGAGGTTCATGCGCCGGTGGACCGGCCGTTGCGGCGCATCGCGCTGCGGGATCCCGTCACCGGCACCGCCACCGCCAGCATTCAGACGAACGCCGACCAGACCATTACGTATCACTGGGAATTGAACAATGTGCCGCGCATGTTCGACGAGCCCGGGATGCCGCCGCATGAAAATGTGCTGCAACGCACCATGGTCAGCACGCTGCCGGACTGGCCGACCGTTTCCAAGTGGTACTGGGATTTGAGCGCCCCGCATCTGGCGGCGGTCACCCCGGAAATGAAAACCTTGGTGACCCAGTTGACGGCCGGTGCCACGAATGATTTGAACAAGGTGCAGGACTTGTTTTTCTACGTTTCCAAAAAAATCCGGTACATGGGCCTGACCCCGGAGAAAGACCGTCCCGGTTTCGAACCGCACGATGTTTCCCTGACCTTTGATAAAAAATATGGGGTGTGCCGCGACAAGGCGGCGCTGCTGGTTTCCCTGCTGCGCACCGCCGGCTTGCCGGCCTACCCGGTGCTGATCAATGTGGGCACCAAGCGGGACGGCGAGGTGCCGGATTCCTTCTTCAACCATGCGATCGTCTCGGTGGAATTAACCAATGGCGTCTATACCTTGATGGATCCCACCGACGAGAACACCCGGGAACTGCTGCCGGCCTCCGATTGCAACCAGAGCTATCTGGTGTGCCGGCCCGAAGGGGAAACCTTGCAGACGAGCCCCATCATCCCGGCTGCCCAAAACCAAATGCACGTGGCCACTTCCGGCGCCCTGGACAATGCCGGCACGCTGACCGCCACCACCGAGCTGCTCTTTGAGGGGGTCAATGACAATGAATACCGCGGTGCCTTCGCCAAAATGAAGCCCGATGACCGCCGCCGCTTTTTCGAGGGCAACCTCAAACACGCGATGCCGGGGGCCAAACTCACCGGCCTGACCCTGCTGCCCGAGGACATGCTGGACATGAAATCCCCGGTGCGCGCCACCATTCACTACACGGTTCCCGGCATGACGGCCACGGGCAGCGGCAAGGCCGTGGTCAGCCTCCCGTGGGTCGGCAAATCGTTTGGGATTGTGAATTTCATCCTCGCGGGCACCGGCCTGGACCAGCGCAAATACCCATTGAAAACCGAGATCGCCTGCGGGTTGGATGAATCGATTTCCCTCAAACTGGCGGATGGTTACGTGGGGGCCCTCTCCATGCCGGCCAGCACGCCGGTGGACGATGCCGGGTTGAACTACCAGCGCCATGTGTCCTTTCAGGACCAGTCGCTGATCTGTTCCCGGACGCTCAATTTGAAGGCCGTGGAATTCTCCCCGGACGAATATGTGTTGCTGAAAAAGACGCTCAAATTAATGCAGTATGATGACCGCAAATCCCCGGTGCTTACCGTGGCCACTTCCGTGGCCGCGCCGGTGGAGACGCCCCCGGCACCGCCCGCTGCGCCGGTGACTTCCAATGCCCGGATTTTGAACAGTCAGAAGGAATTGCTGGTCACCGATGCCCACACGGCCACCTACCACATCAAATATTCCAAGAAAATTTTGAGCTACAATGGCAAGGTCCGCGAGGCGGAGGTCAAAGTCCCGTTCAACCCCGCCATTGAGTCGGCCCGGGTCGTGCAGGCCATGGTCACCTCCAAAACCGGCGTGCGCCAGGAAATTTCCACCAACGAAATCAACCTCATGGACCAGGGCTGGAATGCCTCGGCCAACCGGTATACCGGCGGGAAAATCCTGGTGGCCAACCTGCCCGGCGTGGACATTGGTTCGACCATCGAGGTGGAACTGGAAATCAGCATGCACAACAAACCCTATCTGACCGGTTTCGAAGCGTTTGAACTACCCGATGCGCTGGATAAAAAATCCTTTCAAGTGACCGCGCCGGTCGCGGTGCCGGTGCAGACCTTGTTGAGTGGCCCCACCGGCCGTTTGGCCGCCAGCGCCCAGACTAACGGGGACACGCAACAATTTCAATGGTCGGCGGAAAAGATCAACGCCTTACCCGCCGAAACGCAGTTGCCGCCGGAATGGACCTACGCGACGGGCATCGGGTTCTGCATCGGCGATGCCAATGCGTATTATCAGGACTTGCTCACAACCCTGCTGAACCGGTCCAGCCATAATGTCAAAGCCCGCGCCTTTGTGGCCCAACTCGCCGGCACGTCCACCAACCGCCTGGCCACCGTGCGCGCCGTCCGGGATTACATTGCCAAGTCCATTCGGAATGCCGGCCCCAGCTTCACCGAGCTGCCCCTGGCGGAATTGTCGGACGCGGACACCACGTTCACCGAAGGTTATGGCCACATGGCAGATCGCGCCATCTTGTTCCATGCGTTCCTTACGGCGGCTGGCTTCCAGCCGGAATTTGTGCTGGCCTCCGGGCTGCCGCCCATCACGGATATTACGCGCGTGACTACCGCGCTGCCCTTGCCGCAAAACTTCGCCGCATTGCTCGTCCGGGTGGTGGTGGAGGGCGAGACTTACTATTTGAATGACACAGATGAATACGCCCGGCTGGGGGCCACGCCGTTCAATGGCAAGCTCGGCATTGACCTGGCCACCCGCCAATTCATCACGGTGCAGGCCGCGCGGAATTGCCAGGACAAAGCCGACGTTGCCTATCACCTGAGCCTGGGGGATGACGGGCAGGCCCGCGTGCAAATCACCCGCTCGTATTACGGTGGTGAATATGGTGCCAGGCACCGGTACTTCGCCGAACTGCCGCCGGAGGAACGCAAACGCTATTTCCAGGAAGCCGTCTCTGCCGTGGCTCAAGGCGCCCGCCCGGTGGGGGATTTGGTCACCCGTTTTGACACCTATCCCGGCCAGGAAGAGTTCACGGTGGCGATTGATAATTACACCGTGGTGGATGGCAAAAACATGTATTTTAACCTGCCTTTTGTTCCCGGCATGTACGCCCCGGGCGCGGATCAGCGCACCCTGCCGCTCTTTATCAACAGTGCCATGGATAACACCATTCATACCGAAATTGAGCTGGCCCCCAAATTCCAACAGCTGGTGATCAGTCCCTTGCCGGGTGAATTGAAGCTGCCGGACGGCAGTGAAATTGCCTGGATCACCGAAACCAATCCGGCGGGGAAACTGGTCATCAACCACGAGTTCAAAACCACTCCTTCCGTGGTCAGCCCCCAGGACTATCCGGCCATGCTCAAGCTGGAGTCCACCTTGAGCAAGAAATCCTCCCGCGTCTTCCTGCTCCAAAGCGAGTAAGTGCGAGCGTTGGGGCGGGGGCGTGAGGGTGCTTTATTTGGACAATTCCTGGAGCAGTTGCCGGGCGGCGGGCTGGCCGGGGTCGATGGCCAGACTGCGTTTCAAGGCCGCCACGGCGGTCGCGATCTGTCCCTGCCGGGCCATGATGGTGGCGGCGGCGTAAGGAATGCGGGGATCGGCCGGGTCCAGGGTTTCGGCGTGGGCGAGGGATTCCAGCGCCTCACTGGCCTGACCCAGCTGGTTTTGCACCAAGCCCAGGTTGTACCACCCGAGCACATGGCGGGCGTCCAGGCGCACGGCGGCCTGGAGTTGCGTGAGCGTGTTGGTCTGGTTGCCAATGCCTGCATAAGCCAGGCCGAGCTGGTAATGAGCCTCGGCGTCCAACGGCGCAAGTTGCACGGCTTGTTCGAGGGTGGCCACGGCTTCCGGATTCCGGTTCAACTGGCTCAACACCACGGCGAGGTTTTCATGCAGCGGTGCGGAATAGGGGTCCCAACTCACGGCGGTTTGAAAATACCCGACGGCGGCCGGGAGGTCGTTGCGTGCATAGGCATAGTTGCCCTGGTTCAACCGGCCGACGGGTTCATCGGCATTCAAGGCGAGGTAATGCTTTAATTCGCCGCCGGCCCGGGATTGCTCATCCACGGTCGCGCGCAAGGTCCAGGCAGCAGCCACGCGGACATTGCGGGCGGGATCGGCCAGGGCATGGGCCAGGGCAGCGGTCACGCCGGGCACGGCGGCGTTCAGGGCGGTCTCCAAGGACCGGGCGGCGGCACTGCGGACCAGGGCGTTGGTATCCTGCAAGCCTTGGACGAGAACGGAGGTGACGGTGGGTTGGGCCGCCCAGGGCATCAACAGATCCAAGGCGACGGACCGCCAGTAAGGCGAATCTTCGCGGGACAACCAGCCGAGCAGGGGGGACGGCGAGGCCAGTTCGCCCCGCTGCATTTGGGCGATGACTTGCGCGCGGCTCCGGGCGGGGCGCTCCATTTTGGCACCATACCAGGTCGCACAATTGGTCAGGGCCCAGTCGGCGTCTTTGTCCGTGTGGCAGCGGTTGCAGGCGTTCGGAATGCCAAATTGCCTGGTCAGCAGCGGATCGGGGCTGGTGAAGCCGTGGTCGTGCCGCCAGTGCCGCTGCATATACGGTGTCTGCGGCATGTGGCAATTCACACATTCGCCACCGGTTTCCTTGACGGTGCTGGAATGGTAGCCGGTCAAGGCGACGTTCACCGGCTGGCCATGGGTGTCAAAATCGTGCACCAAATGATGGCTGTGGGTTGCAGGGTTGATGGCGGGCGCGTTTTGGCTGCCGACGGCATGGCAGCGCAGGCAGAGCCAGTTGCCGGGCAGGCGGGTTTTATAGGAATGGGGATTATGACAGTCGAGACAATAGACGCCGCGCAGGTGCATGCGGCTGCTGAGAAAGGAGCCGTATTCGTAATCCTCCCCGCGAATCTGGCCATCGGCGTAATAGCGTTCGCTGGCATCCACTTTCAGCAGTTCGCAATGGTCGGTAAAGGTGTCGCCGGGCTGGAAATCGCCGGTGAGATCACTGCGCAGGGCGTGGCAAACGCCGCAGGTATCCACGACCTGGGCGCGGGAAGGTTTCGTGAGCGTGGGATCCGGCTGGCCGGATTTCCCGTATTTGGCCTGCCAGGCATTGTGGGCGGCGAGCGGGCCATGGCAGGCCTCGCAGCCCACGGAAGGCTCGGCCATGGTGGTATGAAAAGTGTCGGTGGGCGCATCGTAATTTTTGCGCAGCCGGGTGTTGTGGCAGGTGGCGCACATGGAGTTCCAATTCATGCCGCGCCCGGTCCAGTGGCCCCACTCGCCAGGCTGCCGGTCTTCAGCGCCGTAGGAATTAAACCATTCCCTGGCCTGCGGGTCGAACGAGGCCTCCAGGGTTTGGAACCGGCCGCCAGGAAACGGCACGAGGTATTGGAGCAGCGGGTCTTCGCCAATCACGCGGGCGATGGGATGGGCCTCCGGTTGATGCGAGAGCCCCAGGGCCGTGACCACGGCGGTGCCGTTGGTCCAACTGGCCACCGAGGTCTGGCGGCCATGATGAAATGATTGGGGCGGGTCGAAGGCGGCCCGGTCCCGGCTGGGCTGGACGGGGCGTTCAGCGAGGGCGTGATGGGAATTTTGCCAGAGCGTGTACTCCTCGGCATGGCAACCCTGGCAACTCGCCGAACCGCCGTACTGGGCGTACACTGGGTGTTCGTCCGGCAGTAGCGGGGCAGGAGGGGCGGAGGGATTAGCGGCATGGACGAGCCCGAGGGCGGCCAGCCAGGCCGCCCCAATGGTTGCCGAGGCCAGCCAGGTTCGCATGCTGCGAAGCTTCGCAGGGGCACCGGGGGAATTCAAGATTATCAGTCCTCGCCTTCCACTACAATGAGAGTGACCGGCGTCGTGTTGGTTTGGCCGGCGGGGTTGGAGGCAAAGAGCGCGTAGCGTCCCGAATCGCCAGGCTGGGCGTTGCCAATTCGAAAGGTGGCATTGGTCGCCCCGGGAATGGCGATGAAGCCCCGGCCATGGTCGACTTTCCATTGGCGGAGGAGCGGCGGGGAGCCGCCGACTTCGGCCGTGAGCGTTACGATGCGGGTGACAATGTTGGTGCCCGGGGAATCATTGACGGTGTCCCGGATGACCGAGGGTGGCCGGTTGGCGCCGGGGCTGGCCAGGCCGAGCTTGTTGGCCGCCCAAATGACGAGGCACACCAGGGCCAGGCGCTGAAAACCAGGATGAAGCTGGGGACCATTCATGGAACTGGAAATTTATTTCCCGCGCCCGGCGGAACGGATCCGCCGGACACGGGAACTCCCTGGCGGCTTACGGTATGTAAGGTGTGACTTGGTAGAAGTAATGATCGGCACTCGCGCTGGCATCAGTCAGCACGGTGTTGGTGATCACCAGGGTGTTATTGGTGCCCGGCGGGATGGTCGTGGTGGTCACGGGCACCCAGGCGAGCGGATTGTTCAGATCCGGCGAGCGCCAGAGGGTGAGGGTATAAGCCAGGCTTTTCTGATCAGCATACTGGGTGCTGCCCGCAGGCGCGATGAAGGCCGGGGTGTTCGCATTGGTGCTGATCTGGGTGTAGCGGGTGTTCACCAGAAACTGGCCGTTGGTGAAGACCACATCGGCGACGGAAGGGGAGGGAATCAGGGTGCGCCGGTACTGGGTGTTTTCAAAGGTCACCGAGCGGCCGAGGTTCAGGCGGAGCGCGTAGTAGTTGGATTGCGCCACCGGAGTGAGCGGGGCGTTGAGCAGATTGGTGAATTCGTAGGGGTCGCTGCTCAAATCATACAGCCGCTCGTTGGAAACATCATTGGTGTGGGCATAGAAATGGAGCAACTTAAACTGGCCGTTGCGCAGGGTGATGCCGTCGGTGGCGGCGCTTTGATTGAACTGCTCCTCAATCACAAAGGGGGTGGGGCGGATGACATCCGCCTGCAAGGCGGGCAGCAGGCTCACGGAATCAAGCACCACATTGCCAGGCGTGGTGGCAGCGACATTAATGCCGGCCAGTTCCGCAATGGTGGCGAACAAATCCGGCTCATTCACCAGGGTGTCGTTGGCGCGACCCGGGCTGCCCACGTCCGGTCCGGCGAGGATGAGCGGCGTGCGCGAACCGCCCTCGAAGATGGTGAATTTCGCATGCCCATTGCCCGTGGTGGTTTCCGGCACCGTCCGGTCCAGGAAGGGCGGCTGCTGGACGTTGATTGGCGTGCCGTTGTCGCCAATGAAGATAATATCGGTATTCGTCCGGTCAATCGCGTTGAGCACCACGCCAATTGCGGTGTCCAGGGATTGAATCAAGGCCTCGTAATACGGCCGGGTGTTGGTGTTCACATCGGCGGCGGTGCCGCTGAGGGCCAGATATTTGGGTGAGAACAGCAGGTTGGTCGGGGGCAGGTGAAACGGGGAGTGTGGGGCATTGAAGGCCAGCCAGACAAACCAGTGATTGGTTCCCTGGCCGGAAATGAAGTTCGTGGCGTCATGCACCTGGTCCAGTGTGGAATAGTTTGTCGTGTTGAAGGAAACGCCATTCGACCATTTGGTCCAATTAAAATAACTGGCCACGCCCGGACTATAAAACCCGGCATAATTCGTCCAGCCGCCGGTCAGGCGGGGCGAGTCCGTGTCCGTGACATTAGTGGTGGTGCCGCCCAGATGCCATTTGCCAAAGGAGGCCAGGCTGTATTGCGGCGCATTGGTGGCAAAGGCACGGGGCAGGGTGTATTCATTGCTGCTCAGCACCGGGGTGCTGGGGCTCGGGCTGGGATTGATGGCCACCCCGACGCCGGTGCGGAACGAATCGCGACCGGTAATGATGGCGGCCCGGGATTGCGAACAGGAGGGACGGGCGTAGAAGTGCGTGAAGGTCACGCCGCTCCGGGCCAGCGCGTTGAGGTTCGGGGTGGGGGGAATGGAGGCGGCAGCGTTGGTATTGTAAATGGACAGGTTGTCAATACCGAGGTCATCAGCGATGATCAGGAGGATATTGTGGGGATGAGCCACCGGTTGCGCCCCAGCGGCAAAGACGAGGGCGAACAGGGCCAGCAATACCGTCAGGCCGCCTTGGATAACAGGCGTATATGGTCGAATGATTGTAGTTGTCTTCATGGTTTCAGCTAACAAGTTACTCACGGTTGGTTTGGTTTGGTTGTCCTGCGGCCACGTCGTGGATGGTCCGGTGAATATCCGGCCATGACGCCTGGCGGCAGGCGGATTAACCTCCCTGGGAAAGGGTCGGAAAAATGGATCGCGGGCGGCCGACCCGCACACGGTATTCCGGGCCGGCGAGCCGATGCCCCGGTCAGCGGGGCAAAATTCAGGCAAAAAATTCGGTTTCCCCGCCAGCAAACCAATTTAACCGGCGCAGTTGTTCGCGGATCTTGCGCCGTTCATGGCGGTGTTCGATGGATTTTGGGGGATGGAGCAGGCGGGTGCCCGCGGGGCGCGATGCGTTGGCATCGGCGGCGTTGCGTTCGGTACGGTCATGCAGAGTTGTTTTCATAAGCAGATACTTTTTATGAGAACCTCCAGTGGACCGGTCAGCTCGTCGAGTTTAAATTAACGATCAAAAAGATCGTAAATAAAAAATTATTTAATTTTTAAAAAATCTATAAAAATTCAGTATTTTAGATTTAAAGCCGATATATACGACTTAATATGTCGTTATAATATACTCATCATTGGAGATGTCAACAGGTAAATTTAAAATGCTGAAAAGGCCAGCCAACGCGCCTGCTCGCACCTGCCAAAACCCGTTGGTTAAGCAGTTGAAGCGGTGCAGTCCGATTGACCGCCCGCGCAGGTTCCGGTTTCAAAACAGGGCGAATTAACGGGCGGGCGAGCGGCTCAGGCGCACGGAGACCACCCGGGCTTGCGGGATTGGGAATTTTTTCACCTCGATGGTCACTGCGGCGGGCTGGAATTCGGCAAGCACCACCTCGGCCAGATCGGACGCCAGCTTTTCGATCAGTTTCCAACTACGGCCCTCGCCAAATTTCAAGAGCCGCTGGCTCACGGTGAAGTAATCCACCGTGTCGGCTATGCTATCGCTGCGGGCGGCGGCGGTGAAATCGGCGGTCATTTCAATGGTCAGCAGCAATCGCTGGGGCTGGGCGCGCTCCTCGTCCGGCACGCCCACGCGGTAAAATACTTCGAGATCGGTGACTGTGATGGTGGCCATGGCAGTGGGGATTAAGGATGGCTGGGTAAATTTTTCAGCACGGCCAGCAGCAGGATGCGCGTGGGCGTGTTCAGTTCCAGGTCCAGGGCGGCGACTGGCGTCAGCCAGCGAAATTCGCGCGCCTCTTCGTTTAATTTAACCTGCGGCTGGCCGACGCAAAGGCAGGTGTAATTTAGCAACACGAAATGGGCGTCCCGGTAAAATTCCGGCGAATGAATACAGTCTTGTACCAGCACAAACTGAATGCGTTCAATGGCCAGTGCGGTTTCCTCCAGGATTTCCCGGCGCAAGGCGGCCTCGGAGGTTTCGCCCCATTTGATTTTCCCGCCCGGGATGCCCCATAGGCCGGACCATTTGTCGGTACGAATCATCAGCACTTCACCGGCCTGGTTGAAAATCAGCGCCCCCACGGTGGCGAGCGGCGGATGCGTGGCTTCAAATTTATCCGGACTTGGATGCAACTCCAAGCCATTGGCCTCCAGGGTGCGCCGCAATTCGCCCAGATGCTCCACGATCAAATCCGGCCCGGCCTGGCGTAATTGGGCCAGCGTATTATATCCCGTCAACACGGCCACGGAATGCACGCCGCCGTGCTTGGCCGTCTCAATATCATGCTCCATGTCGCCGATAAACAAGGTCTCGGCGGGGTCCAGGTGGTTGACGGTGAGGATTTCGTGAATTTTATGACGTTTGTCGCCCACCCCGACGTAGGGCACATCAATAAACTGGTCGAACCCCGTGACCAGGCAGTGCGCCGCATAGTGGGTGGGATGAGCCGCGCTCAGGAGGAAGGTGCGGATTTTGTGCTGGCGGCAAAACTCCAGGAATTCGCGCGCATAAGGCAGTTCCACCACGGAACTCTGGGCGCGCACGAACTCGCCATGAAACCATTCTTCCAGTTGCGCCATCGACACTTCCGGCAGGTGACGGTCGTAAAATTTTTTGAAGGGCAACGTAAACTCTGCGCGAAATTGTTCCAGGCTCATGGGCGGCTTGCCCGCCTGGGTGAGCACGTAATTGGAGGCCTGCAAGACCGCCGGCAAGTCATCCACCAGAGTCCCTGACCAGTCAAAAATGATATTGCGAATCACAGGGGACAGTTTACTCCATCTCCGGGCGGGGGGCGACGTTATTTCTTGGCGAGGTTCGCCTGTATATGAGACTGTTTTAAAATTCCAACCGAGCCCCCGTCGGGTCTTTTGCCGCGGACCGGCGTTGGCTCGGTCCACTGGCTTATTAAGCCTCTGCCAGTCAGTTGTCCCGAATCGACGTGCGCTGCGCGCAGGCAGTCAGCCCGCTGCGGGGATGCGCGGACCGCGCCGCCCTGGTCAGCGCCAAAATCCCTCGCCGCTGGCCCGCTTTGAATTTTAAAACAGTCTCTAAGGTGTGGATGGCTGGCCGCCACTCCGTAATCCTTTCACTTGTAAAAACTCCAGGATGAGCGAAGCTGACAGCGTGGCGCACACTAGCAACCCATCAACCAATGACTTTGAACCTTCCCGTTCCATGGTAGCGGGCCTTTGCGCACCACATTTCCCCTTGTTCAAAATGAAAATAAAAGTTCTGATTGCGCTGCTACTTATGTTTACCTGGACTGGATTTGCCGACATGCCCAAAACGGGCGACACCGCCCCCCTCTTCACGGGAACGGATCAGGAGGGGAAGGCCTTCAACCTCGCGGATCACGTGGGCAAGAAGGTGATTTTGCTCTATTTTTACCCCAAGGATTTTACGGGCGGCTGCACCAAGGAAGCCTGTGGTTTTCGCGACCGCACCGGGGAGCTGGCTTCGAGTAATGTGGCGGTCATCGGGGTCAGCCACGACACCGTGGCGGAGCACAAGAAATTCGCTGACGAGTACAAATTGAATTTTACCCTGGTGGCCGATCCTGAGGGTAAAATCATCGCCTTGTATGACGTTAAAATGCCGCTCCTGAGCATGTCCAAGCGCGTCAGTTTCCTGATCGGCACGGATGGCAAAATCATCCATGTCACCAATGCCTTGAATCCGACCGCCCATTTCACGGAGATGAAGGCGGCGATTGAGGGATTGAAAAAGTAAATCCGGGGTGGCAGGGAATACCCTTCAGCCGGGCCATTATTAAACGTGGTCAGATTTTTCTTTGTCTCGCGGCATGGCTGGTCAAAAATGGCGTGTGCTGATTGCCTTCCACAAACCGTTTAATGTGCTCTCGCAGTTCACGCCGGATGGTTCGCCCAACCGGCCGCTCGCCGAATTTGGCTTTCCCAAAAATTTTTATCCCATTGGCCGCTTGGATGCCGATTCCGAGGGCTTGCTGTTGCTGAGCGACGAGGCGGCCTTGAACCAGCGACTGTTGCATCCGCGCAACGCCCATGAGCGCGAATATTGGGTCCAAGTGGAGCGCATTCCCACTTCCGAGTCACTTTGCACCCTGGCGGCCGGCGTGGTGATCCAAGGCCGGCCGACGCTGGGCTGCCGCGCGTGGTTGCTCGATCCGCAACCGGAAGTCCCTCCGCGCGTGCCGCCCATCCGCGTGCGTAAGACCGTGCCAGACTGCTGGCTGGGTTTGGAACTGGTGGAGGGCAAGAACCGTCAGGTGCGGCGCATGACGGCGGCGATTGGCCACCCCACCTTGCGCTTGTTGCGCGTGCGCATCGGGCAATTTCGCCTGACCAGCCTGGCCCCCGGTGCGTGGCGGGAATTAGCCGAGCCGGAACGCCGGCTGGTTTTGGGTTAAGCCGGGACGCATCCTGACAATGCCCCCCGTTGGCAAACTGGCCGGAGCGCGGCGTTTACGCCGCATCAACGTCCGACTGGACGCAGGCCAAGCGAGTCGGTTATGGCGGTCGTAAGTGGATGCGACCTGAAGGTCGCGCTCCGGGGCAGGGTCAAGCTACGCCCGTTAAGCCGCCGCCAAGCGCGGCTGGATTGACGCACGGGCGTTTGGCCGGTAACTTTATCCCATGATTGACCTTGCTGAAATCCAGCCGCGCGCCGGCATGGCCCCGGCGCAAGCGGCTCCGCTGACCCAGGAAATCCTGGCCTTGAAGCAGAAATTGAACGCCGTGATTCTGGCGCACAATTACCAGCGCCCGGAAATTCAGGACGTGGCTGATTTCGTGGGTGATTCGCTTGGCCTGGCCCAGCAGGCCGCCACCACTTCGGCGGATGTCATTGTCTTTTGCGGCGTGCATTTCATGGCTGAAACCGCGAAAATCCTGAATCCCAACAAGATTGTCGTGCTCCCCGACCTGGAGGCCGGATGCTCTCTGGAAGCCAGTTGCCCGGCCGATCAGCTCGCGGCGTTGCAGGCCACCAATCCGAATTTCTGGACCATCGCCTATATTAATTGCAGCGCGGCGGTGAAGGCCCTGAGCGATGTTATTGTCACCAGCGGCAATGCCGAGCGCATTGTCAATGCCGCCCCGAAGGACAAGGATCTGCTATTTGTCCCGGACGAAAACCTGGGCCAGTGGGTCATGGAAAAAACCGGCCGGCCCATGCAATTATGGCAAGGCAACTGTTATGCCCACGTGGAATTCCGGCGCAACCACATTCTGGAAGTGCGCGAACGTTTTCCCGCCGCCAAAATCGTGGTGCACCCGGAGAGCCTCCGCGAAGTGCGCGAACTCGCGGATGTGGTTTGCTCCACCGAGAAAATGATCACTTTTTGCCAGCGCGATACCGCGAAACAATTCGTGATCGTCACCGAGTCCGGCATCATCCACCGCCTGCAAAAAGCCTGTCCGGACAAGGAATTCCTCTGCGCGCCAGTCTTCGACGCCCTGCGCCTGCCCACCGATGGCTGCCGTTGCAGCGAGTGCAAATTCATGAAGCTGAACACCCTGCCCAAGGTGCTGGCCTGCATGCAAAACCTCGCCCCGCGCATTGAGCTGCCGGAGGCCATCTTGCAGCGCGCGAAATTGCCCATTGAGCGGATGCTCGAGATTTCAGCGCGGCCCAATTAATCAGCCAATCTTTTAACGACAAAAAGCCCAGCCGCAGGCGGCTGGGTTTTGCTTTTTATAATTCTGTGGCGGTTAGCCCAGCAAATTATGCACTTCCTTGAGCTTCGCCACGATGTTGATGTCCGCGCGACAGGCCGGTATGCAGTCACCACAGGCAATGCAGGCCGAACCATCCTTGGTCAGCGTTTTGTATTCCGCTTTCGCCCGTGATAATTCGTGGTAATCCAATGCGTAACGCTCATACCGCAGGATGTCGGCGATCGCAATGTGCTCCGGGCAATGCGAGACGCAGTCCGCACACAGCAGGCAGGTCATGCCTTGGTTGAAACCCGCGAGTAATTTTAAGGTTTCCTGATCATTCCGCCCCAGCGTGTGCTCCTGAGCCGCCTTGAAGTTTTCTTGCAACTGATCAAAGTTTTTCGTGGCAATCACCGCCGCCGTGAGACTTGGATTGGCCATGAGCCACTTCACCATGGCCGCGCCGGGCGAACTGCCGGCATATTTCGGCTCGGCCAGCAGTGTCTGCATTTTCTTGTCCGTCGCCGCCCGGCCCACCCCGCCCATGGTCTTCATCGCAATCACGCCAAAATCCTTCGCCTTGGCCAGGGCGATTACATCGGAAATTTCTTTCCGATCGCCATAGGTATAGAAAAATTGCGCGGCTTCAAACGGTGAATGGTCCATTAAATAGGCCACAATATCGAAGGCCATGTCGCCGTTGATATCCTTGTAATGATGCTGGGAAATCGCCAGGTGCTTGACCAATCCTTCTTTTTTCAGGCGATCGTAGGCGCGAATGACCCCCAAGTTGGTCCTGGCTTCCGCCACCGAATGGTAGCCGAAATGAAATTTAAACACGTCGTAATAGCCCACTCCGGAGCGGGCCACGGCGTTTTTGACAAATTGATAATGCTGCTCCTCGTCAATGTGCCCGGTCTTGTTGTCGCCGCCCACCCGGTCCACCACCACCTCCAGATGATAGGCTTCGCGCGGCTGGCTTTTGATGGCGTCAGGCATGGTCGCCGCCGTCCAGCGATGTGCCTTGTGCCAATAGTTCACCCCGGCTTCCACCGCCAGGGGAATCACATCCGCACTCCAATCTGTGGCCCCAACCAGCGTGCTGATCTCCAGGCCGGTCCGCCCGTAGCGCCGCCGGGGTAGTTTAAGCGGGGCCGGCTTGGCCTCGTCCGCCACCGCTGACAGCGCACCCAGGCCGCCCAAGGCCAGTCCCGTGGCTCCGGTGGCCCCCACCTTGAGGAAGTTGCGGCGGTTGAATCCCTGACTGTTCATCGGCTGGTCATTCATAGTATTATGCGCGGGTTGAACGAGGCTAACAATTGGGTGAATTAACGGCACGAATCAGCCACAGCCCGATCCGCTTGTCAAATATTTTAGACGCTGCATCGCTTTCCCTGAACCAGAACCAGCGGCGAGCCGGGGGCTCAGTTAATGGCTAGTGTCCGCCAGACGTTGGGTTCCCCGCATGGCCGGCCGGTTCTTTGGTCTTTGGTGCCTGCCCGGGCCCGCCGGCGTTGCGGGCTTCCGACTTTTTCTGGAATGCCTCAAAATCCTTTTGCAGACTCCGATTCGCCTTTTGCAACTCCAGCAACTCGCCACGCAAGGCCTTGTAATCGTCCACGGGTTTGCGATCCGCCCGGAGGGTGGTGAGCGCCTGTTGCGCGGCGTCGTGCAAGGGACCGTCATGCGTGCCCTCGGCAAACGTGGCCAGCACCGCCACGGCTTTCGGGTCGCCCAACGTTCCCAGGGCGGCCAGCGCCTCCCTTTGGACCGTTTCGCGTTTGTCATTCACCTGGGCGACCAAATATTCCCGCACGCTGCCGCGCTTTGCTTCATTGCGGGCCAAATACGCGAGGGTGCTAAGTCCTTGCGCAAACGTCCGCGTGGGCAGTTCCGCCTGCCGCCGCTGCAACGCTTCCTGGAGGGGTGCGATATAGGCCGGATCATCCTGCCCGCGCATCGCGGTGATCGCTGCGGCCGCCAGTTGCTGGCGATACGAGTCCGAATTTAAATACTTGATGAGCAGGTCGTGAATCTCGGGTTGGCCGTAGGGGGCCAGGCCGCGAAGCGCCTCGCTTTGAATACCGGGATTTTTCTCATTCGCCAGCACTTTTAGCAAACTGGCACCCGCCGAATCCTGAAAAAAGCCGCCCAAGGCCATCACCACCGCCCGCCGCACCCGGGCATCGATTTGTTTGCCAGAATCCTCCAAGGCCGCCAGCGCCTCATCGGTGTGGATGGTCCGCAACGCGCGCGCGGCTTCCAACCGGACACCGTAAAAGGGATCCGTATTGAGCGTGGCCTTGAGGCTCGCCACCGTCTCCGCGTCATGATTGTCGGCCAGCGCCTGCACGGCCAGGAGGCGTCCGATCAGGTCTGTTTTATCGACCAGTTGCTGGCGCAGCAGGTCATCCGGCACCCGGAAATCCACCTTGGCCAACAACGTGTACTCCGGGTCCAGACGCACACTGGCGGGGCGGGAAGCCAGCGGAAAATAAAAGTCCCCCGCCGCCTCCTTGATCTCCACGACCTGGTCATTGGTGCCAAAATCCCCCTTGAAGCGGATGGTTAACGGAACGTCAAACAGCCGCACGTTGTCGCCCACGGTCTGGGTCTGCCGCACTGATATTTTGGCCAGCCGGGACGTCTCGTCCCACGAATAGCTGGCGGACAGCTCGGGATAATGCGCGTGGTACACCCATTGGTCGAAAAACTGGTCGTAGGACCGTCCCGACAGTTCCTCAATCACCGCCCGCAAATCTTCCGTGGTCACATTGCCGTACCGATGCCGGTCCAGATAGGTTTTGATACACTGGCGGTACAGGTCAGCGCCGAGTTGCGCGCGCAGCATGTGCAAGACCCACCCGCCTTTGGGATAGGCCAGGTAGTTAAACATTTCAAAGGGAATGCCGTAATTCCGCCGCACGATGGGATTGCTGTCATTCGGTTGCGCCAGAATATTGCGGGCATTGCCATAAAGGTCATAAAGCTCCGCATCATGGCCGTTTTTCCAGCCGTTATACAGGACTTGATAATACGTGGCGAAACCTTCATTGAGCCAGACATGGCTCCAATCCTTGCACGTCACCAGGTCGCCAAACCATTGGTGCGCCATTTCGTGCGCCACCAAACTCTCGCTGTCATGCAGGTTTTCCGTGGCCGCCGTGAACAACGTGGCATCCGTCAACGTGGTGGCGCTCGTGTTCTCCATGCCCCCGGCCACAAAGTCATTCACGCAAATCTGGTCGTATTTGGCCCAGGGAAACGGCACGCCGATTTCCTGCTCTAAAAATCCCATGATTTCATCAGTCACACCAAACGAGTTGACGGCTTCCTTAAATTCCGACGGCGGCGTCAGAAAGGCCAGCGGCACGTCTTTGTGTTTGCCGTCCAACTCCTTAAAATAGCCCGCCGTCAGCGTGATCAAATAATTGGCGTGCGGCTGTTCCTGCGACCAGTGAAATGCCGTGAGCCCCGTTTTGGCCTCGGTAATCTGGGACACCAGGCGGCCGTTGGACACCGCCGTCATACCCGGCGGCACTAGGCAGGTGACCTCGGAGGTGAATTTTTCATTGGGTGAGTCAAAGCATGGATACCAGTGACGGGCCTCGACTTCCTCCCCTTGGGAAAAGCAATGCGTGTCGCCGGCCTTGTACCCCATCTCAGGCGTGCGGAAATACAAACCCAACTCCGGCTGGGCATGGTAAACCACGCTCACACTCGCCTCATGACCGGCGGGAATTGGTTGGGCGAAGGTGATGACCAGATGGTCCTTGGTGACCTGCCAGGCTTGAATTTTTTCGGTGGCGGTCACCGACTCCACTTTGAGATCCACGGCATCCAGTTTTAACTCCCGCGCGGGCGTGATGTTCGGCTTAAACTTCAGCGTGGCTGTTCCCGCCACGGTGCGCTGTTTAAAATCCGGCGTCACCACCAGGGCCAGATGCAGCACCGTCACCTCGCGGTCCGGTGCGTAATGCAGCCCATTCCCGGCTTCCGGTGCCTGCCAGAAGTCCGCAGACTTGAAACAATCGAGATTGCCGGTGTCGGCAGCAACGGCCCTTTGGCAAAGGAATCCCAGCAGGACACAATGGAGGCTTAGTTTTTTCATGCGGTACATTTTAAATATCAAGTCGGTGGCGGCTGAGTTCCTAAGCTCAACCAATGATGTTTGATACCAGTAAACCCGGCGGCCAGGCAAGCCCATATCCGGTTCAATAGTACGCCCCAACCGCTGAAGGACTTGCCACCGGGGGTGAAGCCTGCGGCGGGGTTGGCTATTTATTTTTATCTGGCGGCCCAACCCCGTGCCGAAATAATTTCAAATAAACCGCCGGTTGTGGCATCTAATCCCTGTGCGTCGCTTTATTTTTGTTTTGTTGACCTGCATTGGCCTCGGTTTTTCCAGCGCCCGGGCCGCCCATACCCAGGTGAGCCTCTTGCTGGCGGCGGAAACGGCCCGGCCCGGGGACACAGTGCTGGCGGGGCTGGATTTGAAAATGGACCCGGAGTGGCATACCTACTGGCAAAACCCCGGGGAATCGGGCATCCCCACCGAAATCAAATGGAACCTGCCGCCCGGCGTCACCGCCGGGGAGATCCAATGGCCATTGCCCCATAAATTACCGCCCGCTGAGGTGACTACGTATGGTTATCTGGATGAGGTTGTTCTCGTGGTGCCGCTCAAACTCGCACCGGATTTGAAACCCGTTCAGGCGCTGGCCTTGTCCGCCTCGGTTTCGTGGCTGGAGTGCAAGGAACAATGCCTGCCCGGCAAAGGTTCGGTGTCAGCTTCCCTGAAGATTGGATCCGCGACCACGGTTTCCGCCGATGCCACGCGGATCGCCGAATGGCAGCGGCAGGTTCCAGGACCAATCGATCCGGCCAAGTGGTCGCTCCAAGCCCATTGGGAAGCCGCCGCCTCGGGCGACAGCCGGTCGATCCTCATCACCGGGCAGTACCTTGGACGCCAAACCGATGCCATAAAGGTGGAGTCGGTCGATTTATTCCCAAAGGCCAGCGATGCTTATGAAATCCAGCCGGCCAGTGAGTTGCTGCCGGGGAACCCGCCGGGTTTTGTCCTCCGTAAAGTGGTGAAAAAGTATTCAGGCGACTGGCCGCAGATCATCGCGGGCGTGTTGGTGCTCGATGGTAGCCAGGGCTATGCGATCCAACTTGGCGTGGCCGATACTGCTGCCACCGTTCCGGCGACCGCCACGACCGCCCCAGCCCCGGCCCTGCCGGCCCAATCCCTGGGGCTCATGATGCTCTACGCCTTCATCGGCGGCTTGATTTTGAACATCATGCCCTGTGTGCTGCCGGTGATTGCCCTGAAGATTCTGGGCTTCGTCGGTGAGTCCCGCAGCGAGCCGCGGCGCGTCCGCTGGCTGGGACTGGTCTATGCGCTCGGTGTCCTGGCCTCCTTTTTGGTGCTGGCCAGTCTGGTCATCGGCCTCAAGGCAGCGGGGCGGCAGGCGGGGTGGGGGATCCAGTTCGGGAACCCCATTTTCCTCGTGAGCCTCACCACCCTGGTGCTGCTGGTTGCGCTCAACCTCTTTGGTTTATTCGAAGTGAATGTGGGTGGGCGGGCACTGGACTCGGCCAGCCAATTGACCCAGCGCAACGGTTTTTCCGGTGCCTTTTTCAATGGGGTGCTGGCCACGGTGCTGGCCACGCCCTGCACGGCCCCCTATTTAAGTTACGCCCTGGGCTTTGCCTTTGCCCAAAGTGGGGGCGTTATTGTGCTGATTTTTTTAATGGTGGGCCTGGGGCTGGCGGCGCCCTACGTGGCCTTGAGCTGGAACCCCGCCTGGCTCAAATATTTGCCCAAGCCCGGGGCCTGGATGGAACGTTTCAAAATCGCCATGGGCTTTCCCATGCTGTTGACCATGATCTGGCTTTATAATCTGGCTGCCGGTGCGTATGGCAGCCGCGTGCTCTGGCTGGGGATCTTCCTGGTCGTCGTGGCTTTTGCCGCGTGGATTTATGGCGAATTCGTCCAGCGCGGGCGCACGCATAAAACCCTCGCGATGATCGTCGTGGCCGCTTTGGTCATCGGCAGTTATGCGAATGCTTTGGAAGGCCAGTTGCACTGGCGGGAAGCGGTTCCCAGCACGGGCAATGCGGCCTTGCTGAAAGAAGGGGCGGATGGCATTGACTGGGGCAAGTGGACGACCGAGGCCGTCGCCGCCGCCCAGACCGCCGGCCATCCGGTGTTAGTAGATTTTACCGCCGACTGGTGCCTCACCTGTCAGGTGAACAAAAAAACCAGCCTGGAAATTCCCACCGTGCGCGCCCGGCTCACGGAGTTGGGCACCGTGGCCTTGCTCGCCGATTACACGCATGCCCCGGATAACATCACCACCGAACTGTCCCGCCATGGTCGCGCAGGCGTGCCGCTGGTTTTGGTTTACCCAAAAACAGCCGGCGCGGCTCCGCTGGTGCTGCCCGAGGTGTTGACGCCCGGATTGGTGCTCGACGCCCTGGAGCGGGCCAGCCATTAAAAGTGAAACATCCTGAGCCGAAAACTTGACGTAGGCCTGGCAAACTCCTATAGTATCCGCCGGTCGGTGGTCGTAGCTCAATGGTAGAGTCCAAGCTTGTGGAGCTTGTTGTTGCGGGTTCGAATCCCGTCGGCCACCCCATCTCTCCGCCGTTCAGATCGAATAATCGTCGGAAAACACCCGCACATTTCGCAACTGCACGAAAACCTCCTCACCGGGCTTGGGCTGTAATTGCTGGAATTCCTCCTTGCTCAACTGCACCGTGAAGCCTTCACCGCTGTCCTGGCGGACGAGGTCGAGATTGGCCACGGGACCGGCGGCATTGCTGCGGACCACTTTGGCCGGCAGACTTGCCGAGCCGTTGGCCTCACGCATCACCCGAATATCATGCGGCCGGACAAACGCGACCGCCGGGGCGGTGGCTTCTTTTTGGTCGCGCACCACAAATTCGGTCCCGCCAATGGCCACGGAACCTTCCAAGGCCCGGCCATGGAACAAATTGACGTTGCCTAGAAAATCGTACACGAACGGAGAGGCGGGATGGTCGTAAATTTCCTCCGGCGTGCCGATTTGTTCCACCCGGCCGGCGCGGAGAATCGCCACGCGATCGGAGACTTCCAGGGCCTCTTCTTGATCGTGGGTGACGAACAGAGTCGTGATGTGAATTTCATCGTGCAACTGGCGCAGCCAGCGGCGTAATTCCTTGCGGACCTTGGCATCCAGCGCGCCAAAAGGCTCATCGAGCAGCAACACTTTGGGCTCCACGGCGAGCGCGCGGGCCAGGGCGACCCGCTGGCGCTGGCCACCGGAGAGCTGGGAGGGGAAGCGCCCGGCCATGGGTTCCAGTTGGATCAGCTTGAGCAATTTGTCCACCCGCCCCCGAATCTCGGCTTCCGGTGGCCGGGTGGCGCGCGGCCGCACGCGCAGGCCAAAGGCGATGTTTTCAAACACCGACATGTGCCGGAACAGCGCGTAATGCTGGAACGCAAAGCCAGCCTTGCGCTGGCTGGCGGGGATCATGGTCACATCCTCGCCATAATATAATATCTGCGCGCCGGGATCAGGGAATTCCAGGCCGGCGATGATGCGGAGCAGGGTGGTCTTGCCGGAGCCGGAGGGGCCGAGCAGCGCCACCAGTTCGCCGGACTCCACCTTCAGGCTGACGTTGTCCAGCGCAGTAAAGTGGCTGAACTTTTTCGTGACATTTTTGACTTCAACACTCATGCGAAAATTATTCTGCCGCCGCCTGCAGCGCCGCGTTCTTTTTATATTCGGCCCAGGTTTTTAGCACCAGGGTGACCAGCGCCAGCAGGGCCAGCAGGGAGGCCACGGCAAAGGCGGCGGTAAAATTATAAGCATCGTAGAGCGATTCGATATGCAAGGGGACGGTGTTGGTTTGTCCCTGGATGTGCCCGCTGACCACCGAAACCGCGCCGAATTCCCCCATGGCCCGGGCGTTGCAGAGGATAATGCCATACAGCAGTCCCCATTTGATGTTGGGGATGGTCACCTGCCAGAAGGTCTGCCAGCCACTCGCTCCCAGCACCCGGGCGGCCTCCTCCTCCGTGCGTCCCTGGGCCTGCATCAGCGGAATTAATTCGCGGGCAATGAAGGGAAACGTGACAAAAATGGTGGCCAGCACAATGCCCGGCGTGGCGTAGATGATTTTTATGTCATGGTCATTCAGCCAGCTCTGGAACCCGGGAAACCAGGGGTGGTCCGCGTTTTCGTACTGTCCCAGCCAGCCTTGCGCGCCAAATACCAGCACATAGATCAAACCCGATACCACCGGCGAAATGGAAAACGGCAGGTCGATGAGGGTGATCAGCAAGGTTTTGCCTGGAAAATTGAACTTGGCAATCGACCACGCCGCCGCCACCCCAAACACGCAATTCAGCGGCACGGCAAAGGCAGTTGTTATCAGCGTAAGCTTGATGGCGCTCAGCGCCATGGGGTCGGTAACGGCACTGAAATAGTATCCCAGCCCCTTGCCCAACGCTTGAATGAACACGGAAAGCAGCGGCAGGATCAAAAATAATCCCAAAAACACGCAGGTGATGCCAATCAACAAGCGACGGACCCACGGCGGTTCCATCGTCGCCCGGCGGGGCGCGGCGAAGGGCAGGGTGGGGGTGGACTGGGAGTGGGTGGCGTTCACAGATGTTCGTGATGGCGGCTGCTCCACCATTGCAACAGATTGATCACTAACAACAATCCGAAGGAAATCACCAGCAACACCACCGCGAGGGCGGTGGCCTTCGCATAGCTAAACATGTCTAGTTCCCCCATGATGAGCACCGGGGTGATCACAGTTTTCAAAGGGATATTGCCGGCGATGAAAATCACCGAGCCATATTCGCCCAATGCCCGGGCAAAGGCCATGGCAATGCCGGTCAGCAGCGCCGGAGTAAGCATCGGGAAAATGACCCGCCAAAAGATTTGCCAGCGGTTTGCCCCCAAGCTCGCCGCTGCCTCTTCCACTTCCGTGTCCAAATCCTCCAAAACCGGCTGGATGGTGCGCACGATAAACGGCAGGCCGATGAAGGTGAGCGCCACAAAAACGCCCAGTTGGGTGTTGGCCACCTTGATCCCGCCGCGGCTCAGCAGGTGGCCAATCCAGCCATTCTCCGCATACAACCGCGCCAGGGTGATGCCAGCCACGGCCGTGGGCAGGGCAAAGGGTAAATCCACCAAGGCATCCAGCAGGCGTTTACCAAAAAAATCGTACCGCACCAGCACCCACGCCACGATTAACCCAAACACGGCATTCACCAGGGCGGCCCCAAACGAAGCACCAAAGGTCAGCCGGTACGAAGCCATGGCCACGGGCGAGGTGGCCACCTCATGGAATTGCGCCCAGGTCAGCGTGCTGGTTTTGGTGAAGATGGCGGAGAGGGGAATGAGCACGATCAGGCACAGGTAAAAGATCGTGAACCCGAGCGTCAGTTTGAAGCCCGGTAACACAGTGCGTTGGCGCGAAAATAGCATGGAATTCATTTGCCTGCCCGGCGCTGGAAGACCGCCCGGCAAACCTAATAACTACCAAATGAGTAGATATTATAAATATTGTTAAAATCCAAGTAAAATTTCCGGGTAATTTATCGTGGGGCGGAGGGCTTCAAGGTCCAAACACAGGCATCCTGCAAGGGAGCGCCCGCCGCTTCCGCCCGGGCGGTCACTTGATTGGCGCCGGGTTTTAACTGGACGTTGTCCCAGTAATACATGCCATTGGTAGCCCCACTTTTTTTGCCCAGTGACACGCCGTTGATCAGGGCCTCAACTTCCGAGGCGTTGGAATAGATTTTCACATGGGTCAAAACGTTGGTCCGTTCCGTAAACCGGCGGCTGGTAATGTAAACGAAGGGGTCCGTCGACCAGTTGGCTTTGTAAAAATAAAACGCGTCCTTTTTGGTCTGGCGGTCATAGGTCACCAGGCCCTTGTCGTTGCGTCCGGGAATGCCCCCCTCGTGCCGGCTGTGCACGGCGAAATCAAACATCACCCAGGCGAAGGTACCCCAGACATAGGGTTGGGATTTTAATTGGGCCCAGGCCAGCTCGTGGACAATGTTCTGCCATTCTTCGGGATGCCATTGGCCGGAGGCTTGGGGCTGGACTGGATTGTCCTCATGCTGGGCGGGGTTGGCGCCCGCGCCGTATTCGCTCACGCAAAATCCGCCGGAACGGCTGGTGTAGCGATCCTTTATCAGGGTGGGAATGAAATCCTCTTTCGTGCCCCAGCCCGGATACCAGCCCGGATAAATGTTCCAGCCCAACAGGTCCGGAATGCGGTTCATCTGCGGGTAGAATTCCGTGCAGGTTGCCGCGATGACCGGGCGCGTGGGGTCTTCGCCGTGCGCCACGGCCTTCAAGTTTTGCAACAGCCGGTGCGGGTCGGGTGTGCCATCGCGAATTTCGTTAAAAAGGCTCCAGACGAAGATGGAGGGGTGATTGACGTTCTGGCGGATCAAATCCAGCAATTGCCCGCGGGAGGTGGTTTCAAATGCCTCTGAGGTTCGGATTTTGTCCACCTGGGGAATCTCCGCCCAGACCAGAATGCCCGCGCGGTCGCACAGGGTATACCAATAATCCGGGTGCTGGTAATGCGCGCAACGAATCACGGTCACGCCCAGTTCCTTGACTATACCCATGTCCTCATCCAAATCGGCCGGGGAAATCGCCCAACCCTTGCCCATGCGGTCCTGGTGCTTGTCGACCCCGTGCAGGTGATAGGGTTTGCCATTCAGGAAAAACCCTTTTTCCGGATCCACCGCATAATAGCGGAGGCCCAGGGCGTTGGTCACGGCATCCACCACGACTCCATTTTTGCGCACTTCCACCACCGCCTGGTAGAGATACGGGTCCAGCCGGCCATTCCATAAATGCGGATGCGGCAGGGTTACCCGGAGGAATTCCGGGGCCGTGGTAGTACGGGCGGCCATGAAATGGTTGTCGCTGCTTTCCGCCACCGGATTGCCCATGGCATCCAGCACCCGGGCGACGATGGTGAGCTGGTTGGTGTGCTTGTCCGCATTGCAAATCTGCGCCGTGACATCCAGGACTGCCTGCTCGGCCGACACCGCCGTCTGCAGCCAGGCCACCCCAAAGGACCCATGGTCCGTCAAGGCCAGGTGGGCGTTGCCGGTCACCAGCAGATGCACCGGGCGGTACAGTCCGCCATACACCGAAAAGTCGCCGCTCAACGGGGCCACGTCCGGATCCTGGGCATTGCTCACCCGCACTGCCAGCAGATTGGTCCCGGTGGGAGACAAGGAACTGGTGATTTCGTAACAAAACGCCCCAAACCCTCCGCGGTGTTCCCCCTGCAACTCTCCATTCAGGTAAACCTGCGATACCGTGCTGGCGGCTTCGAAGCGGAGAAAATAATGTTTTCCGGCCACCGGCGCGCCCAGATTGAGCTCCCGCCGATACCAGCCCGGACCCCGATAATACTCCTTGCCGGCCATGGCGGCCTCCACCCCCCAGCAATGGGGCAGGGAGATGGCCTGCCAATGGGATGCCACCAGGCCGGGTCGCTCGCCCTGCGGCACGTCACCGGATTGGAAAAGCCAGCCGTCGGTAAGGGGGGTCTCTTCCCGCGCCTGCAATTGGGCGGTAGCAAACAGGGCCAGAACCAGGGTGATGACAATGCGCAT
The DNA here is from genome assembly GCA_903875465.1 of uncultured Verrucomicrobia subdivision 3 bacterium. GTDB lineage: Bacteria > Verrucomicrobiota > Verrucomicrobiia > Limisphaerales > UBA11358 > UBA11358. Next base: position 90,791 of record CAIQWB010000139.1, read on the forward strand.
GTTTAAATCATGCCGAAAATTGGGGCGCTCGCGCAAGTCTGGAGGCAGTCGACCGGCGGTACCCCGTTGTGCTCTGGCTGGCTGGCTGGTTATACGGAAGCGGGCCGGTGTTTGGCCAGCCACTCCCGGTCGGCCAGTTTGAGCAAGCGTGCTCCCGCTGCCCGCAGGGTTTGCTCCTGTTTGGCAAAATGAAAACGAATAAACCGGTGTTCCGGTTCGCGAAAAAAACTGGACCCCGGCACCCCCGCCACGCCCACTTCGCGCACCAACCATTCGGCCGCCGCCGCGTCCGTCGCAAACCCCAGCGGCGAAATATCCACCATTACGTAATAGGCCCCTTGCGGTTCTGTGAAGCGCAGGCCGGTCTGCCGCAGGAAATCGAGAAATACGGTGCGCTTGTGGGTGTAGAGTTCCTGCAACCCGGCATAGTAACTGTCCGGCAGTTCCAGCCCCGCCACGGCCGCCTCCTGCAACGGCGCCGCCGCCCCGACCGTGAGAAAATCATGCACCTTCCGGGCCTGGGCAATAATCGCCGGTGCGGCGTGGACATAACCCAGCCGCCAGCCCGTGATGGAATACGTTTTGGAGAGGGAATTACAAGTGATGGTCCGGTCAAAGGCCCCGGGCAGGCTGGCACAATAGACGTGTTCGTGCGGCGCATAAACAATGTGTTCATACGGTTCATCGGTGATCACGAAGACATCGTGTTGCTCGGCCAGGGCCAGAATTTCCAATAACTCCGCGCGGGTGAACACTTTGCCCGTGGGATTGGACGGGTTGCACACGATGATGGCCTTGGGCTTTTGCGCAAAGGCCCGGGCCAGTTCCGCCCGGTCAAAACCAAAATCCGGTGCCTGCAACGGCACGTAAATGGGGATGGCCCCGCAGAGAATCGCATCCGCCGCATAATTTTCGTAAAACGGCGAAAACACGATCACCCGGTCCCCGGGATTGCACGCTGTCATCATCGCCACCATCATGGCCTCCGTGCTGCCACAGGTGACCACCAGGTGCTGGTCGGGATCCACCGGCAGTCCGGTAAAGCGGGTGATTTTGCGCGCCAGCGCCGCCCGGAATCGTGGAGCACCCCAAGTAACGGCATATTGATGAAACGGTCCGCGCGTGGCCCGTTCCAGGGCCTGCAACAATGGTTCGGGCGGATCAAAATCGGGGAAACCTTGGGCCAGATTGATGGCCTCATGACGGGTGGCAAGCCGCGTCATCCCGCGAATGACGGATTCTGAAAAACTGCCGAGTCTGGTGGCCGTTAAGGGCATAAGCTTAATGTTTAAAGGCGGTTATTTTCGGTGGAAAATCACGGTTTGTCGACCCGGAATTCACGCCTGGTTGCAGGTAATACATTCCAACCGAACCCGGCGGTTCATCGAATAAAATGCAGCCCGGCGTAAACCTTCGGATCAATCAAGCGCCCGCCGCCGGCCTGGGCCACCAGCCAGTCGGTCACTTCGGTCAACGGAATTTCGTGGACGGTGATTTCCTCATTGGCCACGCCGCCGCCCGTTCCGGTGCGCTGCAATTCGGTGGCGCGAAACAAGGTCACCCGTTCGGAAGTGATGCCGCTGCATGATGCCCCGGTCGTCAGTACCTCCAGGTGGCCTGCGGCATAGCCCGTCTCCTCCCAAAGTTCCCGTCCGGCGGCGGCCGCGGCTGATTCCTCGGGATCCCCCGGCTCATCCCCGATGAGGCCCGCCGGCAATTCAATGGTGCGGGCCTGCACCGGAACCCGGTACTGTTCCACCATTAATAATTTCTGTTCCGGCGTCACCGCCACAATGATCGCAGCATGGTTTGCCCGCACCCGTTCCACATATTCCCAACGCCCCAATTTCACCAGTTGGAGAAACTTTCCCGTGCCAATGGTTTCGACTTGGTTCATGCGCCGGATGCTAACCCATCCCATCATGGACACAATCCAGCATTCCCCTGGCAACCGTGGCGACTCAGGCAAATTCCAAAATGGTTTCGGCCGGATGATATTGGTCCTGCGCGGAAAATTTACGGGCTAAAAAGGTTTCCAAATGACTGGTCAGCCATTCTGGTTCCCCGGCGGCGGGTTCCTCCATCCAGTGCCAGATAAAATCCCGGTTCGTTTGCCGGGCACTGTTCATGCAGTGTTTGACGGTCCAGTCCAGTTCCTCTGCCCGGTTGGTTTCATCCCCAAACAAACCGATTAACAAGCCCGGGGTTAGGGGGTTGGCCATACGGGGGGTGAGTGAATCCAGCCAGTGGATTAATTCCAATTCACGGTGCTTTAAGGAACTCACTGCCACCAGCAGGATATCCGCCCGATTGGCTTCGCCCGTAATCATCTGGCGGACGGCCTGCGCTGTGAGGAGGGAATCTAATTTCCACTGTTCGCTCGAACAAATCCACTGGGCCCCTGCCAGCTTTGCCATGAGACTGGCGGCCCAGCGCGCGCGGAGACCGGCGGCAAAATCAACATGCAGGGAAAACACCCGGAATTGTCCGGCCGGCAGTACGCCCGGTTCGATGAGCTTGATTGGATCCATGGTGGAAAGCATCTGGTGCCTAGATGCTCCTCCACTTGGGTTGCGGAAGGATGGCGGTTGGGTGGCATTTGCGTGACAAATGCCCAGCCCGAACCGGATGAGGTAATTCCGCTCGTGCGTGCGTTAATCCTCGTCAAACTTGCGTTTGACCAGGGCTTCGATTTCGGTGAGGGCCTGCACGGCGTCCGTGCCGGTGGCATGAACGGTAAATTTGCTGCCGGGGCCGGCCGCCAGCATCATCAGGCCGATGATGCTCTTGCCGTTAATGGTTTCCCCGTCTTTTTCCACGAAAATATCGGCGACGAACTGGTTGGCAATTTTGACAAAGCGGGCGGCCGGCCGGGCGTGGATGCCCTGCTTGTTCAAGACCGTCAGCTCTTTACTCAAGCCCTGGCCATCTTTTTTCATCGCACTCATTTGTTTCCAAATCGTAAAGTAGTTCAACCCACCACCACGTCGCAAACTATTTTGCACATTATGGCAGGGTTTGAGGGGCCATTTCGGCAATCAACCGTTTGTTCAGTTCCTGGGCGGCGTTGTAACCCGACTTGTTCAACTTGGTCTGAAAAGCCGCCACCTCAATCAGCCGCGCCAAATCCCGGCCCGGACGCACCGGAATGGTGATATGCGGAATGTCCATCCCCAAAATCGTGACGAATTCCTGTTCCATCCCCAACCGGTCCACATCCTTCACCTCACTCCAGAGTTTGAGTGCGATGACCAAATCCAAAGTCTTCTCTTTGCGAATGCTCTTGATGCCGAACATGGCCGCCACATTGATAATCCCAATCCCCCTTACCTCCATGTGGTTGCGGGTCAACTCCGAGCTGGTGCACAGGATTTCCCGGTTGTCCACCAGCATGGCTTTCACCACGTCATCCGCCACCAGGCTGTAACCCCGTTCGATCAGGGCCAGCACGGCTTCACTTTTGCCGATGCCACTTTCCCCGCGAATAATGACCCCCACGCCGAGGATGTCCACCATGCTGCCCAACTCCGTGGAGCGCGGGGCGAACATGGTCTCGAGCGCCAGGGTGGCGAGGTTGATGAACTTCATGGTCACCAGGGGGGTTTGAAAAATCGGCACGCCGGACTGCTCGGCCGCCGCCAAAAATTCCTTGTCCGGCTTCAGCCCCCGGCTGAAGACGATGCACGGAATTTTGTAGGCAAAGAGATAAGCATAACGCGCCTGGCGCTCCTCCGGCCGGAGGGAACGGAGATAAAACACCTCGGCATGGCCCATCACCTGCACCCGCTTGTAAGCGAAGTAACGGGTGAAACCGCTGAGTGCCAGTCCGGGCCGGTTGACGGTGGGTTCGCGGATGATGCGTTTCCCATTGAGTTCCCCGCCCCCCAGGCGCCGCATTTGCAAAGCCTCGGTGTGTTCTTTGAAGAATTGTTCAACCGTGACAGCCTGTCGTTCCATAAATTACAAATTAAATTCCGGGCCCAAATAGATTTCCCGGGCCTTCGCATCATTGGCCAGAAATTCCGCGCTGCCGGCCACGAGCACCTGGCCCTTGTAAATAATATACCCGCGGTCGATGATTTTCAGCATTTCGCGAACGTCATGATCCGTGATCAAAATCCCCAGCCCGCGATCCCGCAGCCGGCGCACAATTTTCCCCACCTCGTACTTGGCAATGGGATCAATGCCAGCAAAGGGCTCGTCCAGCAAGAGCATCTTGGGGCTGGTCACCAGCGCCCGCGTGATTTCCAGACGCCGTTTTTCCCCGCCGCTCAGCTGGTAAGCTTTGCTTTTGGCCAGCGGGGTCAGGTCGAGTTCCTCCAGCAGGTACTTCAAACGCACCGCCCGCTCCGCCCGGGTGAGCTGGCAGGTTTCGAGAATCGCCAAAATGTTCTCCTCCACCGTCAGTTTGCGAAACACCGAGGGTTCCTGGGTCAGATAACCAATCCCCAGCCGCGCCCGCTGGTGCATCGCCAGCCCGGTGATCTCCTGGTCTAGATAGGTGACCTGGCCGGCATTGGGTTTCACCACCCCCACGATCATGTTAAAGGTGGTCGTTTTACCGGCGCCATTGGGACCCAGCAGACCCACGATTTCGCCCGCCCCCACGCGCACGGAAACGCCATTAACCACGCGGCGGCCGCTGTATTCCCGCACCAATTGGTCCGTGGCGAGTTGCGCGGCGGCGGGCGGGTTGGGAGGAGTGGCCATGATCAGGGGTGGGGGGGCACGTGGTTGGTGCGGCTGGTGGCCGTGTTGGTGCTGTTTAAATTAATAAAATCGTGGCTGAACGTCGTCGTCCAGTTGGTGGAACTCAACTCCTGTTTCACCAGATCCCAAACCAGCGGCTCGCCCGCCAGGTTGATTTTATCCGTCCACAATTTTGCGTGCCCGCTCAACGTGATGGTGGCATTGGTGACCGCGCCAGCCTCGTGATAATTATAAACCGCCCGGTCGCTGGTGGCGTGGTTGGTCAGGCCTTTGTCATCGATGAAGGTCATCACCACATTGGTCGCCGCCACCACCTGCCGGTCGGGATTATTATTGTGCGGCAAATCCGCCGCCAGCCACGCACTGGTCAGATGCATCCGCGGATCCTCCACGGTCACATGGCCATGGTAAATCGTCCGGTAATGCGCCATGTCAAAAGTTCCCCCGTGGTCCGAGTGAATGCTGAGTTTCGGCGGCTCATTGGTCGCCGCTGCCGCGAGCCGCCCCCCAGCTACCAGCCCGGCGACCAGTAACAGATAAAAGTAGTTCATGGTATGATGGTCAAATTGGTGCCGGTCAAAATATCCGTTTCCACTTGGTTGGTCAGGATGAGAAACTCATCTTCCTGACGCCATTCAAAACCCACCCCGGTCAGTCGAAACTGGCCATCGGCCTGGCGTACTTCCATCCGTCCGGCGGAATTGGCGGTCCCTTTGATTTGGTCATAAAGGCATTCGGGAGCCTCCACCACGTACTTCGGCCGGCCATTGGTCTCAAAAATTTCCAGTTTCAATTGCTGGATCAGCACCCGCCCGTCTGCCTGCGGCACCGCCTGGGCTCCCGCCAGGCGGGACTTGATTTGCATCTGGTAGGGTGGATCATAATACTCCACCGAGGAAAAATCACTCGCGTTTTTCACCGGCATGTCCGCCCCGCGCATCCAGGTTGCCCCCCCCCCGGGCAGCAGCGCCAGGGCCAGGATCATGCCGGGCAGTCCGGCCGCCAGTGCCCGTGCGCCGCTCACGCCGTATATTGTTTTACAAACGTTTCCCATTTGCCCTGTGTGCGTAAAATCAGTTCGATCGTCTCGCGAATCGCCCCATGGCCGCCCGGTTGCCGGGTGGTGTAATGGGCCATGGCCCGTGCCTCGGGCACCCCATCCGCCACCGCCACCGCCAGGCCGGCCCGCTGCAGCGGACCCAAATCAATGATATCATCTCCGACAAAGCAAACGTCCTGCCAATTCAATCTTTGTTCGGCCAGCAGCACCTCAATGGCCGCCGCCTTGCCCGTTTTGTCGGTTTGCTGCACCAAAAAATCTATTTTCAGTTCCGTGGCCCGCAACTTGGTCGCGTCCGAGGGCCGCGCCGATACCCAGCCAATTTTCCCGCCCGCGCGCCGCCACAGGACCATGCCCAGGCCGTCCCGGATATTGAAGCGCTTGAACTCGCGCTTGCCGCCCACGTAAATGGACCCGTCCGTCAGCACGCCGTCCACATCACAGAGAAAGAGTTTTACCCGCGCCAGCCGTTTGCTTAGCGCCGCACTTAATTTTTTGGTAGGTTTCATTGCACCGCCTCGTAAACTTTTAACAAACGCCAGAGTAAGGCCGGCATTTCCGCCAGCGGGATCATGTTGGGGCCATCGCTCAACGCCTGGTCGGGCTGGGGATGGGTTTCAATGAATAACCCATCGGCCCCGGCCGCCAGGGCGGAGCGGGCCAGTACGGGCGCAAACTCCCGCTGGCCGCTGGACTGGTCGCCACCGCCCCCGGGAAGTTGCACCGAATGGGTGGCGTCAAAAATCACGGGAAACCGGAAGCTCTTCATGATGGGAATCGAGCGCATGTCGGCCACCAAGTTGTTGTACCCAAAGGTCGTGCCGCGCTCGGTGAGTAGAATTTTTTTGGCTCCGGCCGTCCGGGCCTTCTCCGCTACCTGGCCCATTTCCTTGGGGGAGAGAAACTGGCCTTTCTTCAGATTCACAATCTTGCCGGTCGCCACGGCGGCGGCGATCAAATCCGTCTGCCGGCAGAGAAAGGCGGGTATCTGGAGCACATCCACCACCGCCGCGGCCGCCCGCGCCTGTTCCTCGGTATGCACATCCGTGAGCACCGGGACCTCAAATTCCGCCCGGATTTTGGCCAGTACCGCCAGGCCGGCGGCCAGGCCGGGGCCCCGGAAGGATTTGCCCGAGGTCCGGTTCGCCTTGTCGAAACTGGCTTTGAACACGTAAAAAATGCCCAACTGGGCACACGTCTTTTGCATCGCCGCCGCAACCTGGCGGCAGAGCTTCTCGTTTTCGATGGCGCAGGGCCCGGCAATCAGGCTCAGGCGGCGGGACGTATTAAATTGTTTCCAAATCGCGGCGTCGTTGAACACCCGCCATATATACCCCGCTGGCAGCCGAAAGTAAACCACCGAGCCCGCCGGCCCCTGGACTGGGCGCAGCTCCCTAACCCGCAGTGTGCCAATCCCGGTCCTCCGCAAGCGGCCAGCCGATACGACCCTGCTTATTTCCAGCCGGATTGCCGGGCGCCCCGCTGGACGCCTGTGGCGCGGTCCGTTCTTTAATTAATTGTTGGCATCGCTCTTTTGCAATCCGTTTTGCACAGTCATGAGAACTTTGCGCAGGGATTCCATGCGCAAGGGTTTGGGGAGGAAATCATCCATCTCCGCCTCGGTGCAGGCCTCCCGGTCGCTGTTCATCACGTTGGCGGTGAGGGCACAAATATACGGGCGCGTGTTAGTGGGGTTGAAGCGGCCCAACCGGCGCACTTCCCGGGCGGCCGTGAAGCCGTCCATGACGGGCATGTGCAGGTCCATCAAGATGAGGTCGTATTGCTTGTGTTTCAGCAGGTCCGCACATTCGCGGCCATTGCCCACGGAATCCGCACTACAGCCGAGCACCCCCAGCATGCGCAAGGTGAGCACGCGGTTCACTTCAATATCTTCCACCAGAAGGATGCGCAGGGGCCGGCTCTGACCGTTCGTGATGGGTTGGGTTTGCACGGTCATTTGGGGGACCAGGTTGTCCACCACCTGGGCGTGTGGGTTAACGGTTTTGACCGGTAAAGTAAAGGTGACCGTGGAACCCTCACCCACTCGGCTTTCCATCCAGATCCGGCCTTCCATGAGTTCGACGATGTTTTTGGAAATGGCGAGACCCAACCCAGTGCCACCCCATTTGCGGGTGGTGGAGGTATCCACCTGGCTGAAGGCTTTAAAGAGGGAGGGTATTTTATCCGCCGGAATTCCAATGCCGGTGTCGGTCACACTGATGCGGAGCAGAAACGCATCATTGCCTTTGGTGGGCTCAGGATCGCGACTGGCGTGGACGGTAACCGAGCCGCGCGAGGTAAATTTGACGCCGTTGCTCACAAGATTGACAATGATCTGCCGCAGCCGGGCCGCGTCACCCAGAATGAAACGGGGAACATCCGGGTCGATCAGGCAGTTTAGTTTCAGGGTTTTTTCCGGTCCCGGAGTGCACACGGCGATGGCGTCTTGGATACAGTTTTCCAGTTCCATCGGTTGCAGATTCAGGGAGAGTTTGCCGGATTGAATGCGGGAGAAATCGAGAATGTCATTGATGATGACCAGCAGCGACTCACCGCTGGTGGAAATGGTGTTGACATATTCCCGTTGCTCTTCCGTCATGGGGGTTTCCGCGAGCATGCTGGCAAAGCCGAGCACCCCATTCATCGGCGTGCGGATTTCGTGGCTCATGACGGCCAGGAAATCGCTCTTGGCGCGGTCGGCGGCTTCGGCCGCTTCCTTGGCCTGGCGCAATTGCACCTCGGCAAGCTCCCGTTCCACGAGCAGGGCGGCCAGTTCATTGACCCGTTGCTCCAGTTTTTGGTTGGCCGTGGTCAGGTCCTGGCGCGCCTCGCTCAAGCCCTCCCGGGCGCCCACCAACCCTTCCGCACTCCGGGCAATTTCCAGTTGCAGCTTGTTAAAGCTGCCGGCCATTTCGCCCAGTTCGTCGCGGGAATTAATGGTGACAGGCTGGTAATCCACCCGGGCATGGGCGGATTTAAGATCCCCGTGTCCCAGAGCTTGCATCGCGCGGGAAAAGTCGGCCAGAGTACCACTGGCCAGACGGTCGGCGGCACTCGCCACCTGGACCGCCGAATGAGCAATCATCCCCGGAAGCACCAGCCCGACAGTGATGGTGAGGATGGCCACCGCCACGAAGATATCGGCGAGCAACGTGAGCAAGGCGGAGTCATGCGAAGGGATGGTATTGAACGCCAGTAAATAGCCTGCGCCATCCAACAGCAACACCAGTAGCATGGCTCCGGTGAGTTTGATGTGCAGGGTGCGGGCGATGCCAGGCAGGCCCATTTTCCGGCGGTCCGTGAATTTCCGCCAGGCATAGAGAACGGAACCGGAATACGCAAAAGCCAGCCCGATGAGGACGGTGGTCAGGCCGAATTGTTGGAAACCAAAAATGGCCGAGATGCCCCAGACGGCCGCCGCGCCGACGCCCAGCACGATGGTGCCTCGGGGGGCGCGGTAAGGCCGCGGGTGGTTCGGTTCATTGCGGCGCAACAGCCAGACCGCCACATTCGGCATGCCGATCCCGATCAAATAGGTGAAGTTGGCGGAGGCCACCAGCCAGATGGGGTCGCCAATCCACATAAACCAAATGGAAAATCCAGCGGTTAGCAGGGTGGCCACCCACGGGGCGTCGGTTTTGGAGCGCCAGGCCAGAAATTCCGGTAATAAACCGTCTTCGGCCAACTGGGACAAAGTGCGGGACGCGCCGGCCAGCGGTTGGAGAGTGCCATGGAACATGTTAAAGGTCATGAATCCCAGGGCGGCCGCCTTGGCGGCACTGCCAAACACCGGGGCAAACGTCGGACCCAGCACCTGGATCAAATCCTTGCCCAATGCTTCCGGCCCCAGAGCCCCGAGCCAGATAAGGGGTAGGAAGACGAAGAAGACCGAGGCCATCAGCCCGCTGGCCAGCACCGCCCGGGGAACATTCTTTTCCGGATTCAGGGTTTCGCCAACGTGACAGGTCGCGGCTTCAAAGGCCGGGGCCGCAAAGCCCACTAAATACAGGCCCGCCATGGCGCTCGACAGCGCGCCAAACCAGCCCGGGAAAGGCAGGGTGAGGTGGAAATTAGTGGCTTGGTGCCAGTCCACTTTGCCGGCCAGCACCGGGGCCAGGCAGGAAATAAAGGCTAGAGTGGCCGAAGTGATGCCGAACGGCAGGGCAAAACGCCCGGCCCACTTAACCCCGGCAAGATTCACGTAGGTAAAGAGGCAGACGATGCCCAGGGCAATCCACTTGACGTTGATGCTCAAGCCAAGCCAGTCGTGGATCGCGGCGGCCGAGAGCAAGGCGGTCAAGCCACAGGTGGGCACCCAGCCCCACCAATAGCACACCCCGGTTAAGTTGGCGAGCACCGGGCTGTAGGGTTTGAAGGCCTCGGCACAGGTGGCGGCGATCCCGCCCACCCGTTTGGGGTACATGAGAATCAATTCCACCCAACCCGGCGCGGCGGCCCAGCTGAGCAGCAAACCGAGGATCAACAAGGGGACCGCAGCACTGCCCTGGCCGGGAATCGGGTCCTGCCCAATGAACAAGGCGGCGATGAGAAACAAGCTTTGATTGCTGCCCCCCATGGCCATGGCCGTGGTGGTGAGCCAGCCGAGGGTGCGGGGATGTTCGCGGGCAGGCGGACTGGAGACAAAACTATTCATGGCATGCTGGGGGTTGGTTTAGGGTTATTTTTGTTCGGCTTCGAGCACGGCAAACAGGCTTTCCAAGCTGTTAAGCCGTGATTGGTGGGTTTCCTTTTTGATGTTCAAGGTCTGGCGCAGGTATTCAATGCCGTCATTAACATTGCGAACGGATTTGGGGAGCATCGCTCCCGCGGCGTTGGGATGACCCCCTCCTTGAAATTTTTCCGCCACTTTGATGGCCTCGCCATTCCGGCTGCGGAAACTGGCAAAGACCGAATTCACCCGCCGGAACAGGGTTACCAGGACGGGAAATTTGGTGGCCCGTTCCTCAAGCAGCTGATGCACCACCAGGTTGTTATTCCCGACCACCGTGTCCACATAACCCACCTGGGGACTGATTTCCTTGATGTTGCCCTTGCTCCATTCGAAGCCCAGTGGATTCTCCACGCGGCGCTTCACCGCCATGACTTCGAGCAGCCGGTGATCAAGGATATTCTCAATCTGGCCGCCTAACAGGGCGTGCAAATTCCAGAATTGGTAGTTTTTGACGAGGTTTGCGTAATCCCCGGCGAGTTCAAAATCGGGATCCTCCTCCAAAAAGAGATCCGCAACGTTATTCAAATGGACCAGCCGGTCCAGGGCGGGTGATTGCAGGCCATGTTCCTGGCACAGGGCATAGCAAAGGGAGCCCGCCGAGCGGTTGGCATCATGGATCAGCCGGGCCTTTTTAGGAGTGCCTTCGGTGACATGGTGATCAATGATCACCCAATCCTCGCGATCCAGGCGCGGTTCGAAGGTGAAATCGGCCACCCAGGCGGAACGCTCCCGTAACTCGCGTTGTTTCCAGAAATTGTAATGGTAGGCTTCCAACGGGGTTTCAGTGCCAAATAGTTTGAAGGCAAGTCTTTGCAGCAGGCAACCGGAAAGCAGACCATCCAAGTCACTTTCGTGCGTTAGAATCACATCCGGCTTTGGCAACGGCGTCATACGGGAGTGTTATATCAAATGGACCGGCCGATGGCCAGATGGGAAATTGGCATTTTTTCTCGCCCGCCCCGCCAGACCGCGATAAAATCGCGGCGTGGCTAAGGAATTCACCTGCTCCAGAGAAAGCACCACTGCCGGCTCGGTTTGGTGGGCGCGCCCAAGTTGGCTGGCCGGTGCCTTGGGATTGCTTTCCCGGCCGATGAAACGATCTGGCTTGAGAAGTGTTTTTCTGGTCGTGCTATGCCTCCTGGGCGGTGTTGGGGCATCCTCGGGCAAGGTGCTCCGGATCGTTTCCTACAACCTCGATTGCGCGGATCAAAACAGTGATAATAACCTCAACGCCAGCACTCACAGCCTGCCGACGGTCGTGGCGGCCATTGGTCTGCATCACATCGGTACCAATGCCCAGCCAGTGGATGTGCTGAGTGTCGAAGAATTGACGACTTCCACCCTCACCGATTTTGTCACCCAACTGAACGCCATTTATGGAGCGGGAACATACACTTATGATCCGACCCCAGATGCGAACACTGGTGGTGGCCCGGATGGCTTGATTTATAATACCCTGACCGTCCAGGTGGTGTCCGCACGGGCACTGAAAACCGGCCAGACCGTGCTCTTGCAGGCCAACGGCACCTATGTCGCGGCGCATTCGCCTGGCAACGGAGTGAATGGGGTCACGCGCGCCCCGATGGTTTACCAGCTCCGGCCGGTTGGTTTTGGGGCGGCTTATGACTTTTACCTGTATGTCAGCCATGCGCGGAGTACCAGTGATAACTCGGTGGGCGATGCGCGTTATGCCGAGGCCCAGGCGGTGCGCAGCGACGCGAAATATAAATTACCCGCTGGAGCGCATATCATTTATGCCGGTGATTGGAATTTGTTTAATGGCAGCGGCGAGAATGCTTACAAATGCCTCACCGGTCAAATCACCTCCGATGGTCTTAATTGGTCGGACAACAGCGCGTTATGGGCCAATACCAATCAAACCCAGGGCTTCGATCCGATGTCCAAGGCCAAACCCGTGGGCACCGTAACCTGGAGTAACGTGGCGGGCGACAATGCCACCTATCTTTACAATGACTCCACGACTTCGCTGACTTCCCGCATCGATATTCAATTGATGAATGGCCCCATGTTCGCGGTTTATAACAGCCAGGGAGGAGTGCAGTTGGCCCCGGATAATGCCGATCCCTACGACAGCGCGGATTATCCTTCCGCCCAATACCCTTATGCCTTTGAAACCTTCGGTAACAATGGGTCGTTACCACGCGGCAGCCCCGCCAGCAGCACCAGCAATCACGCGCTCGATGATCTGCTCCATGCGACGCCCAGCGCCACCGCTGTGTATGCCGATATTCAATTAACCGGCAGTGGCAGCAACTTCACCGGGAGTGACCATTACCCCATCGTGGGTGATTACCGCATTGTTCCCATCCCGCCGGCCAAACCATGGCTGATGGCCTTGGGGTTTGACGCGAAGGGGACTTTCCAATTGAAGTTATCCGGGGCGACCAATACTGGTTTTGGTCTGATGGTTTCCTCGAATATGTTCAATTGGTCCAAGCTGGGTGCCGGCTTCACTGATACCAATGGCTGGCTGTATTGGCAGGATACCAACACCGCTGGCTTAACCAACCGCTTTTATCGTGCCTACTGGCCGCTGCCCTGAACCGATTGGTTGCTGGCATGGCCGTACCGGATCTTGATTATCAATCGCCCGGCCGCCGATTTCCCTCGCGGTTCCCATTCTGGCTCACCATATTAGACCGCCAACACAAAGTACCCAAACCAATGCCGATGAAATTCAAGAAGACCATTTGCGGTTGCCTCTCACTGTTGCTGCTGCTGGCCGGTGCCGCCCGGGCGCAGGATGTTGGGCGCGTGACGCCGGCGGCCTTGCCCTTGCCCTTGCCCACGAGCCAACCGCTCCCACCCGCGGAGCTGCGGGCGCATAATCCTTGGAACTTGCCGATGACGGGGGTGTGGAAATTTGCCCTGACCCACGGCCGGACCAAGGCCGGGGAATTTCTTCCCGCCCCGGCGGAGAAGCTGGGGCTGAGCGCCTCCAGCAACGAGGACCAGCACCCCCCGGAGGATGCCTTTGACGGCACTAATGATACGCGTTGGTGTGCCGGTGACGACAGTGTCCCGCAATGGTTGCAGGCGGATTTGGGCAGTGAGCAGTCCGTGGCCAATATTACTCTGGCCTGGGAAAAGTCTGGCTTGAAATACCAGTGCCGGTTGGAAGGCAAAAAGGCCGGTGGAAAATGGTTTGCCCTCCTGGATGCCAGCGCCGCCCCGGGTCTTGGCGATGGTTCCTATAAATTTCCCCCGGCAGCAGTGCGCTTTGTGCGGTTAACCATCGTGGATCATCCCGAAGGAGCCTGGGCCTCGGTCCGCGAATTTCAAATTCACGTTATTCAGGGCGGACAAGCTGTGCTCTGGCAGCCGCCCGTAAACCAACCGGCTGCCGGTCCGGCCGCCATCTCATCCGCGTTTGCAGGGTTGAATTTTGATGATTCCGCCTGGGACAAGCTGCCCGTACCCTCCAACTGGGAAATGTATGGTTATTCTGTGCCCACTTACGGCGCCGTGGATTATACGGTTGGCCAGTATCGCCGCTGGGTCAAGGTGCCCGCCACCTGGGCAGGCCGGAAAATCTACTGGCATTTCGATGGCGCCTTGGATGGGGCCGAGGTCTTTATCAATGGTCAAAAAGCGGGGTATCACGAAAGCGGTTATACCGCCTGGAACATTGACCTGACCGGTCTGGTGAAACCCGGCGAGCGCAACCTGTTCGCCGTGCGCGTTTCCAAATCCACCTCCTCTTCCGACTGCGAAACGGGCGATTTCCAATGCATGGGGGGAATCTACCGGGACACTTCCTTGATTGCCGTTCCCGCCACGCATGTGGCGGACCTCACCGTGCAAACGCCGCTCGATGCCGGGTACCGCAATGCCACCCTCAAGGTGGCCGCGCTGCTCGCGGGCAAACCCGGCGAGTCAGTGGCCCTCACGGGGCATTTGTTTTCGGCAAAAACCAAAGCCGACACCTGGGTAACGCTGTCCGGACAGGGAGTGCTGGCTGACAACGGCCTGGCCACGATCAACCTGACCGCACCGGTTACCGGTCCCGCGCTTTGGTCGGCGGAAAAGCCCAATCTTTATTACGTGGTGCTGCACCTGGCCAGCGGCGGCCAGCCAGTTGAAACGGTGGAGCAACGGTTCGGTTTCAAACAGATCGATTTTACCAACAACCGGGTGCTGTGGAACGGCCAGCCCATTAAATGCACCGGCACTTGCCGGCATGATTATTGGGCCGACAAAGGGTTCGCGCTGGACGAAGCCAACTGGCAGACGGATATGGCGCTGATGAAAGCCGCCAACATCAACGCCGTTCGCACGAGCCATTATAATCATGCCCAGCGATTTCTGGAGCTCTGCGAGGAAAAGGGCATGTATATTCTCGATGAGGTGCCCTATTGCTGGATTAACGACCAAGTCAAAGATCCCGCTTATGCTCCCTATCTCCTGCAACGCGCCGCGGAGACGCTGGCCCGTGACCAAAATCGTCCCTGTGTGCTGGCCTGGAGTCTGGGCAACGAAAACCCCATGGGCGTGGATTCCCAGCAGGTCATGGATTTTGTGAGAGCCACCGATCCCACCCGCCCGGCCTTTGTTTCTTGCACCGAGCCGCGTGACGTCAAGGGCCAGCTCTGGAAGGACGATCATTACCCCAGCCCGGGCACGGTGGATGATATTATTAAAAAGGGCATGCCCGCCAATTTCTCCGAACATCCGCACATCTTCTGGCAGCCAGAAACGCAAAATTATGATCCGGGCCAGCATGATTTGTGGTCGGAGGCACTCGGTGGCATTTGGGGCAAAATTTGGACCGCCCCAACCATTCTGGGCTCGTTCATTTGGGAATGGCAGTGTCAGGGAATTGCCGACAAGAATGCTCCCGCGCCGCATCCAGGTCCTTGGGGCCCGGATAACCTCCGCCAGGAAAACGACAAGGGTATCGTCACCGCCTTGCGGGTGCCCAAGCCCGAATGGTGGAGCGTGAAGCAAGTCTACAGTCCCGTTCAGGTCAACTCCCGCCCGCTGACCCCATTGGGCGAAGGTTTCCTCGTGCCCATCACCAATCACTACTCGTTTACTGATTTGAATGAACTGGCCTGCCAATGGGCGGTTTACCAGGGAAAAACGGTATTGCAGCACGGCCTGCAGCATGTCACTTGCGGTCCGTTGCAATCCGTCACCGCCGCTTTTCCGGCACCCCCTGGTGCCACGAAATTGCGGTTGGAATTTCAGCACGCCGACGGCTCTTCCGTCGTCGCCGTAAACCTGGCGGTGGTGGGTGCGCCCGAACCCGCCGCCCCCGCCGCCCTCAGCGTGGGCGATGCCTTGTCCAGTCACGCGGGTAACGACTCAATCGTGGTGTCCAACAACCAGCAGCAAATCTCCTTCAACCAGCACACCGGCAGCGTGCAATCCTGGCGCGTTCACGGCCAGGAACTTCTGGTGGGCGGCCCGGTTTTAA
Organism: uncultured Verrucomicrobia subdivision 3 bacterium; assembly: GCA_903875465.1. GTDB lineage: Bacteria > Verrucomicrobiota > Verrucomicrobiia > Limisphaerales > UBA11358 > UBA11358. Next base: position 106,733 of record CAIQWB010000139.1, read on the forward strand.
ACCTCGGCGAAGGCAAGCGTGCCTCGGAAAAAGGATTTTATCGCGCATCGCAACCGCCAGTAACCGCCAACGCCGCGGTCTCGGTAACCCCGGCCAATGCTGCGGGAACCATCCGCGTCACGGTCACCGCGAAGGTTTTGAAGTCCACCGCTGGCGAGTCCCTGGGGGTGCTTACGACCACCTATGACATCCTGGCCAATGCGCAAATCAATGTGAACTGGGATTTGGCCTGGAGCGCGCACAACACAGATCTCTGGGAAGTCGGTCTCAAACTTGCCATGCCCGCCACCATGACCCAAATGCGGTGGTATCGCGATGCCTATTTCACGGATTATCCCGCCGGATTGATCGGCGAACCGTTGGGCCGTTGCCAGGCGGGGGACGTGCAGTTCCGCGCGGCCCAGCGCAACCTCCACTGGCTCACTCTCGCAGACCATCGCGGCCATGGCCTGGTCTTGCTGCCCGTAGCGGGTACCCAACTGGTGGGTCGTGCGAATGCCACCCCGGATGGCGGCACGCAACTATTTGCCAGCTCCGAAGTGTCCGGCCCGCGGGATTTTAGCGGCAGTTGGGTGGCGAACCATGACATCAAAGCCCGCCCGGGCAAGTCATTGACCGGCGCGTTTACCCTGCGGGCGTTTGGGCCTTAAGTTAGCTGGCTGATCCGGCCGTGCCCCCGGGCGAGATTTAATCGGTGCCAAAAAAAATTGAAATCGGGCGGTTGCTTGGCCATTATGTTCACTCGCTTTGGGATTCCCTCCGGGGAATTCCCCCATTAAATGAAACGCACACATCATTGCAACGAATTGCGCCCGGCACACATCGGGCAAACGGTTACCCTGTCGGGCTGGGTTCATTCCCGCCGCGATCTCGGGGGCCTCATTTTTATTGATATCCGCGACCGCGAGGGCCGCACCCAGACGGTGTTTGATCCCTCGGATCTGCCGGCCGCCCTTTTTGAACAGGCCGCCGCTCTCCGGAGCGAATGCGTCGTCAGCATCACCGGGGCAGTCCGGCAACGTCCGGCCGGCACCAACAACCCCAAGATTCCCACCGGCGAGGTGGAGGTGGCCGTGACCGGGCTCGAAGTGCTGAACATGGCCGAAGTGCTGCCGTTCCCCGTTGACGATCCGGAAATCGCCAGCAAAGTGAACGAGGAATTGCGCCTGCAATACCGTTACCTCGATTTGCGCCGGCCGGAAATGGCCCGCAATTTGAAAGTGCGCAGCAAAGTGGCCATCGCCACCCGCAGTTACATGGATGAGCAGGGCTTCCTGGAAGTGGAAACCCCCACGCTCTTCAAATCCACGCCCGAGGGCGCGCGCGAATTCCTGGTTCCCAACCGCCGCGAACCCGGCACCTTTTACGCCCTGCCGCAGTCGCCGCAGCAGTTTAAACAGATTCTCATGGTCGCTGGGGTGGAACGTTATTTCCAACTCGCCCGCTGCTATCGCGACGAGGATCTGCGCGCCGACCGCCAGCCGGAATTCACCCAGGTGGACATCGAAATGTCCTTCATCGAACGCGAGGACATTTATGCCCTGATCGAAGGGCTCCTCAAGCGCGTGTGGAAAACGGCGCTGAACCTGGATATTCCCACGCCCTTTAAGCGGATCAGTTTTGAGGAGGCGTTGAACCGCTATGGCATTGACAAGCCGGACACCCGTTTCGGCATGGAGTTGGTCGATTTTACCGCCGAATTCCGCACCAGCACCTTCAAAGTGTTCAGCGGCGCCATTGCCGCCGGGGGCGTTGTAAAAGCCCTCAATGCCAAGGGCCTGGCCGGCGCCACCCAGGGCCAGCTCGAGACCATGACCGAGTACGCGAAAAGCTTCGGTGCGAAAGGGCTGGCCTATATCAAGGTTGAAAACGGCGAATGGAAATCACCCATTGTGAAATTCTTCAGTGCCGCCGAGAAGGAAGCCTTGATTGCCAAACTGGCCATCGAAGAAGGTGATCTCATCCTGTTTGCCGCCGATCAATGGCTCACCGCCTGCGAGATTCTCGGCAAGATTCGGCTGTATTGTGCTGATGTTTTGAAGACCCAGGGCAAACTGGTTATCCCGGCCGATCAATTTAACTTCCTGTGGGTCATTGAATTTCCGCTGCTCGGTTTCGATCGCGAGCAGAATCGCTGGTATTCCAGCCATCATCCCTTTACCGCACCCGTAACCGAGGATATCCCGTTGCTCAAGACGGACCCGAAGAAGGTGCGCGGCCAGCATTACGACGTGGTCGTGAACGGCGTTGAGTTGGGCGGCGGTTCCATCCGGATTCACCAGCCCGACGTCCAGAAAACGGTGTTTGAGGAAGTCCTGCAAATTCCGCCGGAAGAGACCAAGCTGCGATTCGGTTACATGCTGGATGCCTTCCGCTACGGCGCGCCGCCCCATGGCGGCATTGCCCTGGGCTTCGACCGGTTGATTGCCATTCTCTGCGGCACCCCGAGCATTCGCGACGTCATTGCCTTCCCGAAGACCGCCAAGGGAACGGATTTGATGACGGATTCACCGGCAACGGTTTCCGCCAAGCAATTGCGCGATTTGCATATTGAGTTGAAAGTTCCTAAAAAGGACTGATCGCCCAATGGAAGACTCGCCATTTGTGAGCCAAACCAAGTCCAGCTTTTGGTCCCTTCAGCCGCGCCCGTGGCTGAAGGGATTTTTGCTTCTCGGCTTGGGCAGTTATTTTCTCCTGGTACTCCTGGTGGCGGTGTTTCAACGTCAGTTGTTATATGTTCCCACCGTCATCACCCTCGACCAGGCCCGCCAAATTGCTGCCGAACGCGGCTTGTTGCCTTGGTACAATGTTCACGGTGATTTGATCGGCTGGCGGCGGCCGGCCTCGGCACCCACGGTTGGCAGTGTGATGATTGTGCATGGGAATGGCGGCACCGCGCTCCGCCTGTCGGATTTGGCTGCCTCCCTGCAAAAAGCTCTCAATCTCGATGCCTATTTGCTCGAATATCCCGGGTACGGTCAGCGGGGAGGCATTCCCTCAGAAACCAGTTTGCTGGCGGCCGCGGAGGAAGCCTGGGAAACGCTGCCCACCAACCGGCCCGCCTACATTATCAGTGAATCCCTCGGCACCGGAGTGGCCGCGCATCTGGCGCAAAAATATCCCTTGCAAGTGGCTGGTTTGTTAATGTTTGTGCCTTATGACCGCCTGGCCTCCGTGGCCCAAAACCATTATCCGTTTCTCCCCGCCTACTGGTTGTTGCGCGACCGGTTTGCCCCGGTGGACTGGCTGGCCGATTATCATGGGCCGGTCAAAATTGTTTTGGCTGGGGCCGACCGCGTCATTCCGGTGGCGCGTGGTCAGGCGCTCTATGCGGGATATCAAGGGCCAAAATCTCTGCAAATTATCCCCGGGGCCGGGCATGGCGATACGCTGCAGCAATCACCCCAATGGTGGCGCGAAGTCCTGGATTTCTGGTCGCCTGGCAAATTTAAGTGAACTGGCCGGAAGGGACCATCCGTGGCTCCTTGAGGTGCGCGGAGGTTGTCGGTTCAAGGACCAACCAGTGGCACGGAAAGCTGGTTGAGGGCAAGAGGCGCACTCTTAATGAATTTATCTGATTGCCCACCAACGAAGAGTCAAAATTTATTGTTTCATTTGACTGCGCACAGTCAAAAACATGAAAACGGCGGAAACACCCAGACAGCTAGCGTAAATGAATGTACTCATGCTTAATATTTAACACTTTACGGCCATTTGTCATTGGAAAGTTACAAATATGTTACGAATATGTTACGGTTTTATGACTTTTGTTCTTGGTGATCCTGTGTTAGCTGCATTTTCGGGGTGAATATTTTGATTTTTTCCTTGGATTCGTTGCCTTAAACTTTGGGAATGATGTACGCGCCTCTTGCCTCTCGTTATGACGATCCGAAATTTTATCGGCGGTGCGGCCGGTCGGGTCTTCGGCTCCCCCTGATTTCACTGGGTCTATGGCACAATTTTGGAGGCACTGATTCCTATGAAAATGCCCGGGCCATTGCTTTGCGGGCGTTTGATCTCGGGGTGACCCATTTTGATCTGGCCAATAATTACGGTCCGCCCGATGGCTCCGCCGAAATTACTTTTGGCCGCATCTTGCGGGAGGATCTCGGCCCCTGGCGGGATGAAATGATTATTTCCACGAAGGCGGGCTACTATATGTGGCCCGGTCCTTATGGCGAATGGGGCTCGCGCAAATATATCCTGTCCTCGCTGGACCAGTCGCTAAAACGCATGGGCCTGCCCTACGTGGATATTTTTTATCATCACCGGCCCGACCCAGACACCCCCTTGGAGGAGTCCATGGGCGCACTGGCGCACGCGGTGCAGAGCGGCAAGGCATTGTATGCGGGCATTTCCAATTACCCGGCGGCGGCGACCCTGCGGGCGGCGCAGATCTTGCGGGAAATGGGCACGCCCTGCCTGATCCATCAGCCGCGCTATAGCATGCTGGACCGTTGGGTGGAACCGGAACTGCTCCCCGCTTTGGCGGCAGAAGGTATCGGCGGCATTGTCTTTTCACCCCTCGCCAAGGGGTTGCTCACCGACCGTTATTTCAAGGGGGTGCCGGCGGATTCGCGGGCCGGGCATGATCCGCGATTTTTGCGGCCGGAACATATTACTGATGCCCTGCTGGTCACCACCCGGCGCTTGCATGATCTGGCCCTCGCGCGGGGACAGACACTGGCCCAAATGGCCCTGGCCTGGGTGCTCCGGCAACCGGCGGTGACGAGCGCACTCATTGGGGCCAGCAAGGTCAGCCAGTTGGAGGATTGCGTGGGCGCCACGCGGAACCCGGAATTTTCCGCTGAGGAATTGGCACGGATTGAAGAGATTCTGGCCGGGTAGGGGACGGCAGCGTTTCAAGGGGCTTGCTGTGTGAGTTGACTCCGATGGCTTCGCATTGCCGGACGGTAAGTCGCATCAAATTCAAGAATAATCCCGTCAAGCCCCCCCAGGGGGGCGACCAAATTCTCCTGACGCATTGGCTGTTTCCCGGCCGGCAACTGGAAATCCCTGCCATCCGTAGCGTTCCAATCTGCCCCGGGCTGACGGGAGGTGTGGGCCTGATAATCTAAAATATAATTATCGCTTAATGCTTGTGTTTTTTAGGCAAACTTCTTAACTGCATGGGCTAACGAAGCATTTGCATGGTTAACCCCGCCACCCATCAAAAAAGCCTGGATTTAACCGAGGTTTTATCTACCCCTTCGGGTGGACTTTCCGGGGCGAAACGTTCCCCCGGTATCTGGCTGGGCTTGATCCTTTGGCTGGCCCTGGTCGCCGGTGCTCTGGCTTGGATGAGTTATCACACCCACCGGCCCGGCCCCACCACCGCAGCCCCGGCTTACTGGCCCCAAAACAGCAAAATTGCCCGGGATCGAAAGGTGCCCACTCTGCTCATGTTTGCCCATCCCCGTTGTCCCTGTACCCGGGCCACCCTCGGTGAACTGGCGGTATTCATGGCCCAGGCGCAAGGAAAGGTGCAGGCGGAAGTCTGGTTCTTGAAGCCAGTCCCCGCTCCGTATGCTTGGACCAATACGGACCTCTGGCAAACCGCCGCCGCCATCCCCGGGGTTTCCGTGCACGAAGATCGGGATGGGCGGGAAGCGCGGTTGTTTGGCGCGGAAACGTCCGGGGAAGCCTTGTTGTATCAAACCGACGGCCGCTTGCAGTTTCAAGGCGGCATTACCGAGTCCCGCGGGCATGCGGGCGATAATGATGGTCGCGCGGCCCTTGCCGCCTTGGTCGCCGGGGAGCCGCTCTCGATGGTGCGCACCCCGGTGTTTGGATGCCCCCTGTTTGCCACTAATTGCCGGGTCGAAGGAGACGTGGGGAAACCATGAGGACCACCGCCACCGTCCTGGCTGATGAAACGTCCCGCCGCACGCGGGAACTGTTTCAGCAGGCCCAGACCAATATCCATCTGCGGACCGATCAGTTGTTCGCCCGGTTGATGGTCTTTCAGTGGCTGGCCGGGATGGTGGCCGCCATTTGGATTTCGCCGCTGACCTGGATTGGGGCCACCAGCGAGATCCACTGGCATGTTTACGCCGCGACTTTGCTGGGCGGATTAATCACTGGTTTCCCCATTTTTCTTATTTGGCGGCATCCGGGGGCCGCGCTGACCCGGCAGGTGGTGGCGGTGGCCCAAATGGTTTTTTCTGCCTTGCTCATTCACCTCACCGGCGGGCGTATCGAAACCCATTTTCACATCTTTGGCTCGCTGGCGTTTCTCGCGTTCTATCGCGACTGGCGTGTGCTCGTAACGGCCACCCTGGTGGTGGTCATCGACCACGTTTTGCGGGGCACCTACTGGCCGCTGTCGGTTTTTGGGGTGCTCACCGCCAGTCCCTGGCGCTGGCTGGAACATGCTGGCTGGGTGGTCTTCGAGGATACTTTTTTATTCATCGCCATCCATCAAAGCCTGCGGGAAATGCGCGGCCTGGCGGAGCGCCAGGCCTCCTTGGAATCACTGAATACCAGTATCGAGCAAAAGGTCACCGAGCGCACGGCCGAATTAACCCGGGAAATCGCTGTGCGCCGGCAGGCGGAACTGGCCCTGGTGGAATCCCAGGCTTTGTACCATTCCCTGGTGGAACAATTGCCGATTAAGGTATATCGCATGGACGCCGCCGGCCGGTTTGTCTATGTGAACAGCGGCTTTTGCACCATGAAAGGCCTGCCGGCGGAACAAATCCTGGGCCAGGGCATCCACGAACTGGACCCGCCGGCCCTGGCCGCGCAAAATGAACGGGATCATGAATTTATCATGCGCACCGGGGAGACCCTGGAGCGGGAGGACTCGCTGCCTTCCCCGGACGGAACGCTCACCCAACATTTTCAAGTGGTCAAACTGCCTGTGCGCAGTGCTGATCAGCGGATTATTGGTTCTCAAGGGGTGCACTTTGACATCACCCAGCGCAAGCTGGCTCAAGCCCGGCTGGATGAGTTGAACCGGGAGTTGGTGGACACTTCGCGCCGGGCGGGCATGGCCGAGGTGGCGACCAGCGTGCTGCATAACGTGGGCAATGTGCTCAACAGCGTGAATGTCTCCAGTTCCCTGATTGCCGAAAAAATCCGGCAGTCCAAAATCGGTAATGTGGCCCGGGCCATGGCCCTTTTCCAAGTGCACGCGGCTGACTTGGGAAATTTTCTGGCGCATGACCCCAAGGGCCGGCAGCTCCCCGGCTACCTGGTGAATTTGACCAGTCATCTGGAGCAGGAACAGGCCGAGCAGCGCACGGAGGTGGAAACCCTCATCAAGAACCTGAACCACATCAAGGAAATCGTGGCGATGCAGCAGGGGTATGCGCGCATTTCCGGGGTGCTGGAACTGATGCCAGTCAACGAACTCGTGGAGGATGCCATTCGCCTGAATACGGTGGCCATGGATCGTCACCACATCAAGATTGTCTGCGAGTTGGGTGCGGCGCAGCCCGCGTTGCTGGACAGGCACAAGGTGCTGCAAGTCCTCGTCAATTTGATTCGCAACGCCAAACATGCTTGTGAGGAGGCCGGCCGGCCGGACCGCCAAATCCGGGTGCGGGTGGTGGATTCGGAATCCCGTGTGGCCATTTCCGTAAGCGATAATGGCGTGGGAATCCCGCCGGAAAATTTGACCCGGATTTTCAATCACGGGTTCACCACGCGGGCAGAAGGCCATGGTTTCGGCTTGCATAGCAGCGCCCTGGCGGCGCGGGAGATGGGCGGCCGGCTGTTCGCTTTGAGCGAGGGACCCGGGCAGGGGGCAGTTTTTACGCTTGAAATTCCCCGGCCACCAACCAAGGTTAACCCATGACTTTGGATCCCCATCAAAACCATCGCATCCTGGTGATTGACGACAATCAGTCCATTCAGGAAGATTTCCGCAAGATCCTGACCCGCTCCAAGCTGGTCAATCACGATTTGGCTGCGGCTGAGGCCGCGCTCTTTGGTGAAGTACTGCCCGACCTGGTGCTGCCTGAGTTTCAGCTGGATTTCGCTTTCCAGGGGCAGGAGGGCTTGCAGTTAATCGAACGCAGTCTGGTTGAGCACCGGCCCTATGCGCTGGCCTTTGTGGATGTCCGCATGCCGCCCGGATGGGATGGCATTGAAACCACTGCCAAAATTTGGCAGGCCTACCCGGATTTGCAGGTGGTTATTTGCACGGCGTATTCCGATTACTCCTGGGAGGAAATGCTCAAAATCCTGGGCTATTCGGACCGGCTGATCATTCTAAAAAAACCATTCGACAACATTGAAGTGGTGCAGCTGGCCATCTCCATGACCGAAAAATGGCGGCTCTACCAGCAGGCCAAACTTCGGCTGGATGACCTCGAAAACATGGTCCAGCAACGCACCTTGAAATTGGCGGCTGCCAACCAGGAGCTCATCACCGCCAACCAGCTGCTGGAACTGGCCCGGGAAAAAACCCAGCGCATGGCCGAGAGCGCCCTGGTGGCGAGCAAAGCCAAAGGGGAGTTTCTGGCCAATATGAGCCACGAAATTCGCACGCCCATGAATGGTGTCGTCGGCATGGTTGGGCTGCTGCTGGACACCCCGCTGTCCCCGCTGCAGCGTGAATTTGCGCAAACCATTAAAACCAGTGCTGACAATCTGTTGGGCATCATTAATGACATTCTCGACTTTTCCAAGATTGAGGCCGGCAAGCTCACTTGCGAGCACGTGGAATTTGACTTGCGGGAAACCATCAAAAACGTGGTGGACCTCATGCAGCCCCGGGCGGTTGAAAAGGGAATTCTTTTTCATCTGCGCGTGCCGCCGGACAGTGTTTCCTCCGTGGTCGGCGATCCCACCCGCCTGCGGCAAATTCTCCTGAACCTGCTGGGCAATGCCATTAAATTCACCCGCCAGGGCGAGGTGGGCCTCGAGGTGGCTCAACTGGCGGAAACGGCGACTACCGCAAAACTGCGCTTTACCGTGCGGGACACCGGCATAGGAATTTCCGAACAAGTGCGCGGGAAATTATTCCAGTCCTTTACCCAGGCGGATGCCTCCACCACCCGCCGGTTTGGGGGCACGGGGTTGGGCCTGGCCATCACTCGGCGGTTGGTGGAATTGTTGGGCGGTTCCATCGAAGTGGATAGCGCCGAAGGGCAGGGGTCCACTTTCTGGTTCGAACTGCAATTCGGCAAACCAAAAACGGTGGGCACGCTTAAATTAGCCGAAACCGCCGCCCGCGGCTTACCCGCCCAATTATCCATCACCGCCAGCCTCAAGCCCCGTATCTTGCTGGCGGAGGACAATCGCATCAATCAGGTCGTCAGTACGTTGCAATTGAAAAAGTTCGGCTATTTGGAAGTCGCGGTGGTGCATAACGGGCGGCTGGCCGTCGCCGCCTGGGAACGCGAACATTTCAGGATTATTTTCATGGACTGTCAGATGCCTGAGATGGACGGCTATGAAGCCACGCGCACCATTCGGGAATTGGAGCAGGCCGGCCATCATCCCCGGACTTACATTGTCGCTCTCACGGCCAATGCCATGCTGGGGGATCGCGATGATTGCCTGGCCGCCGGCATGGATGATTACCTGTCCAAACCAGTGGCGGAAACCGACTTGCAAGCGGTGCTTGACCGGATGATCCGCCGCCGCCCGGCGATTGAGGCCTGAATTCCGTCCGGGTAGAATTCCCGCCGCTTACTTCGGATGCTGACCCTCACCTGCGCCCGCCGCCCGCCACCACAAAATTGAATGGCATCCAGCGTGGCCTTGCCACAACATTCAGGCGGCATTTTTGCCAGCGATTCAATTGCATATATGAAATGTTTTGTCACGGGTGCGTCGGGGTTTGTGGGGGCCAATCTGGTGCATGAACTCGTCGCCCGCGGCCACGAGGTGCGGGCCTTGCTGCGTCCGGGCGCGGATGAACGCGGGTTGGCGGGGGCCCCTTTTCAGCGAGTGCCAGGTGATGTGCTGGATGGGCCCTTGCTCGAGCGGGAAATGCGCGGCTGCGACTGGTGTTTTCACGTGGCTGCCAGTTATCATTTGTGGCTCGCGGATTATGCCCCGATGTATCAGGCCAACGTGGAGGGCACCCGCCACGTCCTCACCGCCGCGGCGCGGGCCGGGTGTTCCAAGATGGTTTATACCAGTACGGTGGGATGCATTGGGTTGCCCCATGCGGATGCCGCCGGTCAGATCATCCCCACTGATGAGGCCACGCCGGTGGCGGAGTCGCAGATGAGCAATCATTACAAGTTGTCCAAATGGCGGGCGGAACGGGTGGCCTTGGAACTGGCCGGGCAGGGGCTGCCGATTGTGATTGTCAATCCCAGCACCCCCATCGGCCCGCGCGATGTGAAACCCACCCCGACCGGCAAGGTGATTGTGGATTTTCTGAACCGCCAGATGCCCGGGTTTCTGGACACCGGCCTCAACTGGGTGCATGTGCAGGACGTTGCGATTGGGCATATTCTGGCGGCCGAGCGGGGCCGGGTGGGTGAGCGTTATATCTTGGGGAATGCCGACGGTAATTGGACCATGCAAGCCACCCTGGGCGCGCTGGCGGAAATCACCGGGATTCCGGCGCCTGCCATGCAGGTGCCCTATTGGGTGGCCCTCCTGGCCGCCCAAGTAAGTGAACGCATTTCCGGAATTACCGGGAAACCGCCCAAGGCACCTTTGGCCGGCGTGCGCATGGCCAAATATAAAATGTGGTTTAACCCGGCCAAAGCCATCCGTGAACTGGGTTTGCCACAAACTCCACCCCGGATGGCCTTGGTGGATGCGGTCAATTGGTTCTATGAGCAGGGCTACGCCAGGCGCTAGTCCTGTGACCGCGCGGGGGCAAGCGTGCCGCTGGCTCGCCCTAGTGAATCTCCGGGTTGCTGGCCGCGAAGGCGTAGAGCGAGTACACAGACAACCAACCCAAATAGTAGCCGGTTTTTTGCACCAAATTCATGTCGGCGGTGGCCGGGGTGGTGCTTTGGGCTTGATAGATGCCCGGCATGGTCGTGGGCTTTTCGGCAAAGGCCGGGTCGCGACCAGTGGTGGTGCATCCGCTGGGCAGGCATCCAAGTCCCGCCAGAACCAAGCTCATGCCGCACGCGCGCCAGGGTTTCATCTCGTTAATTCAGTGATAAATGCCATTCGCATCCGGGAATGTCAAGCGGGCCCGTTGGTCCCGGTAAAGCCTCGGGGGCAAGAATGAGGATTGAATGCGGGACCGGGGTAATGCATTTTACTGTCTGATATATTGGTAACTTTGAATTCGATCACTAAATTAGGCTTGAGTCTGGCGGTGGGATTCTCCCTGACATGCACTGTCTGGGGCGATTTGGCCATGGAAACCCATCAGCGTGCCCTCACCAAAAAGGATCAGGGCGACTTGAATGGGGCGATCGCCGACGAGAATCGCGCTTTGGAGCTTCAGCCGGGTTTTACCGAGGCCTACTTCACCCGCGGGTTGCTGCTCCAAATGCTCGGGCATTCCGCCGAAGCCATTGAAAATTTCAGTCAAGCCGTCCGCCTCAAGCCGGATTACGCAGCCGCTTACTATTTTCGTGGGAATTCCCGCCATGCCGAGGGGGATTTGCTGGGAGCTTTGGTGGATTATAACCTGGCCATCTTGAACCAGCCGGATTACGCCGAGGCCTATGCCGCCCGCGCCCAGACGAAGCGTCAGCGGGGCGATTTGGATGGTTCCATTGCCGATGATGCGAAGGTGCTCCAATACCAGCCCAAGGATGCCGGGGCGTATGCGAACCGGGCCGTGGCCCGGCTTTCGCGGGGCGATGCCGCGGGAGCCCTGGATGATGACACCCAGTCGCTCAGTCTCAAGCCTGAGCAGGCGGCGGTGTATTCCCACCGTGCCCTGGCACGCAAAGCCAAAGGTGATTTAGCCGGCGCGATCCTTGACTTCAATCAAGCCCTCGAGCTGCAACTGGATTATGTCCCCGCCTTCACCGGGCGGGCGGTGGTGAAAAGTTTGCAAGGGGATCTGGCCGGCGCGTTGGTGGATGACACCAAGGCTCTCAGCTTCCAGCCGGATAATGCCAATGCCTGCTATCATCGCGGGGCAACTCGGCAATTGCTCGGTGACCGTCAAGGCGCAATTGAGGATTTTAACCGGGTGGTGGAACTCAACCCCAATTTTGCTTATGCCTATCGCAACCGGGGGGTGCTGCGTTATGATGCGCATGAATATGTGGGCGCGGCGGAGGATTTTCGCAAAGCCCTGGCTCTGGATGATTCCTTGATCTACCTGCGGTTCCGCATTTGGATGGTCCGTTCCCACCTGGGCCAGCCTGACCAGGCCACCACGGAACTGTCCACCTGGCTGGCCACCCGCCCCCACACCAGCGCCCCCGACTGGCCTGATTTGGTCGCGGGCTTTCTGACAGGACAGATTCCCGAATCGGATTTTTTAGTGGCTGCCCAAAGAACCCCTGCTGCCCAGGCTTCTGGGCGTTGGTGTGAAGCCTGCTATTACGCTGGCTCGCGGCACCTCATCGCCGGGGATACGGCCGCGGCGGCTGATTTCTTCCAAAAAGCCCTCGCCACCGGCAAAAAGGATTACCAGGAATACAACAGTGCGGCGGCGGAGTTAACTTTTCTCCCGGCGGCGAAACATTAAACTGGCCCGCTGACCGACGAATTTGTTTCTTGGCCAACCCGCCCCAAACTCGTCGTCGTCGCTGTTCTTCAAAGCTCACTCAAATTCAGCATAAGCCAAGCCTGTGCGTAATATTCGCAATATTAGGCGGGACGAAATTGCGTTTGTGCACTAAATAGTATTGCTAATAGCAAATGCGGCGGAGTGGTCCCGGCAAAACAAAACGGTTCGCTCCCCTCGCAAATGCAGCAAATATTAACCACAGGCTGTACTATGAAAAAATTACTGATTGCGGGAATCGTGGGCCTTATGGCCGTTACCGTGTCGGTGCGCGCGGGAGACCCCAAGTCCCAGTATGAGCAATCCTGCGCCAAGTGCCATGGGGCTGACGGCAAGGGTGACACCAAAATGGGCAAGAAGCTGGGCGCCCGGGATTATACCGATGCCAAAGTTCAAGCCGACATGAAAGAGGATGCCGCCTTTAAGGCCATCAAGGAAGGGCTGAAGGACGCCGACGGCAAGAGCCTGATGAAGGCCGCCGCTGATATCTCCGACGACGATATCAAGGCCCTGGTCACCTACATGCGGACTTTCAAACAATAATTTTGGTTGCAGTTGGGTTCCGGGTGGCTTGGTTTTGGGTCCAAGTCACCCGGTTTTTTTCCTGCGGGCATTCTCTCGTTTCCCGCGTAAATGGAGTCTCCGGCGGTGGCATTCCCGCCCCGGAGCCGAATGGATGCGCGGTTAATCTCAAAATATTTATGACCGGCAACTCTTTCCTTTTCCCCCGGCAGCCCTTTCGCCCATTGGCAGTTCAAACCATCCGGAGGGCAGCGGGGCCAGCCCTGCTGGCATGGGGCACTTTATTATGGCTGCTTTTGGGACTGCCCGCCCTGGCCCAGGCCGGCAAACCGGTTTCCAATTCTGACTGCCTGGATTGCCATTCCGACAGAACCCTGGTGATCACCAATGCCGCTGGCCGGCCAATATCCTTGTTCGTGGATGCCGCGTGGCTGGCGGCCTCGGCGCACGGCACCAATACCTGTGTGAGCTGTCATGCGGATCTGGGTGTGAAACATCCGGATGACAACCGCCCGGCCCTGCCCGTCGATTGCACCCGCTGCCATGCGCGAGCCGTCCAGAGTTATCATGCCAGTGTCCACGGCCTGGCCCTGCTGGCCGGTCACGCGGATGCCGCCACGTGTCAGGACTGCCATGGCACCCACGATATACTGCCGGCCACCGCACCCGCGTCTCCCTTGTATTTTACCCACCAAACGGCGACGTGCGGCGCCTGTCATGACCATGAGGCGGCCGATGTCGCGGCCAGTGTGCATGGCCGTGCGACCTCTGCGGGCTTTCGCGACGCCCCCACCTGCACCGACTGCCATGATGAGCACAAAATTCATTCGCTCAAGCGCAGTTCGCCCATGGCTTCGGGCGCAGTGTGCGCCCAATGCCACGCCTCCGAGCGGATTAACACCAAATTCAATCTCCCGGCAGATCGCGTCGCCACCTTTTTCAATAGTTACCACGGATTGGCGGCTCAATATGGTTCCACTGTGGCGGCCGACTGCGCCAGTTGCCATGGTTACCACAAAATTCTGCCATCGAATGACACTAATTCCTCGATCAATCGAAGTCATTTGGTCGCAACCTGTGGCCAATGCCATCGGGGCGCCAATGAAAATTTTAGCTTCGGCAAAATTCATGTGGATGGCACCACGACCAATGGCGGCGACGGTCTGGGCGGTACGGTCAACGGTTGGGTGCGGCAAATTTACCTGGTTTTGATCTTCGCCACCATTGGTGGCATGCTCGTCCACAATTTGCTGATGTTCGGCCGGAAAGTCGCCCGCCGGTTGCAAAGCGGCTCCCGGCCGGTCTTGCGCATGAATGCCCCTCAGCGCTGGCAGCATGCGATCCTGGCTGCCAGTTTCATCATTTTGGCCGTGACTGGGTTTGCCTTGAAATATCCCGACTCTTGGGTGGGGCACCTCCTGGGCTCCAGCGAACCCTTCCGCCGCTGGGCTCATCGCCTCAGCGGATTGGTTCTGCTGGCGGTGGGATTGGTGCATTTGGTTTATATCTTATGCAGCCCGGCCGGCCGCCGGTTGGTCGCCGATTTGCTGCCCGTCCGGCAGGACGGATGCGATATCATGGCAGCGGCTGGTTACCTGTGCGGCTGGCGGAAGGAAAAGCCCCGGTTCGGCCGGTTTGGTTACGCCGAAAAATTGGAATATTGGGCGGTGATCTGGGGCACCTTCATCATGGGCGTAACCGGGTTGATGATCTGGTGGAAATTGGATGTGACTGAGTTTTTGCCGCGTTGGGTGGTGGATGTGGCGTTAACCATCCATTATTACGAGGCGGTCCTGGCCTGCCTGGCCATTGTGGTATGGCACTTCTACCACGTGATTTTCGATCCCGATGTTTATCCGGTGAACCCCGCCTGCTGGGACGGTCGCGTTTCCGAACACTGGCAGCACGAGGAACATCCCCTTGAAAAATGCCCTGAAACCGGACAGCCCTGATCCCAAGTCACAGAGTCACCGCGACCACCGCCTGTGCTGGGGCCGCGTCCACGGACGAAATTTACTTTGTTACCAGTAAATTCAGGCCTGGCATCCGCTTTTAAGCGAACTTTTCAATCACGCTGTGCAAAAATGCACAGCAATTCCAGACACTCTGACTGCTAAATCATTCAACATCCCGCATTTCATGGGGAATTAGGTGGTTTTATCCTCTGGGCAAGGTTGGCATGTGTTATGCTTTATCTAATTCGGTTGTTGTTGTTAGGGTTGTGGTTGGGTTGCTGAGCAAAGGCAAATTGAATCGTGGGGATTGGATTTGTGTTTGTTCAGAGTTGGGGGGACAACGGGATTTGTCCCAAAAATTATACATGGCACGCGCCTGACCGGTCGCCGGCAGAAGAGACTGCGAAAGAAGCTTGAAGGAGGTGGGGTGGGGGATGTCGGAGATTTGGTTCAGGCGCGTGCGTGTTTAATGAAACAAAATGAATTTTGTCGATTTAGTTGAGTAGTGGCGACTCGGTGACTGCGAGCCTCTGTATTTGCTGTACTTTTTAAATGCATCACCAAGTTTAGCCGGTTTGGTCAGAACTGCCAGGTTACCCGCCGTTTGGATTCTCAATTCTTCCTGCAAATACAAGGCTTCTTCTTCGCCAGGTATCTGGCCAGCAGGATGAATCTTCGTATCGCTATGGGCGTGCTTGCGGAGATTCTGTTCGAGGACTGAACCAGTGTTCCTGCCTCAGCCCGGCGCGGTCAGCTTTTGAAAAACCGGGCTGCCAGCGCATTTGCCGCCAGACCAAATCCCACCAAGACCGCCAGCGGCACCGCCACGGCACTTAAATCCGCCCCGAAACTGATGAGCTGGTGAAGTGCTTGCAAGGCCCAACCCGTGGGCAGGCAAAGCGACAACGTTTTCATCAGGGGCGGGCCGATTTCCAACGGCCACCAGCACCCCCCAATTGCGGCCATCAACAGGCTCGCCATCACACATAGTCCGCTCACGCGATCCGGGGCGGCAATGATTGACCCCACCAGCACGCCGAACGAGCCCGCCACCCAGGCAAACACCAGCAGGACCAGCGCCACCGCCGGTAAATTGGCCCCCAGGCTGACATGAAAAATGAATTTCCCCACCGTCAGGAAAAACACGATTTGCACCGCCCCCAGCAGCATCAGACCGTATATTTTGCCCGCCACAATCTCGCCGCGCCTCACCGGCATCACCATGAGCCGGCGAATCACGCCATTGCGTCGCTCGGCCGCCACGGTGGAACCGCCAAAAATAAGCAGATTCATCATCAAGAACATCACGAGATTGCCCGGTAGCGAGAAGTAGAATCCCGAGGGCACCGGCTTGCGCCCGGCGAAGCGCGTGTGCAGGCTCACCGGATTGGTTTCCGCCAGGATCGCGTGCAGTTTGCTTTCCGTAAAGATTCCCGGCGAATTCGTATCCGTGCCCGCCTCCAGCAGGTGGCTGTTCATCGCCACCAACGCCCGCACCAGGCGAATCTGAATCAACGCCGCGTCCGACTCCGCCGAACCGTCACGCTTCCGGAATTTCACCTTGCTCTGCTTCAGCGCCAAAATGTTCTCCGAAAAATCCGCCGGGATTTGAATCACCCGGGCCGCGGATTCCCGGTTGGTGGGATCCAGCAGCCCCATGTTCTGGGCGCTTAATTCGCTCAACAGCATTCGGCCCAGAAAATTCGTGTCCGCATTCTCGATGAGCACGGGCGGTTTGCGGTTGTAAGGGTCACCCGGTCCGCTATTGGCCGCACCCATGATATACATGAAGCCAAACGGCACCAAAAACAACCAGATGAAGGCGCTCGGATGTTTTAAAAACAGCCGCAGGTCGGTATGGCCGATGTCCAGGATTCGTTTCATGCGCGCAAACCACTGTTAAACCGCCGGCGAAACAACCAGATGGCCACGCCGGCCAGCCCCACGCTCACCGCCGCCAGTTGGAGCACCACCCCGGTCCACGCCAGTGTCGTCTCACCGCCCTGCAAATTCCGGGCGGTCTCGGCAAACCAATGGCTCGGCAGCCAGGGCATGACGTAATGACGGATGAACCCAGGCAGTTGCTGGGGCGGAAACGCGCAGCCGCCCAGCAAGCCCAGGCCCATGCCCGACAAGTTGGTCAGCACCGCCGCCCGGCGCTCATCCGGCAGCAGGGCCACCAGCACCGCAAACCAGGTGGCAATAAAGCCGGCGTAACCCATGGTGAGTGCCATCAGGGCCAGTGGATGTTCCCAGTGAATTTGAAACACCAGGCCGCCCCCGCCGAGCATGATGGCCGCGCACACGAGCACCACCACCATCACATAAATGATTTTGGCCAGCAAAAATGGCAGCGTGGCCGTTTGCAAGGTTTGGTAGCGGGGAAAAGTTCGCAGACTCAATTCCCGGTGCAGATCCGCCATCGCATTCCCGGCGATGAAGAGCAGGAACATCGCCGCCAGCCCCACCAGCAGGTAGCCAAAGATGCCCGCCATGGAGTTGGTGCCCGTGCCCGTGCTACCCGCCGCCACCTGGTTCGTGGCGGCCGCTTCGGTTTCATAGACCACCAGCGGCGGATTTAAATACGTTTTGGCCGCCTTCAATTTTTCCCCGGTGTGCTTGACCAGCGTGGCGAGCTGGTCGTAATCCACCTCATTCGTCAGCGCTGCCTGCCATACGGGAAATTCCGAATTGAAATTCCGCGAAATGCCGTTCAGGCCCGTGACCAGTGCCCCGAGTAATTCCTCCAGCACCGCCGGATGAATCGACTCCGCCGGATTTTTAATCAATTCCAGGCTCACCGGCGCGCTGGCCTGCAGATAATGACTCGTAAAATTGGTCGGAATAATCAGGACCGCGCTGAGGTGGTTCGCATTGATTTCCCGGAGCGCCTCTGCCCGGCTCATGAAAACCGGGTCCAGGTATTTGCTGCCCTGTTCCTGCCCGCCCATGCCGCGCAGAAATTTGCTCAGGAAGGACTGGTCCTCATCCACCACGGCAAAATGAATCCGCCCCAGCGAGCCGCTGTCCGCATGGCCGCCAAAAACCATGCCGATCAGCGCCGTCATCACCAGCGGCACCAGCAGATTAATCATCCAGGGCAGCGGATTTCGCCGCGCCCGGCGCAGGTCTTTGGCTAGGAGAATCCCGATCATTTTATTCCCGGAGTTCCCGGCCCGTGAGTTGCAGAAACACGTCATTCAGGCTCGGTCGCTTGAGCGTGACATTCTCCACCCGCACCGGCAGGCTCAGCAACTCCCGCAAGCAGTCCGAAGGGTCCCGTGTGCCGATGGCGGACACCACCAGTTGCCGGTCCGATTTTTGAATGATGCGGAATCGCTCGCGAAAACCCGGCCACGCATCCGGCGCCGTATTCTCAAAATTGGCCTCCATGACAAATACCCGGTCGCCGCCCAGGCGCTCTTGCAATTCCGGTAGCGTGCCCTCCGCCAGCAATCGTCCATGGTCAATAATACCAATGCGCTGGCACAAATTCTCCGCCTCCTCCAGATAGTGCGTGGTGTAAAGAATCCCCGTCCCCGTGGCCCGCAGTTGCCCGATGAATTCCAGAATATTTTGCCGCGCTTGCGGATCTATCCCCACGGTCGGCTCATCCAGCAGGATTAATTGCGGCCGGTGGAGCAGGGCGCACCCCAGGTTAATGCGCCGTTTCATCCCGCCGGAATACGTTTTCACCGGGTCATTCCCCCGGTCGGTCAGGGTCAGCGCGGCCAGTAGTTCCCGGGTGCGCTCCCGGGCGTCGTTCCGGCTCAGGCCCGCGATGCGCCCCCAGAATTCCAGATTCTCCCGGCCGCTTAATTCCTCATAAATCGCCAGTTCCTGCGGCACCACGCCCATGATGCGCTTCGCTTTTTGCGGATCCGCCGCGAAGGAATGGCCCGCCACCAGCACCTCGCCCGCGTCTGGTTGCAGCAGGCCGGAGATCATGGAAATGGAAGTCGTTTTGCCCGCGCCATTGGGGCCCAGCAGACCGTAGATTTCCCCGGGCTGCACCTCCAAGCTAACGCCATCCACGGCGCGACTTGCGCCGAATGATTTGGAAAGCCGATCTACCTTGAGCAGACTCATGACCGGATTGTTGGCTGCACCGCCCCCGATGACAAGTCGCAAGTGATGGGAATGCCATTCTTATTCGCCACCCTTGCCACCCCGGGGAGGCCGGGGACTCCGCCGGTGGTGGTTGGAACCGAACATGTTATCTGAAACCTGCCCCCGCCTGGCGGCGTCCTAGCTGATGTATGCTTAAGCCGCTTTCATCGTCGCGCTGGGATTATTCCACCGCCGCGCATCTGTTGAACCGGGCCGGTTTCGGTGGCACCCCGGCAGAAATCAATCAACTGGTGGCCCTCGGGCCGGAGCAGGCGGTCGCCTCGCTTCTGGACTACGAGAACATCCCCGATCCCACCCCCAATCCCGACTGGGCCCACCCCGACCCCGACCGAATGCAGCGTTACCAGCAATTACGCCAGGCCGCCACCCCCGAGCAGCGCCGGCAATTGCAAAAGGAACAAAACCTGTTTCTGCAAAAGAGCATGCTTGAATTGCGCGGCTGGTGGCTCCATCGCATGGCCTACGGACCCCGGCCGTTTCAGGAAAAAATGACCTTGTTCTGGCACGGTCACTTCGCCACCAGCATGGAAAAGGTCCGCGATCCTTATTATATGTGGCGGCAAAACGACCTCTTCCGCCGCCTGGCCACCGGCAACTGGGAGCTGCTGCTTCTGGAAGCCGGTCAGGACCCCGCCATGCTCGTGTGGCTCGACCAGGCCCAAAGCCGCAAGCATCATCCGAACGAAAATTTTGCCCGCGAAGTCATGGAGCTGTTCGCCCTCGGCGAGGGGCATTATACCGAGCATGACATCACCGAGGCCGCCCGCGCCCTCACCGGCTGGTCCCTCGACCGGACCAGCCAAAAATATGTGTACCGTCCGCTGCTCCATGACGACGGGGAAAAGGTCTTTCTCGGCCGCCGGGGCAACCTGGATGGGCACGATGTCATCGCCCAGATCGTCGCCCAGCCGCAGGCCGCGCGCTTCATCACCGCCAAACTCTGGAATTATTTCACCGGCCAGCTGCCGGACGCGGAACTGAACACCGCCCTCGCCGCCGTGTTCCGGGAGCATGGCAACAACTTCAAACCGTTCTTATCGGTCCTTTTCCGCAGCGAGGAGTTTTATGCTCCCGACCTGATTCGCAACCAGGTCAAAAGCCCCGTTCAATGGCTCGTGGGCAGCGTGCGGATGCTGGAATGCGAACTGCCGCCGCCGCTCATTTGCCTGGGCATGCTCCGGCAGTTGGGCCAGGATTTGTTCAATCCCCCCAACGTCAAGGGCTGGGATGGCGGCATCACCTGGATCACCACCAACACCCTCCTCACGCGCTACAACGATGCCCAGTCACTCGTGCGCGGCACCACCCCCAATCTCACCGCCGCCGATTTTGCCGCCAAGGCGGGCGGGCAGGGGGGACAGCAAGTCGCCCGCCTCGCCCAGCGGCTGCACATGGGCGGCGTGGTCCTGGAAAAAATCTTCACCCCCGCTGAACTCGCCCGTAAAAATGAACTCGTGGCCGCCGTCGAACGCCGGCTCTTGCAGGCCCCGCTCTCCGGGTCCCAGGAACAAACCCTCAACGATTTCCTTAACTCCAAACCCCAGTTGACGCACGACGATATTTTGACCGTCATCCGCCTGGTCATGAGCACTCCCGAATATCAAGTCGCCTGAAACCCCCAAGGCAAATATGAAAAACGAAATCACCCTCCAAACCCGCCGCCAGTTCCTGCGCACCACCCTGCTCGGCAGTGCGCTCTCCTGGACGGTTCCCGCGTTCCTGGCCGACACCTTCTCCGCCCTGCACGCCGGTGCCGCCGACTCCGCCACCCAAATCGTCACCGGCAAGGACGCCACCATTCTCGTGGTCCTGCAAATGGCCGGCGGCAACGACGGTATCAATACCGTCGTCCCCTATGCCAGCGACCATTACCATCGCGCCCGCCCGCAGCTCGGCCTGACCGGCAACCAGGTCTTGAAGCTCAACGGCGACGTCGGTTTAAACCCCGCGCTGGCTGGCTTCAAGGACCTCTACGATGCCGGACAATTATCCATCATCCAGGGCGTGGGCTACCCCAACCCCAACCGCTCCCACTTCCGTTCCACCGAAATCTGGCAGACCGCCAGCGAATCCGACCGCGTGGAGAAATACGGCTGGCTGGGCCGCTATTTCGACAACGCCTGTGCCGGCGCCGACCCCGCTGTGGGCGTGACCATCGGCAACCAGTTGCCCGAGGCCTTTTTCGCGCGCCAACCCAAGGGAATTGTGTTCAATAATCCCCAAAACTACCGCTTCGTTTCCGGTGACCACGCAAAAATGGGCCAGCCAGATTTGACCGAGGAGTCCTACAAGAAATTGAATGAGCTGGAAATGTCCGGTAATGCCCCCGAGGAAAATTCCGGTGGCAGCATTGCCTCCCTGCCCGCCGGCATGCCCATGCAAGGCGGTCGTGCCGTCGACTTCATCACCCGCACCGCGCTGGATGCCCAGGTCAGTTCCGATGAGGTCCGGGCCATCGCCGCCCGGGTCAAAAACCAGGCCGAATATCCCGGGTCACAACTCGGCAATTCCCTCAGCCTCGTCTCCAAATTGATCGGCGGCGGCCTGCCCACCCGCGTCTATTATGTTTCCCAGGGCGGCTACGACACCCACACCAACCAGCTTGCCACCCAGCAACGCCTGCTCAAAGATCTCGGCGACTCTATGAAAGCCTTCGTGGCCGACCTCCAGGCCCAGGGCAACCTGTCGCGGGTCCTCGTCATGACCTTCAGCGAATTTGGCCGGCGTGTCGCCGAAAATGCCAATGGCGGCACCGACCACGGCGCGGCCGCCCCCATGTTCGTCATCGGCAATACCGTCAAAGCCGGTTTGCTCGGCCGTTACCCCAGCCTGGCCCCCGCCGATTTATTTCAAGGCGATATCCGCTACAATGTGGATTTTCGCAGTGTCTACGCCGGCGTCCTCGAAGACTGGCTGAAAACCCCCAGCACCCCCATCCTCGGCAAACCATTTGAATCGCTCAAAGTGGTTTGAGCCGGATCCCTGCCTTAGCCGGAACCATGCAATCGAAAGGCAAGTGGTTGCGCTGTGGATTTTTGTACAAGGCGAGGAGTGAAACGCGTAGCATATCCATCATGGATCTGGCAGCGGTTCACGCATTGTTTGCCACCGCCCGGCCGGGCCTCCGGCCAAGCGGTCCTGGCATATCCGGATGGCACAAAAAAAGTCGGAAAAAAAGCAAACCGGGTGTTGTTGGTTTTGGTGGCATAACCGATGTTAACCCTGTCCGGTGGCATGGCCTTTCTTCTGCGGGGTTCCTCACCCCATGGAGGCTGAAATTAAATGCCACCGGATTTCCTTTTGTCCCCTCCATCAATCCCGAACTCCGAAAGTAAAATGGCCGGGGGGTTCCTCGCTGTTTTCGGTGGCCTGCAAATCGAGCAGACCATTTGAGTGGTTGGGGAATTGCTGCATCAATCCCAACGGGATTGCGCCCGCCAGCCCAAGGTTGCGAGGCACGAGCTACCTTGGGTATTCC
>CAIQWB010000140.1 GCA_903875465.1 uncultured Verrucomicrobia subdivision 3 bacterium
ACCATCAACTACGTTCTCAAGTTTGGCTGAAGGAGTGGGCCGGCTTCATGGTGCCGGCTGCGTTGTCCTGGCATTGGATGGCCATGTTGAATTCATGAAAATAACTGACTACCAGAGCCAGGCAAAGAGATCAAAGGCGAATCACTGCCATCCCATAGGAATTTAAAAAAAGTGGTTGGAAATTCCATGAAAACCTGCCACACGGCAGGGGATGAATAGCACAAAACTTCCAACCACCGCAAAATTCACCATTTTGCGGCAGGTTTGCAACTATATTCCCAATCACTTGGTGCCCCAATTGGCGCGGGCAACGGGCGTGGCGGAGCACACCCGCACCTTCGATGAATGGAGTCATGTGGTCAGCCTCTGCTATGCGCAACTGACCCATAGCATCGGGCTCAATGACGTCTGTGACGCACTGCAATTGAACTCCGGCCCTCTGTCGGCGATTCGCGGAGCGACCCCGCCTTGCCGGAACACGCTCTCCCACGCCAACAAGGTGCGCACGGCAGAAATGGCCGAGCAACTGTTTTGGGCTGTGTATAAACATTTGGGCGACCTCTCCCCCAAGTTTGTCAGTGGCAAAGCCGCCCGCCGGTTTGCACGTAAATTCAAGCGGACGATTCATGTGGTGGATTCGACCACCATCCAGTTGCTGGCCACCTGCATGGACTGGGCCAAGCACCGCCGGCGCAAGGCCGCGGCCAAGTGCCACCTGCGTTTGGACCTCCAAAGTTTTCTGCCGCGCCTGGCCATCATCGACACTGCGCGCGAGGCTGATGCCAGTCGTGCCCGGGAGCTGTGCGCCGGGATCAAGGACGGCGAAATCGTCATATTTGACAAGGCTTACCTGGACTTTGCGCATCTCTGCAGTTTGACCGGGCGCGGCGTGGTTTGGGTGACCCGCGCCAAGGAAAACCTCCAGTTTACAGTGGTGGAGAGTTACCCGGTCAAGGCCGACGGCTCGATTGTCAGTGATGAACTGGTGGGTTTGGCCAATGCCGGATCACGCCAGGCCTATCCGGAGCTGATGCGGCGGGTTGTGGCGTGGGTGGAGGTGGACGGCCAAAAGCGCCTCATGACCTTCTTAAGCAACCAACTGACTTGGAGTCCGGTGAATATTGTGGAACTTTACCGCTGCCGGTGGCAGATCGAAGTTTTCTTCAAACAGATCAAGCAGACCCTCCAGCTGGCCGACTTTCTGGGCACCAGCGCCAATGCGGTGCGGTGGCAGGTGTGGATGGCCTTGCTGGTCTATCTCTTGCTCCGTTACCTGGCCTTCCTCACCAACTGGGCACATAGCTTCAGCCGGTTGTTTGCCGTCATCCGCACCGGTTTGTGGCGCAAGTGGGACTTGCTCAAGTTCTTGGCCCACTATGGGACAGCCGGGGGTTGTTTTCGCTATCTTGGCCGGCCAGACCAGGCCTTTTTCCCCGGATTTGTTTGAAACCATGGGACAGCCAGCGCCACTCAACTCCGACCATCCGAAAATCCAGCAATAATACACCTCAAATTCTTAAAGCCGTTCAGTCGGATTCCCAAAAATACGGTTGAATCCCTTCGGAAAATGCTGAGTCACGCCTCGATTTTATCCGCCATGGGATGCCAGTGAATTATTTTGGCTTTTCTTGCGGATTTTTTACCTGCGTTCAGCTGCGGTGAAACCATCGTTGGAAAAGAAAAAAGCCCGCTGACATCGGGTGCCAGCGGGCTGAAAGGGGGAACTTACTCAAATCGTCATGGCATCGAAGCCGCCGTCCACCACCAGCTCTGTGCCGGTGATGAAACTGCCGGCGTCCGAGGCCAGCAGCAGCGCGGCCCCCACCAGTTCGTGGGCCTCGCCAAACCGTTTCATGGGCGTCTTAGCCATGATGGTCGCAATGCGTTCGGGGTTCAGCACCTTGCGGTTTTGTTCCGCCGGGAAGAAGCCGGGCACCAGGATGTTCACGCGCACGCCCTGTGTGGCCCATTCGCGGGCCAGGTTCTTGGAGAGATTGTGCACCGCCGCCTTCGACGCCGAGTAGGTGAAGACCCGGGACAATGGATTCAGGCCCGAGGCCGAGCCCAGATTGATGATGCTGCCAGAGCCGCGTTCCACCATGTGTTTGCCAAAGACCTGACAGGCCAGCACGAGGCCTTTCAAATTCACGGTGATGATCTTGTCAAACTCATCC
>CAIQWB010000141.1 GCA_903875465.1 uncultured Verrucomicrobia subdivision 3 bacterium
CGCCCGAGCAACTGCCCCTGCCGGTCATTGACCCCACCCCGGAGGGGTGACAGCCGGTAGCCGGGGGTTGAACGCAGTGATACCCCCGGAAAACATCCTGGAACACCTCGCACCCCGGAGAGGTGGCAGCTAAACCCAGCCAAATCCAAGTGATCAGTAAACTACCCAACAATTCCCCACAGGTGCCCAGAGCCCAAAGCCCAGAGCATATTTAAACCAAATCGTGCCTTTGAACTCATCTTTATGCACCATTCAAACCGAAGACCACGAAGACGAGTCCAAGGAGAGTGCGGGCGATGATGGTGGCGGTTTTCATATGAATCTAATGGCATTGCTATGTTTTGTTATGGTTTGCAGAGGGGACCAAGTGCGCTGGAGGGTTCAATGACTGGCAGCCGGCTTAACCATCATTTTTTCCCGGAGCAGCGGCGCGACGCGTTCGCCCAACAATTGGATGGAACTAAGCAGTTTGGCCTGCGGCAGGGCCGCGACATCCATTTGGAAAGTGATCCGGTCCAGGCCGCCCAAGGCCTCGCTATGAGCGAGGATTTTGGCGGCGATTTCCTCAGGGCCGCCCACCAGCAGCGCCCCTTGGGGCCCACTCACGGCATCGAAGGCCGCCCGGGTGACCGGCGGCCAGCCGCGTTCCCGGCCAATTTTGGTAAAGCTGGCGGCGTATCCGGGGAAGAAGTCGGCCACCGCCTGCTTGCTGGTCTCCGCCACATAACCCAGGGCGTGAACCCCTACTTTGAGTTGCGCCGGGGAATGCCCGGCACGCTGCCCCGCCGCACGGTACAAGTCCACCAGCGGACGAAAGCGGTGCGTGTAACCGCCAATAATGGCGATCATCAGGGGCAACCCCAGCGTGCCGGCCCGCGCAAACGATTCCGGCGTGCCCCCCACGCCCAGCCAGATGGGGATCGAAGGTTGCTGCGGCCGGGGATAAACCCCCTGCCCGGTCAAGGCCGGCCGGTGCTGGCCCGACCAGGTGACCCGCTCATTCGCCCGAATGTTCAGCAGCAAATCCAGTTTCTCGGCAAACAGGGAGTCATAATCCTCCAGAGCCAGCCCGAAAAGCGGGAACGATTCGATGAAAGAACCCCGGCCAACCACCATTTCCGCACGTCCTTGCGACAGCAGATCAAGGGTGGCAAATTGCTGAAACACGCGCACCGGATCGGCCGCGCTCAGTACCGTCACGGCACTGGCCAGACGGATGCGCCGGGTGCGCGCCGCCGCGGCGGCCAAAATCACGGCGGGTGCCGAATCCAAAAACTCTTTCCGATGATGTTCGCCCACGCCAAAGACATCCAGCCCGACCTGGTCGGCCAGTTGAATGCGGTCCACCAAATAACCCAGACTGGTGGTATCGCTGATGCCCCCGGCCGAATCGCCCTGGCCAAAGCCCGTGGCAAAACTATCCACCCCAATTTGCATCGGCTGGACCGAAGATTCCGTGGTTCCTTTGACCGACTGGCTTCCGTTGGCTAATTCACTCATGAACCCAGCATGCCACAGATAACGAACATCCGGTAAATACTGTTTTCCATGACTAAGCATAACTAAAAAGCATCGCAAAATACTCCTTGCCCCGGCCCCGCCTGCACCATACATAAATATCGTCAGGCAAAACCTTGGCTGCCCGCAGCCGGGTCAGCCGCCAACCAAACTGGATCCAAAATGACAGCCCAAGAAATCCTTGCTGAACTGCAACCGCTGGGGCGCGCCAGCTACAAGCGCATCATCACCACCAATCATGGCGTGAAGGAACCCTGCTTTGGCGTGCCCGTGAGTGAATTGAAGAAAATCCAAAAACGCATCAAAAAAGATTACCAACTGGCGCTGGACCTGTTTGCCACGGGCAATTATGACGCGATGTACCTGGCGGGTTTAATCGCCGATGATGCGCGCATGACCAAAATGGATTTGCAACGTTGGGCGGAGCAGGCCGAGGGCGGATCCCTGCCCGGGGCCACGGTGGCGTGGGTGGCTGCGGAAAGTCCGCATGGCTGGGA
This sequence comes from uncultured Verrucomicrobia subdivision 3 bacterium, assembly GCA_903875465.1. Taxonomy (GTDB): domain Bacteria; phylum Verrucomicrobiota; class Verrucomicrobiia; order Limisphaerales; family UBA11358; genus UBA11358. Next base: position 2,016 of record CAIQWB010000141.1, read on the forward strand.
GCTGGGGTTGCAGTGGATTGATTCGCCCAAAAACACCGTGGCCGTGGCCGGCTGGGGAACCTTGAGTAGTGTGGTGGCGCTCAAAGCCGATCAGGACTTGGACCTGCCCGCCCTCCAACGCCTGATCCAAAGGGTCCAAAAAACCATCCACCAAATGCCCGATGCCGTGCGCCGGCCGATGATCCATTTTCTGATCGCCGTGGGCACCTATGTGCAACCGCTCACGGACCTGGCCATCAAAACCGGTGAAGCACTGGGCCCGGTCACGGCGGATTTGGGCAACAATGATTGCCAGATGCCCTTCGCCCCCGATTATATTCGCAAAGCCCAGGCGCGCGGCACCATTGGCAAAAAGACGAAAACGGTGAAATGTTGAGGAACCCTTGTCTTCGCCTGGCCCGGCCGGAGCGCCGTTTTTGTTTTTCATGCCTGCAAAAACCTTATAATCTGGGGTGACATTATTATGAAACCTCGCGTTCGTTTTGCCCCCTCGCCCACCGGCTACCTGCACATCGGTGGCGCGCGCACCGCCCTGTTTAACTGGCTCTTCGCCCGCCATACCGGCGGAACTTTCGTGCTGCGCATTGAGGACACGGACGCCGCCCGCAATTCGCAGGAAGCCGTGGATGTGATTCTCAATGGCCTCCGCTGGCTCGGACTCGATTGGGACGAAGGCCCGCTCACCGGTGATGCCACCGGCCCCAGCAAAGGCGATCGCGGACCCTATTTCCAAAGCCAGCGAAAGGAAAATTACCAGCGCCGCGTCGAAGCCCTGCTCTCGCGCGGCCTGGCCTATGAACACGAAGGGGCGGTCAAATTCAAGATGCAACGCGAACCGGTGCTCATCAAGGACCTGGTCGTGGGCGACGTCCTTCGCAAACTGACCGACCGGGAGGAGATTGACCCCGATTTCGTGCTCGTGCGCTCAGATGGCCAGCCGGTGTTCCACCTCGTCAATGTGATCGACGACTTGGAAATGGGCATCACCCATGTCATTCGCGGCGAGGATCACCTCAGCAATACCGCCAAGCACATCGCGCTGTTCAACGCCTTTGGTGTGCCCGCGCCCCATTACGCGCACATCCCGCTAATCCTGAACGGCGACGGTTCCAAAATGAGCAAGCGTGATCAAGGGGCCTCCCTCACCAGCTATCTGGACACCGGCTTTTTGCCGGAAGCAGTCATCAATTATCTCTGCCTGCTGGGCTGGTCGCCCAAGGACAACCGCGAAAAAATGTCCCTGGCCGAAACCATCGAGCTCTTCGACCTGCCGCAAATCCTCCGGCACAACGCCCGGTTCGATTACGAGAAACTCCTCTGGCTCCAGGGGGAATACGCCCGCGAACTCGCGCCCGACCGCTTTTACGAACTCGCCGTGCACGCCTTCGCCCGGGCCGGGGTGGATACCAACCCCCATCCCCTGCCCTATGTCAAAGCCGCGCTGGACACCTGCAAAGGCAAATTCAAGACCTTCGCGGAACTGCCCGGCTATGCCGGCTTCTATTTCACCGACACGGTAGAATATGATGCCGAGGCCGTGAAAAAGGATTTCGTGCCCGAGAACAAGCCGCGCCTGGAAAAACTCCGTGAAGCGTTCGCCACGCTGCCCACCTTTGACGCCGCCTCGGTGGAGGCTGCCCTCAAAGAAACCGCCAAGGCGCTCGGCGTGAAAGTCGGCGTGCTGGTGCATCCGACCCGGCTGGCACTAACAGGCAAGACCTCGGGACCAAGCTTGTATCATCTTATCGACGTGCTGGGTCGCGAAAAGGTATTGGGAAGGATTACGGTAGCGCTGGGCTTAATCAGCGCTTAAGCCTGCCCTCAAGTCCTCCCCACCGAATGCGGTGGGAGGACTTAGGCCCTCGAATTTCAGCCAACGGCAATGTTTACCATCCGTTTGGGCACGATGATGATTTTCTTGATGCTCTTGCCGGCGATGAATTGCTGGACTTTTTCGGAGGCCAGGGCGGCGGCCTCGATCGTGGCATTATCGGCATCCGCCGCGACTTTGATGACATCGCGAAACTTGCCGTTCACCTGGACCGGAATTTCGATTTCGGTCTCCACCAGCAAGGCTGGGTCGTACTTCGGCCAGGGCGCGTAGGCGAGGGCCACAGACGAACCGGCGGGCAATTTTGCCCACAATTCCTCCGCCAGATGCGGCGAGAAGGGCTGGAGCAATTGCAGAAAAGCGCGCAATGCGGCCACGGGCTTGATCTCCCATGAAATGGCCTCATTCACAAACACCATCATCGCGGAAATTGCGGTGTTAAAACGCATGCCGTCCAAATCCTCAGTGACCTTCTTGATGCAGGCATGGAGCGTCTTGAGCTGCGCCGGTGTGCCAGGCACGTCCTGGATGGCGGGGCTCAGCTTGATTAGCTCCAGCAACGCTCGCGCCTGCGCGGCATCTGCGGCAGTGGTCTCCGCCTGTTCGTAAACGGTTTCGCTCGCCTCGTCCACGAACAAACGCCAGACGCGGCCCAGAAAACGATAGACGCCCTCAACGCCCTTGGTATTCCATGGCTTCACCATTTCCAGCGGCCCCATGAACATCTCGTACAACCGAAATGCATCCGCACCATACTCGCCCAGCACATCGTCTGGATTCACCACGTTGCCGCGGGATTTGGACATCTTTTGCCCATCCTCGCCGAGAATGAGCCCTTGATTGACCAGTTTGTAAAACGGTTCGGGCGTGGCCACGTGACCCAGATCAAACAACACCTTGTGCCAGAAACGGGCGTATAGCAAGTGCAGCACCGCGTGCTCCGTGCCGCCCACGTAGAGGTCCACTCCGGCGGATTTACCATTGGAGGCCATCCAGTATTTGTCGGCATCGCTGCCCACAAAGACCCCGGCGTTCTTCGCATCGGTATAGCGGAGATAATACCAGCAACTGCCCGCCCATTGCGGCATGGTGTTCGTTTCACGGAGGGCACCTGCCACTGCGCTTACCCAATCCGTGGCGCGCGCGAGCGGCGGCTGGCCATCAGTGGTGGGCTTGTAATCCTCGAGGGTAGGCGGCAGCACCGGCAAGGCGCTCTCCGGCAGCGCCTCATGATACAAGGCACCGCTGGCATCGCGCTTCCAAATGATGGGAAACGGCTCTCCCCAATACCGCTGCCGGCTAAACAGCCAGTCGCGCAACTTGAAATTGACCGTCTTCTTACCAAGGCCTTTTTCGGCGAGCCAGGCGGAGATCGCCTTTTTCGCCTCGAACGTGGACAGGCCGGTGATAAAGCCGGAATTCACCGCGATACCATCATCCGTAAACCCCTGCCATTCCTTGCCGGCTGGCGGCTGCACCACCTGGATCACGGGCAGGTTGAATTTTTTGGCAAACTCAAAGTCGCGCGTATCGTGAGCTGGCACCGCCATGATGGCCCCCGTGCCGTAGCTCGCCAGCACGTAGTCCGCAATCCAGACGGGAATTTTTCCACCGTTGACCGGATTAATGGCATAAGCACCGGTGAAGACTCCAGTCTTTTCCTTGGCGAGTTCTGTGCGTTCGAGGTCGCTCTTGCCGGCGGCAAAAGCTTGGTAAGCTTTGACTGCTTCGGCCTGCCCGGGCGTGGTAATCGTGGCGAGCAACTTATGCTCTGGCGACAACACCATGTAAGTCGCGCCGAACAAGGTGTCAGGTCGGGTGGTGAACACGCGAATTTTTTCAATGGAACCCTCGATTTGAAAATCCACCTCCGCCCCCTCGCTGCGGCCAATCCAATTCCGCTGCATTTCCTTGAGCGAGTCGCTCCAGTCTATGATCTCCAGGTCGGCCAGCAATTTCTCGGCGTAAGCAGTGATGCGGAGCATCCACTGGCGCATCGGCTTGCGGACCACGGGGAAGCCACCGACTTCACTCTTGCCGTCAATCACCTCTTCATTGGCCAGCACGGTGCCCAGTTCCGGACACCAGTTCACCGGGGCTTCGCTGACATAGGCCAGGCGTTTGGCATCGCGAAACGCGCGCTGCTCCTCCACGGTCTGGCAGGCGTCCGGAAACTTGAGAGTTTCAATCGACTCGGCCTTGTTCGATTCCGGATTGAACCAGGAATTGTACAATTGGAGGAAGATCCACTGGGTCCACTTGAAATAATCGGGGTCGGTGGTGGCCAGTTCGCGCGACCAGTCGTAGCTAAAACCAAGAGACTTGATCTGCCGCGTGAAGTTGGCGATGTTCGCCTCCGTAGTTACGCGGGGATGCTGGCCGGTCTTGACGGCATATTGCTCGGCGGGCAACCCGAAGGAATCCCAGCCCATGGGGTGCAGGACATTATAGCCGCAGGCGCGATGGTAGCGGGCCAGAATATCCGTGGCCGTGTATCCCTCCGGATGCCCCACATGCAGCCCGGCGCCGCTGGGATAGGGAAACATGTCCAGAATATAATACTTCGGCGGCGGCGTTCGGCCGGGAGCCATGGCATCCGTGCCATGCCGCTGGGCAAAGGGATGTGCTTCGGGCACGGTCTCGCCAGGATTAAAGGCACGAAAAGCCGATTGCCCGTCCCAAGTTTGCCGCCACTTGGGCTCGATCAAATGAAACGGATATTGTCTGCGACTGCTTGCCATAGGGAGAGATTATGGGCACAAAACCCGGCCCGGGGCAATTCGTAATAAGTTTAAAAATCCACCCGCTTGCCGGTGTTGGCGGACTCGTGAGCGGCGTCCAAGATCTGCACCACCACCATGTTTTCCACCAGGGAAGAGGGACCGGTGGGCAGGGTTTCCTTGCGCACCACGCCCGCCAGCAATGCCAATGGATCAACCTGTGTTCCCGTGGGGGACGGCGGGGTGATTTGTGTTTCCGTCTCCATTTTCCCGGTGCGCACCTTGATAACGTTAGGTTGGGGCACCAGAACGTATCCGGTTTTGCCATAAAGCTCCATATCCTTGCGGTCAAAAGGCCAGTTCCACGAGGCTTGGATGATGACCTGAGTATGGGGATACGTCACCACGATGGTGGCATCGTCCTCCACCTTGGGATAAACCTCCGGCTTGAGGTGCTGAGTTGTTGCCAAAACCGAAGTTGGCCGCTGGCCATCCATGAGCCAGATGGCCAGATCAGCCCCATAACAACCAAAGTCATTCAAGGCCCCGCCGCCATTCAGCACGGGGTCGGTCAGCCAAGCGAGGAATTCGTGGGAACAGCCAATCTCCTGCGGTCCACGATGACCATGGTGAAACACCATGCGCCAAACGGCACCGATTTGGTGTTCGTCGTGCACCATAGTATAGGCCGCTTGATTGCCCGGATACCAGGTGGTTTCGTAATTCACCATGATTTGCATGCCGCTGTTTTTGGCGGTCGCGGCAATCGCCCGGGCCTCAGCCAGACTGGCGGCCAGTGGTTTTTCCATCATCACCACGCCAATGCCCTGCGACGCGCAATCCGCCACCACCCGCGCATGGTCGAAAGAGCTGGTGAAAATCGCCACGGCGGACGCATTAGTATGGGCCAGCAAGTCAGCCAGCGTGGGATAAAAGAGATTGGTTGCCAGATGGAACCGCCGGACATAGCGGACGATGAGCACATCGTTGGTTTCCACAATCCCGGCCAGCTGCACATCGGTGCGGCCGTTCAGTTTGGACAGCAAGCCCAGCGCATGATCATGCGTCAAACCCACCATGGCGAACCGCACCGGCGGCTTGGCTTCCTCGGCGGCCAGCTTGCCCATCAGCAAACCGATGAAACCCACCAGTGTCACCATGGTTTTCATGTTCATTTTTGCGCCTGTTTCGCCCAGACCAACCGCAACCCCTCCAAGGTTAATCCTGGTTGCACTGCCGTAATCTCCGGCAATTTCGCCGCCATAAGTTTCGCGTAACCGCCCGTGGCCACCACCGGTAAATTTTTCACCCGCAAATCGCGTTTGAGTTCACCGATCAATTCCCGCACCAGGCCGCGATATCCGTGCACCGCTCCGATGAGCATGGCCTGCTCGGTGTTTTTACCCACCACGGCCTCCACCTCCCGAATGCGAATTTTGGGCAGGAGGGCGGTTTTTTCGTGCAGGTAATCGGTCATGGCGGCCAGTCCGGGGGCGATGATTCCGCCCACATAATCGCGGCGAGCATCCACCACATCAAAGGTAACGGCTGTTCCAAAATCCACCACCACTACGGGCGCGCCAAAATGTTCGCACGCGGCCACGGCGTTGGCCAGCCGGTCGGGACCAATGGATTTTGGTTTCGGGTAATTGATGCCCACTACGGCAATGGTTTCCGGCGTTAATTCGAGCGTATCCAATCCGAATTGTTTGAAGATGGCGCGTTTCACCCGGGGCGTCACTCGCGGCACCACGCTGCACAGTGCCGTTCCGGCAATCACGGCGCGGCCGGTGAATTTCGCCACCAACGCGGGCGCGGTACCGCCCAGCCAGGTGAGGGTGGGCAGATTGATTTGTTTCACCACCCGGCGGTCATTGGCCAGGCCAATGTGCGTGTGCGTATTGCCGATATCGAATAACAGAATCATTTTTCCAAAGTCACGTCACCGCCTATGATGCGCTCCAAATGCCCGTGTTCTGAGCGCAATAACAAGGCACCGTCATCATCCAGGGATTCCACACACCCGCGCACCTGTCGCCCCCCCAACTGCACGGTCACCTCGCGGCCAATGGTAGTGCAATTGGCCTCCCATTCATCCGCCACGCCGGTAAATTCCCCGGCACATATTTTTGCATAGTCCCGGTCAAGCTCACGCAAAATATGCACCGCCAGTTCGGCACGCGAGACCGGCCGGCCGGCTGCAATGCGCAGGGAAGTGGCAATCGGGCGCAAGTCCGGCGGAAATTCCTGCGGTGCCAAATTGACATCCACACCAATCCCCAGAATGAGGTAGCGCACCTGGTCCAATTCGGCGCTCATTTCGGTGAGAATGCCCGACACTTTTTTGCCGCCCAGGAGAATGTCGTTCGGCCATTTAATCTCGGGTGCGAGTCCGGTTTGGATCTTAATGGCCCGGCGCAGCGCGGTGGCGGAGGCCACGGTGAGCTGCGTGGCCATTTGCGGGCGCAACTGGGGACGCAATAAAATGGAAAACCAAAGACCTTTGTGCGCCGGGGAAATCCATTTACGGCCCAGCCGGCCGCGGCCCTTGGTCTGAGCTTCAGCATAAACCACCACCCCTTCCTTCACCCCATCCCGGGCCAGCCGTTCCACCACATCATTTGTGGAGGTGGTCTCCTCAAAGACACGGATGTCCCGGCCAATCACCCGGGTATCACCCAGCCGCGCCAGCAAATCATCGGCATGCAAAACATCCGGCGAAAACATCAGCCGGTAACCCAAATGCGGACCGGCCTCAATCTCATAATTTAAACGGCGGAGTTCCTCAATCCGCGACCAGACGGCCGCCCGGCTGATGCCAATTTGCTCCGCCAAATCGGCCCCCGAGACGCCGGCGGGATTGGCCCGCAAGGCAGCCAAAATGGTGGCGTCGGTGGTCATGAGGGAAAGTCGAGGCCGATATCCACCGCCCGGGCGGAGTGCGTGATCGCCCCCACGGAAATAAAATCCACACCCGACTTGGCAATCGCCCCAATGGTCTTCAGGGTCACGCCGCCACTGGCCTCGGTTTGCGCGCGCCCATCCACCATTTGCACCGCCTGCCAGAGCCGTGACGGCGTCATGTTGTCCAAAAGAATAATATCCGCGCCGGCCGCCACCGCCTGCGCCACCTGGACCAGGGTGTCGGCCTCCACTTCCACCGGCAGTTTGGGATATTTGGCCCGGGCGCGGGCCACAGCCGCAGTAATGGCGTTCGGCTTGGCGTCCCGCAACGCAGCCAGGTGATTATCCTTGATTAGCACCATATCGTAGAGGCCCAGCCGGTGATTTTTCCCACCGCCACAAGCGACCGCGTATTTTTCAAACAGCCGCCAGCCCGGCGTGGTTTTGCGAGTGTCTAAAATTTGAACTTTGGTCCCCTTGAGGGCCGCCACATATTGCGCCGTGGCGGTAGCCACCCCGGACAGGCGCTGGAGGTAGTTCAAGGCGACCCGCTCGGCACTCAAAATGGCATGGGTAGGGCCCGATATTTCCATAAGCACCTCCCCCACCTCCGCCCGGTGCCCATCCTGGACGGGCACAGTGAGTTTCACACTGCGCGATAATGCCTGGAAGGCACACACGGCGAAGGCCAGACCGGCCACCACCAGGGGTTCGCGTGCACGCATAACGGCCGTGGAACGGGAAGCCTTGGGAATGGTGGCCAGCGAGGTCACATCCCCCGTGCCAATATCCTCGGCCAGCGCGGCTTTGACCGCGCAGCGAATAAGTGCGGTGGAAAATTTCACAACCTAAGATGAGGATAAAACCCAAATTTCGGAAAGGAAAAAATCGCTGAGGTTTGCGGTTTTGTCTAAAGTTTGCTCATGAAGGTGTCCACCGGCAAGCCGGCCAGCAGTTCCCCCACACTCAAAGTTTCCCCGGGCAAAACGAAGGCAGGGTCAAGTTCACTCCACGGCTCAAGCACAAACCGCCGCACGCGCGCCCGAGGATGCGGCAGCACTAATTGGGAGGTATGGCGGACTTCCCGGCCAAAGCTTAGTAAATCGAGGTCCAAAGGCCGGGGTTCGTTCAAAACCACTTTGGGCCGGCGGCCAAACTCGATTTCCAACGCCTGCAACTGGGCCAGCAATGATTCCGGCGTTTCGCCAACCCGCACCCGCAATGCCACCACGGCATTTAGAAACAGAGGCGAACCCGGCGGGCAATCAACCGGAGTGGTTTGCCAGCGGGAGGATTGCGCGATAGGCTCATCGGACAGGGTTTGCAACCGCAAAACGGCGGCCGACAGGATTGCGGCCGACTCGCCCAAATTCGAACCCATGGAAATGTAAGCCAGGGAATTTAGCATCAGGCATCAAACCATTTTAAACCACCGCCTAATTCAGTAGTGGCATATTCAATATGTAAGACCCGGCGATGCGCCGGGTGTCTGGCCGGCGATGAAGCATGCAGCAACAATGGACGCATAGCCATGGCCCCGCCGCGAGGAATCTCACAAACCACCTCAGGACTCGTGGCCACCATGCGGGCAATGGCTGCAGGCAACAGTTTGCCCCCTAAATGGGAACAGGGGATGACCCGTAAGGCTCCATTCGCCGCCGTGCAGTCATCCAAGTGGAACCGGAGGGCGAGCATGCCTTCTAGAATTACGGCCGGCGGTTGCACATGGGGAATTCCCGTTTTTAGGGACCAGCCCTCAAAGCCCTGGCATTCGACTTTTTGGGCCACAGCAATGGTCAAATCCTGATGCCAGGGCACCCACCAATTCGAAGCCGCCGTCTTGTCAAAAAACAGGGCCCGCACGGGAAAAACAGTTCGACCCAACAAACACTCAAGCCAATCGGTTATTTTTGGCGACGCAGCGAGAGCGCCCACCGGGGGGCAAATTCTGAGGAGGTTGCGGAGGCCACCAAGCTTATTTCGAGAGGCCTTTTGCTGAACCCCCAGCAATTTTGATAATTCCACCGCCAGTTGTTCGCATTCGTCCTCCGCAAGCAAGGGCGGAAGGATCACAAAACCATCCCTTTGAAAAGCACTCGCAACCGCAACTCCCGGAGTTGGCGGCGCAAAGCTCATTTCAGCCCCAGCACATGTTGCATGTCGTACAAGCCGGGTTTTTGGCTTACTGCCCAACGGGCGGCGCGCAGGGCGCCATTGGCAAAGGTGTCGCGGCTGGAGGCTTTGTGCGTCAGTTCCACGCGCTCCCCAATATTGGCAAACAGAACGGTGTGATCCCCCACCACATCGCCACCGCGGATGGCATGCACCCCAATTTCGGAGGAGGTGCGGGCACCCACAATGCCCTCCCGGCCGTGCCGCGCGGCTTCCACCATTTTCAGGTGGCGAACTTCGGCCAGGATTTCCACCAGTGTTTTGGCGGTGCCACTGGGCGCGTCTTTTTTGAGGCGATGATGCGTTTCCACCACTTCCAAATCAAAGTCGGGGCCCAGTATTTCTGCTGCCTTGCGGGTCAGCCAGAAAAGCGTGTTCACGCCGGTGGAGAAATTGGTGGCCCAGACAATGGGAATTTGTGATTTGAGTTGCTGGATCTCAAACGTGTCCGTATCGGTGTGCCCGGTGGTGCCAATGACGAGGGCTTTTTTTTGGCGGGCACAAAGGCGAGCCACTTCGACCGTGTTCGCATGGGCGCTAAAATCAATCACCACATCCGCCCCCGGCAAGGCCACGGCCAGATCGTCGCCGCGATTAATCTGCGCGGCGGGCACCAAACCCGCATGCAAAGGCAGACATTTGACCAAAGCCTGGCCCATGCGGCCTTTGGCACCCACGATAATGACCCGCGTCATGTTGTTCTCCCGGTTTATTCCAGCACGTTGCAGCGCTTGAGCGTGGTGCGCAGCGCCTCCCAATTTTTCGGATTCATGGGCACCAGCGGCAGCCGGTATTCCTCTTGAATCACCTTCATCATCGCCAGCGCGGCTTTCACCGGGGTGGGATTGGTTTCGATAAACAGATCCTTGAACAACGGATAATACTTCTCATGCAGGCGGATGGCGGCATTCGCCTTGCCCGCGGCAAACAACTTCACCATTTGGGAAACTTCCTTGGGAATGACGTTGGAAGCCACGCTCACCACGCCATGCGCACCGACAGACATGAAGGGCAGTGTGAGGGAATCATCCCCGGAAAGGATCGTAAAATTCTCGCCCAGCGCCGCGCGCAATTGGGAAACGCGGTCGCAACTGCCACCCGCCTCTTTAATGCCGACAATGTTTTTATATTCACGGGCGAGGCGTTTGACGGTGTCGATGCTGATTTCCACGCCGCAGCGCCCGGGAATGCTGTACAGTACGAGCGGGAGCTTCGTGGCCCGGGAAATGGCCCGAAAATGCTGGAACAGGCCTTCCTGAGTGGGCTTGTTGTAGTAGGGTGCGACCTGCAAGGACCCGTCAGCCCCGGCCTTCTCCGCCGCTTGGGTCAGGAAAATCGCCTCGTTGGTGGCATTGCCACCGGTGCCCGCCAGCACTTTAATTTTACCCGCGGCAAATTTTACGGATAGCTCAATGATTTTGACGTGTTCCGCCATGTCCACCGTGGGAGATTCGCCGGTGGTGCCCACCGGTACGATGCCATCCACGCCACCTTTGATTTGCAACTTGATGATTCGTTCAAGCGCGCCTTCATCCAGTTGCCCGTTGAGAAACGGGGTGACAATTGCCGTATAAGTGCCTGTAAAGTTCATTAATTCAAGATTCATTATCTTGGAAAGGCAGTCATTTGGCGAGCAGGAAAAACATTTTACTTGGCAAGGAGTCCGTTTTGCGGCACCACTGGGATGACCTCCAAATGCCAGTTCCGTCAACCAACCAGGTTGGCGGCAAAACCGGCAGAACCAGATTTACCTCACCAAAAAACCCACCGGTTCCACCACCGCCCCATCCGGCAAACTGAACCTTGTCGGACCAAAATTTACAGTCACCTTCACCCCGTTGGCAAAGGTGGTTTGCTGCACCCTCCGGTCGGAAGTGAGGAAGCGGTGATCCGTCATCTCCCTGTAGCCCACCCGGCGGACCAGGGGGCAGATGTCGTGGTAGCTCCGGGCAAAGCGGGCGGAATTCTGCTCCCATAATCTGCGGTCGAACATGAACATGGGTGGCGTGGCATAGAGGATGTTGAAGAGGTCCCGCTTGTCCCAAAGCATCGGTAGTTTATTATTGTAATCGCCCCAATACCATTGGGCCACCACGCACTCGTGGTAAACCAGCTCCCAAAGCGGCAGCCGGTATTGCTGGCCCAATTGAAACTTCACCACACGCTCGGGGGCGTTGGTCCAGATGCGGGCCGTATTCCGGCCGGCATCTGGTATCCGATAGGGTCCGAGGCTCAGCATGCCCTCAAAGTAATGCACGAAAGGCACGGCGGCATCGTGGCCGGTCTCGCTTCCCGTGACAAGGTTGGCATCCTCAGAAATGTAATTCAGCAGCTTCATCTTCCACTTCCGGCTGTCGGTGCGGGTCATGGGGTGGTGGGGGTCGTAGCATTCCTGCCAGGGCATGGCTGTGGTGGTGTCAATAAACCGGCAGCGGTAGGGGTGCGTGGCCAGATCGGCGGTAATGCGCCTGGCGGCATAGCCCGGGGCAAATTCATCACACAAAATACCACAATAAAACCAATCGCCCGCCAGGCCTTGCACCCCCCAGCCGCGCTCCCAGTCGCCCTTGGCCTGGCGAATGATCTCCGCCGGCCAGGCCTCCGTTACCCAGTCACCGTGCCAAGAAGCAAGTCGGGGGAAATTCGCCGGGTCCATTACGTCTTGGTAAATGTCGTAGCGACTGGTCAGCACGCCGAGCGCGTTTAAGGATCGGAGTTGTTCCGGCGGCAGGGCACTACTCCACAGGATTTGCTGAATACCCGCCGCTTGCAGGTTCTTGACCATCCCCACCGCATCGGGTTCATGACACCAAACGTTCACAGCGCCAACGAGGAGGTCCACGGTCGGGTTTTCCCTGCGCTTTTGTTCCAAAGTCTTGAACCGGCCAATCGACTGGGCGTAAACGCGGTAGCGCTTGGCCATGGCCACATGACCGCCGTGGTCAAAAAACACATAACGCAGCCGCCGCGCATAGCCGAACTGGCCACGTTGCCCATCCCATTGTGGGGCAATAACCAGCAAACCGGCCTGTCGTTCAATCCGAATGGAAGCATCATCGGGAGTTTCAATAATTGCCATGTGCCCTCGCTCGCCATCGGTCACGCCCCAAAAGGCCATGCAAATGCCGTGACCGCCATAGGCGATGAGATTGAACGGGTCAATGCTGCGATCCTCGACCGGATAAGAAATGCCCTCATTCATGGGGACCACCAAATATTCACCCGGATGCGACAAAAACGGATGTGGAAACGCGAGTCCGGTGGTCAATGGACCCGGGCTCGAGACCTCCACGGTAAACTCCGCCACGGCGGGCTCGAGCCGGATCACCGCAGTAACTTTCTCTCCGGTAGTGGCCCGTATCAATCGTAGCTGGAGTTGATCTTGCGAGGCGTTGGCGCTGGCCTGCACCAAGTCGCCCCCCAGTGGTGATTGGTCGAACCGCTGACCCGTCCGCCGGTCCCGCACACTCAAAGTGGCGTTGCTGGGGTTGAGGGACACTTCCAAGACCGGGTTGGTGATGGCGAACATGCCGGGCAAATTGGTCGGCGGACGCAGGCTCACCAGACCGGTTTTGCGCAGCGAAAGGTCATCCAGCCACAAGCTCGCCGGTCCCGAACCAATGACGCGCGGCTGAATTTCCACCACGCCTGGTGGTACCATAAACTGGGTGCGCACGCGTTGCCAATCGGCTGAATCCGTCAAGGTGCGCGCGCCAAACGACCACTCCACAACCTGGCCGGAGACATCGTACGAGGAAACGCAAAGCGTCACGAGGCCTCCTTTGCTGGCGAGTTTCACCCACGCTTCCAGTTCGAAAACCTCCCCCGGCAACACCGCCACCCGTGCAGTCGACTCCAGACTCCAATCCTGGCCCGCCGGATGGACCACCCGGGCCGCGAATGTGCCACCATGCACCGTGTTGGTGTCCAACCCGACCGTCCCGGTATTGGTCTCCCGGGTCCACAATGGCCGCCACCCCGACAAGCCGGCCTCAAAACCACCATTAGTGATGATGTTGGCCCCACAAACCATGGTCAAAGCCAAGGTAATCAGACAGATTCGCAAGCAAGTTTTCATTAGGTAAAAATTACCTCCCGACAAACGATGAGCGCAGAGGCACCGTGCTTTACTCGCACAAATCCGCTCCCGGCGCCAACCAAAACGCAAACCACCCCAGCGCGGGGTGTGCGATGTCGCGCCCCAGGGCCCAATTTTCCCAGGTGGTGATTTTCCCGCTTCCATTTAGCAATTGCCAATTGGCAACCGCCCTGCACCCTGATATTTTCCGCCAGATGTCCAATTTGGCCGGCCCGGCCCCGACACCATCTAAAGCCCGGATTTTTGTCCGCCGGTTGATCACCACGGTGATTCTCTGGACGGTAATTCTTACTTCTTTGTTCTCCGGCCACCCGTTGCTTTCGAATGGGGTTTTCCTGGCGATCATGGTGATCCTGGCGGTTGCGGGCCTGGCGGAATTTTATGATCTGGCCGGCAGTAGCAAGCTCTTCTGTTTCAAGTGGTGCGGCCTGAGCGGCGGGATTCTGCTGATGGTGGGCACCTTCTTGAATGTCACAGGCCACTTGGGTCTGAATAACTCCCCCGCCCGGGTGAATGACTTCGAAACCGGATTCCTGATTTTGTTTGTCCTCGGTTTATGCGTCCGCCAGTTCGTCTCCAAATCCTGCATCACCGGCATATCCGCCATTGGCACAACCCTGCTGGGCTTGATGTATGTGCCTTGGCTTCTTAATTTCATTCAAAAAATCAATTTCTTCCCCGGCGTCGACGGAAAATATTACGTCCTTTATTTCATTCTGGTCACCAAATTCAGTGACATGGGGGCCTATTTGGTGGGCTCGCTCATTGGCCGTCACAAAATGATCCCCCGCATCAGCCCCGGCAAAACGTGGGAGGGCTTTGGCGGAGCCATCGTGGTTTCCACCCTCGCGAGCGTGCTCTTCGCCCATTTTCTCGGGGATAAAATGGCCGGCATGACCCTGCTCCACGCCATCATCCTTGGGGTGGTGCTGAGTTCCACGGCCGTCATCGGTGATTTAATCGAATCACTCTTCAAACGGCAGGCCGGCGTAAAGGATTCTGGACACTTTTTCCCGGGCATCGGCGGGATTTTGGATTTGCTGGACAGTCTGCTGTTCAACGCCCCGATTATGTACCTCTATCTGCGGCATGTGTTAACGAATGCCTGAGCCCACTGGCAAATTCTCCATGAACGCCCTGTAAATCTCCAACATGAAAAACGTAGTTCTCCTTGGCAGCACCGGTTCCATCGGCACCAGCACCGTTAAAGTGGCGGAAGATTTGCCGGATCGCATTCGTTTGGTGGGTCTGGCTGCGGGTAATAATGCCGACCTCCTGCTGGCACAAACTCTGAAGCATCAACCAGAGGTAATTTCCCTGGCGGATCCGGCCAAGGTGGCTGCCCTCCAAGGCAGCTTGGGAGCCCAGACCGAAGTTTATGGCGGTGCGGAGGGGTTGCTGAAGCTGGCCACCCTGCCCTCTGCGGATATCGTATTAATTGCCATCGTTGGCACGGCGGGACTGCAACCGGCACTGGCGGCGATTCGCGCTGGCAAGGACATCGCCGTGGCTTCCAAGGAAATCCTTGTCATGGCCGGAGAAATCGTCATGAACGAAGCCCGCAAATATGGCGTGCGCGTGCTGGCGGTGGATAGCGAGCATTCGGCGATAGCCCAGTGTCTGGACGGCAAACCCGCCGCCTCGGTCCGCAAGCTCTGGCTCACGGCCTCCGGCGGACCATTCCGTGACGCCAGGCTCTGGCCCAAGGAATCCTTTGCAGACATCAGTGTCGAGCGGGCGTTGAAACACCCTTCCTGGGTGATGGGCCGGAAGATCACCATTGATTCGGCCACGCTCTTCAACAAAGGCTTGGAAATGATCGAGGCCCGGTGGTTATTCGATGTCGAGATGGCCCGCGTCGGGGTGGTGGTGCACCCGCAAAGCATTGTGCATTCCATGGTGGAATTCGTGGATGGCTCGCTCATCGCCCAACTTTCCACCCCCGACATGTGCCTGCCGATTCAATACGCACTGACCTACCCAGACCGGGCCCCCAATGACCGGGTACAAACCGATTTCCCCAAAATTGGCACCCTGACCTTCGAAACACCGGACACGGACCGGTTTCCCGCCATCGAACTAGCCCGGCAAGCCGGGGAGGTGGGAGGGACACTTCCGGCGGTATTGAACGCGGCGAACGAAGTCGCGGTCGAAGCCTTCGTGAACCGCAAAATCAATTTCCCGCAAATTACGGAAACTGTCCGCCGGACCATGGCGGCGCATCGAGTCATTGCCCAGCCTACCCTGGAAGAAATCCTGGCCGCCGATGCCTGGGCCCGCCATACCGCCACCATGGTTTAAGCGATTAACCAGTGGGCTGGACGAGCGTGGCGACCGATTTTCTCTTAGATTGCGGTTCGCGGCTCATTTGATATAGTAAATAGCCGTTCAGATGAATTAGTTAACATGACAATTTTAAGATACATTTTTATCGCCTTGGAAGTGGTATTGCTCTTCAACCTGCTGATTGGCGTTCACGAACTGGGGCATTTTCTGGCCGCCAAATGGCGCGGTCTGAAAATAGACCGGTTCGCCATATGGTTTGGCAAACCCATTTGGAAAAAGAAAATCGGGGGCGTAGAATATGCCCTTGGCTGGATTCCGGCGGGTGGTTACGTGTCCCTCCCCCAAATGGCCACCATGGAGGCAATTGAAGGCAAACCCGAGGAAAACCCGGTCCAACTGCCCAATGTTTCGCCATTGGACAAAATAATTGTGGCGTTTGCCGGTCCGCTGTTTAGTTTTGGGCTGGCGGTGGCCTTTGCGGTGATCGTTTGGGGAGTGGGTAAACCGAGCAATGAAGTGGATAATTCCACGGTCATTGGTTGGGTGGATCCCGCCGGTCCCGCCGCTTTGGCAGGGCTCCTCCCCGGTGACACAATTCTGGAAGTGGATGGTCATCCGGTGCAGCATTTTGACGCTTTCACCCAGGACAGCGTAAAGTGGCGCATTGTCACGAGTGAGGGCACCAACATCGCCATTAAATATGTCCGCGATGGCAAGGAGGCTACAGCCTATGCGGTGCCCTTCCACCGCGCCACCAAGTGGTACGAACGCAAAGCCCTGCGCCAGCTCCTGGTTGCCCCCGCCGCCAAGTCGGTGGTCTTGGATATTGTCAGCAATAGTCCCGTGGCGCTGGCCGGCATCAAGTCTGGGGACGAAATCATCGCGCTCAATGGCAAACATCTTTATAGCTTCAATCCCATATTGGAACTCCAAAACACTTGGACCAACAAGGCCCCGGAGCCGTTGACTCTGACGATCAAACGGGGAACGGAACAATTTGACCGCACCTTGCTGGCCGTCAAACCAATGCTGCCCACGAACAGCCCGCCCCTGCTGGGAATTGAATCCCTTCAGGTGGAAACCAACGTCAGCCTGGCCCACCCCAGCCCGTTGGAACAGATCCAAACCAGTGTGAGCCAGATCATGGGCACTTTCCACGCGCTGTTTTCACCCAAAAGCGAAATCGGGGTCCAGCAACTGGGTGGTGCGGTGATGATTATTCGCGTGTACAGCAACCTCTTTCAGAGCGATGACGGTTGGCGCCGGGTGCTGTGGTTTAGCGTGGTCATGAACGTAAACCTGGCCCTGCTCAACCTGCTGCCACTGCCGGTGCTGGATGGCGGGCATATCCTGCTCTCGTTGATTGAATTCATCCGCCGGCGGCCGGTAAGCAACCAGATTCTACAATTTATTCAGACCGGTTTTGCCGCGATGCTAATTATATTCATGTTGTACCTCGCCTTTTTTGACACGGGCGATTGGGTGCGCAGCTCCCGTGCCGACCGTGATGTGCCGGTGGTGTTCGCCCCCGCTAAATAATCTCACCTCATGCGATATTGCGAATCACCATTTAATTTTCACCGCCGTAAAACCCGCGAAATCGTCATTGGCGATCCGCAAAATGGCGGGGTCATCATGGGCGGCGACCATCCGGTCGTGCGCCAGTCCATGATTACCTGTGACACCATGGACACCGCCGCGAGTGTCCAGCAAACCCTGGATCTGGTGGCCGTGGGGTGCCAGATTGTCCGAATCACTGCACCGACCGTGAAGGATGCGGCCAACCTGCAGAATATCGTCGCGGAACTGCGGCGGCGCGGCTGCCAGGTGCCCATCGTGGCGGACATTCATTTCAAACCCGAGGCAGCCCTGGAAGCTGTCAAATGGGTGGAAGTGATCCGGGTTAATCCCGGGAATTACGCCGATTCCAAGAAGTTTGCCATCAAGGAATATACGGATGAGCAATACCTGGCGGAATTGGGCCGGATCGAGGAAAAGTTTACCCCCCTGGTGCTCGAATGCCTCAAGCGCCAGCGCGCGATGCGCATTGGGACCAATCACGGTTCCCTGAGCGACCGCATCATGAATCGCTTCGGCGACACGCCGTTGGGCATGGTGGAGAGCGCTTTGGAATTTGCCCGCATTGCCCGCAAGCATAACTTTCACAACTTCAAGTTTTCCATGAAGTCGTCCAACCCCAAGGTGATGATTGAATGTTATCGCCTGCTGGTCTCCCGGTTGGAACAAGAAGGGCCCGACTGGAATTATCCCATTCACCTGGGCGTCACCGAGGCCGGCGAAGGGGAGGATGGCCGCATCAAGAGCGCCATTGGTATTGGCTCCCTGCTCTGCGACGGATTGGGCGACACCATCCGGGTGTCACTCACCGAGGATAGTCCGCGGGAAATCGAAGTCTGCAACGATCTGCTCGCCCAAATTCCGCTGCTGGCGAACACCCGGCATCCCATTCAGGGTTCCGAGGTCTCTTTTGATCCGTTCCATTTCGAGCGCCGGAAAACCCCGGAGATTTCACTGGGCGAAGCTGTCGACAGCCTCCGTTGTGGCGGGGAACAATTGATCCGTGTGGTTGTCACTCGGTCGACCTGGGACAAGGTTGCGCCCAAAATCCGGCCCAAAGACGACGTAAAACCCGAGGCGGTTTACGAAGATTTAAACGTGGCCGAGCTGGATCCTACTGCCGATTTTACCGTCAATTGCGAAACCCAACTGGTGACGGTAAAAGATGGCGTCAACCTGCCGGCCATCACGGCCTTCCGGTTGCTTGGCTCCAAGCTCAAGCGGCTGGGCCGCAGCAATCCGATTCTGCTTAAAGACTGTCTGGGCTTTGAAGCCGTGCCGCTGGAGCCAAAGATTGCCTTGTTGCGTGCCTCCGTGGTCATTGGCTCGCTGCTGGCCGATGGAATTGGCGACGCCATTTTGGTGCGGGGTGAATCCGGTGGCGGGCAGAGCCTGCGGCTGGCCTACAACATTTTACAAGCGGCGGGGTGCCGTTCGTTCAAGACCGACTACGTCGCGTGCCCCAGTTGCGGTCGCACCCTGTTCAACCTCCAAACCGTTACCGCGCGGATCAAAGCTCGCACCGAACATCTCAAGGGTGTCAAAATTGCCATCATGGGATGCATCGTGAACGGCCCCGGCGAAATGGCGGATGCCGATTTCGGCTATGTCGGTGGCGCACCCGGAAAGATCAATTTGTATGTGGGCAAAACCGCCATCAAGTTTAACATCCCCGAGGGCGAGGCGGTGGAACGGTTGGTGGATCTGATTAAAGAACACAACAAATGGGTCGAACCGGAGCTGGTGGCGGGATAATTGACCACGCCTGATTGCCAGAGGCGGAGGACCGAACCTTGGACTATATGAAATTTGGCGTCAATACGTTCCTCTTTGCCTCGCCCTTTTCCAACGCGAGCACCCGCCTCTTTCCCCGGTTCAAAACCTGGGGTTTTGATGGCGTTGAAATCGCCGTTGAGAACCCCGCGGATATTGACCCAGTTTTCGTTAGGGCACAGTTGGACCGCCATGGTTTGGTCTGCACTTCGGTGTGTGCCTGCTTTCCACCCAGCCGCGATTTGCGCGGCACTCTGGCCCAACAACGGGCCGCCCTCATTTACCTCCAGCGGTTGGTGGATCTGGCCGATGTGCTCGGTACCAATATTGTCATGGGGCCGCTTTATTCCGCGACCGGCCGGGCGGAGGCCGTGCCCGCTGTGGAATACCGCCGGCAGTGGCGCACCGTGCGGGCCCACCTCCAGACCATTTGCCATTATGCAGCGGCACATAACAAAGTGATTTGCTTGGAACCGTTGAACCGGTTTGAGACGGACTTCTTGAATACGGTGGACCAGGGTTTGTCGATGATCCGGGAAGTAAAAAGTCCCGCCCTGAAATTACTGCTCGATACGTTTCACATGAATATCGAGGAGAAACATCCGGCGGAGGCCATCCGCCTTGCTGGCCCGCATGTCGGTCATTTTCATGCGAGTGCCAGCGACCGCGGAACTCCTGGCAATGACCATGTGGACTGGCCCGGCGTGGCGCAAGCCTTAAAAGATATTCAGTATTCCGGCGCGGTGGTGATCGAATCATTCACCCAGGATGTCAAAGTCATTGCCCGGGCGGCCGCCATCTGGCGAAAGATTGAACCCCACCGCGACGACATTGCCCGCCAGGGGCTGGCGTTCTTGAAAAAGACGCTGAAATAAAATTGGCAGGCAGCAGAAAAACTGTTTCGCTGTTGGGATAAAGTCACCTGTTGTCAATTTATGAAAATATTCGCCATTTGGGCACTCCTGTTATTCGTTGTGTTAACCCCTGCTGGCGGACGCGCCGCTGAAAAGCGCATTGTCATGATCGCAGGCAAGCCGAGCCACGGTCCCGGTGAGCATGAACATCGTGCCGGTCTGCTGCTGTTCCAAAAATGCCTCGCGGGGATTCCCGGCATCACCGTGGAGGTTTATTCCAATGGCTTGCCGGCCAATGAAGCGGTCCTGCAAGGGGCGGCCGCCGTGGTAATTTACAGCGACGGCGGCAGCGGCCATCCCGCCCTGCAAGCCGGTCATCTCCAGCAACTCGACGCCTTGATGAAGCAGGGTGTGGGCTTCGCCTGCATCCATTACGCCGTGGAACCGACCATTGCCAGCGGACAGGCGGAATTTCTCGACTGGCTCGGTGGTTGTTTTGAAATCAACCGCTCCGTCAATCCAGTCTGGACCGCCAATTTCACCACGCTGCCCAAGCATCCCATCACCCGCGGGGTGCAACCGTTCCAACAACGCGACGAATGGTATTTTAACATGCACTTTCGGGACCAGGTGACCGGCATCACGCCCATCCTCGCTTGCGTGCCGCCACCGTCCACCATGAACCGGCCCGATGGACCGCATGAGGGGAATCCTGCCGTGCGCGCCAGCGTGCAACGTGGTGAAGCCCAGACGGTTGCCTGGGCAGTTGAACGTCCCGATGGCGGCCGTGGTTTTGGCTTTACGGGCGGCCATTACCATCGCAACTGGGGCGATGACAATAAGCGCAAGCTCGTCTTAAACGCCATCCTTTGGGTGGCCCGGGTGGATGTCCCTCCGGACGGCGTTCATTCCCGCGTTACCGCCGCCGATCTGGAGCTGAATCTCGATCCGAAATAAAGGGATTGCAAGCGCGCCCCCAACGGAAACGCACCCTGCCGCCAGCCGGCTGGCCTAACTATTTAGCGGCGTAGCCCGGCTTGGGCTTGCCATAGGCATCGAGCTTGTCGCAGGCCCAAAGCACGCCCCGCGTGACGAGATCCAGATAGCGGGCATCCGCCACCGTTTCGTTATTGTGACCGATGGTCGTGGAAAACACGCGCGCCTTTCCCTTGTAAGTGTTCACCCAGGCGACCACAAAATCATTGGTGCGTTGGGCTTGACCGTCCTTGCCTTTGATCACCTGAGTGCCATGCGCCAGCGCTTGGGCCGTGTCCCAGACTTTAATATTGTTGTAATGTTCCTCATGGATCGTCGTCCAGTCGGCGAGCCCGGTGGTGATCGGATGGCGGGTGTCGGTGAAGGTAATGGCAATCGGTTCCTGCGGGCCATGACCGCTGGACTGGAGCCCGAGATATTCATACCAGTGCGCGTTTGGCGCCGACGCAGGCAATGGCTTGGTGAAATCGCCGAAGCGATAGCAATGCATCGCGCAATGCAGGTTCACACCGGGAATGCCATCAAGATGCGGCTGAAGCACCGCTTGGATAATATTCGTGTCTTTGATATCCGCCGCACATTCATCATGAATGACCACGTCGTAGCCCTTGGCATAATCCGGGTGGCCATAGATCGGCAAATCGGGATGCGTGCTGTCGTCGGGGACATAAATAAAATCCACGGTGACATTGGCACGGGCTTCGATGCCCTGCTTGAGTATATCTTTCTGATGCTCGTAATCATGACAGCAACCACCCGCGATCAGCAGCGCCTTAAGCGGTTTGATGCTTTCTTGAGCGAACAAGCCAGGGCTGAAGGCCAGGACCCCGCCCAGAACCGCCAGTGAAACGAGCTTGCCGGGGAATGCTTTTTGCATGGCTGATAATCTCATCGTAAATGGATGTGTAGTAGTTGATTTTAAAAGGCCTCAGGCTTCCCCGGGAATCGGATAAACATTGTCCTTGGGTGCCACCACTTTTCCGGCTTCAAAATCTGCCGGCGACGGCGAAAGCGCCAGATGATACCACGGCGATTGCGTATTGGTTGTCAGGTCGGACCAGCGGACCAATTGGCCGGTGTAGCAGGCAATGCGACCCATGATCGCCGTCAACGTGGACTCCGCCACCGTCCGCGCACCATTCAACGGCTGTTGGTTCACAATGCTGTTGAGCAGGTCGATGTGCTCCTGCACCTGCCCATTGGCGTGGGTCTTGAATTCCGGCACACTCAGCTGCGCGAGTTTCGCCGATTGCATTTTCCCGCCGCCATAGGTGGTGCCTTCGGTGCCGTGAAAAAATTCATCCACCCCGCCATAAGTGCCGTTCACCTGACGGCACATGCTGTGAATATGGCAGTCATCGCCGTAATTAAGATCCAGACTGAAAAAATCAAATTGATCGCCCGTCCGGCGCCGTGCGCGACCACCAAAACCCAGTGCCGATTCCGGCGGATGGCCGATGAACCAATTCGCCACGTCGAGGTTGTGGACGTGCTGTTCCACAATGTGATCACCCGACATTTCGGAAAAGCTCGTCCAGTTCCGCACGAGATAACTGTCATCACTCTCGCCTTCCGTGCGCTCCTTGTACCACAGCGCCCCGCCACACCAGGAAATCCGCCCGCCCACGATCTGCCCGATGGCCCCATTGGCCACCGCCCATTGGTTGCGCAAATAATTCCCCATGTGCCGCCGCTGGGTGCCCGCAACCACCGACAAACCTTTCTGCTTCGCCACTTCACCCAGGGCCATGACCTTGCGGGCGCCCACGGGATCCACCGCCACCGGCTTTTCAATAAACATGTGCTTCCCCGCGTTGAGGCCAGCTTCAAGATGCGTTGGACGGAACACCGGTGGGGTGGCCAGCAGCACGATGTCCACTGGCTGCAGCACCAACTGTTGATACCCCGTCGCGCCGGCAAACACCCGCTCCGGCGGAATGTTATATTTGGCGGCCGTGGCCTTGGCGCGGTCTGGAAAAAAATCCGCCACCGTGTGCACTTCCACATCCAAACCGAGGGACTTGGCGGCTTCGAGATGATTTTCCACCGCACCATTGCCCCGGCCACCACAGCCGATCAGGCCAATCTTGAATTTACGCGCGGTGCCTTGCGCCTGGATATTGAACAAAGGCAGAGCCGCAGCCACCACTCCGGCGGCGGCGACGTTTTTGATAAAGGTGCGGCGGGGTATGATCAGAGAATTGGTCATAGATGATTGGGTTGCGTGGTAAAAAGAATTAATGTGATTGGGGGCTACTATTGCACCCGGAAAACGCCGTGGCAATAATATTTCTTTTCCCTGTCGTGGGTGAAGCAAACCAGGAATTCTTTGTAGTTAGCAAACCAGGACACGTTTGCCTCATGCAGGGCTGGGGTTTCCGCCTTCCGCCCAGTCCTTGAGGCGGCCGGA
>CAIQWB010000142.1 GCA_903875465.1 uncultured Verrucomicrobia subdivision 3 bacterium
CCGGCCCAGGCGATCAAATAGCTGAGGGCGCAAACGACGAACATGATGAGGTAAGCGGTTTGGGGCGTGGCTTTGTAGGTGTCGGTGAGCGTGCCGGCGATGAGTTGCACAATCACCCCACCCAAGCCGCCGGCCATGGCCCCAATGCCGGTGACGGAACCAACGGCGCGTTTGGGGAACATGTCGGACACGGTGGTGAAGAGGTTGGCCGACCAGGCTTGATGCGCGGCGGCGCCGATACAGATCACGGCGACGGCATAATACATGGCCCGGTCACCAAAGTGGGCAACGTCGCCGAAGTATTGGGTGGAGAGGACGGTCAGCGGGCAGAGGGCGATGAGGAACATGGCGGTCATGCGCGCGCGGTAGACGGGCAGGCCGCGTTTCATCAGGGTCATGGGAATGCTGCCGCCATAAATGCTGCCCACGATGGAGACGCCGTAGACAATAAAAGTGGGCCACATGGTGTCGTGGATTTTCATGTGAAATTGTTTTACCAGATAATCCGGCAGCCAGAAGAGGTAGAACCACCAGATGCCGTCGGTCATGAGTTTGCCCACGAAAAACGCCCAGGTCTGGCGATGGCCCAGCAAACCCCGGCTGCCGGGGGCCCCGAATTTACCCGGCCCGGCCGCACTGTTGCCCAGGCCGGCGGCGACCATGGCCAGGAGTGCCAGGACCACCCCCACGAGGTAGATTTTATTTTCAAACCCCAGGGCGATCACCAAGCCAAAGGCCGTCAGCACGGGCACCACATAGGTGAGGGCCAGCCAGCCGGTTTGATTGGTATCATGCCAGCGCCGGACGTGGAGGGCACTGCTGGCCGCCACGGCCACGAGGGCGGTCACCGCGAAGAAAATCAGGGACGGCTGGTTTTGCAGCACGCCTTTGCCCACGATCTTTTGGGTGATGAAAAAGATGAACACGCACAAGATGTGGATCATGATGGTGATGCCCCAGAAGGCCGAGCGCGGCACCCGGCCCTGGAAACTAAACAAATTGGCGGAGACCTTTTTGGCGGATTTATCCTCGGCGCCGCTTTCGTCGCGGTCGCTGTGGATATAGTCGTATTCGGTTTGGGAGAGCCATTTATGCTGGCTGGGGGTGTCGTAGAGCCAGAACCAGAAGAACAGCCAGATGAAGCCGACGGCGCCGGTGATGATAAAAGCCATTTTCCAGCCTTTTTCCGCGCCGAAATAGGTGAGGCACCAGGGCACGAACAGGGCGGCGATCATGGCCCCGCAGTTGGAGCCGCTGTTAAAAATCCCGGTGGCGAGGGCGCGTTCGCGCTTGGGAAACCATTCGGCGACGGTCTTGATGGAGGCGGGGAAGTTGCCGGCTTCGCCTATGCCGAAGGCGCTGCGCACCAGGACATGCATTGTCACGAGCCGGCCCACAAAGGCGTTCAGAATGCCAAACACAGACCAAACAATCAGCGACAAGGCCAGGCCCATTTTGGTGCCAATCTTGTCGATTACCCAGCCGGCCAGGATGGTCATGCCGGCGTAGAACCCCGTAAAAAAGGCGGTTAAGTGGGCGAAGTCGGTGTTGGACCAGCCAAAGCCGCCTTGTTCGGCCGGGGTGCAGAAATAGTCCTTAAGGTAGCTGATCACCTGCCGGTCCATGTAATTGACCGTGGTGGAGAAGAAGAGCAAGGCACAGATCACCCAGCGAAAGTTGCTGCTCGCGGGACGGCCGGCACGGGGTGAATTCATGCGGAGAGGTTTTAGCGGAAAGCAGGGGCGGGTTCAAGTGTTGAAATCCAACTTTACAAGCGGGTCCCGTTTGTGCGACGCTCTAGGCATTATGTGGAAGAAATTTTTGATGTTTTTGCCGGTATTGCTGATCGCGGGTTGTGCCACGGTGACGACCTTCACCCCGCTGACCGCCTCGGAACAGCCCCGCAACCCGAAAAATCAGTATCTGGTGGAGACCACCCTGACGAGCGACCAGCAATCCTTGCGCTGGGATAGCATTCAATGCTCGGTGGTGGTGGGGGGCAAGATCATTCCGATGACGCCCGTGGCGAAATTGAACAACCGCTGGGAAGGTTATGTGCCGGTGCCGGCGGACCAAACCGCGGTGACCTACCGGTTCATGTTTGATTACAAATACAACAATTTCGGCACGGCTCCCCGCGCGGACACGAAGATGTCGCCGGTGTACTCGCTCAAGATTGTCGACTGAGCGAGCGCCGCTGATTTGCGTCACAACCGGTTTTTAACCACCCCAGCCGAACGGCTGGGGTTTTTTATTTATCCGACCGGGTGCTTCAGAAGCCCCGGTTGGCGCGCCAGAGGAGGACGCCGCCGATGGCCTGGAAGACGAAGTTGGGCAGCCAGAGGATTAATTGCGGATAAAATTCCGGCCGGCCGGACAGGGAGACGCCCAGCAGGATGAAGCTGTAATAGGCCACGGCCAGCAGGAGGGCCACGGCGATGCCGATGTTGGTTTCCCGACGGTGGACGCGGATGCCCAAGGGGATGCCGATGAGGGCAAAGCTGAAACTGGCAAAGGAAAAGGCAAACCGGCGATGCAATTCCACGCGGGCCGGCAGGGTGAGGTCGTTTTTTTGCTGCTGGATCAGGCGCAGTTGGGCGGTGAGTTCCGTCGGGGTGGCCCCGGGTGCGGGTGGCCGGCGCACGAGGTTTTCCACGGAAGTTATTTCGGCGCACAATTGCCCGTAGGTCATGTCACTGATTTTGGGGTGGAAGACCTGGTTGGTGGCGGTTTTGAGGTCAAAACTCATCGTCAAGGAACCGGAGGTGCTGATGACATCATGCTGGCCGACGGTGGTGGTGCGCACGACATTGGTCAGGTGGAGGAGGAGTTGCTGTCCGGCCACGTCATCTTCCAGCCGGCCGCTGGTGGCGCGGATAATGAGGGGGTTGGGGTGGTTGGTGTCGGTGTCAAATTGCACAATCCAGACATCGGACAAATAGTTGTTCCGGTTTTTGCCGACAAAACAGAGGTACCCGGGGAAATCGCGGATGTTGGTGCCCTCAGGCAATTGGGCGCGGGTGATCTCGGTGCGGGCACGGTAGATGAGATTGAGGTAGGCCACGCGGGATTGAGGGCCGAGCTGGAGATTGATCCAGGCGCTGACGCCGCAGCAGGCGAGGCTGATGAGGAGGATGGGGGTGATCAGGGAAAGGAGGCTGATGCCGCTGGCCCGGGCGGCGGTGAGTTCCTGGTCGGCGCTAAACCGCCCAAAGACCAGCAGGGTGGCGGTGAGGAGGCCCATGGGCAGGGCGTAGACCCAGAGGAACGGCACCAGCAGGGCCAAGGCCTCGAGCATGAGGCTGAAGTGGGCCTGGCCATTGACCAGCAGGCCAAGGATTTCCTTGAGCAAATTTCCCACCAGCAGCACCAGGGTAAACACCAGCACGGTGAGCGCGAGCGAGGCGAGCACCTGGCGGGCGAGGTAACGATGCAGGGTTTTCAATGCTGGCGGAATGGTGGCAGATCAGCCATGCGTGCACAAGTAGATGCAAAACTCGGTCATGGGCCGGCCATGGTGTTTGGACCAGAAATCGTCGACCAGCCGCACCTGGGGGAACTGGGCCAATAACTCCGGGGGGGCGCCGTTGGTGGAGACAGTCACGTACAGGGCGCGAGTGCCGGGTTGCACCTGGTATTCCGGCCAGAGGCTGAATTGGGAGGCCCCATAGGTTTCGGGCAGCAAATACGTCAGGGGCTGGTCGGGCAGATAAAAGGCCATCATGCTGGCTTGGGAATAATGATCGCCAATGAGGAGGTTGGCCTGGAATTCTTCCCGGGCTTTTTGGACGTGCGCGCCGAAATCGGTCCAGCCTTGGGCGCGGCGCAGGGGATCCCGGCCCAGGGGCAGATGCAGCCAGGCGGTGTCGTGCATAACAATGGTCATGAGCAGCGCCAGGCCCAGGGCGGCTCCCACGCCCCAGCGCCAGGCGGGGTGTTGCCGGATTACCCCGCGCCAATAGACCACGGTGAAAATGATGCCGGTCACGAGCACGGGAGCGGTCCAGTTGGGTTTGCCGGCGCTATTCAGGCTGAAGAAAATGAAGAGGGCGTAGAGCGGCACGAACTGGCTTAGCAGAAAGCGCACCCGCAGGTCGGTGTGCTGGTGGCGAAGCAGGCTGACTGCCGCGACGATCATGCCGGCCATGATGAGCGGGGAGATGACGCCGAGTTGCTCGCCGAGAAAGCGGGTTAATTGCAGGGGATGAATGCCAAAGGTGTCGGTCACTCCGCTGCGGGAATGCAGGGCGAGGGCATGCACCCAGCCCGTTTGGATGTTCCACCAAAGAATGGGCAGGATGCTGACGGCAAAGGTGGCGCTCATGACCAGGGTTTTCCGGCTGAACAGAAGCGGGCGGTGGGCCGGGGACCACAGCAACAACACGGCAATGCAGGCTAGTTGCACGCCGTTGGTAAATTTGGCGAGAAAGCCGGCCCCGATGGCGAGGCCCAACCAGAACCAGTCGCTCAGGCGGTCGCGGTGGAGGGCGATCCAAAACACATAGGCCGCCCAGGCCCAGCAAAAGACGCTCAGGCAATCGATGGTCATGATGATGGAACCCACGGCAATCATGGGAATGACGGACGCCAGCAGGAGGCACCATAACGCCACCCGGTCGTCATACAAGCGCCGGGCCAGCAGGAAGATGAGGACGCCGGAGCCGGTGCTCAGGATGACGGCGAAAAAGCGAATGCCAAAGACGGTGGGCCCAAACAGCCAGGTGCCGAGGGCAATGGTCCAGGCGATGGCCGGGCCCTTATCCCGATACGAGGCGGCCAGGTGTTTGGACCAAAGCCAGTAATAGGCCTCGTCCGGCACCAGCTCCATCCGCGTGATAAACCAGAGGCGGTAACAGGTGATGGCGAACAAGAGAAAGACAGCCAGCCGCAACGGGCTGGTTTGACGAAGCGAGGGGAACATCAGTTTATTTTATTGGTTGCGCCGGATCCGGGCCAACAAATTATTGGCTGGTTAATTAGCGACCGGCGGGGGATAAGTCAAATGCGGACTGCGGGACGGATGGACTTTGGGTGGTGGTGGCGGGCTTGACAGGGTTTGACGGGATTTTTCTGGGATTTGATAGAATTAAGGGTTTTTCAATGGCTTGCTTCATTTTTTCCGGTTTGAGGGGGGCGACGCCGATGGGTGAGGAAGTCCAAGGCCAAAACCTGGCAAGGGCACGATTAGGTACGATTAGCCACGATTTACCCTGCAGGGCCGGGGCTGGGAATGCGACCTTCAGGTTCAGGGGGCGTTAGCTTGCATTCATACCGGGTGGGGCAAGCCTCAGGCGGGCACAGGAGCTCCCACTTTGCTGGCACGGCAGATTTTTATTTTTTTTGAAGCCGGTATAAGCCGGATTAGTCCGGAAGAGCCCGGATTTGCCGGAGGGCGAATTAGGGCGCATTTTCAGGGTGTCGTTTGGGCATGTCAAAGAACCGGCGGCAGTCCAGCACAACCTACGCCGGACCCGCTGGCCCGCTGGGCCGCGCAAAACCAAAGTGGCGCAAGGCGGTCACCCGGCATGGGCTAAGGGGTGGAAAAGCCACCCGGTCCAAACCACTCTCATGATGAGTATAGTACGGAGGGGAAATGTTGTCAAGGGGAGCCAGCGCCCGGCCCCCCTTGCTCGTGGGGCAGGGAAGTGGCCAGGCTGTTTCTCAAGCGGGCGGCTGGAAGTTCAGCGGATATGCGCAAATTGGCGGATTTAATACGCAAATTGGGGTCGCTTTTTCCCCCACCCGACTTACATTGTTCCCATCAGCCGAAACGAAGTGATTTGCGGGAAACTTACCGACGGTTGTCATGAATTTTGCAAAAATGAACAATAAGTCAAACACAACGCTGTCAAATCCGTCACGCTCCAGCGGGGCGGCGCACGGTTTCACCTTGATCGAACTGCTGGTGGTCATTGCCATTATCGCCATTCTGGCGGCGATGTTGCTGCCGGCGCTGGCCAACGCCAAGGAGCGGGCCAAGCGGACGCAATGCTTGAATGATGCGCATCAAATCGAGGTGGGGCTGAATATTTATTCGGTGGATGCCAAGGACAAGCTGCCGGTCCTCAGCGGCAACGCCTCGTGGGTATGGGATTTGCCGGATGGGGCCGCACAAGTCATGCTGGCTTCTGGTCTCACCAAAAAGTCATTCTACGACCCGGGCACCGAACCCAAGTTTGCGGATGAGCAAAATTGGTCGCAGAAGGGGCCCGTGAACCCCTCCTTGTGGTATTATGGGGTGGCCAATCCCACGGGGGCGCCTCAAGCCAGTGACTTTCATGTGATCGGGTATCAGTTTGCTTTTTCGGGGCCGCAAAGCATCCTGGCCAAGACCAATCAAAATACGACCCTGCAAGCTGAAAGCATCACGCTGGCAAATGGGGTCAGCCAAGTCATTCCGGTTTCGGATCGGGTTTTGATGGCCGACGCCATTCTGAGCAACGGGAGCGCGTTGCCCGGTTATGCCAATCCGGCAAATAAATACTCCTCGATTGATGGCGGTTTTAAGTGGAATGGGGCTACTTATGCCCATACCAGTCCGCACCTGGTGCGCGGCATACCGGCCGGGGGCAATACCGGTTATAAAGACGGCCATGCCGCTTGGGTAAAATTTCAATTTATGACCCCGCGGAATACTTCCTCCCCGACTTTTTGGTGGTGAATGGGAACCGGTAACGCCGGGGCAACCATGCCAAATGACTTCCGCTTTAGGCCAGCCTTTTCGAGGCTGGCCTTTTGTTTGGGAGGGTCATCCAGTGACGAAGTTAGGCAAGATTTCGCAGTGGGTTGCATTGCGTATTCACGTGGTTTGACGGACTGTGAAATTGTATTAAGCTTCTGCTTGTCACCGTAAATGCCAACCCATTCCCGGCTAAGGGCCAGCCGGCGACCCTGGGCATTTTCGGGGAATTGATTCCATTTTCCGGCGGCCCAAGGGAATAAAGCATTGGTGTTGGCGGGGCAGGCTGGAGTGGCGGGGCATCGGACAAATGTCCTATAGCTATTTGGGCAGATGCCGCACATAATCCTTGAATTACCCAATCTGAAACAAAGCCTTTTGGGCAACTGGATTCCAAGTTTAGATCATGAAAACGTTTAAAAGTATCTTGTCTCCGAAGCGGGAGGCTGGCCGGGATCGTCCGGCAGCATTCACTTTGATTGAATTGCTGGTGGTGATCGCCATTATTGCGATCTTGGCGGCCATGCTGCTGCCGGCCCTGGCCAAGGCCAAGCTGAAGGCGACACAGGCGGCGTGCATGAGCAACCAGAAGCAATTGGGCCTGGCTTACACGATGTATGCCTCGGAGCAGGCGGATAAAATTGTGGGGCTGACGGTGAGCAGCTCCGGTTGGACCGTCCTTCCGGCCGGCGGCTTTTGGACCGCCCCGAACATTAGTGGCATGACGCAAGCGGCGGCTTCGGGTTCGTCCACTGGATTCAACTTCAGCGGGCCGACGAGTGGTCCCGACTATCTGTTTATGTTTAATAACTTCCGGTTTCCCAACTGGCATTGATCGGGTTGGGGATCGGGGCGAAGCAACGTAATATTAAAAAAAACTCCGGCGAATAGGTTCGCCGGAGTTTTTTTGTTTGGCGGGGGAGGTGGGGTGGAAGTGGTTCTGCAACGGGGGACTGGGCTTGGGCGGGGTGGCGGCGGAGCGTGCGGGTACGGGTACTTCGGTGGTGGGACGAAGAGGGGGGCTGGTGAGCGGGTGGCTCCAGGCGTGGCAACCTTGAGGCGGTGCCGCAAAAAGAGCAGGACCGCGCTCTGTTGGAGCGCGGCGTTGACGGTTCCTCAAGGTGGGGGCGCTGGCGTCGGTTGGTAAGCGGATAAGGTTGTGGATAGCGGTTTTGCGGTGGCGTGGATGGCACGCTCCGAGGCGAGTGCCCCGGGCAGCCGTTCGTAATGGTCGCACCGCCAGGCGCTGCTCCAACGTCAATGCCGTATATGACGGGTGAGGGAGGCCTTCAAGGGATTGTGTTCGGTGTAGTGAATGGCCCGCTGCTGATGGCTAAAATCACTGATAAGTGTGTCGTAATAATCATCCTGCCAGAATTGACCGCTGCGCCCGAGCAGGGCATTTGCCCGGCGCGCCGATTGGCCTTTCCAACCGCTTATCATCCGGCCTAAAGGTTGATCCCAAACTTCCACCACAAGGTGAAGGTGATTGGGCATAATCACCCAGGCGAGCAGGCGGTACTGGCGGCCATCGCCGGCTAACAAAATTGACTCAACCAATGCGGCGACGTTCGGTTGGGATAACCAGCAATGTCCATGACCACGATCCAGCCAGACTTCCAGCTGGCGACGTTTAACGGAAGGCAATGGCTCGTGCAAAATGGCCTGCCATTCGGCATGACAGGTCACCGGGAACGAGTCGTGAAGGTGGAAAGTAACGAATTGGGTTACCCCCGGCGCGTCGAAATGAGGTAAATAACCGCGCTGGTGCCAGCCGCGAAAGCCTCGTTTTAATTCCGCAATGGACGGCCGCCATGTTCGCTCCTGTTTGCCGCGAATCAAGGCCAGCAGGCCCGGATTGGTTCGCGGTGGAAGGGGCATGGTTGAGGCCGGTATTTCCATGGCTGGGGGTGGATGCGGATAGCCGCTATGGGATTTGATCCTAATTGGGCTGTTTCAAAATTCTAGCAAAATCTTACCGCCAAATCCAAGGTGGGGTGGGACATGCCCTCGGGAGTGGTTTGCTGGTGGTGTGTGACTGAGGGGTTGATGAAGGGGGCTGGTAATCGGGTGGCTGAACGCGTAGGTGCGTTGAGGCGGCATAAATGCCGCGCTCCGTTCAGGGCGCCCAGAGTGTGTTGGTGAGCGGATGGTTGCAGGCGTACTGGCGTTGAGGCGGTCCCGCAAAAAGAGCGGGACCGCGCTCCGGTGGGGTGGAGCGTGCGGGTATTGGTGCTTCGGTGGTGGGCCGAAGAGGGGGCTGGTGAGCTGGTGGCTGAACGCGTAGGTGCGTTGAGGCGGCATAAATGCCGCGCTCCGTTGAGGGGGCCCAGAGTGTGTTGGTGAGCGGATGTTTGCAGGCGTGCTGGCGTTGAGGCGGTCCCGCAAAAGGAGCGGGAACGCGCTTCGGTAGGGTGGCGGGGTGGCGGCGGGCTCGCGCAGGGCGGGAATGCGCTCCGCCAGGCAGGGACGCCGGTGCGGAGCGCGTCGATTTTGTGGCGGTGGCTAGGCTTTGAGGGCGGCCACGATGGCGGCGCCCATTTCGCGAGTGCCGACCTTGCGGGCGCCGGTTTCGGACGGGCTGAAGATGTCGCCGGTGCGATTGCCGGCCAGGATGGCGGCGGTAACGGCGGCTTCGATGGCGGCAGCGGCTTCATGCAAGCCAAAGCTGTGCCGCAGCATCAACGCCACGGAGAGGATCTGGGCAATCGGATTGGCCAGATTTTTGCCGGCGATGTCGGGGGCGGTGCCGCCGGCGGGTTCGTAGAAGCCGAAGGTGTTTTCACCGGAGGTGGCCCCGAGGCTGGCGCTGGGCAGCATGCCGAGGGAACCGGCAAGGGCGGCGGCTTCGTCGCTGAGGATGTCGCCAAACATATTTTCGCAGAGCATCACGTCGAATTGCGTGGGGCGCAGCATGAGTTGCATGGCACCGTTATCGACGAACATATGTTCCAGGGTGACATCCGGATATTCCTTGCCAATGCGGGTGACGACTTCGCGCCAGAGGATGCCGTTTTCCAGCACGTTGGCCTTGTCGATGCTGGTAAGCTTCTGGCGGCGCAACCGGGCGGCGCGGAAGGCCACATGGGCAATGCGCTCAATCTCGGGGGTGGTGTACACCATGGTATCGATGGCCCGGAAACCGCCGGTCGCGCCCGGCAGCGGCTCCGTTTTTTTGGGCTGGCCGAAATACATGCCGCCGGTCAACTCGCGCACGACCAGAATATCGATGCCATTGCCCTGGCGTTCGAGGGCGAGCGGACAGGCATGGGCGAGGGCTTTGGGTAATTGCACAGGGCGCAAGTTGGCGAACAGGCCGAATTCCTTGCGGATGCGCAGCAGGGCGGCGCGCTCGGGGCGTTGTTCCTTGGGAATGGTGGGATCGCGTTCCGGAAGACCCACGGAACCAAACAAAATGGCGTCGGATTCCCGGCACAAGGCCAGGGTGGTGTCGGGCAGGGCCTGGCCGGACTGGTCAATACCGGCCCAACCCACCGCCGCCTCGGTGATGGTGAATTGAAAGCCGAAGGTTTTTTCCGTGGCGCGCAGGACGTTGATCGCCTCGCGCATGACTTCCGGGCCGATGCCATCGCCCGCCAATGCCGCAATTTTGAAATGTTTCATGAATAGTGAATGGTCATTCTAAATTTTTAGGGCGTTCTGACAATCGAAAAGTCCAAAGACCGAAGCATACGACATTTGGCGGATTGTTTTATGCGGAGCGCCGCCTTACTTTTTGCGAAATACCTGAGGTCATACAACCCGGATACCCGTGGTCGCGGGGGTGGACATCGCGGTTGGGTTCCGTTTACCTATTACATTAATCACATGACATTTAAGCATCTCTGGCTGGCAGGCGGGCTGGCCCTTCCCTTGATTACCCAAGCCATGGACCTGCCGGTGGCCCCGGGCAAATTCACCGGGACGATGGAATCCCTGAAGAACTATGCTTGTCCGGACTGGTTCCGCGACGCGAAGTTCGGCATTTGGGCGCACTGGGGTCCGCAGGCGGTGCCGATGGAGGGTGACTGGTATGCGCGGCAGATGTACCAGCAGGGCACGGCGGATTACAAAGACCATCTGGCGCGGTTCGGCCACCCCTCGACGAACGGCTGGAAGGACATCATTCCCTTGTGGCAGGCGGAGCATTGGGATCCGGCGCGGCTGATGGCCCTCTACAAAAAAGCCGGGGCACGGTATTTTGTGAGCATGGGGTCGCACCACGATGATTTTTTCCTGTGGAACTCGCCCTTGCACGCCTGGAACGCGGTCAATTACGGCCCGCACCGGGATGTGGTGGGCGCCTGGCAGAAGGCGGCGCAGGCGGAGGGCTTGCCGTTTGGGGTGTCCGAGCATTTGGGGGCGAGTTTTACGTGGTTTCAGGATGCGCATCACGCCGATAAAACCGGTCCGCTGGCGGGTGTGCCCTATGACGGGGCGAACTCCAACAACTGGGACCTCTACCATTTTCCGGCGGAACCCGGGGACACCGGCTGGTACAGCCAGAATCCCCGGTGGCAGCAGCAATGGTACCAGGAGATCAAGCAATTGGTGGACGATTACCATCCGGACCTGCTCTATAGCGACGGCGGGGTGGTCTTTGGCAACGAAGTGGGCCTGAGCCAGATTGCGAACCTGTACAATGTGAGCGTGGCCAAAAACCACGGCCGGCTGGCGGTATACAATTGCAAGCAACCCTCGGAGGGCCGCTGGGTGCAGGATTTTGAGCGCGGGGTGAACGGGGGCATCAACCCCAGCCCCTGGCAGACGGACACGTCGATTGGCGACTGGTTTTACAACCGGCACTGGAAATATCAGCCGCTGAGCTGGACGGTGCGCATGCTGGCGGACATTGTCAGCAAGAACGGGAACCTGCTGTTGAATGTGGTGCTGCGGCCGGATGGCACGCTGGACCCGGAAGTGGACACGATGCTGCACCAGCTCGCGGACTGGACGGCGGTCAATGGCGAGGCGATTTATGGCACGCGTCCCTGGCTGGTTTACGGCGAGGGGCCGCTGCGGGCCAAGGGTGGGTCGTTCAAGGAGAATTTTGCCTACACAGCCCGGGACATCCGGTTCACCACGAAGGGCAAAAACCTGTATGCGATTGCGCTGGGCTGGCCGGACGACGGCAAAATCGTGATCAAGTCGCTGGCCGGCACGGGTGGGGCGGAGACGAACCACATCCAACGGGTCGAATTACTGGGTTACCACGGCAAACTGGCGTTCACGCAAACGGCGGAGGGCCTGACGGTGTCATTGCCGGGTCAGAAACTCAGCGACCTGACCTGCACCTTGCGCATTGCGGGCACGCACCTCTGGCCGGTGCCGGTGCCGGTGGAGGATGTGCTGGTGACGCCGGATGCCCACGGCAACCTGGCATTCCGTCCGGACGACGCCACACTGCACGGCGAAACTATCAAGGCGGAGGCGCAAGGCGGCAAAGCCGACATCGGTTATTGGGATCACGGGGATGAATGGGTTTCATGGACAGCGCGGGTGGACCGGCCGGGGAATTACCAAGTGAGCACCACCACGGCGACCTTGTCCGGCGGGGCGGATTATGTCGTGACGGTGGGCGACCAAAAGGTCAACGCCACCGCCGCCGTGACCAGTGGTTGGGATCAAACGGCGGACGCGCAGTTGGGGACCGTGAACATTTCCCAGGCGGGCAAGGTGACGGTGAGTGTCCGAGCCCGGGACGTGGCCACGTGGAAGGCCCTTAATTTGTTTGAGGTAAAGCTGACACCGGTGCCTTGAGGGCCGGTGGTGCACCAGAATGAAGCCCGGCCATCCATTTGCGGGTTGCT
This sequence comes from uncultured Verrucomicrobia subdivision 3 bacterium, assembly GCA_903875465.1. GTDB lineage: Bacteria > Verrucomicrobiota > Verrucomicrobiia > Limisphaerales > UBA11358 > UBA11358. The sequence continues at coordinate 12,490 of CAIQWB010000142.1, forward strand.
CAGTCCCCCTGATGTTACTGGCCGGTTGGGTGCTGGTGGGGAGAGTGGCCGCGCAAATCCCGGAGGGGTTTCTCAGCGGGCCGCAAGCCAAATCCTTTTGGATTGAACAGCGTGACGGGCACAAGCGCACGGGCGATGCGCTCAGCCGGTTTGCCACGAACACGGATTACCGCGAACTGACCTTTGACATTGGCAACAACAAGGTGCTGGCCAATGTGGGCATGCATGGGGAGATCAAAACCCTGACGATTTACCGGGATTCCTACCGGGCTGCTTGCAATCCGGCGGGTGGCTGGCCGGGGGTGTGGCTGGCGAAAGACAACAGTAGCTTTGGTCCCTATGCTTATGCGCTGGAAGCCGGCGGCGCGACCAATGACCTGGCCAAAGTGGACTGGGATTTTCACACCGGACTGCTGGACAATCTCTTTCCCCTCACGGAATTGCGGGACCCGCAACACCGGTTTACCGTGAAGCTGATCATTTATGCCCCGGTCACGGCCGATGGCGGGCAGCGGTTGCGCGGGGTGATTTATGGATTGCTGCTGGCAAACCAGTCGAGCAACACCTTAACCGGGGCGGTGGTCCTGCCCCGGTTGTTTGCGAGTGGCCGGGACAAAGGAAACTTGTCGTGGGCGCAATTTGATCCGTTTGATTTTGAAATCGGGCGGGCGGATGCCCCGAGCTTTACCAGGCGCGTTCCCTTTGACCTGGCGCCGGGCGGGCGGCTGTGGGTGCCGACCGTCCTGTACATGCCCGGGGAGCCGACGATGACGGAGGTGAACCAGCGCGGTTCATGCCAGTGGCTGGAGGAGACGCACCAGTATTTCCGCCACTTGCTGGGGCGCCTGACCACGCCCGCCGATCCCTTCATCGGCGAATTTGCTGAGCGGCAGGTGATGCAGGCATTTTGGGCGATGGCGATATCCGGCACGGACACGCTGGCCGGCTCCAATTGGGGCAGCTATCCCGCCACGCGGCAGATTTGGGCCAAGGATTGTTTCTACTCCTGCCTGCCGTTCATGGCCCGCGACCCAGCCCTGGCCCGCAAAATGATATTATGGTTTGATGAATTCGGGGTGCGCCAGCCGGGCGAGGTGGTGGCGGGCGGCTTGAACCATTCCATCAGCCTGAGCGTGGCCAGCCTCGTGCTGGCGGCCCATTATTACGATCAAACGGGCGACGCGGAATTCTTCCATAAGCACCCAGAATTCAAAGGCAAATGGACCAAGCTGCTGGAGGCGTTGCTGGCCTCGCGGCAGGACCCCGGGGTGTGGTTGTTCCCCACGCGCTACATTTCAGATGGGCGGCTGGATTGCGACTGGCATTGCGGTTCGAATGTGGCGGTGTGGCGGGCGCTGGATGGCTGGGCCCGCCTTTTGCGCGAGGCTTATGGCGACACCGCCACGGCGGATCATTTCACGCAGGCAGCGGCCCGGGTGCAGGCGGCGATTCGCGCCAAGATGGTGATTTCCGGTCCGTTTGGCCCGCAATTTATCGAGGGCGTCAACCGGGATGGCACGGTGCCGCGCCAGACGAGTGATGGCGAGGAATCCGACACCACCTTGATGCCATTCTATGGGTTCCTGCCCTATGATGATGCGACTTATTTGCATTACATGCAGTTTTCGATGAGCACCAACAACGTTCAATACGTGGCGGCCACGCGGTCCATCAACTGGGGTTCGGGCGTGCCGGCCACGGCCCCGGGGTACAACAAGGGGTTGTGCGCGGCGGTGGAGCGGGAGGCTTTGTTCGGGGAGCAGGGATATTTCACGGAAATCCGGCGGGTGACGGACACCGATGGGTCGGTGCCATGGTGGCCCTATCAAAACAGCCAAAGACTGGCCGTCCGGCGGGCCTATCCGGGAAAAGCGGGCTGGTTCGCGGGGGTGTTCGATACGGTGTTTAAGTCGCGTTTTCTGGGGGTGAGTTATGACGCGCCGAAGCACATTTTTCACTTTGCCCCGCTGGCCAGCACAGGGGCGTTTGAATGGCAGGATTTACCGATGGGGGCGGAGGTGTTCACCGTGAGCTTCCAGCCGGGTGCCGAAGGGGCGCAGGCCACGTTTCAGAATTCCACCCGGCATGCGGTGACCTTGCAGGTGCGGCTGCCCGCCCGCCAGGCCGGGGCCAGGTTGCTGGCCAACGACCGGGTAATGACCGGGGCCCATGCCCGCTATCTGGAACAGGAAGTGGTGGACGCCACGGTGCCGGTGGCGGCGGGTGAATGGGTCCATTTGAAAATGGTCCCATGAAACCTCTCCTTAGCCGGAACCATGCAATAGAAATGCAGCGTTTGCTTGGTCTTTTTGTTCAAGGACTTCGTCGTGAACCGCTTCCAGATCCATAGTGGATATGCTACGCGTTTCACTCCTCGCCTTGTACAAAAATCCACAGCGCAAC
>CAIQWB010000143.1 GCA_903875465.1 uncultured Verrucomicrobia subdivision 3 bacterium
CCGCGCATCGGCCAGGAAGTAATCGTGGAATATCTGGAGGGCGACCCCGACCGCCCCCTCATCACCGGCCGCGTTTATAATGGCGACGCCATGCCGCCCTACGACCTGCCGGCGGAAAAAACCAAGTCCACCCTCAAATCCAACTCCAGCAAAGGCGGAAACGGATTTAATGAAATCCGGTTTGAAGATAAAAAGGGCAGCGAACAGATTTTCATTCATGGTGAAAAAAACCTGGATGAACGCATCAAAAACAACACTCGCGAATGGATTGGCAATGAGCGGCATCTGATTGTCAAAAAAGACCAATTGGAAAAGGTCGAGGGTGACAAGCATTCCATCATCAAAGGCGAAAATCTCATTAAGATTGAGGGCGACCAAGGCGTCACCATTCTGGGCAACCGGTTGACCGACATCGAGGGCAAGCAGCATCTGACCGTAGTGGGCGACCAGAATGCCAAGATCGGCGGGGATGACAGTCTCAAGGTGACCGGAAATCTGAACACCGAGGCCGGCCAAAAAATTTCCATCAAAGCCGGACAGGATTTTCACGGCAAGGCCGGCATGAATTATGCCATGGACGCCGGTATGAGCATTCACATCAAAGGCGGTATGACCGTGGTGATCGAAGGCGGCATGCAACTGTCGCTCAAAGCCGCCGGCAGTTTTGTGGATATCGGTCCAGCTGGCGTGTCCATCTCCGGGCCGATGGTCATGATCAACAGTGGTGGAGCGGCCGGTTCGGGCAGCGGCAGTTCGCCTACAGCCCCCACCGCACCGGAACCGCCTGACCTCCCCAAAGAGGCCAAGCCCGCCGCCGATGCCAAGTCCGGCCAGTCAGACGACCCGCCCAAACCACCCAAACCGCCCAAACCGGTAACGTTCAGTCCGGCGGCGGTGGTGTTAAAAGAAGCGGCTGAGAGTGGCGCGCCGTTCTGCGAAAAATGTGAAGCGGCCAAAGCGGCCGCCGGCTCATGAAACCCTCACAACCAGCCTTCGAGTCAGCCGGTTCCGCCCTCGTGGAGCAACTAGCCCGTCATTTGTTTGCCGATCCCGCCCTCACCGTGTACGCGGTTCTGGACGGTGCCGCCATCCCTGATCTGATAGACCAGCTATACGCCGACGGCGGACCCGAGTTCGCCTGCCTTTATCGGGGGCAAATCGCGCCGGATCTGGCTCATTGCGCGCCGTATCTGGTAGTGCTCGCCCCGGGCAGTTCTTTTACCCGCTGGCTGCTGGCCGAAGGCTGGGGCAAACACTGGGGTATCTTCGCCACCGCAACCGCCGATTTCAAGGCGATGCAAAAACATTTCCGCACCTTTCTCATGGTGAAGGATCCGGAAGGCAAACAACTTTATTTCCGTTACTACGATCCGCGGGTGCTGCGCGTGTACTTACCCACCTGCAACCGGTCGGAAAGCGCGACCGTGTTCGGCCCCATCCGCCATTATATGGCCGAGGATGAAGATCCTGGCAACCTGCTCCGGTTCTCGCCCGACCAAACGCCCCCGCGCAAAGAAGCAGTTAAACTGTCGCAGCCTTGAAGGTTTGTTATGGGCGAACCTGTGCTCAAAATCCGGCGGGTGCAGCGGGCGGCGTTGCTGGCGCAAGTAAATAGCGTTGGATTTGTGCAACTACCGGTGGATAAACAAAACCGTCTGGCGTCCACAAATTCAGAGTCCAATAAAGTTTCGCCTATAAAAATTGGAACAAAGCAGGTTGCGACTTTGGAAGCGCCTATATCGAACTTTCAGCGAACGGTTCAAATACGTAAAGTGCAGTTGGATGCATTCAAAAAAGAGTCACTTACGAAATTTGCCGAGGAATTGACCCCTGCACTTGCGGAAAAATACCCTCATATTCTTCCCAGCTTTCCCAAGGGTATTCAAAAAATGATTGTGGTGAACATGCTGGGGCGGGCCTGCCATTGGGGGATTACATGGCAATCCGCGTTGGTTATTTTTTCAGAACTCATGCTGGCGATTGCGCCTAATTTTGATCAAGAGCCGCGCATTAAAGCAGCTCTGAAATCACCCAGAATGGATCCCAACGGGTTTATGCTGGAGATTAATCGGCGGGTACCCAATGGGGTTTGGAATTCGGCAACCGCTGCTTCACAAAATCTGCCTCTATTCACTGCTCCGGAATTTATTGATGCACCGATTGACACCCGGATATTGCAAGCCATTCCAATGGTTCTTGGAGACCGGCTAAAGGGTATTGATTTGCCCGGGTTGGCAGCCGATTCGATCCTCTTGGCCAAGGAACTCTCCCTGCAAAAGATTGAGGAATCTGGGTTGGTTCTAGCTGCCTGGCGTTTGATGTATGGCCCTGATTTTCAAAAGCCGGAAACGCATCCTTGGTTGCGGGATATTTTTAATCATCAAAATGAACCCCTCAAAAAAGTGGCAATGTTGAAATATCGCATTTGTCTGGATCATCAACGATTTGTTTAGCCCATCAATTCCCTGCATGAACGATGATTCAAATTCCAATTCGGATTCCCCAAATTCAAATCGGGGGCTTGCGGGAGATTCTTTGGCTGCGGGAAAAGGATTTTTGATTGGAGTCGGAGAAGGCGCGTTTTCAATGGCCGACGGCATTTGGTCACTTGCTAAGGGTACTTATAATGTCGCCACCGATGCTGCCGCCCGTGAACAGGCTTGGGACACCACCAAGAAAGTGGCGGGAGCAGTAAAACAGTACGGTGAAGCGAGTGTCGATGATCCGGCCAAGCCCTTCCGAGATGCAAAAAATGGCACACAAAAGCTTTATAATTCTTTTAACGATGCTCGGCAAAATGCGGCAGCGGAGGGGCAGTCGGCTGAGTTCTGGGGCAAAGGAATCGGGCGGGGTGCATTTGAAATTGGCTCCTTGTTTATTGGCGTGGGCGAAGCTGGCGCTGCCGCAAAAGCCGGTGAAGTTGCCAAAACGGCTGAAACAGTCGTGGATGCGGCAAAATTGACGCGCCCGGCTGAAGGGGTGGGGCAAACAGCTGAAGCGGCTAGTAGGGTTGCTGAAATTATTGAAAAACCCGCCATTGGCGCTGCAGATAAATCAATAAATGCAGTGGTTGAGTGTCCGCTTAAAAAAATCCCGGCTGAGATTGCTTCCGAAGCAAATGTCATCAAATTTACCGAAGAATTAAACACGCTTTCTGTGGCTACCGATAAAGATAAACTTTTGCTTTACTCGGGAGTTGGGAAGATTCCAGGCGCCGATGTCACTAGAACTGCTAATTCAGTCATTGATCGAACCGAAGCAGGTCTCGCGATCCAAAAATATGAAAAAGAACTTGCTGAAGCAGGGATGAATCGTGATGAAATCTTTAGTATTACCGAACCAATGTGGAGACAAACTTCAGTTCGTTTGGCCTCTCAGGCGGAGGGCAATGTAACTGTTGTAATGGGACCCACAGTCAGAGAGAACGCCGTAATTTATGATGAGTTAAATGCGCTCGAAAATAACACTAATGTTACGTCTGTTGAAATACTTAAATTAGACAGTTCCGGCAAAGTAATTGCACGAGAATTTCGCTAGTTGCACGATCCAAATAAAAAACTATGAGTCAG
>CAIQWB010000144.1 GCA_903875465.1 uncultured Verrucomicrobia subdivision 3 bacterium
ATCTGGGCCAAGCGCCGCATGGACCGCACCGTTGCCCAAGCTTAAGTCGGATTCGGTTGGTTTGATGGTTGGTTGGAATAGTTTCAAGCTCGCACTGAACGGCACCCGCGCAAGCGGGTGCCGTTTGTGCTTATTGGTTGAAACCTCCGGAAATTGCGGATTGAATCATCCCGGGCATTTGCTAACCTGAGAGCAGATAATCGCGGTGAATCCATTGAATGAGCGACATCAAATCCAATAACGACATTGAGCCTTGCCTGACGGCCGTGATGCCGGTTTACAACGAGGCCGCAACGGTCGCCGAGGTGATTAAAGTGGTACTGGCGCAACGCCCGGTGCTGGAGCTCGTCATTGTTGATGATGCTTCGCGCGATGACACTTGGAAGATTTTGCAAGCGACCACGGCGGGCAATCCGCGGGTGAAGCTGGTGCGTCATGAACAAAATCAGGGTAAAGGAGCCGCCTTGCGCACCGGCATAGCGCATGCCACCTCCGCCATTGTGATTATTCAAGATGCGGACTTGGAATATGATCCCGAGGAATATCACAGCCTCCTGATTCCCATTCTTTCAGGCAAGGCGGATGTGGTCTTTGGCTCACGATTTATCGGAGCGGGTGCGCATCGGGTGCTTTATTACTGGCACTCGGTGGGAAATAAATTTCTCACCACCTTTTCGAACATGGCCACAGACCTCAATCTCACTGACATGGAAACGTGCTACAAAGTGTTTCGGCGGGAAATCATTCAAAAAATCAAAATCGAGGAAAATCGTTTTGGTTTTGAGCCGGAAATTACCGCCAAGGTGGCCCGGCTGAATGTGCGCATCTATGAGGTGGCCATTTCCTATTACGGGCGCACTTATGCCGAGGGCAAAAAAATTGGCTGGCGGGATGGTTTTCGCGCCATTTGGTGCATTTGCAAATATAACTTTCTGCCCGGGCTTTAGCATTTAGTCTCGCATGCCACCGTTTGTTTTGCTCTGGGTTTGGCTATGTGCGGGTTTACACTGCGCGGGCTGGGGGCTCTCCGCCCTGCACGCCCTCAACGTTTGGGGTTACAGCGCGGTATTATTATCCGGCCTTGGCGCGGGCCTGCTGTGGCGCCGACAATCTCGCTTGCCGGCGGTTCGCCCAGGCGCTTGGTCCCGCCTGATCCGCCGGTTTCGCCGGCCTTTGCCCCTGGCTTTTTTAATCCTGACCAGCCTGGCGTTTTTGGGTGGTGCCTGGTACGAACCCAGCAACTTCGATGGGATGACCTACCGTGAGCCCCGGATATTGAACTGGCTGGCGGCCGGACAATGGCACTGGATTCACACCCTCTATCCGCGCGTCAATGCCCGCGCCTGTGGGGTGGAATGGATTTCCACGCCGCTGATCTTATTTTTTCGGACTGACCGGCTGCTCTTCCTGATCAATGTGGTTTCGTTTTTATTGCTGCCCGGCCTGGTCTACAGCGTTTTTACCCGGCTGGGGGTGCGGCGCCGCGTGGCCTGGCATTGGATGTGGGTGGTGCCCACCGGGTATTGCTTTATTCTGCAAGCGGGCAGTTCCGGCAATGATTTGTTTGGCGCACCCTTTGTGCTCGCCGCCGTGGATTTTGCCCTGCGAGCGCGCACCTCAAGGTCGGCGGGCGATTTCTTTGCGGCCATCCTGGCAGCGGCCTTGATGACCAGTGCCAAAACGAGTGATTTGCCGTTGCTCCTGGTGTGGGGCGTGGCCATGCTGCCCTCGTGGCCGTTGGTGTTTCGCTGGCCGGTAAAACTGGCGTTGGTCTGCCTGGTGGCGTTTGCCTGCTCGTTCCTGCCGACGGCACTCCTCAACGTCAAATATTGCGGTGACTGGTCGGGCTGGAAATCCGAAGGGGTTTGTGCCAAAAGCGACCCCCCGCTGCGGTTGGCGGCCAATATCGGCCTGGTCACGCTCCAGAATTTGACCCCCCCGGTGTTTCCCTTCGCCAAAAATTGGAATGCCTTGGCCACCAACCATTTGTCCCGGCAAATGAGTTTGCGCTTGCACCAAACCGTGGTGGAAAATGAGGCGGCCGAATTTCAAATGGCGGAATTGCAAATCGAAGAGAATGCCGGCCTGGGGTTTGGCGTCGTGCTGTTGGTGCTGCTGAGCTGGTTGGCGGCGTTGGGAAGGCCAGGCGCTCCGCCCCGGACAGGGCGCAATTCCCAAAAGACCGACTGGTGGCAAACCAGTTTGCGGTGGTTACCGCTGGTCGCCCTGCTCGCCTTGTTAACTCAATCCGAGGTATTTCCCATTTCGCGAATTTTGGCTCCCTATTATGCGCTGTTGCTGCCGGTGTTTCTGGCCGGACCAGGCCAGGCGTGGGTGGTACGCCAACGTTGGTGGCAGGTGGCAGTGAGCGGGGTTTACCTGCTGGCTGCCCTGCTTTTGGTGGTCTCCCCGCCGCGTCCACTATTTCCCGCCAGCCGGGTGATTGCGGCACTGCAAGCGTGGCGTCCGGAGGCAGCGTGGCTGGACCGGGTGAACCGGGTCTATGCGGTGTATCACGAGCGCAGTCACGCCTTTGACCCGGCTCTGGGGGAACTGCCGCCCGATCTCAAAACCTTGGGACTGTTCACTTACGATGATCCGGAAGCCTCGCTATGGCGGCCTTTCGGCAGCCGTCGAATTGTCCATGTCCGGCCGGATGACACGGCGGATTATTTAAAGCGGGAGGGAGTTCAATACATTCTGCTGGCCCCCATGAAACCGATGCTCTGGTCGCAGGTGACTCCGGCGGAATGGGTGCGCAGCGTGAACGCAACGATTGTCAAAAAAATCCCCCTCCATTTGCGCGCGTCCGAGGGATTTCGGGAATGGTGGCTGGTAAAACTACCATAAACCCGAACTCCGAAATTAAAACGGCCGGTCGGCATCAATCTCTTGGGCATAAACGCTTTGGAAAAATCTCACCAGACCACTGCGGGTATGCCGGCGATTTTTCCAAAGTGTTTCTGCGCCAACATCTTAACGCATC
>CAIQWB010000145.1 GCA_903875465.1 uncultured Verrucomicrobia subdivision 3 bacterium
CGCCGCCACCCCAAATATCCCATCTCGTAGGAAACGAGGTAACGAGTTTCTAATATTTCAGTCAGCAGCCATGCCATCCACCCCCAACCAGAACCCCTCACGCCGCCCGCGCCCTTCCGAAATTCCGACTTGGCACCCCGAGCCTCGCCTGCTTTTACCGGGCCGCACCAGCCCAAGTCTGGGGTTGCTTTGGCGCGATCTTTGGCTTTATGTGTGCGCTGTGAGCACTGGAACCAACCGATTAGCCGGGATACCAAGGGCAGCCAGCGGATCCCCGCCGGTGTTGTTTCAAGAAAAAGTGTCAATAGTTAGGATTGATGACACCGGCATGAATCCGTCCCCGGTCGCCGTGGCCGCCCTCGTAAATCTTCATGAAAACTTGTTGCCAACCTCATCGCACCCCGGCCTCGGAAAAAAGCATGCTTTTTTCAAAATCCTAAACCCGCTTTTCGGTGGCCGGTGATCTTATTGAGCATCAAGGCAATAAGCTGACAAAGGAAAAATTATGCTGGGGCGGAATACATTGTTTTACTGTCCGCCATCCTTCATTCGTGACCTCACAGATAGAATTGCGCTTGGTGGTAAATAGTTGACGCAGTTCCACTAGGTCACCTTCAGAAAAGGCCGATGCCACGTAGACTGCTCTTGCGGCATTAGCGAACTGCAAGTGGTTCATTACAATCAAGTCCTGGAAATTTGCGAAATTGTTTGGCACGCTCAAAAAACGGCTATCAAACGCGAAGGCTACATGGTACGGGTCAATTGGCAACAAAATGACCTGTATTGGAGTCCATTCGCCAGTTGGTTCCTCGAAACTGCAAAAAACCGCCGGATTATCCGAAGTTGCAAACTGCGAAGCGGCCGGAGCTGAGATTATTTCTAGCCGCCAATAGGTATCTATATGCAGAAGTATTTCAGGATTCGTAATTCGTTGACCCTGTTTTTCGAGGAGCAAAACCTCGAAAAACATGGAAAGCCGGTCGTGGTATGCTGAGATTCCTTCGCGGCCTGTTTTGTTTTTATGGATTCCATTCCGAAGAGCGAAATCCACCATGAGCAGAATGAAGCCTGTTCGGTATTCTGCTGGAATTTTGCCTTCTTTACGCACTGTGTCCGCCCGTTCGCAGTAGAGAATTTCTTTCCTGCGAAAGGAGTCTTCGACCTCCTTGGCTCTAGTTTTGGAATAATAATAATTCTCGAAACATTGGCTTTCAACGGACACCCTTCCCATTTTTTCCCCGTCAAAGCTCCAGAAACGTGAATCCCTGGTGCAGCTTTTCTGGTCATCCGAAAAATACCTTAAATACGCTGCTGGCAAAAAATGCTGTTTTCTGTAAAGCGCCATCGTTAAAAGATTGTATGGTGCAGGACAGCCGACAACAATGGTTTTTGATTTTGTCGAATGACCAAGTTGATTTGGCATTGCCACCCAGTGGCTAAAATCGTGTGATTGTCCGAGCCTATCCAGTTTCGGTCCTCACTATTGAAACTATTAAAGGGAACCGCATGAAGAATTAGTATAACTACCAGGGAACACCCACATTTTCGCCGTGGCGGCGGGTAATCTTGGATTGGAAAGGAGGGCAACCCATAGTTTGGTTCTTTTTGGTGGTTTCATGAGCCTTCGTTTCTGGCACCCTAGGCGAGGTGCTGGCGGGTGCGGGGCACTGGCCAGCGCGAGCCAGCCGGATGGGATTTGAGGCGTTCAAACGGATCGGTTTTGTTCGGAAATAATGGGTTAGGCATTTTTTTCTGTTCGTAGGCATGGCCGGAGTGGCGTCGCACGGTTTTTGGCGATTTGACCGCATGGGCATCGAATTTTGTCGCCGAATCGCCATGCTGGTGACTCCGCGCGGAGGTTCTGAAATTTCCACCGGACCCTGCGTGTACCCCGCCACCGCGTCCGCCACCAAATAAGCTGCCCGGCAAGGTTAACCCCAAAATTGTTTTAATTCGTGCTAATCCGAGTCATTAGCGAATTAAATTAAAAAAGCAAGCGAAGCGGTTCTTTATATGGTCCTCTTTAGCCGGCTTGCCTTCAGGCCGGCACCCTAGGTGCACCAGCTTCCATTTCTGGCAAAATCGCCCCGTCTGCCCCCCAAAACACCCCCCGCCCGCGCAAAAACCTTTCAAAAACGGCCCATTTCATAATCATTCACGCTATTTAATGATTTTGCCTTCGGCCGGGCAAAAACCCTGGCCGCTGGGTGCAAACCAGCCGTCCCCTGGCGACCCAAGCCTCCCCTCACTCCGCGCGCCGGCTGGATTTAACCGGTCGCACCGCCTCCGCGATTTTGCCCTCGGCCGCCGTCCGGCGGGCACTCCAATCCGCCCAATCCCCCTCCCAGGTCACGCCGGTGAAGTTGGTCCGTGCCGCCGGCCAGACGCGCGTCAATTGCAACAGCTTCTCCCGGGCGGTGGCGGAGTCATCCCATTGCAGGGCGGACTCACTCAGCACCAGCCAGTTTTCGGGAAAATCCGGGGCGGTATGGGCGGCCCGGTCCAGCCATTCGCGCGCCTTGCGCTTGCTACCAATGCTGGTGGGCCAGCCCGGCGCCTCGCGGTACAATAGCCCCAGGCTCCGCGCCGGACCGCCGTGATCCACCGTGGGGTCCAGGTTCCAGGCGGTCTTAAACTCCGCCTCCATTTCGCGCACCAGCGCGAGGGCCCCCAACAGTTCCGTGCGGGCCAGTTGCCCCAGGTTCATGCCCAGCCAATAGTGGCCGGGGGCGGACTTGGGCTGTTCTTTGATTAACTTGCGGCAGGCCTCAATCCCCTGCACCGCCAGACTGGCGCGACTTTCATCGTTCGTCGCAAATTCGGCGAGGTTGTAGCAGGTCCGGGCAAACTGCCAGGCTAGGGGCGCGGCATTAGTGGCGGTTTGCCACTGCGCCAGCGCCTGCTGGTAAGCCGCCGCCGCCCGGCGGGCATAAGTGCCCTGGCCAATGGGTTCGGCCCGGGAGATTTGCGGCAGCAAAAGCCCCAGGCAAAGCAGAATCAGTCCGGCCCGGCCGCCCCGGCATTGCGCGGATTTACTGGCCATCATGCGAACGGGTCATTGGAATAATTGATTGCCATTATGGGAGACTTGTTTATATTATCCAAGTGCGAATACTTGCAAAAATTCTGGCACTGGCGCTGGTGGTTGGTTGCGCGGTGGTTGGGGCCGGTTGTTCCGGCGTCAACACGGGCACAAGCGTATCCCCGGCATCCTTCCTGTTGCCGGGAATCATGCGGGTTGATCCGGCTCCGGCCGGCGGTCGCCTGCTGGTCTCGCCCGAACCGGTGGTCGTAGTCGCCCAAGTCCGATAATAAATATGCGTTTCCCACTCGCGCTGACGGTTAAAATCGCCAGCCACATTGTAAAACATAAAGTCCGCAAGACGCCCAAGTTCGCGATGGTCTTGCAACTCGAACCCCTGCATACCTGCAATCTGACGTGCACCGGTTGCGGTCGTATTCGTGAATATTCCACGAATCTCAAGGACATGGTGCCCCTCGAGAAATGTCTCGCGGTGGCCAGCGAATGCGACGCCCCCATGGTCTCCATTTGCGGTGGCGAACCCCTCATTTACCCCAAAATCGAAGAGCTCGTCGCCGGTCTGCGCGAACAGGGCCGCGTGATTTATATCTGCACCAACGGCGTGTTCATGCGCAAAAAAATGCGCGATTACCTCGCCGCCATTTACACGCCCGCTGAGGAACCGAAATTGCTCCGCCTGCTCGCGGACAAGCTCATCACCGAGAAGGAGGCGGAAGCCATTCGCAACGCCAACGAGGCGGCCCGCTCCAAAGTGGTGATCCGCCCCACGAAGTGGATGTACTGGAATGTGCACGTGGACGGTCTGGAATTTACCCATGATTTGATCGTGGAACGCGAAGGCGTCTTCAAAGAATGCGTCGAAGCCATCAAAATGGCCAAGGTCCTGGGCTATCAAGTGGCCACCAACACGACCGTCTACAAGGAAACCGATGTCCAGGAACTCGAGGAAATGTTCAAGTATTTGAGCTCCCTCGAAGTGGACGGCCACACCATTTCCCCCGGCTACGAATACGACGCCGCCAAGAAGGACATGGTCAAGCGCCTCGGCAAACAACCCGAGGATTTCTTCCTGACGCGCAAAATGACGCGGCAGAAATTCGCCCGCATTCAGGAATGGGGCGAAAAATTCACCATTTTCGGCACCCCGGTCTACCAGGAATTCCTCGCCGGCAAACGCGAACTGACCTGCACCGCCTGGGCCATCCCGACCTACAACGTCAAAGGCTGGAAAGCCCCCTGCTACCTCATGACCGATGGTCATTATGACGGTTATCAGGAGATGTTGACCAAGGTTCAGTGGGACAAATACGGCGTGGTGGACGGCGTGGCCCGTGACCCGCGTTGCGAAAACTGCATGGTGCACTGTGGCTATGATCCCAGCGGTGCCTTGGGCACCAACTATCAGAGCGGCGATAATTGGAAGAACTTCGCCTATAATTTCGGTTCCAAACCCAAGCCTTACCCGGCTTCGCAGGAACTGATGAAGATCGCTTTCAACGGCGTGAGCATCGGCAAAGGCCATCTGGCCGAGGCCAAGGCCGCCATCAACTCCCCGCGTGCCGCCATGAATGGCGCCCAGGCCGCATTCTCGCGCAAGCCGGAAGCCGAGGAGCATCATCATGAAGCCCATGCAGGCGGCTCCTGCGCCACTCCGGACACCTCCGAACGGGATGCCCTGCTGGCCAAAATCAAGGAAGTAAAGAAGGACTGATTTATTTGAATGGGCAAGTGGAATAAATTGATCGAGAAGATCCTGCTCGGCGATTCCGATGCCAACATTGATTTTGATGACCTGTGTCACCTGTTGCGGCGGTTGGGTTTTAGCGAACGAATCAGCGGCAGCCACCACATTTTCAGCCAGCGTGGGGTTGAGCAAATTATCAACCTCCAGCCGCGGGGTTGAACGGCCAAAAATTACCAAGTTGCGCAAGTTCGCAGCTTGATTTTAAAATACCGGCTGGGAGATGCCTTGCATGAATGAATACAAGTACGAGTTGATTAATTACTGGAGCCAGCCGGACCAGTCATTCCTCGTGGAAGTCCCGGAATTGCCGGGCTGCTTGGCCGACGGTGCGACCCATGAAGAAGCCATTAAAAATGCCAGCGAAGTCATCCGCCTGTGGATTGAAACAGCCAAACAACTTGGCCGCGAAATCCCCCAGCCCCGCGGACGTCTGGCCTGTGCCTGAACAACCAAATTTCAACTGATTAAAATTACGTAATGAGCAAAACATTATTCCTTTCCCCTCCCAGTTTCGACGGCTTTGACGGCGGCGCGGGCGCCCGTTATCAGGCCCGGCGCGAAGTGACCAGCTATTGGTATCCCACCTGGCTGGCCCAGCCCGCCGCCCTGGTTCCGGACTCCAAATTGCTCGATTGCGCCCCGCATAATATCGGCATGGAGGAAACCCTGCGCATCGCGAAGGATTTCCAGCACGTCATTATCAATACCTCCACGCCGTCGTTGAAAAACGATTGCAAGGTGGCCGAGGCCATCAAGGCCCAGAAGCCCGACACCAAGATCGGCTTCGTCGGTGCGCACACCATGGTGCTCCCCACAGAAACCCTCAAAGCCTCCCCGGCCATTGATTGGGTCGGCCGCAAGGAATTTGACTTTACCTGCAAGGAAGTCGCCGAGGACCGCGATCTCGCCACCATTAACGGCCTGTCCTACAAGGACAAGGACGGCAAGATCAAGCACAACCCCGAGCGCGAAATGATCTCGGACATGGACACCCTGCCCTGGGTGGCCGACGTCTACAAGCGGGACTTGGAGATTGAGAAGTATTTCATCGGCTACCTGATGCACCCGTACATTTCCATGTACACGGGCCGCGGTTGCCCGGCGCAATGCTCCTTCTGCCTCTGGCCCCAAACCATCGGCGGCCACAAATACCGCGTCCGTTCCCCCCAAAACGTCGTGGATGAGATGGCTTACATGAAGAAAATCTTCCCGCAAGTGAAGGAATTTTTCTTTGATGACGACACGTTCACAGCCAACCTGCCCCGTGCCCGCGAAATCGCCAAAAAACTTGGTCCACTCGGCGTGCCCTGGAGCTGCAACAGCCGCGCCAACCTGGATTACGACACCATTTCCTCCTTCAAGGACAACGGCCTGCGCCTGTTCCTTGTCGGTTACGAAAGTGGCAACGACGACATTTTGTCCCGCATCAAAAAGGGTGTGACCATGGATGAAATGCGCCGCTTCACCAAATCCTGTCATAAGGCCGGCGTGGTGATTCACGGTACTTTCATTCTGGGCCTGCCGGTGGAAACCGAGCAATCCATTCAGAACACCATCAACTTCGCCAAGGAACTGGACGTGTTCTCCCTGCAAGTCTCCCTGGCCGCGCCCTACCCCGGCACGGAACTCTACGAGATGGCCCGCCAAAACGGGTGGTTCAGCAAGAAGGACAAAGGCGACATCCTGCACGGCGACGGCTTCCAACAGAGCGCCTTGGAATATCCTGGCCTGAACAAGGACAAGATTTTCGAGGAAGTGGACCGTTTTTACCGCACCTATTACCTGCGCCCTAAACCCATCCTGCGCATCATCAAGACGATGCTCGAGGACAAGGACGTCCTCGTGCGCCGCTGCCGCGAAGGCTATGAGTTCTTCACCAGCCTGAGCCAGCGCAAGCACGATCTCGCCGCCTCCAAAGCCGCCAGCGCCTCCGCTTTGGCAACCGCTTAAGGCCCGGCAATTTCGATTCAAAAACCGGCGACCGCGAGGGCGGTCGCCGGTTTTTTTCGTTTTGGCTTTCCCATGGGCCGGAGGGTGGTTCTGCGCGTCGGCGCTGCTGATTGTAATTGCCAAAAAAACTGTGGGCAATTGCCCGTCAACCAGTTAATTTTCCGTCCGCACCGCCAGCCTTATGAGCACACTCACGCGCAGAAAATTCTTGGGCCAGGTGGCCGGCACCGCTGCCGCTGCCACCTTCGCTAGCCCCATGGTAAAGGCTCTGGGTCAAGCGCCAGCCGCTGGTAAGCGCCCCAATGTGCTATTTCTCATGTCCGACGACATGCGGGTGGAACTGGGCTGCTACGCCAGTCGTTTCGGCGCGGTCACCCCGAATCTGGATGCCCTGGCCAAATCTGGCGTGCGCTTCGACCGTAATTATTGCCAGTTCCCCCTGTGCAACCCTTCGCGGTCCTCCTTGCTGACCGGCCGGCCTCCCACCAAAACCGGTGTGCTGGGCAACCGCACTGCCTTCCGCACCGCGCATCCAGACTGGACCAGCCTGCCGCAACTCTTCAAAAACCACGGTTACAAATCGCTGCGCAGTGGTAAAATTTTCCACGGTGGCATTGACGATCCGGAGGCATGGGACCATGCGGAGGGTGCCACGGGCGAGGGCGATGCCAATGGCGGTGGTGCTGGCGGCAAAAATCTGGTGCTGCACGCCAAATCCGGCGGTCGCCTCCCCACCAATGTCCCCGCCGCCCTGCCCCAGGACTTGAGCCGGGCGGCGTATTCGGACCGCATTGTGGTCTTGGATGGTAATGGCGAGGGCAATGGCGATTATCATTCTGCCGATCGGGCCATTGCGTACCTGCGACAATATAAGGATCAGCCCTTTTTCATTGCCTGCGGCATGGTCAAACCGCACAGCCCGCCTTCCGCACCGCAGCGATTTTTTGATTTGTATGATGCCAATAAAATCGAATTGCCCCCGGATTTTGCCCCCTGGCCAACCGTGCCGCCGGGCTTTCCCAAGGCCGCCATCCGAGCGCGCAATGCCGATCTCTTCATCGGCCGCGCCGCCAGTGCGGAAGAGGCGCGCCAGGTGATTCGCGCCTACCTCGCCTCACTCTCTTGGGCGGATTGGAACCTGGGCCGGGTGATCGGGGAACTGGACCGCCTGGGTTTGCGCGACAACACGATTATCGTCTTTCTGGCCGATCACGGCTATCACCTCGGTGAAAAGGGCAAATGGTCCAAAGCCGGTTCCCTGTTCGAATACGGTACCCGCGTGCCCTTGATCATTGACGCCCCCGGCGCCGCCGGGAATGGCCAGGCTTGCCGGCGCATTGTGCAGTCTCAGGATATCTATCGGACGGTTACCGAACTGGCCGGCCTGCCCCTGCCGGAGGGTGTGGAAGGCCACAGTTTAGTCCCCTTGCTCAACCAACCGGCAGCGGACTGGAATCATCCCGCCTACAGCGTCTGGTGTGAGGACGGCACGTCGCTGCATGGCGTGGCGGTGCGCACTGAACAATGGCGTTTTGCCGAGTACGGGCCGGAAGGCAAGAACGGCGTTATGCTTTTGGATGCACAAGCCGATCCCCAAGAGTTAAAAAATCTCGCAGAGGAGCCGCAATTCGCTTCGGTGCGCGCTGAACTCGCTGCGCTTGTCCGAAAATACGTGGCAGACTACCGGCCAACCGGGTAAATTCCCGCTCCGATGCACCGGCCGCCTGAAATCACATCAGCCCATGGTTTCCATGTGCTGACCAAACCCATTGGGCCGATCTGCAATCTGGATTGCACCTACTGCTTTTATCTGGAGAAACAATCGCTGTATCCCACAGAAAAATCCTGGCGCATGAGCGACCCGGTGCTGGAAGCCTATATCCGCCAGTACATTCATAGCCAGCCGGGCGAGGCAGTTTATTTTGCCTGGCAGGGCGGTGAACCAACCTTGCTGGGCGTGGAATTTTTTAAAAAGGTGGTGAGCCTCCAAAAAAAGCATTCCCACGGCAAAAACATCCACAACGCCCTGCAAACCAATGGCACGCTGCTGGACGACCGCTGGTGCGAATTTCTCGCGGCCAACCAATTTCTCGTCGGCCTCTCCATCGATGGCCCGCGCGATTTGCATGACCGTTACCGGGTGGACAAAGGTCAAAAACCGACCTTCGATGCCGTGATGAGCGGTCTGGGATTCCTCAAGAAACACCAGGTTGAATTTAATACCCTCACGGTGGTCAACCGTGCCAACTCCTTGGAACCGCTAAAAGTCTATCGTTTCCTTAAGGAGATCGGCAGCGGTTTTCTGCAATTCATTCCGCTGGTGGAACGCCTGCCCGCCAGTCTCACTGCGGCCCCCGGGCTGACATTTGCCGAGCCACCCGCTCCCCAGAAGCCCGCAGCCACCCCCTCCTCAGTGACCCCGGAAAGCGTGGACGCCTCACAGTACGGGGATTTTCTCTGCGCCATTTTTAATGAATGGGTCCGCCAGGACGTTGGCCAGGTCTTTGTTCAGTTATTCGATGTCGCGCTGGGCAACTGGATGGGCCTGGGCTCCTCGTTGTGCGTGTTTGCCGAAAAATGTGGCTCCGCCCTCGCCATCGAGCACAATGGGGATCTCTACAGTTGCGATCATTATGTTTATCCACAGTACCGCCTGGGCAACATCCTCAACCAGAGCCTCGGGGCCATGGCGCATTCCCGCCAGCAATCCCAGTTCGGGCAGGACAAGCTCGCCTCACTGCCTCGGTATTGCCGCACTTGCGAGGTGCGTTTTGCCTGTCATGGAGAATGCCCCAAACATCGCTTCCTGACCACACCCGGCGGCGAACCGGGATTAAACTACCTGTGCCCGGCTTATAAACAGTTTTTCCGGCATATTGACCCCTACATGAATACCATGGGCCAGTTACTAAATGAAGGCCGCGCCGCGTCGGAAATCATGTCCCTGATCCATGCCTGAAATCCGGAAACATTGCCGTGGGCCATTTCCAAAGGTATGTTGTCAGCATGAGCATTTTGCCCATCAGCCTGGAAAAGCAGGAGCAACTCGCCGCCCGCATGAGCGCCTTGGGCGTGCGCGAGGCAGATATTGAGGAATCCTTTGTCCGCTCCGGCGGTCATGGCGGGCAGAATGTCAATAAAGTGGCGACCTGTGTCATGCTCCTGCACCTGCCCACTCAAGTGCGGGTCAAATGCCAGACCACCCGCCAGCAAGGTCTGAACCGCCTGCTCGCCCGGCGTTTGCTATTGGACAAAATCGAAGCACTCCAGAAAGGTTTTGTGGCGAAAGACCGGGAAGCGGCCGAAAAAATCCGCCGGCAAAAATTGCGTCGCAGCCGCCGTTCCAAGGCCAAAATGCTGGCGGGCAAAGCTCGTAACGCAACCAAAAAAGTCCTCCGCCAGCGGGTGCGTGCGGATTAAGATTTAATATCCCGCACGTGAAAGGCCGTAAACCCGATGATCAGAAACGTCAGGTTAAACCCGGCCAGCACACACAATGACTGGCCCACCTTCCACCAGGGCACCGGTTGCAGCAACAGGTTCTGCCAGATATTCAGATAATAAGTGAAAAACCAGGGTTGCAACTCCTTGAAGAAGGGAATTTGCATCAGCACAAAACTCACAAAAGTAACCGACAGGGCCAGAATGGTTGCCGCCGCCGGCTTCATGTTAAAACAGGAAAACATAAAGGCCAGGCTCAATACGGTAACCGACTTGACGGCCAGAAAGACATGTGCGCCGATGTAATGCCAGATGCCATCCGCCGGCCCCAGCACGCTGAACATCTCCCCAGGAATATACACAAACAAACCGCCCCAGGAAAAAAAGCAACTGGCAAAACCGACCCCAATCCCCCCCAGCATCAGCACCAGGAGAATGGAGAAAACCACTCCGGCCAGCCATTTGACGAACAGCAGGCGAAATCGCGATATGGGCCGTGAGAGAATCATGCGCAGAGTTCCGTCCTCCGCCTCCTTGGCCACCAGATCACCACCGATCAACGAGACATAGAGCGGCAGCAAAACATAGGCGATGGGAAACAACATTACGGTCGCCACGGTCAGGCTGGTGATATATTGCCCGGAATCATAACCATTGGTCTGGAGTTGCCGAACCATGTCATGCGAGGCGTGTGAATAGCGAAAAACCAGCACGATGATTACTTGTGCCAGCAGCAGGGCGCCGAACCCAATGTACGTGCGCGGTTTGCCAAACAATTTCCAAAGTTCGTTGCGGAGTTGAAGAAACAACATGGTGTGAGGGCGGTTATGAAACTGGATTAGACCCGGCTGTCACGCATCAAAGTGAGATAAAAAGTCTCCAAGGTGGGCTCCTCGGGGGCGATCTCAAAGACCGCCATCCCCTGCTCCACCAAGAAACGCACCACCTGATCGGCACCCACGCCTTTGGCCAGTTCAATGAGACGCCCCTCGCGATCATCGGTGATCAGACCTGTGGCTCGCAGTTCGCGGGCGGCCGCCGCAAAATCACCCGCCCGCAGGCGCAACCAGTGGCGGTCAGTGCGAATATTGGTCAGCGGACCTTCAAAGACCTTGCGTCCCTGGTTGAGCACCGCGATGCCCGTGCAGAGTTGCTCGACCTCATTCAAAAGATGGGAGGAGAGTAAAATCGTGAGCCCCAATTCGTGATTCAACCGCAGGATCGTCTGGCGCAGTTCATGGATGCCCTCGGGATCCAGTCCGTCCCCCGGCTCGTCCAGAATCAATAAATTGGGATTGGGCAGCAATGCCTGGGCGAGCGCCAGCCGTGTGCGCATGCCATGCGAATACGTGCGAACCTTGGATTGTTCCCGCCCCGTCAGGCCCACCCATTCGATCACCTCGCGGATGCGCGCCGGGGACGTGGGCCCGGTGTAATGGCTCAGAATCTCCAAGTTGCGCCAGCCACTGAGATAATCATAAAAAACCGGCGACTCAAAAATAGCCCCCACGCGCTGCAACGCTTGCTGCCGGTGCGACGTCACCTCATGCCCTCCCACGCGTACTTCGCCATGGGTGGGCCATACCTGTCCAAGCATCATCCCAATGGCCGTGCTCTTGCCGGCACCGTTATGGCCCAGGAGACCGTAGATCGCTCCCGGGGGCACGGTCAGTGTCACATCATCCACCGCCTTGCGGTGGCCAAAAATTTTCACCACATTTTTAAGTTCAATCACAGTTCACCGGGTCCCTTCCACCACCAGCAGGTTTTGAATATGGCTGTCCGCGTAAAGATAATTGACCGCCTTGGCCGCGCCACGCGCAATGTGGAAATTAGCCTTGTCATACATGAGCGGAATTTCATCGGGCTTGAAATTAAGGCCAAAGACTTGCAAATGATCGGTGTTTTGCCCGTTCAGCAGGCTGTTCCAGGAATAACTTGCGCCGGTTTGCTGGTACCAGCCATGGTTGTCGGAGGGGCAACGCAGGACCGTCACATTGCCCAACTGCGCGGCGAGCACGGTATCCGGTCCGGGCAGCACTGGGGTCGGGGGGTTGGTGGCAGTGGAAACATCGCGCATGACCGGCAGGCGGTTATTATTTTCCTGAATATACAACTGCAAAGCCACCCCGATCTGGCGCAGGTTGCTCAGGCACCCCACCGCCCGCGCCGACTCCTTCGACCGCCCCACGGTTGGCAGCAATAACGCGGCCAGAATGCCGATGATCGCCATGACTACCAACAGCTCCACCAAGGTAAATGCGGGCGCGGGAGGGTGCTTCATGGCCCGTTGTTTCTCCGGTTTAATTCCATGACTTTTTGCATCTCTTCCAGCACCGGAGCGAGTTCGGCCCGGGTCTCCGGCGAGCTTTGTGTGTAGTAGGATTTCAAGCCAATGGTGGTAATTTTATCCTGCAATTCCGGGCTCAGCACCGGTTGGTTGGTGCCGGGATTTTGCGACGACTTGGGTGGCCGCCCGGCTTGCATTTGACCTTGGGAGTCCCGCAGGTTCTTGAGCGTGTTCTCGATGGTTTTCTGACGACGCTCCGGTGGCAGGGCTTCAAAAGCCCCCAGCATTTGTTTGAACCCGGTCGGCATGGTGGCTTCCAGAAACTTGCCCTTCTCTGCCTCGGTCATCGCTGCGAACCACCGCGCCATGATATCCCCCCAAACTTTGCGACGTTCCTCCAGGGCAAGACCGTTGAGCATGGCCGCCAGTTTTTGCAGCGCCTTTTCCCGGTCCGCGGCGGAGAGCCGCGCAAAATCCACGGACTCCTCGTAGGCCCGCACCTTCTCCGGCGTCAATTTGAGGCTGAGTGCCAGATGGTAGCCCGCCACGGCCAGCAACCAGATGCCCACAATGGCCGCCACCGCATAGGCTACCGGCCGATGTCGCTGCGAAATCATGAAAGCAAGTTACTCCTTCAACCAGACAATGCCACAAAAAAGGACAACCCACTGGATAAAACTGCCTGCCCGGTTCGAGCGTTTTCGAATCAGCCCCGGCAGGGCTGCGATTCAAAGCCAGCACCTAGGCCAACGTCGTTGGCCCCCACGCAGCGGAAGCCCCTTCACTCCCCACACCAAGATGCGAGCAACTGCCCGGCATCCTCCAGCCAGGCGGTCTCCTGCAACGTGTATTCGTACTCCCGCCGTGTGCCCACCCCTAGGGTCCCAACGAGCACGCCATCCCGCCGTATGGGTACACAAAGGGCGCCACCAACGCCAGTCTGGCGGGCGCCGGGTTTGGCCACCCCGCTGGCATCGGTTTGCAAATTGCACAGTGTGACCGGCCGGTTTTGAGCCGCCACCTGTCCGGCAATCCCCTTTCCCACGGGAATGGTACTGACCACATCCAGCAACTGGGGCGGCAACCCTTGTTGCGCCAAAAGTTTGAGCAGCTGGCCCTTCCCATCCAGCCGGTGGATCGTTCCAGTTTCCGAGTTAAATTGGCTCAACAAGCTGCTCAGCGCGCGTGCCAGCACGCTTTCGCGGGACCCGCCGGCCTGCACCAATGCCTGGAGCTGGTCATAGATCGGCAACCGAACCGTTTCATAGGGATGGTTCATATTAGTGTGCTTTCAGGGAATTGAGCAAACCGCCCAGCAAATAGCCCAGCCAGACAGCAATCAAACACAGAAACACCGAGAGCATGACATAACTGCTGGCATGGAGCCAGTTGCCACTCTGAATTTGACGCCACGTTTCCAGACTGAAGGAAGAGAAAGTCGTGTACCCGCCGCAAATGCCGATCATGAAAAACTGCCGGAATGTCGGGGATGCCCCCATGTGGCCCTCCGTTTCATTCAAGGCAGCAAACAGGCCAATGACAAGGGAGCCGGACACATTAATCACGAGCGTACCCCAAGGAAACCCCGTGCCATAGCGCTCAGCAATCAGGCTGGCGAGCCAGAACCGGCCCACACTGCCCAAGGCCCCGCCCACCGCCACGCAAAAGTACGCGAACATGCAAAAACCTTAGCGTTAATGCCCGGGGATTTCAAACTTAACCGCGTGGCTCGGGTCCGGTGGAAAATTAAGAACGCTTACTTGACTCGCCGCGTTTCGTTTCTATCATGCCTTTTTGGCTTTCAAATATAAATTTGGAATTAGAAATTATACTATGAGTACAATCGTTAATATTCAGGCGCGCGAAATCTTGGATTCCCGCGGTAATCCCACCGTCGAAGTCGACGTCCATCTGGCTGGCGGCGCTTTCGGGCGCGCGGCGGTCCCCAGCGGGGCCAGTACGGGCGAGCACGAAGCCATCGAGCTCCGTGACGGCGATAAAAAGCGTTATCTCGGCAAGGGCGTGCTCAAGGCCGTCAAAAATGTCGAAGAAAAGATCGCCCCGGCCATTCTCGGCAAGGACGCGCTGGATCAATTGACGATTGACCGCACGATGATCGAATTGGACGGCACGGAAACCAAGGCCAAGCTCGGCGCCAATGCCATCCTGGCCGTCTCGCTGGCCACGGCGAAGGCCGCCTCGGAAGCCGTCGGCACCCCGCTCTTCAAATATCTCGGCGGGCCGAATGCCAAAGTTCTCCCGGTGCCCATGGCCAACGTCATCAATGGCGGCGCGCACTCCGACGCCCCGATTGATTTCCAGGAATTCATGATTCAGCCGCACGGCTTCAACACCTTCAGTGAAGGCCTCCAGGCCATCACCGAAGTATTCCATGCCCTCAAGTCCGTCTTGAAGAAAAAGGGCCTGAGCACGGCCGTGGGTGACGAGGGTGGTTTTGCGCCGAAACTCGAAAGCACGGAAGCTGCGATTGAAGCCATCCTCCAAGCCGTCAAGGATGCTGGCTACAAGGCGGGCAAGCAGATCAATCTCGCCCTGGACGTGGCCGCGTCCGAATTCTATACCGGCAACGAAACCTATACCTTCAAGAAAAGCCACGGCCGTAAATTGACCGGCGATGAAATGGTGGCCTTTTATGCCGAACTCTGCGGCAAATACCCGATCGTCAGCATCGAAGACGGTTGCGCTGAAGGTGATTGGGTCACTTGGAAGAAACTTACCGAGAAGCTCGGCGACAAGGTTCAACTTGTGGGCGACGATCTGTTCGTCACCAACGTGAAGTTCCTCCAAAAAGGCATTGATACCGGCACGGCCAACTCGATTCTCGTCAAAGTGAACCAGATCGGTTCCCTCACCGAGACCTTGGACGCCGTCCAACTCGCCCAGTTTAACGGCTACACCGCCGTGCTCTCGCATCGCTCCGGCGAGACCGAGGACTCCACGATTGCCGATATCGCCGTGGCGACGAATTGCGGCCAGATCAAGACCGGCTCCCTGAGCCGCACCGACCGCACAGCCAAGTACAACCAGTTGCTGCGCATTGAGCAACTGCTGTGCAAAAACGCCGTTTACGCCGGCCTCAGCGCCCTCAAAAAGAGCAAATAAGTCGTTTTAAAGAATCCAACCCCGGAAGCCTTCTGGCTTCCGGGGTTTTTATTGACCATAAACAACCCCGGTTAGCCGCCGCCGGTCCTTTGTTACGAAAATCTGTAATTGAGCAAACCACGGCTAATGGTGGATTGCGGCAAGGTTCCGAGCTTACAGGGAGGAAATGCGTTTTGATTGCCGGTAAAGCAGGCCTGCCTCCCGGGCACCAACCGAATGGGCTTAGCTGGATTTTTTGGAAGTCACTTCACTGTCTGATGACTGGCTTAAGATGCTGCGGGCAGCGGCATGGATGGATTCGCGCAGTTCCAGTGGTTTGATGACCGTGGCATCACCGCCCCAGCTGAGAATCCAGCGTTCGATTTCCGGCAGGCTGGAAAGTTTTAGGCTTAATTCCACACCACCGGCTTTCAGCTCACGCAACTCTTGGGACTCGTGCCACTTTTTTTCGCGGACATAATCCGCCACCCGGGGGGCAAAGCGGATGACAACATGATAAGCACCCTTCCCGGAATACACGCCAAAACTGTTCTGCAAGCGCTGCTCCAGGGAAAACCGCTCGGGACGGGGAAAGGTTCGGCCGGTGGCTTTGACTGACTGGATACGCGTGGGGGCAAAAGTGCGGATGTCTTCGCGCGCGTGATCGTAGGCGAAGAGATACCATTCGCCATTGATATTGGCCAGGTGATACGGGTCCACCAAGCGGGCCTCGGCTTTGGACTGGCCTGGCTTTCGGTAGCTGAGTTCAATCTGCCGGCGCTCAGCGGCGGCTCGGGAAAGCTGGTCAAAAACCTCCAAATTCAGGAGCGGTTCGGCCCGGGTGCGGAAGGAAATGGTCTGCTCCAGACTGGCCAGGTTGAGGGAAATCGTGTTCGGCAATGACTGCTCCATCTTTTTGATGGCACTCAGCAGCGGCTTTTCAAAATTCGTGCCCCGATACTGCTGCAAGGCCTTTTCTGCCACAATCAAAGCGAACAGCTCGCCCTCAGTGATTTGAACATTGGGAAAGCCACTGACTTCCTCGGTGTAATAAAATCCCTTGGTGGCGCTATTGTAGGCGATTGGCAGGCCCATGCGCTCCCGCATGAACTCTAGATCCCGCCGGACCGTCTTGGATGCCACTTCACACTCCCGGGCAAGGGATTCGGAATTTGGCGACTTGCCCGAAGCCAAAGCCTGGTGAATGCGCATCATGCGCTCCAGCGGGGGCCGGCTATGGAGCGAGGCATTCACCGCAATACGTCAGGAACCGCGCTCAAGTTTCGCCAGCAGCTCGTCGTTAGTCTTGTGCTTCTTCAGGGCGGCGGTAAGTGTTTCCATCGCTTCAATGGGGTTCAAGTCAACCATCGTTCGGCGCAGCTTGCGAATGGCCTCAAGGTTTTTGGAAGCGAACAGCTTTTCCTCTTTGCGGGTTCCGCTCTTGGGAATATCAATGGCCGGAAACAACCGGCGGTCGGAGAGCTTGCGGTCCAGGATCAATTCCATGTTGCCGGTGCCCTTGAATTCTTGGAAAATCAGCTCATCCATGCGCGAACCGGTGTCCACCAGGGCTGTGGCCAGAATGGTGAGCGAACCGCCGTTTTCAATTTTACGCGCGGAGGCAAACATCTTGCGCGGAATTTCCAGGGCGCGGGCATCCACCCCGCCGGTCATCGTCCGACCGCTGCCGCCGTGCACACTGTTGTAGGCGCGGGCGATACGGGTGAGGGAATCCATGAGCACGAATACATCCTTGCCGGTTTCGACAATGCGGCGGCAGCGCTCAACCATGAAGCGGGAGAGGCGCACATGCGTTTCCAAGTCCATGTCGTTGGAGGAGGCGACCACTTCCGCCTTCACGGAACGCTGGAAGTCAGTAACTTCCTCGGGGCGCTCGTCAATCAACAGCACCAGCACGTGCACCTCGGGGTGGTTGGTGGTGATGGCGTTGCAGATCTGTTTGAGAATGGTGGTTTTGCCCGTGCGCGGAGGGGCGACAATCAGGCCGCGGGTGCCCTTGCCAATGGGAGTGACCAGGTCAATCACCCGGGTTTCCAACTGGTCGGGGGTGGTCTCCAGATTGTATTTTTCAATCGGGTCAATGGTGGTGAGGTTCTCAAAGCGCACTGCTTTGGTATACTCCTCAAACGGCATGTCATTGACTTTTTCGACCGTCTTGAGCTGGGGGCTGGTGCCGCGGTGCGGCGGTTGGGTGGTGCCAGCCACATGACTGCCCTCGCGCAAAAAACTGCGGCGAATGCTATCGGGCGTTACAAAAATATCCGTCGGCTTCGGGTGAAAATGATTGGCGGCAGTGCGCAAAAATCCAAAACCCTTTTCAGAAATTTCCAAATAGCCCGAGCCATAATTGGCCGCTTTTTCGCCGTTATTATCAGAACTGCTCATAGTTTATCTAAAGACGAAGGCCGGAATTTGTCCCGAAAAACCAGTCATGAATGTGTGAACTTGGGAAGTCGCCCGGCTAATGCCAGACTCACAAAACCTTCGACGAAACAAGTAATACGAGTAAAGATTGCAAAATGCAACAATTATTTTAAGTATTTTAGCGCAAAAAAGGACCACGGTAACCCGTGGCCCTTGGCAAATATTCAATAAAAAGCGCTTTAAGCACCCACCGCCGCGCGGGCTTCGGCCGCCAATGCGGTGCTGAGATAACGCTCGCCCGTGGAACAAGCGACGGTGACAATTAGCTTGCCTTTGTTTTCCGGACGACGGGCCACCTCGATGGCCGCCACCACATTGGCCCCGGTTGAAATGCCCACCAGCAAGCCTTCTTCCTTGGCCAGCCGACGGGCCATGGCGAAAGCGTCATCATTGGTAACCTGCACACATTCCACAATTTGCGGATTGCCCGCAGAATCTTTCAAATGCAAATTGCCCGGTACAAAACCCGCTCCCGTGCCTTGAATCTTGTGCGGACCAGGCTTGACGGGTTGGCCGGCCAGCGTCTGCGAAATAACCGGTGAATCTTTTGGCTCCACGGCAATCGCCTGAAACGAAGGTTTCCGGGGCTTGATCACCTCGGTCACGCCGGTGATGGTACCACCCGTGCCCACCGCTGCCACAAAAATATCCACCTGGCCGTCGGTGTCCGCCCAAATTTCCTCAGCGGTGGTTTTCTTGTGAATAGCCGGGTTGGCCGGGTTGTTAAATTGTTGTGGGATCCAGGCATGGGGGGTTTCCTTGGCCAGTGCCTCGGCCCGGGCAATGGCTCCCTTCATGCCTTCGGCCCCCGGAGTGAGCACCAATTTGGCGCCCAGCATGGCCAGCAGCGTGCGCCGCTCCAACGACATCGTCTCCGGCATGGTGAGAATGAGCTGGTAGCCCTTGGCGGCGGCCACAAAGGCCAGGGCGATGCCGGTATTGCCACTGGTGGGCTCAATGATGATGGTGTCTTTGGTCAACACACCCCGGGCCTCGGCATCCTCAATCATGGCCATGCCAATCCGATCCTTCACGCTGCCCAGGGGATTGAAGAATTCGCACTTCAACAAGATGGTGGCACCCACCCCGGCCGTGACTTTGTTGAGTTTGACCAAAGGCGTATGGCCCACGGTCTCGACGATGTTGTTATAAATTTTGCCCATAGGATTGAATATGAATGTGAAAGTTAGACTGATTCTATATGGTCTAATTAAAAATCTGCGGCAAGCCTTTTTTGGCGCAAAAAAGGCCGTCCTTACGGACGGCCTTGGTTTGTTGGTGTTAGGGGAACCGAAAATCAGGCCGCTTGCGCGGCCGCCTTTTTGGCATGCCCGATCGCTTTTTTGCGCTTGACGTAGTTCAACCGGCGTTTTTTCTTGATTTCTTTATTCAGTTGTTTGCCCATAAGTTTCTTTACTTTGTTCGCGTGATGCGATTTCGTTGTACCACTATGAAAGTTTATGCGGTCCGATTCAACATCTATTTGGTTCTGTTCACAATCCTGCTGGCGGCGAGCGGGTGCAAAAGCACCAGTAGCGACGAAAAAAAGGTCAGCGCCTTGCGCCTGCACATCGAGTCGACAGCGGGACTGGCAGGCACCTGCGAAACCGTATCCCTCATCCGGGCGGACCCCGTCAGCGTGACCATTCTCGACAACCCGGTGCTCACCGAAGCTGACGTGGTGGCGGCCCGGGTGCTGGATACCACGGCCGGTTTCGCCATTGAAATCAAGCTCTCCAGCACCGGCACGCTGGTCCTTGAACAATACACCGCTTCCAATCCCGGCAGACATCTCGTAATATTTGGGCAGTGGGGCGAAAAAGGAACGGATGGTCGCTGGCTGGCCGCCCCCTTGATCTCCCATCGCATTAGTGATGGCATCCTTTCCTTCACGCCGGATATGAACCGGGATGATGCCTACCGGCTGGTCCTCGGCTTGAATAATGTCAGCAAAAAAATCGCCAAAGGAACAATGAAATGATTGGGTTCATCCTCCGCTCGGCCATCATTTTCACCCTCGGCCTGGCCGCCACCACTATTCTGGCCCAATCGCCGTTTCAGTTTCCCACCGCCAACCGTGCGCTCTATGAACCAGGTAATGAACTGAAATTTTTAGCCCCCACCGCACCCGAAAAGCCCTGGACGAGCGGGTCGTTCGGTTGTGTCCGTGACAATGGCAACCGCATGCATGAGGGCCTCGACATCCGGTCCTTGCAACACGACCGTCACGGTGAACCCACCGATCCGGTGAGTGCCACGGCGGATGGCACTGTGGCTTATTTCAGTCGCAAACCTGGTTTGTCTAATTACGGCAATTATGTGGTCCTCCGCCACATTGTTGCGGGTTTGGAAATATATTCCCTTTATGCCCATTTAAGTGAAGTTCAGCCCGGCCTGGCCATCGGCCAGTCCGTGCGGGCTGGCCAGGTTGTCGGGATCATGGGCCGCACCTCCACCGCCGAACCCATCACCCGGGACCGGGCGCATGTGCACTTTGAACTCAACTTGCTGGTTAACGATAACTTTGCTGGTTGGTTCAAAAAAAACTCCCCCGGTGAGCGCAATGATCACGGGATCTGGAACGGCCAAAATCTGAACGGCTTGGATGACCGGGCGATCCTGCTGGAGGAACGCCGGCAAGGCGCGGCTTTCAATTTACTCAATTTTGTCCGCAGTCAGACGGAACTGTGCCGGGTGCTGGTTCGCGCGACCTCGTTCCCTTATTTGCAGCGGTATTCCGCTCTGGTATTACCCAATCCCCGCGCCGAAAAAGAAGGCGTGGCCGGTTATGAAATCGCCCTCAATTACAATGGCGTGGCCTTCGCACTAATGCCACGGGCGGAATCGGAGATTAAAAGCCGGGCGCGCTTTCAATTACTTGGCGTCAATGAAGGCGAGGCCCGAGCCAACGCCTGCCGCCGGCTCGTAGTCCAGCGTGGCGGTCACTGGGTCCTGGGCAAACATGGGCTGGAGGAGTTAGAAAAGCTGGTTTATTAGCAAGGCATATCCCAAGGGCGGCCGGGGGTGAACCATGCCGGCCACCAACCTTTCCTGCCCCACCGCGGCGTGACGCGCAGTGATCGGCACGCCCAGCGCCAAGTGACAGCCGGCGCGGATTAGGGTGCCCAATTCATGCGGGCAAACTTCCGCATCGCCTCGGTTCGGGTATGAACGTTTAATTTTTTAAAAATGCTGGACATATGGACATGGACCGTTCCGGTGCCAATCCCCAGTGCTTCCCCAATTTGCTTGTCGGTTTTTTCCTGACAGAGACACCTCATGATTTCGGTTTCCCGGGCGGTCAAATGACTGGGGCCCATATTTTTACCCATGATGGAAAAACATTCCATCATGGTTTTCTCCGCCCGGGGGCAAAAGGTCATGGACCCGCTCAACATCTTTTCCAGCGCCTGCAAAATTTCTGTGGTCGAAGCCGGCTTGAACAAACACCCAGAAGCTCCGGCCATCATCGCATCAAGCAATGCTTCATTGTCCACATAGGCGGAAAGCATGATAATTGGCAATCCCGGCAAGCGGGCCTTCAAGTTGCGCACGCACTCAATGCCGGTGATTCCGGGCATGGCAATGTCCATTAAAACCGCGTTGGGCGGCGATTGCGGAATTAATTTCAGCGCTTTACGCCCATCTCGATAACTATCCATGACCCAGGATTGGGCGTGCTTGTTGAGTATTTTCTGCAGCAGCTGGTGCATGCTGTCTTCATCATCCACCAAGGCCACACGCATGTGGGTGGGTGCAGCTGGGCGGTTGTCCCGGGTCACTTCCAGAACCGGATCAACCACGCCTGCCACCGGTGGTGATTGTTCTAAAGTTTGCGCGTCATCGCTCATGTCGGCACCATTAATCATTAGGAAAGCATTCTTTGATAATCTAGCAGCAATTAAACCATGGTTGATGGCATTAAAACAATAAATTATAGCTGGCTTGGCGGCAGAAGGCGAACCGGGCGGGAAAATGAATGAGAAATTGAGTTCCCGGTTCAGGTCAATGCCAGGACCGGAAGATCATTGGGTTCGGATACAAAAAAAGGGAATCTTCCTGGCGGAAGATTCCCTCGAGAGGTTAACAATGCCTGCAATCCTAGGTGCGGGCCGCCGGGCGCTTGGCCGCGGCATCCAGAATGGCCGTCAATACGCTGTTGGGCACTTGCTCGAAGTTCAGCGGTTCCATGGAGTAAGAGGCGCGGCCTTTGCTCAACGACCGGATCGCCGTGGAGTAACCGAACATTTCCTTCAAGGGAACTTGCGCGTTTAACACCGTTTGGCCGTTCTTGCCTTCAATGCCGTTAATCACCCCGCGGCGGCGGTTGATGTCGCCCAAGAGATCGCCCTGATATTCATCGGGGGTCGTGCATTCTACTTTCATGATCGGTTCCAGCAGAATCGGGCCGGCCTTTTTGAAGGCGTCTTTCAAGGCGAAAATGCCTGCCATCTTGAATGCGAGTTCGTTGGAGTCAACTTCGTGGAAGGACCCATCCACCACCTTGACCTTGATGTCAATAACTTGGAAACCGGCATAAACGCCGCCCTTGATGGCTTCTTCAATGCCGTTGATAACCGCCGGCACATACTCCTTGGGAATCGTGCCGCCCACGATTTCGTTCAACACTTCCACGCCTTTGCCCTTTTCATTCGGTTCAACCGTGATGCAGGCATGACCATACTGACCACGACCACCAGACTGGCGGATGAACTTGCCTTCGCCTTCGGCCGCCTTGGTGATGGTTTCGCGGAAGGCGATTTGGGGTGCACCCGTGTTCGCCGACACGTTAAATTCGCGCTTGAGACGATCGCAAATGATTTCCAAATGCAATTCACCCATCCCGGCGATGATCAACTGGCCGGTTTCTTCATTGGTGAAGCAACGGAAGGTCGGATCTTCTTCCGCCAGGCGCTGGAGGCCTTCGGACATCTTATCGCGATCCTGCTTGGTCATGGGTTCCACCGACATGGAGATAACCGGTTCCGGGAACGTCGGCGGTTCAAGCGTCACATCGTACGATTCATCGCACAGGGTGTCACCCGTGGTGATGTTACGCAAGCCGACGAGGGCCGCGATGTCACCAGCGTGGACTTCGCTGATGTCTTTGCGCTCGCTGCCTTGAATAACCATCAAACGGCTGACACGCTCACGTTTGCGCGTGCGGGGATTGTAAATGGTGTCACCCTTCTTGAGCTGCCCGGAGTAAACCCGAAAGAAGACCAGTTTACCGGCATAAGGATCGGTCCAGAGTTTAAACGCGAGGGAACAGAACTTGTTAAAGTCGCTAGTTTCCACATGCACCGGATTTTCCGTGCCAACTTCCACACCTTCGGCCCCGGGGACGTCCAGGGGACTGGGCAGATAATCAACCACGGCATCCACGAGCACTTGAACAGCTTTCTTTTTGAAGGCTGAACCGCACAGCACGGGGATCATTTCGATTTTGCAAGTCAGCCGGCGAATGGCAGCCTTCAAAATCGCGGGTTCAATCGGCTTCTCTTCGAGGACCATTTCCGCAATGGTGTCATCTTTGTTAGAAACCGCATCGATCAATTCGGCCAGGGCGGCCTTGGCGCGCTCTTCATATTGGGCCGGAATCGCGGTAACTTCGTAGGCCAAACCTTCGCTGGTCAAATCACCTTCACCCCAGATAAAAGCCTTTTGGTTCACCACGTCGATGACGCCTGCAAATTTATCCTCCGCCCCGATTGGGAGGAAAATGGGGAAGGCGTAAGCGCGCAGTTTGGTGCGCATGTCATTCAGGGCGTTATCGAAGTTGGCGCCAATGCGATCCATCTTGTTGACGAAAGCAATGCGCGGAACTTTATACTTGGTGGCCTGGCGCCATACGGTCTCAGACTGGGGCTGCACCCCGGCCACACCGCAGAAGACGGCCACGGCACCATCCAGCACACGCATCGAGCGCTCCACCTCGGCCGTGAAATCCACGTGCCCGGGGGTATCAATGATGTTGATACGGTGGGGAATATTGTTGAAAGCCTTGTAAATTGCGTCCTCGCCCGGCTTGATGGTTTTTTGGGTCCAGAAGCAGGTCACCGCAGCAGAAGTAATCGTGATGCCACGCTCTTTTTCCTGTTCCATCCAGTCAGTCACGGTATTGCCGTCATCCACGTCGCCGATCTTGTGGATCAGGCCAGTGTAAAACAGAATCCGCTCGGTAGTGGTGGTCTTGCCGGCATCAATATGCGCGGCGATGCCGATGTTACGGGTGCGCTCCAGGGTATATTGACGGCCCGGGGCGTTTAACGGGTGCGGTGCGGTGGTATCTGCGCTCATATTAATTTAAAATGTGGTTTTGTATGAATAAAAACGCCCCGACAACTTGTCGGGGCGCAAATCCTGACGGTTGTTTACCAGCGGAAATGAGCGAACGCCTTGTTCGCCTGGGCCATCTTGTGAACTTCGTCACGTTTGCGGATGGCATTGCCCTGCCCTTGATAGGCTTCCAAGATTTCCGTGGCGAGCGCGTCGCGCATCGGCTGACCCTTGCGGGCATCAGCGAAATCCACAATCCACCGGAGTGCCAGGGCGGCCTGACGGTCGCTCGGAATTTCCAGTGGAACCTGGTAGGTGGCACCACCTACACGACGGGCCTTGGTTTCAATGCGCGGCTTGGCATTGTCCACGGCACGCTGCAGGATCTCAATCGGATTGCTGGCGGGATTCTTTTCCGAAATGCTCTCGAAGGCACCATAAACAATGCGTTGCGCAGTGCTTTTTTTGCCGGAATGCATGACGGTGTTAACCAGCCGGGAGACCAAGGCGCTTTGAAACTTGCCATCCTTGCTCATCGGGCGTCGGGTTGCTTGTCGTCTACGGGACATGAAATCGTTAGGGGGTTAAAACGTGGAAACGTTAATTGGTTAATTCGTTAATTGGTTATTTGGCCGGGGCCGCGCCCGCTTTGGCAGCCTTCGGACGTTTCACCCCGTATTTGGAGCGGCTCACCCGGCGCTTTTCAACGCCGGCGGCGTCGAGCGTGCCGCGAACAATGTGATAGCGCACACCGGGCAAATCTTTCACACGACCACCACGCACGAGCACGATGGAATGTTCTTGCAGGTTGTGCCCCTCGTCAGGAATGTACGCGATGATTTCGTAACCGTTCGTCAGGCGAACTTTGGCTACTTTCCGCATCGCGGAGTTGGGCTTCTTCGGCGTGCGGGTCATCACTTGGATGCACACCCCACGGCGAAAGGGAGAGTTTTCCAAGGCAGGTGACTTGGATTTGTACTTTACTTTGGTTCGGCCCTTGCGGACCAGTTGATTAATTGTCGGCATTTGCTCTTAAAAATGGAATGCTGATGTTAACAAATATGTGTTAAGGCGCAACAAGTATTTGATTTTTTTTGTTTATCCCAACAACGGATTCTCCGCCGGGGCCGGTTCCGGAGCCTCTTCAGGTTCCGGTTCTTCAATGATTTCCACCAACGGCTTGATCGTCGTCTTGCGATGACGGTCGAAACCCGTACCCGCAGGAATAATGTGACCCATGATCACGTTTTCCTTGAATCCGCGCAGGTAATCGATCTTGGAGCGCGTGGCCGCTTCGGTGAGCACCCGGGTGGTGTCCTGGAAGGAGGCGGCGCTCAGGAAGCTGTCCGTCTCCAAGGATGCCTTGGTGATGCCGAGGAGCACGGGCGAAGCCTCGGCCGGCTTGCCACCCATCTTCTCAACGCGATCATTTTCTTCCTCGAACTCCAGTCGGTCGATTTGTTCGCCCCACAGGAACTGGGTGTCCCCCGCTTCCGTGATGCGGATTTTGCGCAACATCTGGCGAACAATGATTTCAATGTGCTTGTCATTGATCGTCACGCCCTGCAAACGATAGACTTCCTGGACTTCGCCCACCAAGTGCTCCTGCAATTCCTGAGCACCGCAGACTTCCAGAATCTCGTGCGGATCCATCGGGCCTTCCGTGAGCTGCTGGCCTTTCTTGACCATGTCGCCCTTGAAGACAATGACGTGTTTACCGATGGGAATGAGGTGTTCCTCTTCCAGCCCGGAAACAGGGTCCTTGATGACAACGCAACGCTTGCCGCGGACGCTGGCGCCAAAGTCCACCAAACCATCAATCTTGGAGATTTCCGACGCGTCTTTCGGACGGCGCGCCTCGAACAATTCGGCTACCCGGGGCAGACCGCCGGTAATGTCCTTGGTCTTGGACATGCGCCGGGGCGTTTTGGCCATCAGCGTGCCGGCCACGATCTTGTCCTCTTCATTGACGACAATGTGGGCGCCCGAAGGAATGGGGTAGTTGGCCACAACTTCGCCCCGGTCATCGCTGATGATGATCTGAGGATGCAAATCTTCCTTGTGGTCAATGATCACCATGGCCTCCTGGCCGGTGGTTTCATCCATTTCCTGCTTCATCGTGACACCTTCAATGATGTCATGGAATTTAATTTTGCCCGCCTTCTCGGAGAGAATCGGAATGTTGTACGGATCCCATTGCACGAAGGTGTCACCCTTCTTGACCTTGGAGCCATCCTTGAAGGAGATGACCGCCCCAATGACAATGGTGTGGGTTTCCAATTCGCGGCCGTCGTCGCCGACGATCGTGATGGTGCCGTTTTTGTTCAGCACGATGTTATTGCCGTCCTCCAATTGCACCACGCGCAATTCGTTATAAACGATTTTGCCGTCATGCTTGGATTTGACCTGGGGCATTTTGAAGACCTGCGCGGCGGTACCACCGATGTGGAACGTACGCATCGTCAACTGGGTGCCAGGCTCGCCGATGGATTGAGCGGCAATAATGCCGACCGCCTCACCGAGTTTGACCAGGCCACCCGTGGCCAGGTTGCGGCCATAGCAATGGATGCAAATTCCCTGCTTGCTTTCGCAAGTCAGCACGGAGCGAATCCGCACGCGGTCAATGCCAGCGCTGTCAATGCGCTTGCCTTTTTCCTCGTCGATCTCCTCGTTGGCACGAATCAGGAATTCCTTCGGATTCGTCGGATTCACGATATCGTCGCACGCGAAGCGACCCACCAAACGGTCGGCCAGCTTCACCACTTCGTCTTCGCCTTCGAACACAGCGGAAACCCAGATGCCGTTCGTGGTGCCACAATCCGGCTGCTGAATGATGACGTCTTGCGACACATCAACCAGCTTGCGGGTCATGTAACCGGAATCGGCGGTCTTGAGGGCCGTGTCGGCCAGACCTTTGCGGGCACCGTGAGTGGAGATGAAGTATTCCAGGACGGAGAGACCTTCGCGGAAGTTCGCCAAAATCGGTTTTTCGATAATGTCCCCGCTGGGTTTGGCCATCAAACCGCGCAGACCGGCCAACTGGCGAACCTGCTGTTTGTTACCGCGCGCCCCAGAGTCCACCATCAAGTAAACGGGGTTGTACTCCCGCTTGCCTTGGTTTTGCTCCAGCGTACGGAACATGACGCTCGCGATTTGGTCCGTGCAATGCGTCCAGATGTCGACGATTTTGTTGTAACGTTCGCCCGGGGTGATGACACCCTTGCGGTATTGCTTCTCGACTTCACGAATCTGGCGGTGTGCCTCTTCGATTTCCTGGTCGCGTTCCTTGGGCACGATCATGTCGTCAATGCCGATCGACACCCCCGACTTGGTGGCCTCACGGAAACCCAGTTGTTTGAGTTTGTCGAGCATGATGACGGTCTTTTCATGACCGGCGAACTTGTAGCATTTCCAAATCAAATCGCCGAGCTGGCTCTTGCCGGCCGCGCGATTGTAGAAACCAAGTTCCGTGGGCCAGATTTCGCTGAACAAAACGCGGCCAACCGTGGTTTCAATGATTTTTTTATTCGCATCGCCGTAAACGGTCTTACGGCCGAAATCAGGATTGGAATAGCGAATGCGGTCGTGCGTTTTCACCGCACCGTCGTCATAAGCAAAAATGACTTCCTCCTGGGTGCCAAACAAAGGCAATTCCCGGGGATCGGCCGGCATCGCTTTGCGCGGCTCGGCCGTGACGTAATAGCAACCCAGCGTAATATCCTGCGTGGGCGTGATGATCGGCTTGCCCGAGGAAGGGCTGAAGATGTTGTTCGTGGCCATCATGAGCAGACGGGCTTCCATCTGCGCTTCAATGGACAACGGAACGTGCACGGCCATTTGATCACCGTCGAAGTCCGCGTTGTAAGCGGTACAAACCAACGGATGGATGCGAATAGCTTCACCTTCAATCAATTGCGGTTCAAAGGCCTGAACCGACAAGCGATGCAGCGTCGGGGCGCGGTTGAGCAGCACCGGATGACCCTTGGTCACTTCTTCCAGCACGTCCCAAACTTCCCTGGTCTGGCGTTCGATCATCTTCTTCGCGCTGCGCACGGTGTGCACATAACCGAGTTCTTTCAAACGACGAATAATGAACGGTTCGAACAAAACCAAGGCCATCTTTTTGGGCAGACCGCATTGGTTCAGTTTCAATTCCGGACCGATGACGATCACGGAACGGCCCGAATAATCCACACGTTTGCCCAGCAAGTTTTGACGGAAACGCCCGCCTTTGCCCTTGAGCATGTCGCTCAACGACTTCAGGGAACGATTGCCGGCACCCGTAACCGGGCGGCCATGGCGACCGTTGTCAAAAAGTGCGTCCACGGCTTCCTGAAGCATGCGCTTCTCATTACGGATAATGACTTCCGGCGTCTTGAGTTGCAGCAACGTCTTGAGACGGTTGTTGCGGTTAATCACCCGGCGGTACAGATCGTTCAGATCCGAGGTGGCAAAGCGGCCGCCTTCGAGCGGAACCAACGGACGCAAGTCCGGCGGAATCACCGGCAGCACCGTGAGAATCATCCATTCCGGACGGCTCTTCGAGATGCCCAAGCCTTGCAACAGTTTGATGCGCTTGGCCAGCTTTTTGCGGATTTGTTTGCTCTTGGTTTCGGTCATCCCGATTTCCAATTGCTCCACGCCCTTGACCAAATCAACGCGGGCCAAAGCTTCGCGCACCGCCTCAGCGCCCATCTTGGCCACGAAGGATTCAGCTCCGTAAGTTTCCTTGGCTTCGCGGTATTCATGCTCGTTGAGCAGCGCATGCGGCTTCAACGGAGTGTTGCCCGGATCAATGACCAAGTAATCCTCGTAATAAATGACGCGTTCCAAATTGCGCGCCGTCACATCCAGCACCAGGCCGATGCGTGAGGGCATGCATTTGAAGAACCAGATATGGCAGGTCGGCACGGCCAGTTCAATATGGCCCATGCGCTCGCGACGCACGCGGGACAATGTCACTTCCACACCGCAGCGATCGCAGACGATCCCGCGATGCTTGATGCGCTTGTACTTACCGCAAGAGCATTCCCAGTCCTTCACGGGACCGAAAATACGCTCACAGAACAAACCGCCCTTTTCGGGCTTGAAAGTCCGGTAGTTGATGGTTTCCGGATTCTTAACCTCGCCCTTGCTCCACGACCGGATGGCGTCCGGCGACGCCAGCGTGATCCCGATATAATCAACCTGGTTGACCTTTTCGAGACCCAGCAGTTCGCGTGCGTTTTCTTTGGTGCCTGTCATACTCAAAATATTCCGCGTTGTTAAATGGTTTGCTAATTAGAGCGTGGCCAGAACCTGGACCGGCGCCTCGGTGTTTTCCACCGGATTGGTGTAGCCGACTTTGACGTCGAGCCCGAGCGACTGCATTTCCTTGACCAATACGTTGAACGATTCGGGAATACCGGCTTCGAGGGAGTTGTCACCTTTGACAATGCTCTCGTAGATCCGGGTGCGTCCCTGCACATCATCCGATTTAACGGTCAGCAATTCTTGCAGTGTGTAGGCCGCCCCATAGGCTTCCATCGCCCACACTTCCATTTCGCCGAAGCGCTGGCCACCGTACTGTGCCTTGCCGCCCAGCGGTTGCTGGGTGACGAGGGAATAGGGACCCACTGCGCGGGCGTGAATCTTGTCTGCGACCAAATGGCCCAGTTTCATCATATAGATGTAACCCACCACAATTTCCTGGTCAAACTGGTCACCAGTGCGGCCGTCGTAGAGATGCGTCTTGGCATGTTCGGGCAGGCCGGCCTGCTTCAGGTAACCGCGAATGTCCTTTTCCTTCATGCCGTCAAACACCGGCGTCGCAAACTTAAGACCAAGGAATTTGGCTGCCCAACCCAAATGGGTTTCGAGCACCTGCCCCACGTTCATGCGCGAAGGCACGCCCAGGGGGTTCAGCACGATTTCCACCGGCGTACCATCCGCCAGGAACGGCATGTCCTCTTCTTTAACAATGCGGGCCACAACACCTTTGTTACCGTGACGTCCGGCCATCTTGTCACCAACCGACAGTTTGCGCTTGGAGGCAATGTAAACCTTCACGGATTTAACGATGCCAGCTTCGATGCCGTCACCCGTTTCCGCCCGGTCCATTTCCTCGTCGTACTGCATCTGCAAATCATCAAACTTCTTTTTGAAGCTGCCGATGATTTCGGTGATCTTGTTGCGGATCGGCGAGGGGTCAATTTCGATACGATCATAGACCAGTGCCAGCTTGCGCAGCAGGGTCTTGGTGATCTTGCGGTTGGCCGGGATGATAATCTCACCCGTCTCGCTGTTAACCACGTCGAGCGGAATCTTTTCCCCAAGCAGAATATTGCTCAAGGCTTCCGTCAACTGGTCGCTCAATTCGTCGGATTTCTTCTTATGCTCATCCTCGATCTGTTTGGCCTGCCGTTTTTCCTCAGTGCTGGCGGACTTCACAACGCGTTCGCCGTCCTTCTTGGACGAAACTTTCACGTCCATGACGATGCCATAGGTGCCAGACGGCACTTTCAGCGAGGTGTCCTTCACATCCGCGGCTTTTTCGCCGAAAATGGCGCGCAGCAAACGTTCTTCGGGAGCCAGTTCCGTCTCGGATTTGGGGGTGATCTTGCCCACGAGAATATCGCCGGGCTTGACTTCGGCACCCACGCGAATGACCCCATCAGGTCCCAGATTCTTCAAAGCCTCGTCGCCGAGGTTCGGAATATCCCGGGTGATTTCTTCGGGTCCCAGTTTGGTGTCGCGCGCGGCGACTTCAAACTCGTCAATGTGAATGCTGGTGAAGATATCCTGCTTCACAATGCGCTCACTAATCAGGATCGCGTCCTCGAAGTTATAACCATTCCACGGCATGAACGCCACGAGCACGTTACGTCCGAGGGCCAGTTCGCCATTTTCCGTGCACGGACCGTCAGCAATGACCTGGTCCTTTTTCACGGTGTCACCCTTGCGAATCAGAATCTTCTGATTGATGCAAGTGGCGGCATTGGACCGCATGAATTTGCGGATGGGGTACACACACGTGCCGTTGGCCGGATCGTGTTTGAGCTTCTTTTTGCCTTCCGGCAGTTTGCCGTCCGGCGTGATGATAACTTGGTTGCCAGTGACGGACGCCACTTTGCCAGCTGATTCCGTCACCACCACGGCACGGGAGTCCCGGGCCACGCGGTCTTCCAGACCAGTAGCGACCAGCGGCGCGTCCGTGATCAACAGCGGCACGGCTTGGCGTTGCATGTTGGAACCCATCAAAGCGCGGTTCGCGTCATCGTGTTCCAAGAACGGAATCAAGCTCGCAGCGATGGAGACCAATTGCTTCGGCGACACATCCATGTAGTCAACCTTGGCCGGTTCCACGTCGATAAAGTCACCCCGGCAGCGGCAAACCACGCGATCCGTGATGAAATGACCCTTGTCATCCAGGACAGAGTTAGCCTGGGCCACAATATACTGTTCCTCACGATCCGCCGTCAGGAAATCAATATCCCCGGTAACCTTGCCTTCCTTCACCCGCCGATAGGGCGTTTCAAGGAAGCCGAATTCATTAATGCGCGCGAAGGTCGCCAGTGAAGCGATCAATCCAATGTTCGGTCCTTCGGGCGTTTCAATGGGACAAATCCGGCCGTAATGCGACGGATGAACGTCGCGGACTTCAAAACCAGCACGATCACGACTCAACCCGCCTGGCCCGAGTGCCGACAAGCGGCGTTTGTGGGTCAATTCCGCGAGCGGATTAATTTGATCCATGAACTGGCTCAATTGCGAACGGCCGAAGAAATCACGAATCACCGCGGACAAAGCCTTCGGATTAATGAGTTTCTGGGGCATCATTTGTTCAACGCTCTGGTCAAACAACGTCATGCGCTCCTTGACCAGGCGTTCCGTGCGGGCGAGGCCCACGCGGCACTGGTTGGCCAGAAGTTCGCCCACCGTACGGATGCGGCGGCTGCCCAAGTGATCGATATCGTCCACGCTACCCTCACCCTTTTTCAGGCGGAGCAAATATTTGGTGGCGGAAACCAGATCAGACTTGGTCAAAATCCGGGAATCCCCGTCTTTCATGCCCAATTTCTGATTGATCTTGTAACGACCCACGCGGCCCAAATCATAACGTTTGGAATCGAAGAACAAGCGCTTGAGCAGTGCTCGCGCGTTGGCCGCCGTCGGGGGGTCCCCAGGGCGGAGGCGGCGATAAATATCCTTGAGGGCTTCTTCCTCGTTTTTCGCCGGATCCTTCTTCAGGCACTTGATCATGATGCCGTCATCCACGGAGGTGTCGACAACCTTGATCTTGGAGATGCCTAAATCAGCAATTTGCTTGACCACGGCTTTGGACAGCGGTTCAAAAGCCCGGGCAACGACCAGGCCTTTTTCCTCATCCGTGGCGTCATGAATCAGCACCCGGCTGGTCAAATCTTCGAGTTTTTCGGCATCTTTGACCGAAATTTCCTCGATATCATAAAACAATTTGAGGATTTCCTCATCACCACCACGGGTCTTCTCCCCATTGTCCTTGCTCTTGGTATTGATGCCGCCTTCGACATCCAAGAAGCTCAGCGCCCGGAAGAACGTGGTCGTCAAAAATTTCCGACGGCGTTTTTTGCGATCGAGATAAACGTAGAGCAAGTCACTGGTGTCGAACTGGGCCTCATACCAGGAGCCACGGTCCGGAATCACGCGAAAACTATGCAGCATTTTGCCGTTCGGATGCTGGGCCGCCTCGAAAGCGATGCCCGGGGAACGATGCAATTGGGAAACCACGACGCGCTCCGCGCCATTGATAACAAAAGTACCTTGGGGGGTCATGAGCGGCAGTTCGCCCATGAATACTTTTTCCTCTTTACCGCTCTTGCCCTCTTCGCGGAGCAGGAAAGTCACGTAAAGTGGCGCGCCATAAGTCAACCCTTCGCGCAGGCATTCCAGCCAGTCGAGCTTGGGTTCGCCAATCTCATAAGACTCATAATCGAGGACGCACTTGCCGTCGTAACTTTCGATCGGAAACACTTCCCGGAATACGGATTCCAAACCGGTGTGTTTCAAGCGTTTTTTAGGCGAAGCATCCGCCTGCAGGAACTCCGCATAGGAGTTGGTCTGCAATTCGATCATGTTCGGCGGACTTACGATTTCTTTAATCTTGCCGAAATTGATACGTTCTGTGGCACGCGATGGCATTTTAAACTTTCTGGTTGGGTGCGTTTTCAGGCGCACCGGCATTTTTCACTCAACGACACAAGGCAAGCCAGCCGCAATCCGCGGCTAACCTGCCAAAACCAAACCAAACTATGCTAACTGTTGGTAACTAATAAATTCTGTACTCCGCCCCATCCCAAGGGGCAAAAACGGGGCGGCGATGAGACATCGCCACCCCGTATGACAACGATTACTTGATTTCGACTTTGGCACCAGCGTCTTCGAGCTTCTTCTTGGCAGCATCGGAGTCCGCTTTGTTGGCACCTTCGAGCAAGGGCTTCGGAGCGCCTTCGACGAGGGCTTTGGCTTCCGCCAGACCCAAACCGGCTTTGACTTCGCGCACCGCTTTGATCACCGCGATCTTTTTGTCCGCCGGCAGCGAGACGAGGATCACGTCAAAGGTGTCTTTGGCAGCCGCCGGAGCAGCCGCAGCAGCACCAGCAGCAGCGCCACCAGCAGCAGCAACCGCCACCGGGGCAGCAGCGGAAACGCCCCACTTGGTTTCCAGTTGCTTGACCAGGTCAGCAGCTTCCAAAACGGTAAGCTTGCTCAATTCTTCCACTAAGTTTGCAATATCAGCCATGTTTCTTTCTTGTTGTCGTCTCGTCGTCCACCGCGGCCACGGCGAATTTCAGTTTACGGCCTGCAAACCGACGATTTACGTTTGTTCTAGTTGTTTGGTTTTTCCAGTTAAAACCGGGTTTTAATCCGGAAATGGTTATTCGGCTTTTTCGCCTTGCTCGCCTTGTTCGGACTTGGCCTTGATGACTTGCGCCAGCATGGAAGCCGGCGTGTTCAGCAACACCACCAGCTTGGTCGCCGGGGCATTGAACAGACCCAGCAATTTGCCGCGCAGCACATCCAGGCTCGGCAGTTCAGCCAGGGCCAGGATACCGTCTTCTTCGAGACGCGCGTTGTTCAAGTAACCGAACTTAATTTTCAGTTTGTCGAATTCAGCCGCAAAATTCTTCAGAACCTTGGCGGCCGCCGAGACATCCTTGGCACCAGTGACCACAGCGGTCTGGCCGGAAATCGAACCATTCAATTCAACGGAGCCAGTTTCCTTGGCCGCGATCGCGAAAATGGTGTTTTTGACCACGTGAACTTCGCCACCAGCCTTGGCGAGGCGCAAACGCAGCTCGGTCAGGTGAGCTACTTTAAGACCTTGATAGCCGACCACGATAAAGAAAGGCGAGGCGTTCAAACGCGTCGCGTATTCTTGGGTTAACAGTTGTTTTTCAGCACGCATGGCTTTTTAGTAAATTGGATTAAATTTGTTAAAACTCGAGGGTTTGAATCAATTTATGATGATTAGTTGCTCGAGAACTCGCGGATATCCACGCGCACTGGGGGGCTCATGGTGGCCGAGATGGTGCAAGAATTGATGTAGGTGCCCTTGATACTGTTCGGGCGGGCCTTGGCGACGGCTTCGATCACGGCGCGAGCGTTTTCTTCGATGTGCTCAGGCTTGAAGGAGAGCTTGCCCACCACGACGTGAACATTCCCCGCCTTGTCAACCTTGTACTCCACACGACCCGCTTTGACTTCGCGAACCGCTTTGGCGGTATCGTCGGTCACGGTGCCAGTCTTCGGGTTCGGCATCAAACCGCGCGGCCCGAGAACCTTGCCCAATTTACGGACCTCAATCATCGCTTCCGGGGTGGCGATGGCGACATCAAAGTCGGCCCAGCCAGCCTGGCATTTGGCGATCATTTCTTCGAAACCGACGTATTCGGCACCGGCCGCCTTGGCAGCGTCGGCGGCATTGCCATCACGGGTGAAGACGAGCACACGGACGAGTTTGCCGCTGCCGTGAGGCAAGGGCACCGTTCCGCGGACCATCTGGTCCGATTGCTTGGGATCCACGCCGAGGCGGAAAGCCAGGTCAATGGTTTCGTTAAATTTGGCCTTGGGGAACTTGGAGAGAACCACCACCGCGTCTTTCAAAGTATAATTTTTGGTGGCGTCGACGAGTTCGAGCGCTTTTTTGAAACGTTTACTGGGCATTTATATAGGTGCGGTGCATGCGAACCACAAGGTTCTCCCGCGATTGGATGTTTTTTAATTAACCGACAACTTCAATTCCCATGCTGCGAGCCGTGCCCGAGATGACCCGGA
The DNA here is from genome assembly GCA_903875465.1 of uncultured Verrucomicrobia subdivision 3 bacterium. GTDB lineage: Bacteria > Verrucomicrobiota > Verrucomicrobiia > Limisphaerales > UBA11358 > UBA11358. The sequence goes on from CAIQWB010000145.1 coordinate 35,590, forward strand.
ACAGGGCTTCATCATTGGTGGCGCTCATGTCCTTGGATTTCATCTTGATGATTTCCATGACCTGCTTGCGGGTCACCTTCCCGACTTTTTCCTTGTTCGGGGTCTTGGAACCCGCCGTGATGCCGGCCGCTTTCTTGAGCAGCACGGACGCCGGGGGCGACTTGGTGATAAAAGTGAAAGACTTGTCCTGGTACACCGTGATGACCACGGGAATGACGAGTCCAGCGTCATTTTTGGTGACGGCGTTGAACTCTTTGCAAAACGCCATGATGTTGACGCCGTGCTGACCGAGCGCCGGACCCACGGGGGGCGCGGGATTTGCCTGACCAGCGGCAATCTGCAATTTAATCTGTCCTGTAACTTTCTTTGCCATAAAACAATATTAAGCTTTTTCCACCTGCCAGTATTCGAGTTCCACCGGCGTATTGCGACCGAAGATGTTGACGGTCACTTTCAACTTGCCACGTTCAGGGTCGATTTCCTCAATCACCCCGCTGAAATTCAAGAACGGTCCGTTATTAATCTTGATGGTCTCACCCACGTCAAAGTTAACTTTCGGCTTCTCCGTTTCCTCAGACGCGTAGATCTGGGCTTTAATGGCCTCGACTTCTGCCGCCGGAGTGGGCAGCGGCGGTTCCCCACCCACGAAACCGATCACACCTTGGGTTTCTTTGATGAAATACCATGGCGCCTCAATGATGCGGCCATTTTCATCGAGCAAAACCATGTCCACAAAAACATAACCAGGCCAGAGCTTTCGGTTGGAAACCGTTTTCTTTTGATTGCGAACTTCGACGATTTTTTCCATCGGAACGAGCACTTCTTTAATGTACTCCTCCATCTCGTCGGACTTCAGCCGCTTCTCAATACTGTCCTTGACCTTGTTTTCCTGGCCAGACAGTGTCTGCACGATGAACCATTGGTTCTGCATGATTACAATTTAATGAACACCTGCAACAAAACGAAATCAACCACCACGGTGAAGGCACCGAGAATGACGATAGACATGAAAATCAGCAGGGTGGAACCCTTCAACTCGTCCCAAGTGGGCCAGGAGCATTTTTCGAGCTCGGTGCGCGTTTCGCGCACATAACCGGCGAACTGGGCAATTTTGCCCTGTGACCACAGTACCCCGAAGACCACGCCCACGAGGACCACCCAGATTAAAATACTCAAAGTACTCACAACAATTATATACTGGCGGAGAGGGAGGGATTCGAACCCCCGGTGGGAGTTACCCCACAGCGGTTTTCAAGACCGCCGCAATAGACCACTCTGCCACCTCTCCGCGGCTGGCAGGGCGTGAAGGACTTGAACCTTCAACCAACGGTTTTGGAGACCGCTACTCTACCAATTGAGCTAACGCCCTATTGCACCAAAACTATTTCTTTCGACAGAACATCAGGGGACGGGGTTACCCACCCCGTCCCCTGACACAGATTCGCCTTAGGCGACGACTTCCGCCACACGACCGGCACCAATGGTGCGGCCGCCTTCGCGGATCGCGAAGCGCTGGCCTTTTTCCATGGCCACGGGCTTCTGCATTTCGATCTCCACGGAGACGTTGTCCCCGGGCATCACCATTTCCACACCGGCGGGCAG
>CAIQWB010000146.1 GCA_903875465.1 uncultured Verrucomicrobia subdivision 3 bacterium
AGTTCGATCAAGGTAAAGGCCTGGCGGGAGGGTGAATGGGAAATTCTCATGTTATTTTTTAAAATTGGGCCGGCACCAGACGGTGCCGGCCCAAGTGTTTAGGCGGGGCGATTCACTCGCCCCGCCCGGGAGGAGTGTTATTGAATCGAGATGCGGTAGAAACGATGGGCCAGTCCGGTGGTGGAATCCGGCACCGTGGCGGCCGAACCCGTGCCGCTCACGGAACTCAGGGTGGTCCAGGTCGTATCCGTCAAGTTGTTTTTGTACTGCACCGTATAGGTGAAGCCGCTCTGCGTGGGGAAGGTCACCTGGCAACCCCCGCTGGTCACGTGGGCGGTCACCGACGGTGCGGTCGGCGCGCTGTTCGCGTAGAAATACACGTTGTCGAAGTAGAAGTTACCCTGCTGCACGCCGGGGCCGCTGATGTCCCCATTGTCAATCCACAGCAACTGGCTGAGGTGAGTCAGGTCTATCGCAGGATTCAACGCGGTGAAGGCCGTGAGCGGAATGTCCAGGCTCACCCAATGATTGCTGGTGATCACCCCAGTGCCGGCAGAATAAATCACTTCAGGAGCCGCGCCATTAAGGGTGCTGACCAGCTTGATGGCCAGTTGGTTGGCCGTGGTCCACACGTCAACATGCAAGCCCACGCAGCCGCTGGCATCCACGTCCGTGCCGCCGCTATAATCAGGGTTGAGCTCCACGCCGAAGTATTGGAGTCCCAGATAGGATTTAACCAAACGACCACTGGTGACCGTAAAATCACCGGAACCGGAGGCCGCGCCCCACGGATAGAAGTTGATGGCCGGAGCATTGGAATAGGTGCCGCTGCTGTTCCACAGCGAGATCACCTTGGACTGCGGCCGGGTGGGAGTGGGCGCGTTGGTGGTCGGATAATTCGGGGGCGGCGGGGTCACTACCACGTTGCTCGAAATCAGGACCTGGCCCAAGCTGGCCACCGTGGCCGGATTGGCATCCGGTCCCACCGTTTCAAAACCATATTGCACATGGTCACCAGCGCCCGCAACCCAGTTCAGGGTAAACCGGCTTCCGCCCACAAGCGGCAGGTTGGTGCCCACAAAGGAGGAGTAATTGGGGGCAAAGTCTTTGATGAAGACAGTGGAGGTATACGGGGCCACCAGGGTGTTGCTAATGCAATAGCCAGTGAAGGTGATGGACTGGCCGGCCAGCCCGTCGTTTTGCACATAGAAACTGGCGTCACAAATCTTGTTGCCCGAACCATCCGGATTCGCCCAATAAGCGTCGCTGGCATTGTAGGTATTGACGTTGGGAGCGAGGGTGACCACCGGTCCATTGAAGGTGGCCGGCAAGGCACCAGTGCCCCAACCACTGCCAAATTGATACGCGCCGCCCTTGCTCGGGAGGTCGGAGACATTCATGTAACCCTGCCAGGCTTGGGCGGGGTCCACATAAACCGTGGAGGCAAACTGATTGTAGAAGTAAATGTTGTCGAAGTAAAAGACGCCGTTGCGCACACCGGAGCCGGCAATGTCCCCATTGTCCACCCACAAAAGCTGGCTGATATGGGTCAAATCCAAGTTGGGCGCCAGGGCAGTGAAAGCCGCGACGGGAATGTCCAGACTCACCCAATGGTTGCTGGTGATCACACCGCTGCTGGCAGGATAAATCAATTCCGGGGCCGCGCCGTTGTCGGTGCTGACCAGTTTGATGGCCAGTTGGTCGGCCGTCGTCCAGACATCCAAGTGCAAGGTGTTGAAACCGCTCACGTCCTCGTCAGCTCCGCCCAAATAATCAGAATCGGCTTCCACCCCGGCGTAATTCAAGCCGATGTAGGATTTGAGCACACTGCCCAATTTATTGGTAAAATCACCCAAACTCCGGGCAGAACTCCAATTGGCGTAAAAATTGACATTGGGGGCATTAACATATTTGCCACTGCTGTTGTAGAGGGCCAGCACATTGGTGGCTGGCTGGCTGGGCGTGGGAGCATTGACCGTCGGGGCCGGGGTGGCCGGTGGGGCCACCACCACCAAATTGGTGCTGGCACCGAAATACACGTTGTCGATGTAGTAATCGGCGGGCGAGTCTTCCCCGGCATTATTAATGATCCAGCCCAATTGTTGGATGCTGGTCAGATTCAAGGCCGGAGCAGAGGATACAAACTGCTTCAAAGGCAAATCCAGCCCAATCCAGCCATTGTTGGTGATCACGCCACTGGCGGCCGTGTAGGTAATATCGGCACTCACGCCCGCTGTGTCCACGATGCGGACGGCAAAACTGTCGCCATTCGGCGTAAAGACATCCAGGTGCAAATTGGTGCAACCCGCGACATTCTGCACATGGCCTTCAAAACCCACCCCGGTGAAGAGCAGGCCTTGATACCCCTTGACCACGTTGGTTGTGCCATCAATGGTGAAATCCCCAAACGAACTCCACTGCCCGCTCCACCAGACTTCGTAAAAATTGACCCCGGGGATGTTGGTGTAGGTGGCGGTGCTGTTATAAAGTGAAATGACATGGCCCGCCGGGAGGGTCGGGGTATTGGCAGGAATGAGGGGCTGTGCCTGGCCGGTCGCGGCTCCCAGCAGTAGCGCACCCAGGGCCATGGGCAGGGTGATGGCCGAAGCCCATCGGGCCAGCCCGGCCGCGCGCGTGTTGTTTAACGTAGTTTTGTTCATTGGCTCAGTTCAGGTTGCGTTGTCGTTTTGGTTGTTGTAACCATTACCGACGGCGACGCTGCCACAGCAGGCGTTAACGTCAGATGGTGATTTCGACCTTACTATAATCGTTTCCGGCCAAAGGGCTAGCTCCCAAAGTGGATAGGATTTCATGCCCAAACCGAATAAATTGGAACGGAAGTATAAAGATAACGCAAGGCTTGCTTGACGCGGAGACCGCTGGCTGTTACCAACGGTGATTATGAACGAACCTGAGCACCGCGATTTGGCAGCGCAAATACAAGCACTTACAGCGAATCTTAAAAATTGTGAAACACTCACGCCAAATGAGAAAACACACATGGATGCGCTTGAAATAGAGCGTGTGCGTTTGACGCATAGTGCTTTTGGGCCGGGCTACAAAAAAAGGCCACCAAGCGGAAACCCAGAAAGCGATGAAGAGCCAACGGACCTCAATAAAGGCTTCTTCTGACCACCAAGCAATTGCTTTTAAACTCCTAATTATCAACGACATATGAGCAATAATTTTGAACCGACAATTGATCCTAAAAACCTTTCAGACCGGGCGTTGATTCTGTTTCTGCTGCATGAGGTAACAGCGTTGCGGGGTCAGGTTTTGGTTCTGGATAACATTCTTCACGGAAGGGTGCCGGGCGACAGTGCCGCAGCACAAAGATTGTTTGACCACTGCCATAAGGAGGTTTTTGCCGCACTTGCTGAAAACTTGAAACTTGCCGACATGCAACGGCAAGACCCTGCATCAAATTAAGCCCGCCACATAGCCGCCTTGCGTTATCTTTACACTTCCGAATTGGAATTTTGAGGCTTGAAGCGGCCTGCCAGCGGGGAGTTTTTGGGACGAGCTATTTCCCCGACTTGAATTTCAAGGCCGCTTCCGTCCGGGAATGGACGTGCAATTTTTGGTAGATGTGCTTGAGATGAAAGCGTACTGCTGCCACGGTTACTGAAAGCCGGTCGCAAATTTCCTTGTTGGACAACCCATGCACCACCAATTCCAGCACCTCGCGCTCGCGCGGCGTCAGTTCCTCGACGACCGTGCTGACAGTGGCTTGCTCGCGAAAATAACCGATCACCTTCCGGGCGATCTCACCACTCATGGCCCCACCTCCCAATTGAACCTCGTTCATGGCGTGCAGGACCTCTTCCGGGGTGGAACGTTTGAGCAAATACCCCGAAGCCCCGGCCCGTAACGCGCGGAAAATCCGGTCCGGATCTTCATAAACCGTCACCATGATTGCCTTCACTGAGGGCAGCAGCTCTTTCAAACGCGCCACACAATCCACTCCCGACATGTTCGGCAGCTGGATGTCCATCAAGACCAGTTCAGGTTCCAGCTTGGGCAGGACCTTTAAGGCCTCCTCGGCGGAGGAACAGGTCCCCACGCAGCGGAAGTCGGGCGAGAGATTGACAATGGTCTCCAATCCCTCACGGGTGGTTTTGTTATCTTCAACGATGGCAACTTTGGTCATGGCACTGGCCCTTCCAAGGGCAAACTAAATTGCACCGTGGTTCCGCGATTCAGCTCGCTCTGGATGTCACAGTGGCCGCCCAGTTTGGCCATGCGTTCCTGCATGCTGGCCAGACCGTCGCTGCCCGGCTGCCGGACCGGACCGGTGAAGCCACGCCCATTGTCGGAAACCACGATCCGTAATTGTTGCCCGACCACATTCATTTCAATATGAACCTGGGAGGCGCCGGAATGCCGCACAGCATTGTTGAGCGCCTCTTTGAAGGCAAGAAAAACCCCGTGGCGCAGACGGGAATCCAGCGGGGCCACGGGAAAGGTCTCCGCCACACTCAAACGACAGGCCATGCCCGCGAGATTGAGAAACCGCTGGGCGAACAAGGAATAATAACTCGCCAGTGACGCCACCGAGTCGTATTTGGGATTCACCGCCCAGACAATTTCATCCAGCGTGGCCACCACCGCCCGGGACACATGCACCAGTTTGTCCAAATGCCCATCGCGGGTTTCCTGGGAGAGCGACGGGGTCTTGATCAGCGACCCCAGCATGCCCACCTCGGTGAGGGTGGCCCCCAGTTCATCATGCAAATCCTGCGCCACGCGGGTGCGCTCCTGTTCGATTTCGCGCCGGCGCTCAGCCAGTTGCCGCTCCTGAATTTGAATTTCCAGCTCCCGGCCCCGTTCCGCCACCTGCCGGCGGAGCACCGCCACCCAGGCGAAGGCCGCCAGCGCCACCACCCCCACAATTATGGCCATGCCCAGCACCCGGCGCAGAGTCCACCACGAGGGGGCTTCCACCAACTGGACATCGGCAATGGAGCGCATTTGCAGGCGAAACGCCTTGGCCCGCCACAAATCCCCGGCCTGCCAGGTGCCTGGCTCGATCCGACACACCCCGGTGACGGCCACGCGGCTGCCATTTTCCAAGCCCACCAGGGGGTCGCTGCCGTCCAACCCGCCCAAAAACGCCTGGAAGATAAAATTGCCCGCTTGCAATACCAAATACCGGTCCGTCCCGTGCAGGGCCCGGTCGAGGACTTTGGCGGTCACTTGAATCAACCGGCAGTCGTACTTGCCATTCAAGGCCTCATCCGGCAGGACCGCCAGGGGTGCCACCGGCGGGCCGGGGGCGATTTTACGATAGATGGAATCCTGCAGGACTGGCGTGTAATCGCCCTGGCTTACAAAGCCCAGGGCCTCCACCTGGTCCCCCAGGGCCAGCGGGGATTCGCCTTTAGTCTGCACTTCCACGCCTTCATCCCCTTCCTGCAAAAACAATTCCTTGCCGGGGGCACTATAAATGACCCGACCTGCCACCTTCACCCGCCGGCCAAAGGAGCCCTGCGGGGTGAATTGCAGCAGGCTGCCCATGGGCCTAACGGGGCCGGCATACGGATCCGCTGGGGCCGGGGATTCCAGCATGAAATCTTCCGGGCGCGGCACCATCAAGCGGATGGCAAACAACTGCCGCCGGTGATTAAATTGCGTGGAACACACCCCGCGCACGCGGACCGTGCTATCCGGCAGGGCCTCCATCCGGTCCACTGGCAGTTTGGGTGCGTAAACCGACAGGCGGCCACCGCCCGTGGTAATTTCGACCAGAAAATATTGGTTGGTTGCCAGAAACTCCACCGACCGCACCACCCCGCTGATCTCCACCAACTGGCTGTCTTCCTTGCCGCTGGCAATGTCCTCGTAACTCACCCGCTTGGGTTCGGGGAGCGCGGCCTGGCCGACCACACGGATTTCCTGCGGCACGACGATGGGTGCGTATTCCCCCGGGCTGGTGGTCCCCTGCACCTCCACCAACTGGCCGGGGATCAAATGCACGGGCAATCCGGCATCGAACAGGTACACCCCGGAGGTGTCATCCTGAATAAACCGGGAAAAGAGGCTCTCCTCATAAAAGGTGACGACGCCGCGCAAGGTCACACGCCGGTGCTGTTGGGCCTCGGCGGCGGTCATGCTGCGCACCTCCGCCACGGTGTGCAAGGCCGTATTGGTGGGCTGGGCGGCCGCCGGCCGGACGCCAGCCGCCCACACCAGCAGCCAAACCAGGAGCCACCCGCCGGCGGCCCATGGTGAACGATTCAATCCGGCATGCGGGGTGGTGGCAGTCACTCAATTCGTCAAAGCTTGGGTTATTAAGGAACCTCCAAGCTAATGCCTTTGCCCCGCCCAAAAGTCAACCGGCATTTGGGGTGAATGGTGGATGGCAGCAGGAAAAGGAAAGGCGCTGGCCGGGGCTGGGGCAGCCGATGACCGGGGGGGCGAATTTGGGGCCGAGCGGGTTAAACGCGGGATTAAAAAGTTATTAAAGAGCGGTAAAGATTATAAAATGGGCCGTTTTTGGAGACTTCTGTAACGGAGTACACCGCCTGGCGGAGGTCAGGCCGGGGCCGAAATGAGCCATTTTGACCCACAATAACCAGAGGACACCCAGCCGGATTACTCACCATGCACGGCCAATGAGGGGGCGCGCCGGACGCGGCGGGTTTGGTTCATGGGACAAGCTTAATTAGTTTTTTACACTTACATAATTAGTAATGGTTACATTTCCAGATTGGCTATTCTTCGGCGCGATACAGCTGCAATTCGGCCACGCCGGGGGAACCTTGGGGGCAATCCATGGTGAGGCGGAATTTCCGGGCCGTGACGGGCGGGAGGCTCTGGCAAGTGCCATGACCCTGGGTGGTTCCCCCGGCGATTTTGCGCCAGCCAGAAGCGTCAGCCACTTCGAGGGTGTAACTTTGATGCAGGCGGGGCCAGACATCGGGCTCATCGAGGCCAAAGGCGCCAATGGCAGTCGGCTGGCCCAAATCCACCTCGAGCCAGGCGGATTTGACATTCCCGGGGGCACGCCAGCATTTTTGGCCGGAGCCGTCCAAGGCATGGGCGGGCTCGCTGCCCGGCAGCCAGGCGGATGCCTGGGCGGGGGCACCCGCCGAAGGCACTGGTTGCAGGACCGGCGCCCCCTTGATTTCCAAGGCGACCACGGAATCGGCCGGGTCGGGCGCGGCGGCCGGCAGGGTCAACAGGAGCCGGCCATCCCGGGAGGCCACCGGCAGGGTACTGCCGGGCCGGGCCAACAGGGAAGCAGATTTGACTTCATTGGCCAGGGGCACCACGAGCCGGCCATCGTTCGGCCATTGAAAGATATGGAGGTACAGCAGGCTGCCTTTGCGGGTGGCGACGCCCCAGGGCAGGTACGCGAAGGGCCCGCGACTGGTTCCGTAAATGGAATCCCCATTCACGCGCAGCCACTGGCCAATATCATGCAAGCGGGCGGTGCTGGCGGGGGGAAACTCGCCGGCCGAGGTGGGACCGATGTTGAGCAGGAAATTACCGCCCTTGGCGCATATTTCAGCGAGTTTGCGAATGAGTTCCGCGGAAGATTTCCAGTTCTGGTCGTAAGCGTTATAACCCCAGTGATCATTCATGGTCATGCAGGTCTCCCAATCGCCGGGATAGCCGGTGACCGGCACAAATTGCTCCGGCGTGGCCGTATCGCCGCCAAAGCCGCCGCCCAACCGATTATTGGTGACAAGGCCGGGGCGAAGTTTTACCAGCGCCGCCAGGGGAGCGATACGTTTGGGGGTCATATACAGCGGGGTGTCCCACCACAAAATATCCAGCGGGTAGCGGGTCAGGAGTTCCCGGACCTGCGGCACGGCGACCTGGTTTAAATAGGCATCGTAATCGCCTTTGTGCACGGGATCCCAACCGTCGCCCTCGGGGAAACCACTCTTGGCCCCGCCGGGATTGTTCCAATCCTGGGACTGGGAGTAATAGCAGCCGACTTTCAAGCCCTGGTCATGGGCGGCCTGGACGAGCGGCCCGACCAGATCCTGGCCATAGGGCGTGGCATCGACGACGTTCCATTTGCTGGCAGCCGAGGGAAACATGGCGAACCCATCGTGGTGTTTCGCGGTGATGACGATATAGCGCATGCCGGCGTCCCGGGCCGTTTTGGCCCAGGCAGCAGGATCGTATTTTACGGGATTAAATTCCCGGGCATAGGCCTGGTATTCCGCCACGGGAATGCGGGCGGAGTTCATGATCCATTCGGCATAATTCGTATGGCTGCCGTATTTTCCGGCAGGCACGGAATAGACTCCCCAATGCAGGAAGAGGCCAAATTTGGCCTCCCGCCACCAGGCCATGCGGGCGTCCCGCTGGGCGGGCGTCTCGGCGGACGCCGGCGGGCGGGTGGTGGTTTCGACGGTCACGCCCTCGGCGGGGGCGGGACCATTGGTGGCCGCGGAGGCAAGCTGGACCAGGCTGGCGGCCAGACACACATTCAGCAGGGGCATTTTCATAGGCATATTCAATTCGAAAGAGGTTTGGTGGGGAACATACGTTTAATCAGTGGCCGGAGCGACAGGGGACGGGCTGACCGCAGGAACAGGCACACTGATGGCGGGGAACTTCATCACGTCACGGTCAAATTTAAGGGCCACGACCGTGTCCACGGCCGGCCGGTCGGCAAGCGGCACGGAGATATCGAGACCGGCGGCAGACTGCCGGGCAGCCACTTGTCCGCCATTTAACAAACGCGCCTGGACCAGCCGGGCGTCGATGGGTGGCAGATGCAACGCTTGCGCCGGCCATTGCAACACGTGCACATAAACGGTGCTGGCCCGACGGGTGGTGCCGCCATACCTGCCCGGTTTGAAGGGACCGCCGCGGGTGGCATAAATGCTCTCGCCATTGATTTGCAGCCATTGCCCGATCTCCCGCAAACGGGCGGACTGGTCGGCGGGAATCTCGCCGGTGGCATCCGGCCCCACATCGAGCAACAAATTGCCGTCGCCAGTCGCACAACTAACCAGCATGTGCAGGCACGCGGCCAGGGACTGCAAGGTGCCATCCTTGCGATAGGACCAGCCGCCATGGGGGGCCTCCACAACGGTCATGCAGGATTCCCAGAGGCGGGTGTCCTGATAGGTGCCAAGGCGTTGTTCGGGGGTGTCAAAGTCTCCCCGGGAGCACGGTGGATTATTATTGGCGTGCAAGGCGGCCAGGCGGTTGTTGATCAGGACCTGGGGTTGCAAGCTTTTGATCAGCGCCCAAGTTTCGGGAATATGCCAAAAGTTCAGCGGATCGCCGTGCCCATAACTGTCGAACCACAACACGTCGACCGACCCATAATTCGAGAGTAATTCCCGCAACTGGCCGTCCAGATAGGCGACATATTTCTGGTTATCCCCGCGGCCATAGTCCGGCTGGTGCCAGTCGCGCGGGGAATAATAGATGCCAAATCTCAGGCCCGCCTGATGACAGGCCGCAGCCAGTTCTTGGAGCACATCCCGCTGGAAGGGCGTGTGCCGGATGGAGTAATCCGTGAAACGCGTATCCCACATGCAAAATCCGCCATGATGTTTCGCGGTGAAAACGAGGTATTTCATGCCGGTGGCCTGGGCCAGTCGCACCCAGGCGGCGGCGTCAAACCGCGTGGGATTGAACTGCCGGTAAAGCTGGTCGTAAACCGGATCGGCCACGTAACCCGCCGGGTCGCCGGTAATGTCCAGCGGTTTGGAACCCTGGCGCGACCAGCTAATTTCCGTGCCCGCCAGACTGGACATGTCCCAGTGGATGAACATGCCGAACCGGGACTCCCGCCACCACTCGGTGCGGGACTCCCGCTGGGCGGGCGTCTCCCGGGCCACGACCGGTGCGCCATTGCCGGACGATTCGGCCCGGCAAGGCAGGCCAAATAAAACCAAGCCGAGCAGGAGCCAATAAGTTTTCGGCAATTTAACCCGAACTCCGAAATTAAAACGGCCGGTCTGCATCAATATCTTGGAGCATAAACGCTTTGGAAAATTGGCTTCCCAAGCCGCTGCCAAGCAGTTGCCCATTAAAGGATGCGCGCTGCGCGCAGAGGCAGTCTCACCAGACCACTGCGGGTATGCCGGCGATTTTTCCAAAGTGTTTCTGCTCCAACAGCTTGACGCATCCCAGCCATTTTCCTTTCGGAGTTCGGGTTTAAAGGCGGGGTAACGGGTGGCTTTCATGTTAAACACTTTGGGATGGCACAGCCATGGCATTCATTTTACCGGCGGGTGAAAGGTGATTTTAATGGTGGCCTGGCGAACCGGCTTGAGCAATTGGAATCCCAGCCGGGTAAACGCCGGGGCGCCCAGTTCCTCGACTCGTTCACTGGTTAGTTCAAAGCCATCCGGAGTCTCGACCGTCACATCCATCGCCTGCCCGCCCAGACTCAGCTCCAGGGTGCTGGCGTCGAGCCGTTTTACACTGCCGAGCGTGGGCAACCCCTCGGCAAACGTCATCGGCCGGCTAAACGCAACCTGATCTTCGATCACCACCGCGCCCGGGCCGGTGCGGGAATAGTGCATCGTTCGCACCAGACTCCGTAATTCCGGCACGGGATAAGCGGACTGGAGATCAATGCTGATGTCCTCGCCCCCGGCGCCGAAGTGGGTGCTGGTCACCCGGGGGTGCAGGCGGGTGGCGTCGCTCTGCAACTGGCCGGCCACCACGGGCACGGGATGCCCAAAGGAGTTGAGGATTTTGTAGGTGAACCGCCCGGGTCCGAAGACTTTGTTATTGTAGGCGAAAGGGCCGCCCGGATCGCCCGCCAGAATTTGGTCGGCCACGCTGATCACAAACGAACCGATGTCGTTATGGCTGTGGCTGCCATTGCCGCCCGCCTTGATGGCGGCGCTGAACCGTTGGTTCGTGCCGGGGGAAGGACGGCAAACCAGCACGCCAGGGTGTTTGAAGTAAGAGTGATCGCCCGGGAAATCGCCGGCGGCAGCCGAGGGCGAGCGCAGGGGGGCAATGGGGAGCACGGGCATCAGTAATGAATCCAGGCGATCGTGCTCCACGCCCGAGTTGGTGGCGCAGCCGGGGATGCCGAATTGAAACACCTGGTTGCAGTAAGCGGTCACATACGGGTCGGCCGGCAAACCATAACGGCAGTCTTCAAAGGGGGGGACCAAACGATTTGCCAGTTGGATGCGGAAGCCGTAGGCGGCGATGAGCTTGATTTTGGGATGGGCAAACAGTTCCAAGCGACCGTCGGTCGCCACCAGCATGGCCGTGCGGAGAATGGCATAATGACCAAAGCCAAAAGCCCAATAGCCCGGGCCTTCGAGACAGTAACCATCCGGGTCAAAGCTGTTGATAAAATAGCGTGAGTAGTGCTCCCCGGCGGCGATGAACAAGGCCCGGTCGGCCCGGTCTGGCAACACCGCGCAAGCCGCGCTCACCACCCCGGCGAGGCAGACGGCATTCCAGTTATTCTGCACCGGCGCGGTCCGACTGCCGAGCCAATAGGTGCCCTTGCCGGTGGCCAGACTGTGGCGAATGGGGGCAAAAATCCGGGTTTCCAAAGCCGCCCGGACTTCCTGCTGCACGACGGGATCCAGCCGGTCATCCAGCAGATAGAGGGCCTCGGCAAGATCCGCCCCAAACGCCGCGGCCCCCAAATCCACAAAATAATTTTCACGGTGGAAACTGCCCAACCCCCCATCGTGGGCCGGGAGCGTCCAGGTGGGTTCGCTGGCAAAGGCATGCAGCACTTGATTGAGCAACGGCAGGAAACGGCCCCGATTTTCGAGGCATTCCGCCACGACCAGGGGTTGGAGCCACGCCTTGCGGGCGGCGAGCATTTTTTCCCCGGGCGGCCGCTGGCCGGTGCGGGAAAAATCCAGGTACAGGTCATCACTCCAGGGGGGAAAGGTTTCCCCCAACAATTTATTGGCGGCGGTCAGGGCGGTGCCGCAGCGGTCCAGGGTGGCAGGGGATTGCCAGAAGGCGCGGTCGGAGCACGGCCGGCCAAAACCCGCCGGTTGCGGTGAGAGCATCGCGGCGATCGCCTTGATGCGGGCCGGCGGCAACTCGACCCAGGCAGAGGCGGCGGTGGCCTGCAGGGTCAAATCCAACAACAGTATCCAGGCGGCAAGAAAAACAAACAGGGTTCTCATAAAATTTGATGGGCACGACACATTTTCATTTTCAAGCCATTTCACGGATGGCGCAGGCGAAAATAAACCGCCGGATTTTTTGGATTTAGGGGGATGACAGCTTGAATGCCGAACTGGCTGTTGGTGACATCCCCCCATTTTGAACCCAAGCCCGCCGCCAGGGCATTGGTTTGGGACTGCAAGATCCAACCCAGGTGATCCTCCGGCCAGGCCAGGTTCAAGCGGTTGGAGCTTACCGACCAGGCCAGGTTGGTGGGGTTGGAGGCAATGCCGGAATTGATCACGGCCGTGGTGAGGGAATACGGTGGCAGGGTGAGGCTCATATTGGTGGTCAGGCCGGCGCCATTGGTATTTACCAGGAGCTGCAGGCGATATTGCTGGGTGCCCACATTGGCGGTTTGCCAGACTTTCCAGGAACGTTGGGCGGGGTCGCTGGACCAATTGGTAGCGGTATTAATAAAGGGGTAACTGTAATAGGGCCCGGTATTGATTAAAATGAGCGTGAGCCGGTCGGTGACACCCGGGCCGACATGATGGCGGTACAACTCGACGAGGACATTGGTATCCGTATCACTGACCCCGACCTGCCAGTCGCCGGGATTAATAAATTTACTGTAATGGCCAACGGCATAATAATTATCCGAGGCGGGCTGGCCATTGGCATTATACACCAAGCCATAGAAAATGCTCCAGACCAGATACGCGTTGGCGTGCTCCAGGGCAAAAACATTGTGGATGGTGACGGCCAGGCCCATCCAGGCAGGATAATTAGTGGGCCACTTGTCGCCATCAAATTCGTCCAGGAATTTGAGATGAGAGGCCCAGGGATACTGGGCATTGAGGGTGGTCAAAAGTCCGGCGCCGGTGGTGGAGATATTATTGCCATACGGATGATGGGCAACCGAGATCGCGCCGGCGGGCAATTGGTTCAGGTAGGCGGGGATGATATTGCCGCTCGTGCCCGAAGTGTCCGGCCCGATCAGCCGCACGCTGCTCAAGCCACCGGCCAGAAACGCATTGGTGACGGCGGCGAAGGCCTGGGGATAGCCCGCGTAAGTCCCCTCGGTGGCCGTCAACTCGCAGCCGGCCTGCCAGGCATTGTTGGTGCCACTGGTGGGAAACCAGTCGGGCTCATTTTGGATGGACACATAATCCGGCAGGGAGGAGTTGCTTTGCCAATATTTCAAGGAAGCCACCCACCAGCTGGCAAAATTAGCGTAGCCAAATTTACCCTGGGCATCCACGGCCAGGGTGCCCTTGAAGGCGCTGCCTGTATTTTTCAACGCCCCGGGCGGGGACCACGACGTCATCATGATTTTACCATGAGGCTGGAGCGCCCGGAAGGCCGAGATGACCGTATTATTGGCGTTCACCAAGCCGTCGAAAGCGGGCTCGGTCTGGCCGTAGGGATTGTCAATCCGCAGAAAACTGAGGTTCAAACCGCCCGGCGAAAACGCGTTGTTCAGCAAATTTGTACTAGTATTATACAACGCTAACTGCTCGCCGCCCGCCAGGTTGCCCCCAATGCCGGTAATCGTCTGGTAGCTCGTGGACGGATTCAGGTGCAGGGCGCTGTAGTTGGTGCCGCTTTGCACGGCCAGCCACCCGTGCGGGTAGAGATTATTGGTGTTCCACACCTGGTTGGGGTTCAAGGGGGGCAGAATCAAGCTGGCGAAGGAGCCGCTGCAACTGCCGGCATTGAAGAGGACGAACAAATCGCCGGCTTGCAGGGCGGAGCCGGTGTTGGTCACAACCAGGGTGCCGCCCGCGCTCAACGCCGTGATCCCGGTGAGCTTGGCGGCGTTGGGGGAGTTGGTGCGGTTGACCGCGATCCAGGTGGTGCCGCCGAGGGTCAGCGTATTATTCAGTTGCAAGCTGCCCGTGTCGCTGCCGCCCAGACCGGGTTGGAGCGTGGCCCCGGCGGCGATGGTCACCGGTCCGCTGACGGCGCCGTTGCCGCTCAAGGTCTGGCCGGGCGCCAGGTGCCAGCCGCCGGTGACACCGGCAACATCCAGCAGCGAACCGGCGAGCACGGTAAGGGCGGAACTGGCGGCCAGGGACCCGCCACCGGTGAGCGCCAGGGTGCCGCCGGCCAGAGTGGTGGGGCCGCTGAACGTGTTGGTGCCGGCCAAGGTGAGCGTGCCGCCACCGGTGAGGAGCAGCGACCCGGTCTGGCCGGAGGCATTGGCGAGGGGAAATCCCAGGGAAGTGCTAAAACCGGCCGGGTTGATCACGGCATTGGTCCCCAACCAAAAATGCCCGGAGGCCGCACCGGAGGCCAAGGCCGGGAGGCTGGCCCCCAGCACCAGCGAACCGCCGTTTTCCAAAATTACCTGGCCGCTGGCACCGGCACCGGTCTGGTAGTTGAGACCGGCCAGGGTGACGACCGAGCCGCCATTTACCAGCAAGGTGGCAGCGCCATTGGCATTGTTCCCGGGAATGAGCTGGAGGGGAGTGGTATTATTATAGAGCAACGTCCCGCCGGCGGCCACAGTGAGCCCGGCACCGTAGCCGCCCACACCGGCGATGGTCAGCGGTCCGTTTTGGATCCAACTGGCATGGGCCCCCATGGTGGTGCCGGAATTGCGTCCGCACCACAGACTGCCATTATTGGTCACCAGGGTGGGTTGGCCGGGTGCACCGGCCACCGTGAGGGTTTCATATCCCAAATTGCCGGCGATGCCGCCCACTTGCACCAGTTGACTGCCGGCCACGCCGGCCAGCGTGGGGGCTAGTTGGCTGGCATTACCCACATTCAAGCTGGCACTGGCACCATTATTGGTGGCCACGAGCCAGCCACCGAGCGCCCCGCTTTGGTTGCCCAACAGGGTGAGACTGCCGCTATTAACGGTGAGGCCGCCACTAAACGTGTTGGGGCCGGTGAGTTGCACGTTGCCGGTGCTGGACTGGATAACGCCGCCCGGACCCGCCACGGCATTATTAATGGCCAGGCTGGCGGCGCTGTTGTTGGTCAGACCGCCGTTTAGGATAAAACCATTGCCGGTCAGGGTAAAAGCACTGGCCCCACTGATGAAGGTGACACCACCAAAACCAAATCCCTGGTCATCATTGGTGAGATTTACCTGACTCGAACTGCCGAAATAAAGCTGGTCGCCCGGGGCGGGCGTGCCGGTGGCGCTGCCCGGAACGGCACCACTGGTCCAGTTAGTCCCGGCCCAATTGGCGGAAGCGGGGGTGCTCGCCCAGGCCCAATTGGCCGCTTGGGCAGGCTCGATGTGGCGGGCGGCCAGGCAGGTCAGAGCGAGCCAGAGGCCCGCAACTGGGGGACGGTGGCGGCAGACGATAGACTGGCTGCGATCGCGATTCATGCTGCCCCACCCAGTGGAGTGACCGGGAAGTGAAAGACCAAAAGCCACGCCATTCGCCGCCGACCCGGACCGCTGGGGTGGTGAAGCAGGGAGGGCGTGTTCATCATGGTTTTAAGACTCAAAAAAGGCTGGCCCGCGGCAAAACTAGCTGCCACGGGCCACCTTGGTTGGACAGCATTTACGGCCTCCCGCCGAGCGGGAAACAAACGCCGATGCTGCGCCGACGGTTAGTGATTATAGTTGGTGCTGCTCAGCATAAAATACTGCTGCGCGGCCGCCGGAATGAACACATTGGTGCCCACAAATGTGTAAGCCCCGGCCGCCTTCAAGACATTGGTCGCCACGACCGTCCACTGGTTCACAGGGGCAGCCACATTGGTGGTGGTAAGGAGATAGTAAGCACAGCCGGCCTGGCCGTTGGTGGCCGTGAGCGCCAGGATGCCACCGTTCAGGTTAATACCGGTGATGCCGGTGGGGTTCGTGAAGGTGCCGGGCCCGGAGGCGGCCACGACCAGACTGCCCGCACCAGTAATGGCCGGCGTGTTGGCGCTGTTATAAACTCCGGCAGGCTGGCTGACGCCGGCAAGGACGAGGCTGCCCACCAGATTGGTGGTGGCATCATCCAATTGCAGGGTGGCGCCGCTGGCGATGGTGACGGTGGCATTGGTGGCCAATTGCAGGTAGGCCAGTTCGAGGGTGCCGCCATTGATGGTGGTATTGCCAGTGTAATGGTTGGTGGCTGTCAGGCTGAGAATGCCACTGCCATTGACCACCAGATTAATGTTTCCGCCAATGGAGCCACCATAGGTGGAACTGGTGGGAGTGAAGGCCAGGGTGGCAGGGAGGGAGGAACTGTTGGTAATGATTGCCGTATAGGTGGCGCTGCTGCTCAGCTCCGTAAAGGCCTGGTTAAAGCCGCGCAAATCAAAGGTGGCATTGCCGGAGGCCGCGATCCCGAGGGCGGCATTGGTGCATACCCCGTTATTGGCACCCAGGGAGGTGAGGCCCGCGGCCACCGTCAGCCCGGCATAGTCGCCCGCACCACTCAACTGGACCCGGCCATTACGGACGACCACGGATCCGCCCGTATTGGTCACGGGGCCGGTAATGAAGAGCCAGCTATTGCCGCTGTTGGGGCCACAGAACTGGCCCCCATGGCCAACCGTGCCCGGAGCATAGGTGATGGGGCCGGCGAAGGTGGCGCCATTGGTGTCGCTGCCGGTCCCACTCCCATTGGCCCCGCCAAAGGCATAGCCGCCGGCATCCACCATCAAGAGACCTTGAAAATAGGAGGAAGCGGTGCCGAGGGTGATGGCATTGGTGAGGGTCACACCGTTTTTCAGGAACAATTGGGCATACGCGCCCGCGCCGGCCCCCTGGTTATCAATGAGAATGGGACCGGTGCCCAAGGCATTGCTGTTCCCCACAATCACCGCCCCGAGTTCAATGGTGACGCCGCCCGAGAACCCGTTGGAATTCAGGAGGGTGGTCCCATTCGCCCCGTGCTGAACCAGCGCCCCGCTGCCGGTGATCCAATTGGTGAGGGTGAAATTACCCGCCGCATGCAGGCTCAAGACGCCATTGGCACCCACCGAAATCACATTGTTAGTGACCGGCAAACCGAGCGCGCCCGGGGCCGTGGCCACGAGGGTGGTGTTGCTATTGATGAGGGTCCCGCCGTTGTAACTGTTGTTGCCCGTCAGGGTGAGGACACCCGGACCGGCGGCGAAAACCGAGCCGGAACCACTGATGTTGTTCGCGAGCGTGGCGTCGTTGGGATTGGCCACGGCCAGAGTCCCATTATCGGTAATGTTACCCAGAATCGAACCATTGTTGGCGGTGCCATCCCCCAAAATCAGGGACCCGCCGTTAATCACGGTGCCACCGGAATAATCATTGGCGGTGGCGAGGGTGACGGAGCCGGGGCCATTTTGAGTGAGACTGGCGATGCCTGTAATATAGCCGCCGCTGCTTGCCAGCAGATAGTTATTGGTGCCGGTGAAAACGATCGGACCGGGGGCCACCGCCGGTGCCGCGATATTCACCTGCGCATTGGCAGCGGGGACATTGCCGAAGGTAACGGAGTCACCCGAGAAGAAATAGTCCGGACTGGCGGAGTTGAGCCAGTTGGCGGTGGTCTGGGTGTCCCACGCGTTATTATTCTGCCCGCCCGCCCAGGCCAGGCTGGCCGGTGCGCCGGAGTTCCCCACGGTAAGGACCACTTGTTGCACGGCACCAACGGTGTTGATAACCAGGTTGCAATTCTGCCGGCCCGGGGCGTTGAACAGCACAAAACTGCCGCTGCCGCCGATCCCGTTGGTGACCTGGAGCAACACATAGCTGCCCACTTTGAACCCGCTGGTTAGCGGCCACTTGGCGAGGTTCAGGGTTGTGGTGCCATTCAACAGCAGCGCGCCACCGACGATTACCACATCATTGCTGCCGCCATTGCTGAAGTCAAAATTCAGGGTGTCGCCACCGGCGAGGGTCAGGTTGGCATTGAAGTTCAAGGTGCCAATCGGGCCGCTGCCACCGGGATAGAACTGGGTGCCGGCGCTGTCGGCCACGCTCCCAATAATGGTGCCGTTGCCGGAAAGGATATTGGTGGGTGCCAGCGAGTAAGTCCCCTGGGCGGAAACATCCAGCGTGCCGTTGTTGGTCAAAACAATCGTGCCGGAATTCAAGACGGCCGAAGCCCCCAACAGCAGGGTGCCGCCGCTGACGGTGGTGGGGCCGGTGTAAGTATTGACCGCATCTAATTCAAGCGTGCCCGCGCCGGATTTGACCAGGGAGCCGGTCTGGCTGGCGACATTGCCCAACGGCAGTCCGATGGCGGTGCTGTAACCGGCGGTATTGATGACCGCATTGGTACCGACCAAAAACCGCCCCAAAGTACCGCTGCCAGCGGTGGTGATAAATTGCGGGATATTGGCTGACAGGGCGATCACCCCGCCCGAGCTCAGCGTCAAGAGCGGATAAGACGTGCCCAAGTCATTAAAAGTGAAGCCCTGGGCCGTGAGGAGGGTGCCGGAGATGATCATGTTATCCAGCGCTGATCCGCCAACAGTGGCATTGATCGGATCCGGTCCGGCATAAATAAACGTGCCACCGGCCGAGATGGTGTAGTTGGCCACATAACCACCTTGTTCCTCAATGGTCAGGTCCCCATTTTGAATCCAAGTGGCATAAGGATTGACCGTGAAACCGGAATCGCGGCCGCACCAGAGCGTGCCGTTATTGGTCACGAAGGTGGGAAAGCCGCTGGCGCCGGCGATGGTGATCGTGCTGAAACCAGTGCCAACCGCCACCGTATTGCCCACTTGCACGGCCTGGCCCGAAGTCACGAGTGCGGTGGTGGGAACCGTCTGAGTGCTGCCGCCCAAGTTCAGCGCGCAACCGTTGAGACTGTTGGTGCTCACCAAATAGCCCCCGGTGGCCAGCGTCTGGTTGCCCAAAACCGTGAGGGTGCCCTGATTAACCACGGTGGGACCGGAGTAGGTGTTGGTGCCGGACAAGACATCCGTGCCGCCGCCAATTTTGATGAGGGACTGGACACCGTTGGTCTGGCCGATGGGGCCGGTGAGGTAACCGGTGCCGGAGTTGGCGCCGATGGTGCCATTGGTGCCGCCGATGACCGGACCGGCAAGAGTGAGGGGACCGGCCCAGACGGCATTGGCTTCAATCCGCGCCTGCCCGAAGGCTTCACCCGTGATGCCGCCGTTCAGGACCAGGGCGCAGGTTTGCGTCGCGCCATTCACATAAACGGTGCTGTTGCTGAGGATGTTCACGGTGGTCCCGGAACCGAGGGCTCCGTTCAGCTGGATTTTGCCGCCAGTGGAGTTGACACCCACGTTCAAAATTCCATTAAAGCCGGCGTTAGTCCCGTTCACCAGGACCGCCCCGGAACCGGAGCCAGTGGTGATGTTCACCGTGCCGCTGCCATTAATACCGGCGTTGAGGCTGTTATAAGTCACGCCGCCCGCGGTCAGATTCAAAGTGGCCGCGCTGGCGAGGGTGACACCGGCATTGCCCAGACCGCCAGCCACACCGGTGTTGACGGTACCCGCATTGATGACCGTGCCGCCGGTGTAAGTATTGGGGGTGGAAAGAGTCACCGCATTGGTGCCGGACTTTAACAGAGCGGTGGCACCGCTGATGCCGCCAGTGCCGGAAAGGGTGTAGCTGTAGGTGGAATTATTGAACGTCACGCCGGCCGGGGTGACGGTCGAATTCAGCGCCACGGCGGGATTGGCTGTAATGTAAGTGTCGGCGAACACCACTTGATCATTCAACAGTCCGGTGCCCTGTTGATAATAAGTGGCGGTGGGCGTCGCGCCGGACTTCCAAACCAGATTCGTGGAATCGTTCACGTCCCAAGGCGCGCTGGCGCTGCTCCAAACCAGCGGTTCGGCGATGCTCGTCACGGTCAGCACGAGGGTTTTGGCGCTAAAGCCGGAACCACCCCAGGCGAGGGTGCCGCTCGTGGAACCCTGGCGGCTGGCCGGTGACCAGTTCAAAACTGGCACGGCGGAGGGGGCGGAGCCGCCCACCACGACCAGGGGATAGACGCCGACGCCCACGTTGGCCACATCCACAGTGAGGGCAGGGGTAACGCCAAAAGTCAGGTTGCCCGCCACATTGAGCGGCGCGGTGGTGGGGCTGGGCGGGGTGACAAAGGCAAATTCCAGGCCGGTGCCACTGCCACCGGCATTGAAAGTCAGGCTGCCGCAGGTCCATTGGGCATTGCCACCGGTATAAAGCACGCCGAGGGTGGCGACCCCGGAAGCGGGGGTCACGGCGACGGCGCTGTTGACCAAGGAACCGCCGGTTACCCCGGCCAACTCACCCGCCTTGACGGTGGTGACACCGGTGTAGGTGCTCACGCCGGAAAGCGAGAGCGTGCCCAAACCAGATTTGGTGAAGGTCCCGCCCGTCGTTTTATCCTGAAAAACCTGGGACACGGAAATATTGGTGCCGGTGCCCACGTTGAAGTTCACGCCATTAGCCGTGAGGTAAGCGTGGGTGAGTCCGCCCAGATAGGCCGGGCTGGTGGCAGCAGGCGCCAGGAAGCCAGTGGTAAAATCGAGGGTGAGATTGGCGGTGCCGGTCGGAACGGGGAAGGCGGGCAGAATCACCTGCGCAGCGCCCCCGAGGGTAAGATTGGCACTGCTGCTGGCGGCGGCCACCAACCGTTGGAAGTTATTGGCGGCAAAGGTGCCGTTGGAAATAGTGAAGGCGGCGGTGGTGGTGGTGCTGCCACTCTGGCCACCAATGGACAGGTAGCCGATGGTGGCGGTGCCACCACTCTGATTATAGGCCACGGTGCAATTGGTGACGGCGCTGTCATCCCGGCCCACGGCGAGTTCTGCCGAACTCAGGAGCAGGCTGCCGGTCCCGCTCAAGTTAAAGGTGGCGGAACAGCCGTTGTTAACGCCCAGCATCACCCCGCGGGAAGTGCTGGAGAAGCTGCCGCTGGTGAGCGTGCCACCGCTCAAGTTGTAGGTGCCGGCCCCGCCGCTGCCGTTGCCCACGATCATGGCGGTACCGCTGGTGAAGGACACCGTTCCGGCGGTTTGGTTCACGATGCCGGCGTAAGCGGACGAGGTGCCGTTGCCGAGGGTAAAGGTATTGGCACCGAGGGCCAGGGTACCGCCCTTGATGCCCAGGGTCGCGGTGGTCGCCGAGTTGCCCACGGTGACGGCTGCGGTGCCCCAACCGTAAATATCCAACTCCCCGGCGCTGACCGTGATGGCCCCGCTGGCCGTATTCGCTGCGGAAAGCGTGGCCAAACCAGTGCCCACCATGGCCAGTGTGCCACTGCCGCTGACAATTCCGCCCAGGGTGAGATTGCCGGTGCCGGCGAGGGAGTTGCCGCCACTTAAAACCACCGGGGTATTGATGGCTTGCGGATTGGCACTATTGTTCGTGATGCCGCCACTCAGGGTAAACGAGTTACTATTAATAATAAACGCGCTGGCCCCGGCATTAAAGGTTAGACCGCCAAAGGTGAAGGCCGACGCATTGTTGGTCAGGGTGGTGAGACTGGAGGTGCCGAAGTACAGACTATCACCGGAAACCGGGGTGGCAGTGGCGGCGCCGGGGGTGGTGCCGCTGGTCCAGTTATTGCCCGCGACGTTGCCGTTGGCAGGGGCGGTGGACCAGGCCCAGTTGGCAGCGGGCAGCTTGGTGGCGAGAGTGAGACTTAACAGGCAGGCCGCCCGGCTCACATGGCGCCGGAGCAGCGATTGATTCGTTTGCATAAATACAGTGCGGGGATGTCTGGTTGGTAATTTGTGGGTTTTAACGGGTCGAGTGGGTCGGCTGGAGGCCGGCAGGGTCGGCAAAAGCGTGTCGTCATCCGGGTAAACATGAGCGCCAGGTAAAGCCATCAGGGCGACGGAGACGAGTTTTATTACCGGAAAATGGATTCATCGAATGGCCGGTTTGAGCGGGTTATCACCATCATGCGGATGCCCGCGTGTTGAAAACATTTTCCATGGGTTGATTAGGTTTAAGATTAACAGTTCTGAGGCCGGCGTCAGTCGCACGTTTGGGGGGTATGCCTGGCCCGCCGGCGACGATTATCCGGGCATTGAGCGTAATGCCACCGGCCGGAACACCTGCGGTTTATGGGGCGTCAACTCGTGGTGGCGGGCAATAAAAAACGGCGGGTTGCCGCACCCGTCATCAAGGCGTGTAAACCGTGTTCTGAAGCCGGATCAGGTCGTTGACACTGGTGCTGGCCGGGGCATTATAAGAGAGTTCTTGATTTAAAGACTGCCATTTCCAATGTTCGGAATGGCCGTCGGCAAAGGCAAAGGTGGCCCCCTTGGAATGCCTTATCGTGGGGGTGTTGGACCATAAGGATTGCTGGTTGCAGATCACAAAGAACACCCCGTCACCCACCGACAGCAGGCTTTCATCCGCAAAGGTCAAGGCATTCACCGGCGGGGGGCGATTGATGGCGGTGGTTTTCCTGAAAACCGGGTAGACGGCGGTAACGGTAAAGGTATTCACCGTGCCCGCGGTGCTGGTGTCGCCAGTGGTGGCGCCGCCCATCCGGGCATTCATCGACAGAGTGCGCACGGGAACAACATTGGCCCCGGCCGGGCTGGGGGGCCGGACCGCCGGGCATTGGTAGATGCCAGGATTAGGATTGTATACATAGAGCCGGCACGTTTTGATCCAGGTAATATTGGTGGCATCCACGGGGTTTTGCATGTCGCCGCCCACCCACGATTCCGGCGGCGAACCACCCGTGGTGAGCACCCAGTTTGGCACCAGGCGCTCTTGATTGTCGCCGGCATACATAATCCACCCGATATCCAGCTGTTTCAAGTTGCTCAGGCAGTGAATGCTTTGCGCCCGATCCTTCGCCCGGCCCAGGGCGGGCAGCAGCATGGCCGCCAGAATGGCGATGATGGCGATGACCACCAGGAGTTCTATCAAGGTGAAGGCGCCCAGGGCCGGGCTCGCCAGTTTTTTCATAATCTTGCTTGGCACAATAATAAGTAAGGGCCCGCGGCGATACCCACGCCGCGGGCCGGTCCCAGCACTCATTTACTGGTTCCCCGCCAGACCCAAAACTGGCGGAAAGCATGCTTCAACTGCCGTTTTTGATTAATTGCCCGGCGGGCACGGCCGATGAGTATTGGTTTGACGGGTCATTACGGTGATACTTTAACAGACTGAAGCGGGGCGTCAGTCGCACGTTTGGGGGGATATAATTAACCCACGGGTCTGGGTTATCTGGCCTTGTATCTCGTACGCCAGGTCCATAACAATGGCGGCATGACCTTCCAGTGGAACACGCTCGTGGGGCGGTTTTGGCGTGCGGGGCGCAGAGCGATCACCGCCAGCCTGGCGCTGGTGCTGATCACGGGCCTCGCTGCGGCGAGCCTGCCCAACCAGGCATTTTCGGTGCATGGCTGGGATTTGGATGAAGGGCTGCCCAGCACCTGTGTGAATGCCGTGGTCCGCACCCCGGATGGGTACCTCTGGCTGGGCACCCGGCACGGGCTGGCCCGGTTCGACGGCCTGCACTTCACGATCTTTAACATGACCAACGAACCGGCCTTGGGGGACAACCGAATCAGCTGCCTGACCACCAACGCCCAAGGAACGCTGTGGATCGGGACGGATAATGGAACCCTGACCAGGTATGCCAACGGGCGTTTCACGGCAGTCGATACGCAGCAGGCCACCCACGGGGCGAGAATTTCCGGCATCGTGGCGGGGGCGGACGGAGTTTTATGGCTGGGCATTTATGATAATGGAATCATTCGGTTGCACCCCGGGCGGGCGGAAACCCAAGCGACCAAACTGCTGCCGGCGGCCAGCATCTGGCAACTAATGGCGGATCCCAAGGGGGGCATCTGGTATTTGGCGGATCCCGGGGTACTAGGCCGGATTGACGACGGGGCGAAGATGGTGCCGGTCACCCTGGCGCCCGGGTTCCCGGCCATCCATGCCATGGCCCCAGCCCGAGACGGTGGTTTGTGGCTGGCCGCGCAGCGGGATTTAGGCGCTGGCACGCGCATTTTCAAGTGGCAGGACGGGGCGTTGACCGAGCCATGGCCCGCCTATCCCTGGCCGCAAAATTCCTGGCGGTCCCGTCCGGGCGCGTTACTGGAGGACCACGCGGGCAACCTCTGGTGCGGCACGTTGGGGGCGGGGGTTTATTTTAAACCGGCGGACGGCCCGTGGCAAATCCTGGCGGCCGACCTCGCGTTTTCCCAGGCGGAAACGGTATGCCTCCTGGAGGATGAGGCCGCATCGATTTGGATTGGCACCCGCACCTCCGGCCTGCACCAGGCGGTGCCGCAACCCTTGACGGCGTTGCTGCTGTCGCCCGCCAACCCCCAAAACGTGATCCTGACGACCTGTGTCCGCCATGACGGCACCGTCTGGGCGGGTACGGACGGGGACGGAGTTTTTCGCTGGCCGGAATCAGCCACCAACCGGATTGGGGAGCGGGTGGGGCTGGAAAATTTGCAAATCAACTGCCTGCTGGAGGATTCTGGCAGCAATTTTTGGGCCGGTACCAGTGGCGGCCTGTTTGAATACCGGCAGGGGCGGTTCCTGCGCGCAACGAACATACTCCGGGGCGGCAAGGTAAACGCCCTCTACGAAAGTCCCCGGGGCCATTTATGGGCGGGATTGAGCGGCGGACTGGTTTGCCTGAACGGACCCGGGAAAAATTATTATACCCCTGAAAGTGGTCTGCCTAATGGCACCATTCAGGACATTTTGGAAACTCCGGACCAGCGGCTGTGGGTCGCCATGCAAGGCCAGGGGGTATTCTTCCAGGAGGACGGCCATTTTATCCGCTGGCTGCCAAAACGGGGCGCGCCCGCGGATCACGACCGTTGGGGCAAGGGAGCCAATGTCCGAAGCCTGGTGCTCGATGCGGATGGTTCCATCTGGGTCGCCACGCATGGCGATGGCTTGTTCCAACTTCAAGGCGATACCATCCGGAATTGGAATTGGGAAAATGACGGGCTGCCCAGCAATCACCAGTTCGCCCTCCTGGCGGAAGGCGGCGGCAACCTGTGGCTCAACTGTGAAAATGGGATTGTCGGTTACTCGCGCAAAGCCTTGGTGGATTACCACCCCGGCGAGGCTCCGCCGGTGCCGTGGCGGCTCACCCAGGCCGATGGTCTCCCCAACAAGGTCTGTTCCGGCGGTGGTTCACCGTCCGCCGCCCGGTCGGCGGACGGCCGGCTATGGTTTCCCGATGGGCCGGCCGTGGCGGCCTTTGATCCCGCCACGGTCGCGCGCCGGCACACCCATACCTGGCCGCCGATTATTGAAGAAGTGCGCGTGGACGGGCGGGCGGAATCACTGGCGGAGCCCAGGGCCTTGCACCTCCTCTCCGGGGTGCGGAGCCTGGAAATTTATTTCACCTCGCCGAATATCCTCGCCCCCAACCAGCTCCACTTTCGGTATCAACTGGCCGGACTGGACAAGGACTGGATCGAAGCCGGGGCGCGGCGTTCCGCCCAATACAGCGGCCTGCCACCGGGGGATTACACGTTCCGGGTGATGGTGGCAGACGACTACCGGGTTTGGAACGACCAGGCGGCCCGGCTGCCCTTGAAGGTGGAGCCGCATTTCTGGGAAACTGCATGGTTTAAACTGCTCGCCAGTTTGGGCCTGCTGGCCAGCGTCGGGGTCGGGGTCCACCAGGCGGAGCGCAACCGCAGCCGGCGCACCCTGATGGCCCTGGAGCGGGAGCGCGCCCTGGAACGCGAACGCTCCCGGATTGCGCGGGACATCCATGACGATCTGGGGGCCAGCCTGACGGAAGTGGCGTTGCTGGGGGAAATGGCCGGGGACGGTTCCGGCAGCCAGGACGAGTTGCGCGAGCAAACCCGGAAGATCTCCGCGGCCGCCCGCGAAATGTCCCAATCCCTGGAAGCCATTGTCTGGGCCGTGCGCCCGGAAAATGATTCCTTGCAAAGCCTGATTGAATACATGGGCCGGCGCACGGACGAGCTGTTTGAAAAGATGCCACGCCAGTATCAATTCACCGTCCCCGCCGAGCTGCCGGAATGCTCCCTGCATGCCGAGGTGCGGCACAATGTATTTTTGGCCTACAAGGAGGCCCTGACCAATTGCTTGAAACACGCCCACGCCCCGCTGGTGCGCATTGAACTAGCTTGCGATTCAACGGGGTGCCGGATTTTGATTGCCGATAATGGCCGGGGATTTAACCCCGAACTCATCCGGGCTGGTGCCACCGGGCTCAAAAACATGCGTCACCGAATGGAGGAGATCGGCGGGAGGTTTGAAGCCAGCTCCCAGCCGGGCCAGGGAACCACCTTTAAGCTGCAGTTTCCCCTACCCCGCTAAAACAGCCGTGCAGCCCATACCCCCCAAACATGTGATTGCCGGGCCAGGGACCGATCCACTAAAACTCCCCAGTGTTTGAAATGCCCCCGAAACCCGCCAAAGCCTCCGCGCCCCTGCCGGCGACTGCCCCGGCCATGACCCCGATTCCAGCCAAGGCCGCCCGGGTGGTGGTGGTGGAGGATGATGCCAATCTGCGGAAAACCATGATCGCCTTCATTAACCGCTCCCCGGGCTTTTGCTGCGCTGGCAGCTTCGCGGATGGGGAATCCGCCCTGGCAGAAATCCCCCGCCTCAAACCGGATGTAGTATTAATGGACATCGGGCTGCCCGGGATGTCCGGGATTGCCTGCGTCTCCCAGCTGAAACCGCTGCTGCCCGCCACCCCCATCATCATGCTGACAGTTTATGATGAGGGCGATTACCTCTTTGATTCCCTCAAGGCGGGAGCCAGTGGGTATCTGCTCAAGCGGGCCATCGGGGACAAGCTCTTGGAAGCCATGGAGGAAGCGGGCGCGGGGGGCCTGCCACTGACCCGCCACATGGCCGCCAAAGTGGGCCAGTATTTTCAAAAATTCGGCCAGATGCAGAATGAGGTGCACACCCTGACGCCCCGGGAACAGGAGGTCTTGCAATTGCTGGCCGATGGCTTTCGCTACAAGGAAATCGCGGGGCTGATGGGCATTAGCCTGGACACGGTGCGCGAACATGCCCGCCGCATTTATGCCAAACTGCACGTCAGTTCCCGCACGGAAGCGGTGGTAAAATTTCTGGGAGGCGCCACCAATCCGCCGGTAAAAAACTGACCGCTCGGGCAGCGGGACGGACCATCCCGAAAGCACCCGCGGACCGTTAATTGGCTTGAGACGATGGCAGGGTGGACAACCTGATCTTAAACACCACGGCCGATTCAGCGGGCCATGATTTCAACGGTTTGATCACCAGGCCGGCGGGGGTTTGACGCCATTGCACGGTTGCCGGGCTGCCCAGCAACTCGACCCCGGCAATGGGATCACCCGCAAGTGAGTGGATGGTGGTATCACCGTCCGGCACCGCCAGGATAATGGCATAGAGGAAACCGCCTTTGGTGGTGAAACGAATATCGCGGGGATTGTAATCCGGCATGGCGGGGCGCTGGTTTTGCTCCTTGAACTCGGACAGGGTTTTCATGCGGTGCGGGCCCTCCCCCATTTGCCGCCAGGGCCGCGTACCATAAATGGCCTCGCCATTGAGCTGCAGCCACCGCCCCACCTGCAACAGGGTTGGCGCCTGATCGCCGGCCAGGGTGCCATCCGGTTTCTGCACGACATTCAACAGCAGGTTGCCATTGCGACACACCGTTTCGACCAATGCTGCCACCACGCGGTCGGGGGCCATATAACGGTCGCCGACCCGGTAATGCCAGTCGCCCATGCTGGTTTCATGCTGCCAGGGGTGGGGCAGGATCCCGGCGCTGTAATCTTGTTCGATCGCCAGCGTCACGGCCGCGCAACGGTCGGGCGGCAATTGTTTCAGGGTGATAATGCCGTTGTCAGCACCGGCATGCCATTGCCGTTCGCGATTGTAATAGTGACTGGCGATGAGCATGCCCGCCTTGTCGTCCACCACCGCCGGGTTGGTGGCATTTTCAAACTTCACCCATTGGCGCCACATTTTCGCCGGGGAGGCCAGGTCAAATTCCAGAATATCGGGCTGATAGTTGTCGATCAGATCCTGGGTGCGCAGAAACCAGTTGGCCATGAAGGCGGGCGTGGGGGCATCGCCCGTGGGGCCGGGCCGGTGGGGAGGACCGTAGAGCTCGGCCGGATCATAGCCGGCCCACCATTTGCCCTGGCCATCCGCCTTGGTTTGCCAGCCATCATAACGCACCCCGGCTTGGGGACCGCTGGCATCGGCGCCGCGCGCCGGATCGTACCATCCCCACGAATTAATGTTGTGAATGGACACCCCAAAGCGGAGGCCCTGTTTCAGGGCGGCATCTTTCCACAGGCGCAGAATGTCGCGTTTGGGCCCCATATTGACGGAGTTCCAGGGCTGGTAACGGGAGTTCCAATTATCAAAATTATCATGATGGTTGGCCAGGGCCACCAGGTAGCGCGCGCCGGCATTTTTGTAGAGGGCCGCGAGCGCGTCGGGATCAAATTTCTCGGCCTGCCATAGCGGGATGATGTCCTTGAAGCCAAATTGCGAGGGATGGCCGTAATGGTGCAGATGGTATTCGTAGGTGGCGCTGCCCGGATGATACATGTTGAAGGCATACCAGTCGCCCTGCCCCGGGGCCGATTGCGGCCCCCAATGGGCCCAAATGCCAAACTTGGCGTCAGCAAACCAGGCCGGCATTTGATATTGCCTCAGCGATTCCCATGTCGGCTGAAAGGGGCCGGCAGCGAGGAGGTTGGTTTCCGCCGATGGACTGGTGAAAGTCCAGGTCGCCAGTCCGGCCAGGAGTAACACCCCAAGGAATTTTTTAATCTTTTTCAAAATATGCACCCGCAATTAGCCGGCCGGCCGTCATTTTAAAGCCACACGATAAATGGCGCGCTGGCCGGTTTGATCGGAAGTGAACCAGATGGCATCGTCGGCATGGCTGAACACAGGATGTGGATGGCAATCCTGGGAGGTCCAGGAGGAACCGTGCGCCAGCAGCGGCTGCCAGTGAATCACCTGGTGCGGCCAGTCCACTTCGAGACGGCTGATCCAGGCCCCGCCCCATAAATGATCGCCCGGCGCCTCATAATAACCATCGGTCACCAATTCGCCCGGCCGGCCCACGGTGAAATGCCCGTAGCGTTTCCACGTGGCGGGAAACGGGATTTCCACCCGGCCACTGCCATCGGGCCGCACCCGGCCCACATAGCTCGTGCCATTGGTATAAGTGCCGTGGTAAATGATGGCGCGCCCATCCCGCTCCCACATTTCATGGCACGTCCAGTCCTTGGGGTTCCGGCCGTCGCCCGCCGTGCGCAGTCGCAAGTGGGTATGGCCATCCCAAAGCCACATCCGCCGAACCCCGCTATCGGCACAGTATTCGTAGTTATACAAAACCAGCCGGCGGTCCACCGGAGAGAACTGCACGTGGGTCACCCAGCCTTGGGGAATCCGCTCACAGGCGGTGAGTTTTCCGGTGGCGGTGTCGTAGATGCGCAAATAAGAGGAGAGTCCTTCGTCCTGAACCCGCTGGTCCACCTCAAAATTGGATTTCCCCGCCACCTGCTGGTAGCCCGCCAAGGCCCGCGCATCGGTCGTGGGCACACACAGCCGAGTGCCATCGGCGGAAACGTGGGTAAACGCCGTCACCTGGTCGGGCGGCAGCTCCGCCAGCACGGTTTGCCGGCCGGCCAGGGTCACCGCACAGACCTGCCGCCCCTGGATGTAATAGACCACGCCGGTGCGGGGATCGAGGCTCACACTGCCCTTGCCAAAACCACGATAAGGCTGGCCATCAAAATACACATAAGATTTCAATATGCCCGCGGTGTTGGTGGTCAACTGGCGTTCAGTGCCCGTCGTTAAATCGCGGGTGAAGAGATTGGGATTGCCCGTGCGGTCACTGATAAAAACCAAATGCCGGTCATCAGCGGTCAGGCTCGACGAGGTAAAATAGAGCAACTGGTTGTTGCCCGCATCCGTGGCGGTCACCCTCTCGGCCACCGTGCGCCGGGAAGGATCCACACTCACCCCGGCCGCGCCCGCGACCACGGGCGAAACCAGGCACCCAATTGCCAGCCAAAATCCAGCCATCCCCAAGTGTTTCATAAATGCCAATGCCAAAAACCTGATTGCCTGACGTGCCCGCGGGCATCCACCGTGAACACCTCCCCGGGCCGCGTCGGCAAGGCCACCACCTGGCCACCTTCACGCAACCGCAACAACCGGCCCGTCAGAGACTTGATGCGGGCCGACTGCAGCGCCCCGTGGCGCCAGGTCATTGCCACTTCAAAGCCCCCGCGCGCGCGCAAACCGGCGACATGGCCATCCGCCCAGGTCCGGGGCAAGGCGGGCAGCAATTCCATTTCATAATCACCATTCGCATCGCTGGTCTGGCTCTGTAAAAGCAGCTCGCCAATGGCGGCGGTCTGGCCCAGGTTGCCGTCGATTTGAAAATCGCAAAACCCGGGAAAACGCGCGGTGAGATTGGCATTCACCGCCTGATGCAAATGGGTGTTCAACACCGTCAAGGCCGCGTCGCCGTCGTGCAGGCGCGCGTACACATTCGCCTGAAAAGCGCCCTGCCAGCTCCCCACCTCGCCGTGTTTCCACATCTGCTCGCGGTCAAAGATTTGGCGGATCCCGGCGGCCAGCTCCGGGGTTCCGCGCGGGGTGATTTGGGCACTGCAAATCAACCCCCAACTGGACAACGCCTCGTCGTGGGCCATGCGTGGCCAGTCCGCCAGATATTCCTGAAGCTCACCGGTGGTGGGGCTGATACGCAGGGGCGGCAGTCGCGGCAGCGCGAGGGCCAACTGCTGTCCAAAGGCCGCGTCCTGGTGCAAAACCTCCGTTGCCCGCACGCAATTTTGAAACAATTCCCGAATCATCTGCATACTCGCCGTCGGCCCCAGGCATACGGAACCCGTGGAACCGTCAGGCTTCTGCCAGATGTTTTCAAAATTAACGTCCGGTCCGGTGACCAGCCAGTGGTGCCCCGGCTCTTCAATCATCGAGTCTAGATAAAACTGCGCCGCCCCCTGCAACACCGGCCAGATTTCCGCCAGATAGTTGGTATCCCCGGTGAAGGCATAATGTTCCCACAGGTCCTGGCACAGCCAGGCACTGCCCACCTGAAAGATGGCCCATTTGGCCTGGCCGGAGACGGGTCCGGCGGTGCGCCAGATATCCGTGTTATGATGGGCCATCCAACCCCGCGCCCCGTACAGTTCCCGCGCCACATTGGTGCCATCCACACTCAGCTCCCGCGTGAGCGCAATTAATGGCCCGTGGCATTCGGACAGATTCGCCGTCTCCACCGGCCAGTAATTGATTTCCGCATTGCAGTTGAGCGTCCAGTTGGCGGCCCAGGGAGGATAGAGGGAATTGTTCCAAATCCCCTGCAAATTGGCCGGCTGGGTTCCGGGCCGGGAGGAGGAAATCAGCAGGTAACGGCCAAATTGATAATAAAGCGCGGCCAGGCCGGGATCGTTGCCGGGCTGGTAGGCTTTGACGCGCTGGTCGGTGGGCAGGGTCTCGGCGGCGGGATGATGGCCGAGGTCCAGCGTGACACGCTTGAACAACCCTTGATAGTCAGTGACGTGCGCCGCCCGCAACTGGCGGTAAGACTGACCCGCCAGGGCTTGCAAGTCTTGCGCACACGCCGCAGCCGGATTCCGGCCCGCCTGGCTGGGACTTTGGTGCGGCCCGTTGTAACTGGTGGCCGCCACGAGCAGGAGCGTTACCGCATCGCACTGCTCCGCCACCACGCCCTCCGGTGTATAACGCACATGGCCCCCTTCCGGCTGGGCCGCCAGCCGGAGTTCGAAGGTCATTCCCCGCGGCTGGGCATTGGTGTCGAAAACATGGAAATGTTTATGGTAACTGTCCGAAAAACTGGGACAGCGACCGGCCAGCCGGCAGGACTCAGATTCGGTATTGATTTGGTGCGGCAATTGACTGTCCAAGGCGGCGGTAAACGATAATTTTCCCGGCCGGCTGGCGGTCAGGTGCACCACCATCGCCTGGGCGGGTTGCGAAGCGAAGATTTCGCGGGTGTACTGGACTCCGCCGACCTCAAACGTTTCCTGCACCACCGCCGTGTTTAAGTCCAAGGCACGTTCATAATGGGTGGCCAGCCCGGTGAATCCGAAATCAATCTTCAAGCCACCCGGCGCGAGGTAATTTTCATTGTAACGGCCCAGCATATTGGTTTCCACGAGGCGCTGGGCCGCCAGTTCCTGGCCGGCGAGGAGCAGTTGGCGGATTTCGGCGAGTGCGGGCCGGCCATTGGGATTGATATTTTCATAAGGTTCACCCGACCAGAGGGTGTCTTCATTGAGATCAATCTGCTCCCGCCGCACCCCGCCCCAAACCGCGCCGCCCAGCCGGCCATTGCCGATAAACAAGGATTCGCGCCAGGCGGTGGCGGGTTGCTGGTACCACAGCCGCAAACTGGCGGAACTGGAGTCGGCCGCCGCGACCGGCAGTGGATTGCCGAATTGCCCCAGCACCCCGCCCAGCAAACAGATGCGGGCGGCGATGGTCACGATTCGCAAGGAAGTCAGGATGGTCATGTCAGAGGTCTATGATTAACTTTCCGGTGCCGGGAGCAACGCAAATGTTCACCGAGGCAGCGCGCCCTGGTTTTGGGCAACCGAGGGGACCGGCAGGGCCAGTTGGCTGCCCAGTAGTTGCCAGGCTCCAGAGGCCGACTGCGGCCGGGGAGCAACCGCAATTTCCGGTGGGCCTTTGATTTTTAAAACGATGGTCGAGGAGATGGCATCCACGGCGGTTCGGGGGATCGTAATGACAACTCCGTCCGCCGCCGCCACGGCCCTCAGCACGTGGTGGTGGCCCCACCAGTTAGGCTTCAATAAACTGGCCTGCGCCACCGGGTTCTTCAGGCCCGGCACCAGCAACGTGCCATTGGTTGGCCAGTCGAAGACATGCAAGTAGAGAATCGTCTCCCCACCGGAAATCCGTTTGGTGCAACGGCCCCAGGGCAGGTCCTTGAAGGGGCTGGCGGTGGTGTCGTAAATGGCCTCGCCGTTCACGGCCATCCAGGTGCCAACGGCTTTCAGCCGTTCCACGCTTGGCGGCGGAATCAGCCCCTCCCCGGTGGGACCAACATTGAGCAGGTAATTGCCACCCTTGCTGGCGATGTCCACCAGATTGCGGATGAGTTTCGCGGTGGATTTCCAATTATTGTCATACTTCTTGTAGCCCCACGTGCCATTCATCGTCATGCAGGTTTCCCAATCGCGCCCGGGAATGCCGGTCGCCGGGATTTTTTGTTCCGGCGTTTGGGTATCCCCGGAAAAACCGCCACCCAAC
Organism: uncultured Verrucomicrobia subdivision 3 bacterium; assembly: GCA_903875465.1. Taxonomy (GTDB): domain Bacteria; phylum Verrucomicrobiota; class Verrucomicrobiia; order Limisphaerales; family UBA11358; genus UBA11358. Next base: position 33,263 of record CAIQWB010000146.1, read on the forward strand.
CGGTCGTTCTGGATGATGCCGGGCTTGAGCTTGAGCAATTCCTCCAGTTTGCCGGCGCGCTCTTTGGTCATGTCACTCGGCGTATCCCACCAGAGCACGGCGGGAAATTCACCGTAGTTGGTGAGCAACTCGCGCACCTGCGGCACCGCCACTTCGGTCAGGTATTTGTCCATGTCCCCATCCTGCGCCTGGTCCCAGTGATGGGTGGTGCGCTTGTTGACTTTGTTGGCCGCGCCGCCGGGATGATTCCAATCCTGGGCCTGCGAATAATAAAAGCCGAGCTTCAGACCGTATTTGCGGCAGGCCACGGCCAGTTCGGCGAGCGGGTCGCGCTTGAAGGGTGTGCCGTCCACAATATTAAAGCCACTCGTCTGGCTGTTGAACATCGCGAACCCGTCATGATGCTTGGCGGTGATCACGATATATTTCATACCGGCATCCCGGGCCAGTTTCACCCAGGTGTCGGCGTTGAATTTCACCGGGTTGAATTGCGCCGGCAATTGCTGGTAATCGGCCACCGGAATCTCGCCGCAATTCATAATCCATTCGCCACCGCCCCAGACGTGCTTGCCGTTCCACTCGCCAGCCGGAACCGCATACACCCCCCAGTGGATGAACAACCCAAAGCGGGCGGCACGCCACCAGGCCATGCGCGCGTCGTGCTGCGCCGGGGTTTCATTCGCGCAGGGATCCGGTGAATCGGCGGCCAGCAGCCGGGATGGGCCCCCCACGATGGCCAGCCCCAAAAGCAGGAGCGCGGCCAGCCAAAGGAGGGGCGGCAAAAACCGCGGGTTGAGGCGTTTGATGTCAGTATGGTGGTTCATGATTTTAAAATAATATGGGGCATCCATTCAGGAGGAATGGTGCGTGATGGTCGCCTTAACGGATGATTTTGGGGTTTCATTGGCTGGCATACCATCAGGGCAATCGCAATATTAAAAACATCCGCGGCCCGTTGGCGGGCCAGGCGTTGGTGATGGTGAAACCGCCCCCGGGCCCGAAGGCATTCGTGGCGACGACCGTCCAATTGGTGAGCGGCAGCGCCAGATTGGTGGTGGCCAGGGTGAGAAAGCCACTGCCGGCAGCGGTGCCGTTGGTGCCGGAGCAAATGAGGTTCGCACCGGTCCACCGCAACCGGGTGATGACCGGGTGCGGCAGGGGCAGCACCGTTAACATGGCCGGCGTGCTGGTGAGACTGCCGGCATAATTGCTAATGACGACGGAATAGGTTCCCGCATTAGTCAGGCTCAAACCGGTCAGCACCTGGGTGGCGTTGGTGGCGTTGGGCAGGGCGGCATTCGTATTAAAGTACCATTGATAATTCAGCGGCAGGCTGCCGGTGGCCGTGACGCTGAAGGCCGCCGCACCATTGACATACGCCGTCTGGTTCGTCGGTGGCTGGGTGATGCCTGGCGGCACCGCCAGGTCGCGCACCTGCAGGGCATTGAGTTGGGTCGAGGCATTGCCCAGGATCGTGAAGGACTGGGTGCTGGCGGCAGCCGTGAAGGTGCCGGTGGCGAATTGCCCCACGCCACCGGCCGCGTAGGTGTTGTTGTAGGCCAGGGTCACCGTGTTGCCGAAAGCATCGGTGAGGGTCTCGGTGCGGTTGGTGGTGCCGCCCGCCCGACTGTCATTCACCCAGACTTGAACCAGGTAAGGATGGCCGGCCACCAGATTGTTGACGGTCACGGTCGCCGGTCCGCCATAATTCCACACGCCGCCTTGCAGCATCGTTTGGTAAGGCCCGGGCAAATTACTCCAGGGTGCGCTGGCGCCTCCGGCATAGGCCGAGGTGGTGGTGGCGGTCCAGCCCGAGCCGAGCGTGATGCCCGGGCCCCAAGCGGTGTCGCTGTTCACCCCGGCAAAAGTCACGCCATTGACCGTCGCCGAAACTCCCGAATTATTGGCAGCATACAGGAGGGTGCCATTGGTGGCGATGTCGGCGGCGCCGGCAATGGTCACGGGCGGGTTCCAAACCAGGGTGTTCAGGCCCAAATTCGCCACACTGCTGGTGACACTGCCCGCGACATTGGTAACCACCACGGCATAAACGCCGGTATTGGCCGCGGTCACCGCCGGGAGATTCAACGTGGCGTTGGTGGCCCCCGGCAGGTTGGTGCCGTTGCCGAGCCACTGGTAATAGAGCGGAAGCGTGCCCCCTGAGGCTTGGACGGTGAAGGTAACCGCACCGCCGGCGTAAGTGGTTTGACTTGCGGGTGGCTGGAGGATGGCGGGCGGGTTGGTGACGGGCGGTTGATAGACCAACGTGGTGACGGTATAGGGCGGCAGCACCGTGGCCCACGTGCGGTTGGTGGGGGTCAGCGCCCCGCCATGATTTCCCAGGGATTCCGTGGCGGAGGTGACCCACTGGCGCAGCGGTCCCACCCAGGGGAAATTGGTGAGGGTGAACGTCTGGCTGACCGGAAAGGCGTTGGTATTGACCGCCACGATGACCAAATTGGAGGCAGCGGGATTCACGAACGCACTCACCAGGGCCGCAGAATTATTAGCCACGCCAATCCGATAAGCATTCGGACGCACAAACCGGCTGTAATTGCCCAGGACATACATCCGTTTGGCCGGGCTAAAGCCGCTCCCGGTCAGCCCCTCATTGTCGCCCGCGCTCAACCACCAGTAATGCCAGGCACTGACTTGCGCCAGCGTGAGGAATGCATGAATGCGCCCGGCCCAAAACATGGCGTTGGTAATGCTGTCATCGTAAGCATCAAAGGTGGACACTTCCGTCTCCCACAGCGGCTTGCCCCAGTTCGTGACCGCCGCCACGCCATTGTCATAATTGTGGTTGGCAATGATGCCCACCAGCGGGGCCACCGCCGCATCCAACATGGTGTTGGTTTGCAACACCAGGTCCTGGGACCAAACAAAACTTTCGGGGAAGAGAATTTTGGTGGAGGCCACATTGCTGGCCGCCAGCGCGGCGGCCAGGTAAGGGATAAAATCATGGAATTGTTTGCCCGACCAGCCACAGGAACCATAGTTCGTGGTGATGAAATCCGGCTCGTTCTGGAGGGAGATGGCGTAAAGGGGCACGCCATAATTATTGCTCATGGAGGCGGCGAAGCCGGCTAAAATCGCCGCATAACCCTGGTAATTGGCGGGGCTGTTCGAAAAGGACCCGCCATTGCCGCTGACGACGCCCAGCGCATTAGTGGTTTTGTAAATGGTGGGGGGCGTCCAGGGGGTGCCCCAGACCCGCGCCCCGCGGGTCTGCGCTTGCTGGGCAATAGTGCCCTCGGTGGTGGTGCCATCCGGCGCGATGGACGTGCGCAACAGGGACAGGCCAATGCCCACGTTGGTGGAAAAAAAGAGGTCGGCCACATTCGTTGGCAACGCGCCCGACATCCAGGCCGACGAGGCCCCGAAACCATCGATGCGCTGGCCGGTGCTGGCATAATCAATCAGCGCCAGGCTGGCAGCCAGGGGGACGGCCAATCGGCGCACTTGCAGGGCATTGATTTGCGCTGAATTGCCACCCGCCGGCAAAGCACCGGTGAGGGTGAATGACTGGGTCACGGCATCCGCCGTGAAGCCGCCCAAGACAGATTGGCCCACCCCCCCCTGCGCCTGGGTGCTGTTATAGACCAGGGTCACGGCATTGCCCCCCGGGCTGGCCACCCCTTCGGTGCGGCTGGCGACGGTGCCGGAACGGCTGTCGTTCACCCATACTTGCACCAGATAATTGCTGCCGACGGCGAGGTTATTCAGCGTGACCGTCAGGGGCGTGTTGTTATTGGCGTAGGTGCCCCCGGCCAGCAGCGTTTGATAATTGGCGCTCAAGCCCGCCCAGGGCAGGCTGGTTCCGCCGGCGAAGGCATTGCCCACGGTGCCGGCGGAGCCGCTGACCGTGATATTTCCGGAAATACTACCGGCGAAGGGGACCGAATTGACCGTGGCGGTCGTGCCGGAAAATCCACCCGCGTAAAGGAGGCTGCCGCTGGTGGCCACATCGGTGTCTCCGGTTACGGTCACCGGTGGATTCCAAGCGATGCTGGCGGCCAATGTGGACGACGCCGCCAGCACGGGCAGCAAGGCAACACAGACCAACCGGCCGACTTCTTGGAGAAGTCCGGAGCCTGCATGTTTTACTGCTGATCTCATGATCGTGGCTGGCTTGGTGCCCCCAGCTGCTTGAGGTGCCTGCAACTATTTAAACGGCCTGGTGCCGACTTGTCCATGGCCATTCCAGGCCGCTCATTTTGTTAAAAATCCGGCTCGCAATGCCGGGGCACTGCGAGCCGGGATTCCCATACCCAACTATCCGCGCTTCGGCCAAAACCCAATCCTGGCCGAAATTTTATTACTCATTGTCTCAGGGATGCACCATGCGGTAGAACACCGCGGCTTTGGTCGGATCAATGGTGATGACCTGTTGCGTGCTGGCGTCCGAGCCGGGCACCGTCGACCAAGCGCCGGGCTGGTTGAGACTGGCCGAGTTGGATTGCAACAACCAGCCTTGGTAACTGGCCGGCCAGCTCAGGGTGAGTTGCTTGCCGGTGATGCTGAAGGTGAGGTTGGTGCCCGTGGCGGGCAGCGTGGCGGGCGCGCTGGTCACCAGCAAATCAATCGATTGATTGGCCGTGTTATTGACCAGGGAAGCCGTGACGTTGGCCGGCAAATCCGCGCTGTCAAACGTCAGCCCGGCAAAACCACCCGAACCGCCAATGGTGCCGGAATATTTGATCAACGGGAACTGACCCACCTGGTAATTCGTGGCCGGCGGAATGAGGGTGCCGACATTGATGACCAGGTTGGTCGCAAAGATGACCGGCTTGGTGGCGGACGGGAAGGAGATCCGGCTGAAGCTCAGGTTGCCCCCGCCGGTGGTTTGCTGATCCAGGGTGAGACTGGACACCGGCAGCGTGGCCAAGCCGTTGGTGATGGCCACGTCCAGCGTGCCATTGTCCACGACCGTGTAAGCCCCGCCACTCTGGTTGGCGGTGGTGATCAACAACTGCACCAGGTTGCTAACCAGGGTCGGCCCGGAGTAGGTGTTGGCACCGTTAAAGAGGACGTAATTGGCGCCTTCAAAACCATTCGGCAGATTGTTGTACGGACTGCCGGCCACCACCACGGCACCCGTGCCGCTGATCGCTCCGTTGAAGGTCATCTTCCCATACACGGAGTTGAAGAAGCTGGTGTCTAAAATGGTCAGCAGGTCATTCAAAACCACGTTGCCGTAATAGTAGTCCGTATTCGCCGTACCGCTGCCCTGGGCGCCCAGGGTGTTCCACAACTGGCCCCCGCCATTCGCAATGGTAATGTTGTTGGAGACGGTGATGCCGCGCGTGGGCGCGAAGTTGTCCCAGGAATTCAACCAGGCATTGTTGGTAATGAGAATCGCGGCGGTGGACCCAATGGAGGAGCCACCGGTATTGGCATAAATGATGCCGCCGTTGCCAATCACCAACTGGGACAAGGGCGAGATATTTCTGGTCTCCAGCACCACGGTATCATCCCCGACCTTGGTCAGGCTGTGTCCCAGTCCGTCCAGGTACCCGCCAATGCCATTGCCGGAATTGACGTCCGGGCCGAGCTGCCAGTCGTACGTATCATTGCCGATGGCGGCATCGCCCGCCAACCGCAGCGTGCGGATGCACACCGGGCCATAGTAGCCCGGCAAGGTCACGCGGCCCACGCTGGAAAAGAGCGCGCCCTGATTGCCGGCCACGCCCGGTCCGCTGATGACCACCGGATTGGCCGTGCTGTTAAAAATCGCCCGGCCGCTCAAGTCAAAGGAAGCCCCGTTGGTCACGGTCAACAAAGGGCCCGTGGGACTGCCCAGCGAAGTCTCATTGCCGATGGAAAGCACCCCGCCGTCCACCAGTGTGCCGCCGGAATAGGTGTTGGCCGTTTGCAAGGCCAGGGAACCATTGCCGCTCTTGGTCAGACTGGTGCTGCCCGCGATGCTGCCGTACCCGGTCAGCGTATACGCGTTGGTGGTGTTGAAAAACACGGCCGCCGGGTTGACGGCCACGTCCAGCGTGGGCTCGTTGATGGCGCCGCTAAAATTTGTGCCGGCATCGGTGAAATAGGCCGTGTCGCCATCATGGTAAGTGTCCAGGTGGTTGCTATTCCACCAATTGGAGGAGGTGATGACATCCCAGGAGTTGGCCGCGCCGTTGGCCGTGTCCCCGACCCAGGTCAGGCTGGCCGCGGGGCGCGTGCCGGCCACCGTCAATACCAGGCGGTTCGCGGTATAAGCCAGGCTCACCACTTTGCCGGAAAGGTTGGCGTTGGAAACCACTTGGAAATTTGCCGCCGAGCCGGTGGTGGTGTTCGCCGTCAACAGGGTATAGGTGCCCGTGGGCGGAATGTTGCTGATGGCAATGGCGGTAACCCCGCTCGCCGTCAGGCGGCCTTTCACCACGATGGCGTCACTGCTGGCCGCACCCAAATAGAAACCCAGCTGCCCGCCGTCTACCAAGGTGAGGTTGTTGCTGAAGGTCAGGGTGCCAATGGAACTGCCATAGCCGGGCAGGATGACGCTGCCGGCGCTGTTGGTCACGCTGCCCGTGACCACGCCGCCGCCGGTCAGATTCTGGCCGCTGGTGAGTTGCAGACCGGTGGTGGAAAAATCCAGGTTGGTGCCAGCCGGGGCGGTGATCCACGGGAGGGATCCCAGCGGCCAGATGGATTCGCGCAAATATTCGATATAATCAGGCCGGGCGGCGCCCAGGTAAAAACCCACGTGTGCCAGTTCACCGGCAAACGTCCGGCTGGTGGAGGAGATGCGGTTGCCCAGGGCGAGCGCAAAGGTTGAGCCCACATTCGCCGGCGTAAAGGCATCCGCCTCGGAATAGAGGGAGGACACCGGGGTGTTGACCCCGCCCCCGTAGAGCGTCCACAAGCCGTTAGTATAGGTCCAGGTCACAAAGGACCAATTGCCAGCCGACAACAGGCTGGGAACCTTGTTGGCCGTGGAGACGGCGTTGTAAGCCGCATTGTACCCCCCGTTTTGATTACCCTGCCAGCCAAACGTGTTGGCCGAGGACGGGTCCACGGCGGTGGCGTTCGCGCCCAGCACGAAGATGCGGGGATTAATGCCGCCTTGCATGCTTAGCGGGTTCACCCACATGGAAATGGTGAAGTTGGTGACGATGCCGAAATTAATGTTGGTGTTGCCAGTGGTCAGGGCGATGGGACCGCCAAAACCGCCCGATCCGGCACTGCCCCAGGTCAGGCAGTTGTCATTGCCGGCCGGTCCGCTGCCCGCCGTGGCATGCAGATCCTTCGGCGCGCCGCTGGGTGCAGAGCTCAACAAATTGAGCACAATTTGATGCACCGAGTCGGTGGTGGTGATGCCACTGGGTTCAGGAAAATCAAACTGGAGCTGCTTGTTGGGGATTTGCGCCGCGGCGGAGAACCCGAGCAAACAGGAGCACAGGGTGGCCAGACCGGCGGCCCGGTTGGCTCCAAATGACACCACACGCGGGGCCTGGCCGCCCGGGCGAATCAAGGTTCCAAGGAAGTTTTTCATGCAGTTAGGGATAAACGCAGTTGTTTTTGGTTCGTGTTTTGGGATTACAAGAATCACTCTAACGGCAAAATACGATTTGTAACCTGTCCAACTGGACAGGTACCCGCGCGAAGCGTTTCCGTCTTCCCCCAGGGTTGACTAATTGATAATCCCGCGCTGAAATGCGGCCGTGGCGGCCTCGGTGCGGTCGCTGACGCCCAGTTTGGCGAGGATGTTTTTAACATGGAACTTGGCCGTGAATTCGGAAGCTCCCAGCACCGCGCCAATTTCCTTGTTGCTCAAGCCTTTGATGAGCAACCGCAGCACCTCCAGCTCACGCGGGGTCAATTCCGGGGCCGAGGCGTGGTCGGCCAGACTGCGGGCAATTTCCGGCGGGATGAATTTTTCCCCGGCCGCCACCGTTTTGATGGCCCGGAATAATTCCTCGCCCAGCACGTCCTTGCGCAAATAGCCCAGTGCCCCCGCCTGAAAAGCGCGGTAGACATCCTCCTGGGCGTCAAAGCTGGAAATAATGATGACCTTCGCCCCGGGAAAATCCCGGCATAAGGTGGCGGTGGCTTCAATGCCGGTCAGGTCGGGCAGGCGGAGGTCCATGAGCACGACCTCGGGCCGCAACTGCCGGTAGAGCGCGAGCGCCTGCCGGCCAGTGCCCGCCTCCCCGACCGCCTCCAACCCTTCATCCATTTTCAAGGAGGTCAACAGGCCGATGCGGACCACAAAGTGGTCGTCCACAATCAGTACTTTAATGCGCTTCTTCATGCTTGGATTGGACTTCAGCCCGGGGCCCGGTCAGGGGCACGACCACTTCCACGGTGGTCCCCCGGTCCGGAACACTGGTAATGGTCAGTATCCCGTTTATTTTTTCGGCTCGTTCCCGCATGCCGAGCAGGCCGAAATGTCCCGCGGAGCTGGGGCCCGTGTGCGCCACATCAAAGCCAGTGCCGTCGTCCTGCACCAACAGCCTTACGGCCTGGGGCTCAAAGCGCAAATGGATTTGCACGGTTTTCGCGTGGGCGTGCTTCAGCACATTGGTGGTCGCTTCCTGGCCCACCCGGAGCAGATGATTCTCCACCTGGCTCGCCAGCGGCACGGGCGCGCCAGCCACCTTGAACTCAATCTTCACTACCAGTCCGGCCTCCACCTCGCGCGCCAGGGCCGCCAGGGCCGACGGGAGCCCGCCGCTTTCCAGCGCCAGGGTGCGGAGGTTGCGCACGGTGCGCCGGGCCTCATCCTGGCCATGACGGACCATCTGGCGGGTTGTTTTTAAAATCTGCGCCGGTTTCGCGGGCATCTCCCGCCAGGAATCGGTCAAGGCCCGCAACTGCAAACTGATCCCCGCCAGCGCTTGCTCCAGGGTGTCGTGCAATTCCCGCGCAATCCGCGTGCGCTCCTCCAGCGTGGCCTCGCGCTCGGCTTTTTCCCGGATAATTTTGGTCTGCAAACTCACCTGCCGCCGCAGTTGAAACACCCACAAGGCCACCAGCGACAGCAGCAAGGACAAGGCGCCCACGAGGGCCAGCCAGCGTTTCAGCGACCACCAGGGCGGCTGCTTTAAAATCTGGATGGCGCCGGGCGCATCCAGCCATAATTCAAACGAATCCAAGCCCCGGCCGGGTTCGCCTGCGGGGCGGAGACTGGCATAGACGCCAGTCATTTCCAGCAGACTGCCGGTGCGCAACGCCGGCAGCAACGCCGCCCGGCCCGGGAGGCGTGCCAAAAACGGCCGCAGCCCGGCCTGCATTTCCAGCACCAGTCCCGCGCGCTCCACCCGCTGGTTCACCAGCACCGCGGCAATTTGAATACGCGTGGCGTCCAGCCCCCCGCCCACCAAATCCTCCGCCCCAACCCCTTTGGCGGCAGGCAGCGGTCCCGTCCCCAGTTTACGCACCGCCGCTTCATGCAAGATCGGGGAAGCGCCGCCAATTTCCGGATAGCCCACGGTTTCCACCAGGTCACCGGGTTGCACACTGGCGGGTGCCAACGGCAGAATGCGCAGCCCGGAGGTTTCATCATTCAAAAAAATCTCGTGTGGCTGGGCGAAAATCACCACCCCGCACATTTTGATGCGCTGGAAGGAAGCGGCCTGCAAATCGAAATGCAGCAAATCCCGGGGGGATTTCAACGGGGCGTCAAACACGTCGGGCGGGGCCGGACGAATGAGGTTGATCCGGGTGTTGCGGAGAAAAATTTGCCCCGGGATGATCTCGTGCGTTTTAACGTCCCACGTCGCCATCAGCACCCCCCGGATGGCCACCTGACAGTTCAGCACCGCCTTTAAAATAGTTTGGTTTTGCGCCTCAAACCAAACGCGGAGCCGCCCCTCCGGCATGAGCAGGCTGGCCTGATTGGAGGACACCTGCGTGATGACGCCTTGAATTTCCACCCATTGCACATCCATGCTGCCATTGATCAACTGATTCCAGGAAGGATGCGCCGGCGCGGGCAGCCGTCCGCTCCCCAGAAACTTGAGGGTTTCCGGCATAATAATCGGCGCAAAATCCCCGGGCTGGGCCTGGCCGGCCACTTCCCACAGTTCGCCCGCGCCCGGCAGCACGTGGTTGGTCAGCCGCCGCATGTCCACATAGACACCGCGCGTGTCATCCTGCAAGGTCAGGCTGCCAAACGCACTGGTCACCACTCCCCGGATGCGCACTGGCAGATGCCGCGCGGCATCCTCGGGCCGCAGCAATTGGACCTGCTCGGCGGTGGCAAGCAGCGGCGGCGGCGCATCCAGCTGCGGGGCCGGCTCCAGTATTTCCAAATCCTGGGGGCCCGCCACCACCAGCCGTCCCAAAATTAAATTCGTTTCCAAACTCGCTATACTGCGGCCCAAACCGCGCGCGCGAATCCGGGCGTGGAACAATCTGGCCGAGGCCAATCCCCGGGCATCCACCAGGCGCACCTGCATGGTCCCATTGCCGGAACGCAGCTCAAACTCCAGCCCGGCGCCCATTTTCGTGATGAAATCCACCCGGCCGGCCATGGCCACCCACCGGCCCGCGGTGGCGCGTGGCATCACCTCGCCGGCCGTGGCGGCGGCGGCGGGCGGCGGCGTGGCGTGCCCCAGCAACTGAACCTGGGGCTCCGGGTTCGCCAAAAACACCAAGGCCCCATTGGCCGAGCGCAGGTGAAAGGCATACGTTCCCGCCACCGGTGCGGCAAAGCTCCCGGTGAACCGCACCCCCACCCGGTCCCGTTGCGGGTATAACTCCAAGCCAAGGTTGGTCACCGTGACGGTTTTGACCGGTTCCAGCCAGTTGAAATCTGGCACCGATTTCCAATGGCCCTCGTAAAGCCGGGCCAGCAAACCTGGCCGTTCGGTCGTGTCTGGACCGTCGGCATGCCACCAGGCGGTCGCGGGTACGGGTTGCAACGGCAGTTGCGGCCCGTCAACCGTCAATGCCAGGCCGGGGGCAAAATCGCCGTTGAACCAATCCAGTTGGAACGGGTGCCGCCCGGCGGCCAGGGCCACTGCCCCGCTTTTTTCCACCAGGCCATGCATCCCATCATTATCCACCAGCGGGACGGCGGAAATTTCCACGCCCGTGTCCCGCTGGCGAAACCACGCGCGCTGCCCCTGCACGTGAATGGCATCGCCGGGTTGGAAGAGCGTCCTCAAATAATCCCATTGCAGCAATTCCACCCCGGTGACATCCCGCACCACCAGCACCCCCAGCTCCGGCCGGCTGGCGGCACAGACCCAGGCGTCCAGATTCAAATCTGCAATCAGCTGAGGTTGGGTTGCGAGCGCCGTTTGTAATTGCGCGAGGTTCGTGATCGTGACCGCCGAGGAATCAGCCATCGCGACCGTGGGCGGCCCGCCACTCAAAAGGCCCACCAGCCAGCAAAACCACACCAAGCCGGTCCACCTCGCCGGACGCGGGCGATTGGCAAAACTTTGGTTTCCGGGCGGATGCATGGTCTGGCCATCCTAATGGAAGTGAATTTAAGGGCGCAACCTTGGATCTGGGAAGTTGCTGAGGGGCGTGGGGCTGGGATCGTATGATCGTGGCGGCGAGACGCCATAACCCGCAGGCGAGAATGCCTGCGCTACCTGGGTCCAGCTTCGGCCGCCAGGGAAAACAAAAAAATCATTGCTCTCCACGCATGATTCTGAATAATTCTTGCCAGCAGCCAGACTGATATGGCTGGCGGATTCATCATTAACCCTTGAAGCAAAAAACCTGAATATGCTTATTCCCATCCTTATTGCGAGCGCGTTCATTGTGCTGGCGTTCATCATCTTCGTCGCCACCCGGCCGGCCGGTTTTCGGGTCATCCGCTCGGCCACCGTGGCGGCCCCGGCCGCCAAGGTGTTCGCGCAGGTCAATGACTTCCACCAATGGGCGGCCTGGTCGCCTTGGGAGAAGCTGGACCCGGCCATGCAAAAAACTTTCAACGGCGCGCCCTCCGGCACCGGGGCAATTTACGAATGGAATGGCAATAAAAAAGCGGGGGCGGGCCGCATGACCATTACCGAGAGCCTGCCGGGTGAAGTGATCCGGATTAAACTGGAATTCCTCAAGCCGTTCCAATCCACGAATATTTCCGAATTCACCTTCCAGCCACACGGTGGTAACACCTTGCTGACCTGGACCATGAGCGGCTTCCCCGATTGTTTCATGTTCAAAGCCATGAGCCTGCTGTGCAACATGGAGAAACGCATCGGCGGTGATTTCGAGCGCGGGCTGGCCCAGATGAAGACGATCGTGGAAAAGTCCTGACGTTCAAGGCACCCCGTCCGTTGTATTGGCGAGCCTGGGGTGCGCGCCACTCCGCGCGTCAGGCAAATATCCCCGGCGCAACCACTGGCCTGGCGCGGGGCATGGTTGCGGCGGACCAATTGATTTCGGCCTTTTCAAGGCGTTACTTTAACTCATAATGCGGCGGCGCAGCCCCATTTAACGTGCAGCAAAATTCCCCACCGGCCGGTGCCTTCACCTTGATCGAACTCCTGGTGGTGGTGGCCATCATCGCCATTCTGGCGGCGATGTTGCTGCCCGCCTTGTCCCGCGCCAAGGCCCGGGCGCAGGCCGTTTATTGCCTGGGGAATTTGAAACAATTGCAACTCGCCTGGCAACTGTATGCCAATGAGAATCGCGAATTCATTGCAGGCAATGACTGGCAGGGCGAGGCCGGCGCCAACGGCACCCCGCGCGGGAACGCGAACTGGGTCACCGGCTGGCTGGATCCGCGCCAGGCCAACAACCCCGACAACACCAACACCCTGTTGCTGGTCAATTCCCAGTGGACGGACCTGGGCCCGGACACGCAGTCGGCCACCCTGTACCGCTGCCCCACCAGCTCCATCCAGGTGCAGGAAGGCAGTGCCTTTTACCCCCTGGCCCGCACCGTGTCCATGAACGGCTGGATGGGGTATAACAGCTCCCGTTGGAACCCGGGTTACCAGTTATTTCGGAAAACCACCGAGCTGGTCCGGATCGCCCCCACCGATGCCCTGACGTTTATTGATGAGCGCGACGACAGCATTGATGACGGTTATTTTGCCATCGACCTGACGGTCGCCCAGCTGGCCAACCTCCCGGCAGGTTATCACGCCGGTGCCGGGGCGGTTACGTTTGCCGATGGCCATTCGGAAATCCACCGCTGGCGAAGCCGGGAAGTGCTCGCCAGCCAGCCGACCGCGACGGTGACCGCAAAACATGAGTTTCAGGCCGTGGCTGCGGACAACCCCGACCTGCTCTGGCTCCGCGCCCACGCCACCTATCTGGAATAGTTAAAACCCGGGCTTTTGACCGGGCCGCGTTAGGCCCTTGCCGGATGGCGGCGAAAGCACAGGGTGCCCGCCAGGAGCCCGGTGGTCAGGAGGCCCATCATAACACCGCTTGGTTCGGGAACCGCTTGCACGGCCCAAACGGCAAACAAGCTGCTATTGGGCCGGCTACCGGGATAGCCATAGTAAAAATTAAAGTCCGTGCCGGACGTACTGGTCCAGTATTCCGGCTGGACGTTACTGGCATAGTCATTGGGCCCGGAGCCAAAAGTAATCTGCGCCCCATATTTGAAGCCATTCGCCGGATTCGGCGCGATCAACTGGTCAAACAGGGAGGTAAATTGGGCCGGGGTCGGCAGTTCCCAAGTGGCCGTCACGCCGGGCACCTGCAAACCCGCCGCCCAAGCCTGGGCACCGGCGTAGGTAAACGACTGGCCGGAGATATTCGCATTTTGAGTAAAGGTGGCATGATCGGTGGTATCATAAATGACCCCGCTCCCGCCGATGTTTTCGAAAATCAGATTAGCCTGCACGTCTGCGGGCGCAAAGGCCAGCAGGGCACCCGCGCAAAGGCCGGCGAAAGGGACAACGTTTTTGTTAATCATAAGGTTCCTAAGAGTTAAATTGAACGGCCCTTAAAACTAGGGTGACCCGCCGGGGCACACAAGCGGATTAGTTCCAATTTAGCGTGTAACCCACTGTTTTCGAGGCATTTGCGGGTGTGCTTCTCGCGCACACCCCCCTTGAACCCGGGCAATTGTGGGGCGCACCGTAAATTGTCTGCGGGGAGCTGGCGGGGCGCGCCACGGGATTATTGGCTGACGGGCCGCACCGGCCGGGGCGGTCCGAGGAACGGTTGCGGTGGCGGGCCGAAGACCAGTTTGCGGATGGTGTGGTTCCCGGTATCGGCCACATAGAGGTTGCCGGCCACATCGACCGCCACACCCCCGGGACTGTTAAAGCGGGCGGCCAGTCCGCCCGCGTTATTCGTGCCACTGGTGCCCGCGAGCCCCGCCAGGGTGGTCACTTCGCCAAAGGGAGAAATTTTGCGGATCGCATGGTTGCCCGTGTCCGCCACATAAACCGTGCCATAAGCATCCACGGCCAGGCCCTGGGGATTCCAAAACCGCGCACTGGTGCCGGTGCCATCAGCGGCACCCGCATAACCGGGCAATCCGGCCAGGGTGCTAACCATGCCCTTGGGCGTGATCTTGCGTATGGCATGGTTGCCACTGTCCGAAACATACACATTGCCGTCCGGATCGGCGGCCACCCCATAAGGCGAGTTGAAACGGGCCAGCAAGCCGGGGCCATCGGTATGTCCGGCCGGGCCAGGCTGGCCGGCCAGGGTGGTGACTTCCCCGGCCGGGGTGATTTTCCGGATGGAATTATTGCTCATGTCCGCCACCAGCACATTGCCAGAACCATCCAGCGCCACACTCCACGGGTTGCGAAACCGGGCCTGGTCACCCAAGCCATTGGCGGACCCCGCCTGTCCGGCCTGCCCGGCCAGGGTGCTGACCACCCCGGCGGCCGTGATATGCCGGATGGTATTGTTGGCGGTGTCAGCCACGAACACCGCGCCTGCGGCATCCACCGCCACACCAAAGGGCGCGGAGAACCGGGCCTGGCCGCCCACCCCATCGGTGATCCCATGACTGCCGCTCAAACCCGCCAGGGTTCGCACCAACCCGTTGGGAGCAATCATGCGGACCGTGTGACTGGCGGTATCCGCCACATAAACATTCCCCGCCAGATCCGCTGCCACACTGTTGGGCAGCCAAAAATGGGCCTGCTGGCCGGTGCCACCCTCCAGCCCGGCCACGCCCATTTGTCCGGCCAGCACGGTGACATTCCAGATTGAGGGCGGCGGGACCACGGGCGTGGTCACGACGGGCATGGGGGGCACGGCGGGCGCCGGTATGACTGGTTTGGCCGGGGCCGCCACTGACACGACCGGCTGGGCCACCAGCTTGACCGGCGGTTGGCGCCAGACCCACCAGCCCACCCCGGTCGCACTCGCCAGCACGGTCACCACCCCGCCAATCAGCAGCGTGCGCCGGACCGGGAGCGGCCAGGGCTTGCCCCGTCCCGTAAACCCACGCGGACCCGCCGGCGACTGCTTCGCACGCAAACCTTCCAGATCTTTTAAGACATCCCGCATGTCGGCATAGCGGTCGCGCAATTCCCGCGCCATGCACCCCTCGGCAACGATCACCAGACCGCGATCCGCCTGGGGATTCAGGCTGGCGATGGGCCGGGGCGGGCCGGCGATGATGAGCCGCAGGATTTCCTTGGTGCCGCCACCCTGGTAGGGCGGGAATCCTGTGAGCATTTCATAGAGCAACGCCCCAAAGGAATAAATGTCACAACGCGTGTCCTCGGCATCGCCGGCCGCCACCGCGGGGGACATATAGGGCGCGGTGCCCTCCAGACTCGTATTGCCCACCTCGGTGATGGAATCATTGAACAGCGTGCGGGCCAGCCCAAAATCCGCCAGGCAGGCGCGCCCTTCGGCGGTCAGCAAAATGTTGGCCGGTTTCAGATCCCGGTGGATGATGCCATTGCGATGCGCAAAGCTGAGGCCTTCCGCCACTTGCGCGGCCAGGTCGAGCACCACCCCGCTGGCCAGGGGCTGGCCTGGTTGAATCCGGCCGGCCAGACTGCCCCGGGCAAACCAGGGCATTACGAAGTAGGGGCCGGCCAGCCGGTTGGAAATCGCCTCGACAGAAACGACATTCGGATGCTGTAATCGTTGCAAATGGCCCGCTTCTTTGAGGAAACGGTACACCATGTTTTGATTCGCCAGCATCTCCACTTTCACCAGCTTGATGGCCACCTCGCGCTGACTGGCCGGGTCCCGGGCCAGCAGCACAATGCCCATGCCGCCGCCCCCAAGCAGACGCAAAATTTCATAGTGGTCCAGCACGGCCAGCAAGCCCGGCCGAGTGGGCGGCGAGAGCATGCCCTGGGCAATCAATTCCGCCACCGGGCCGGTGTAGGCAGAAACCGGCGGTGCAAAGGCCGGGCGCACATCCTGGGGATCCTCCTTCAAGCCGCGCCTCCGGTCGGCGTGGCCGAGACTTTGGCCAGGGCCTGGGCGAGCAATGCCCGGGTTTGCTCATCCAACCAGGTTTGTTCGAGGGTGCGGAGGAGGCCTTCGCGCAAGGCGGCATCCGGCAATTGGGTGATGCGCGCATTCAAGCGCACCAACGCGGCGGCGATGCTGGCATAATACAGCGCGGCGGCGATTTCCCCGGGCAGACCGCTCTCGGGATGATCCACGTTGGCCCGGGCAAAGGTCTTGACCATCTCCAATAATTCCAGCGCGGGCGCGGGATGCTGAAACAAATCGCCAAAACTTTTTAACCGCAAGCCCGGCGCCTCGCCCAGCGTTTTCAAACGCTGGGCGGTGGGCGCATCCAGCACCCCCAAATCCACCATCATGGGGGCGGACATTTGGTGCCGGAAAATTGCCGCCAGTTCCTCGGTGCGCCACAAGCGGGTCCGCTCCCCGCCGGAAGACAGCAACGAGGCCAGCTTGTTCGCCCGGCTTTGATAAATCGCCGCCGAAGAGTTAAATTCGGACATAACAGTTCCATCAGCCGGTACGGGAGGTTGATGGGGATCTTGCATGATTAATATTTAATCGCGTTGCGCCAGGCGCACGAGAAATGCTTCCAAGGATTGAATCTCCGCGGCCGCCGCGGCATCCTGGCCGGCATATTCCTTAATCACCCGCCCCAGATGCGCTTTGAAGATGCGTTTGGCGCTCAGGAGGGTGTTCGAGGCATCGGTGGGTGACTTCAAATCAAACCGGGTGATCAACTCATCGTAGGCGGGCACCTCGGCATCGTTAAAAATGGGCTCCAGCAGCCGCAGGCGAAACAATTCCCAGATATAACCGCGCCGGGGCTGGTCGTCCCCCGGCCGCCGACAATCCTGCTCCATCCGCTGAAGCGTCTCCGCCAGCACGGCCCGGGCCCAGGCCAGGTCAAAGGCCTCGGAAGGAGCGTCGGGCTGGGGCAATTCCAGCACCAAATCATCCAGGGAAACCGGGGGGTTTTTCACCTCCGCCCGGTTTAATCGATCCAGGACGAAATGGCGGAGGCTGGTCTTGAGGAAATCGCGGAAACGTCCCCGGTTTTGGTCCGCCCGGCGGAGCCAGCCTTCCTGTAGCATTTTATCTTCCGCAAAATCTTGGAGCAGCAAATCGGCCTGGTCTTTCAGGCCGGGAAACGTGGCCAGCAGAAAAATCCGCAGGGGCTGCCAGTACCGGCGAATCAGCCGGTCCAGCGACTCAGTTTCCGCCACGGCCGCCCGGCCTAATTCGGCCCAGTCGGTGCGGGGAAACAAAGACGTATGGGGGGGTTCACCAGCCATGGGGTTGCGCCACCGTGCGGTTGGATTCCCGGACCCACCACGCTACCCGGGGAAGGCCGGGCCAACTGTTGCCGTTGCTGTGCATAAACGTGAGGGGGATAATGAGGGATGGGAACGAAATTGGAAAGGATTTCAACGGTGGCAGGGGATGCCTTGGGAGCCACCTCCCGGCTTCCTCCCGGAACCGGGTGGGGTTTGCAGGTTGTTGTTTAATCAATTATCTGTCAGCGACTTGCGCTGAAATGATTCAGCCCGCGGCGCGCGGACGGACGAACTTTCCGACCGGAGCCGGCAGCCCAGCCAGCAGCGGCTGATCGCTGGCTTCCGCCGGCCTCACCATCCGAAATCCGCCGGGTGTTAAAGCGGCAGATCGGGCGGTTTCTGAGGGGCAGCCCCGGCGGGCTTATGGTTCCACCGTCGGTGCAAATTCATCCGCATGGTAGGAACTGCGCACCAGCGGGCCGCTCGAAACGTGAACAAAACCCATCGTTTTGGCAATTTGGGCGTAGGCGGCAAATTGTTCGGGCGTGATGAATTCCTGCACCGGCAAATGCTTCAGGGTGGGCTGCAAATACTGGCCCATGGTCAGCAAATCGCATTTGGCCTCGCGCAAATCGGCCATGGCCGCCAGCACCTCCGGCTCGGTTTCGCCCAGCCCCAGCATCAAACCGGATTTGGTGTACACCCGGTTGCCGGACCTGGCTTTCACCCCGGCCAGCACCCGCAGGGAACGGTCGTAGGTGGCCCGGTGGCGCACACTCGGCGTCAGCCGGCGGACCGTCTCGAGGTTGTGGTTAAAAATCTGGGGGGCGGCCGCGAGCACCAGGTCAATGGCGGCATCACTCTCGTTGAAATCGGGCACCAGCACCTCAATGACAATGCCGGGATTCAAACGCCGCACGGCTTCGATGGTTTGTTGAAAATGTTCCGCTCCGCCATCTTTCAAATCATCCCGGGCCACCGCCGTGATGACCACGTGCTTTAATTTCATCCGGCGGGTCGCCTCGGCCACCCGCAGGGGCTCGTCCTTTTCCAGCGGCAGGGGTTTGGCCGTGTCCACCGCGCAAAATCCACAAGCCCGGGTGCAGCGATCCCCGGCAATCATGAAGGTGGCCGTGCCCTTGCTCCAGCATTCCCAATGGTTCGGACATTTGGCGCTCTCGCACACCGTGTGCAACTTCAGCTCATCCAGCAAGGCGCGGGTATGGCTGAAAGTGTTGGACGTGGGCAGCGGCAGGCGCAGCCATTGGGGCAGGCGTGGGCGTGGTTTCAGTTCGGTGGTCGTCATGTTTGGTTCTTCGCGAATGTCGCAAATGAACGGCCGCTAAATTACCACCAAAGCCAGTTTGTGTAAATTAGCGAAATGCGCGGAGGTTCAGGCCGGGTGCAGGACAAAATTCTTCATTATTCTGAAAGGCTGAGGGTGTCATTGCGTTTGGCGTGTTGATTGAGGCGGTATTTCCAGAACTCGTCGTGGCGTTGGCTGGCCTGCAGGCAGCGGAGGGCGAGGATGTTTTCGGCAC
>CAIQWB010000147.1 GCA_903875465.1 uncultured Verrucomicrobia subdivision 3 bacterium
AACAGTTTGTTCTCGGCGACCAAGCGCAAAGCCCGAGGCTACCGGTCTTCCGAATATCAAATCGCCATGCTCTACTTCGTCGCCGGGAAATTAGAAATTCCTTACTATGGCTAATTACCCATTACAAACGTCGAGGAACCAAATTTGAAAGATGCTAACGGCAATCCTCCGCTCATTAATCGACTTCTTGCTGTTAGCAGTCCGGGCGAGACTCGCAATACCTTTCCTGGACCGCAGCGTCGTGCTCGAATATTTTATAAGCGCATAATTTTGAGCCGCCATTTCTATGGAGGTAGCGATTCAGGTATGGGCGATGTGTTGATGCGACTGGCACGAACACGTGAAACAATTATAGCAAGGAGCCGATGGGAACTCTTCTGCGATACCGTGAAACAAATCGCTCCGCTTTCCGAAATTGGAATTCGATTGCGACCGCATCATCATGTTCTTACTACTGTGTCCGCGCATAATGAGAGATTCCTATCCCTCGAAGATTTTCTTAACGGCGGAGAACAAGAGCGGCTTGAGCGGTGGGGAAACGTGGACGGGCGAGCAGAAATCCAACGCCGGATCAATGGCGTCATGTTTCCACTCAGCAGCGGCCAATTGACTTTTATACGATTTGCAGCACAGGTTTGTTTACATATTGAAAATGGTACAATGGTGCTTTTTGATGAGCCGGAAATTCATTTGCATCCGAATTACATCTCTGATTTTGTTCGGCTTCTCAGCAGTCTGTTGTCAAAAACGGGTTCATTTGCCATTCTCGCCACGCACTCCGCCTATTTCGTTCGTGAGGTGACGCGGTCGCAAGTAATAGTTTTGCACCAGGCGATCAATAATCAAATTCAAGTTTTGACTCCTAGGCTCAGAACATTTGGCGCAGATATTGGTGAAATATCGCATTTCGTTTTTGAAGACCAACTCTTTGGCAACCTAGTCCAACAGGTCCGGGAGCGCTTGAAGCGAGATCCAGCGCAAGCAGCAAAATACCTTTCTGCTTTGGAAAGTGAATTGTCCGTGGAAGCTTGGATGAGTTTGAACCGTGAAATCCCACGTAAGGAACGTAAATGAAATTTATTCCGCCTCCCGCAGCGACCGATGTCTTGAATTTAAGATTGTTAGCGCGCAATCAGAATCTAAATAGTTTCCCCCTGTTGGCGGGTTCATATCGTGACATTCTTAGGAGCTATTGCACCTATAGAAACGCCTTGGGAAATGCTAAAGCGGCTGCGCTTGCGATCCCAGATCAGCTCAAACCACTGTTACGGAATCACTATAAACATCCCCCAATGAGCCTAGATCAGTATCTGCTGGATTTGAGAAAGCGCACGTCTCCTGATGTTTGTTCAATGTGTGGTAGCGCCAAATCTGGTGAACTTGACCATGTGTTGCCAATAAATAATTTTGCCGAGTTTTCAGTTTTTACTCTCAATCTTGTTCCAGCGTGCGATTGCAACCGCAAACGAAGCACCAATTTCGTCGGACCTGGGAATGGTGAGCGAGTGCTGCACCCATATTTTGACCAAGTACTGACACAGCGTTTGGTGCGCGCATTGATCGAACCTTCCGCGCAGAATGGTTACGAGGGACCGGGCATCTCGATCTTCGTCATGCCGCAACCTGGTTCAGCGAACTACGAGGCGGTAAATTTCCACGTTACGAAGGTTTTAAAGCGGACCGACGTCCTTGAACATTTTGTTAAAACTTGGCCGAAATTTTGGTCGCGCCCTGAGGATTATTTTGGCCAACCGACCACACTCCCGGAATTCCGGCAAGCTGTTCGTGATGCTCTAAGTAGAAAAGACCGACATTTTGGGACGCCGAATAACTGGGACTCTATGCTTTTTGCTGGCTTAGAAGCTAATCTAGATGCGAGCGCTGCCTTGTGGCAACGCATGACGCATATTCGAAATCAAACTGCCGTCCCGCAGACAAATCAATTTAATCAACCATGACTGGCGCAGCGCAATTCCTCTCCCAGTTCAAGCCGAATCTCGATTGGGCCAAACTCCCGCTGTTCGACCGCAAGGACTGGACGTGTGTGCAGTTTGGGGATGTGGTGGAGAATGTCAATGACACGGTGGGCGATCCTGGCGAGGCGGGGCTAGATCGCTTCATTGGGCTGGAACATCTGGAACCGGGCTCGCTGCATATTCAGTCATGGGGTGATGTGGCGGATGGCACCACCTTCACGCGCCGGTGCCGACCGGGGCAAGTGTTGTTTGGCAAGCGCCGAGCGTATCAGCGCAAGGTGGCGGTGGCGGAATTTGACGCGGTGGTGTCAGGCGATATTTATGTGCTCTCCCCCAATAGCGACAGGCTGCTTGCGGAATTTCTTCCTTTTATCTGCCTATCGGAGCGGTTCTTTGAACATGCGGTTGGGACTTCTGCCGGCTCGCTCTCGCCACGCACCAATTGGACCAGCCTGGCCAGCTTTGAATTCGACCTGCCGCCGCTCGACCATCAACGCCGCATCGCGGAAATCCTCTGGGCGGTGGATGAGGTAATTACAAAAGCAAATGCCACGGCAGAAGATGCAACTGGCCTTGTCGAAGCTACGCTGAATGAATTTCTCTACCACGGTCCAAATTGGAATGTGCTTGAAACACGTGAAATATTGGCTGAGGACCCGCGCAATGGATATTCGCCTCCAGCCAGCCCCAACTGCGGCCGAGTGCCAACACTCAGTATCAGCGCTATTCGAGGTGGAAAAGTTGTTCCATGTGGAAGCTTAAAATATGCTGATGTCAGTGACGAAGCAGTAAAGCAATTTAGGCTTCGTCGGAATGATATCCTGGTCGTGCGCGGAAATGGGAATCGCATGCTTTGTGGCCGTTCGGGAATTGTTGAGGATTTTCCACCCGGT
Organism: uncultured Verrucomicrobia subdivision 3 bacterium; assembly: GCA_903875465.1. Lineage (GTDB taxonomy): Bacteria > Verrucomicrobiota > Verrucomicrobiia > Limisphaerales > UBA11358 > UBA11358. The sequence goes on from CAIQWB010000147.1 coordinate 2,870, forward strand.
TGCTTTTACCCCGATTTGCTCATTCGGCTTCGCTTCCGTTCAGACTGCCTGTTACCTGAGTTTGCCGTAATGCAGTGGAACGAACGGAAGACCCATTTGCGCCTTCTTACAAAGGCCAAATCCTCCAACGGCATCTCAAAGATTAATGGGCAGGACATTCGATCACATCAACTAGCAGTGCCGCCAATATCGGCGCAGAAGCAGTTTCTTGAAAGCATACGGATAAAACAAAATATCGTTTCTGCTGTAGACTATTCGGCAACTGAAGCTGTAATGCTCCAAAATTCAATTATAAACGCCCTTTTTTCTGCGCCATGAGCTTCAACGAATCCAACACGGTCGAGAAAATGATTCTGGATGCACTGTCGTCCAAGACTGGCGAGGACGGTACATTGTCTTTCAAAGAAAGCCCGCCTGGCTGGGGGCGTTCGCTCGGCGGGGACTTGCGCCCGGCCAAATGGGAATATGTGCCGGCCACGGAAGTTCCGCGCCAAGCGGGCGATGCCATGGTGGAAGCGTGGCTGCGGATCGCCCTGATCCGGCTCAATCCCGAAATCGCCGCCCAGCCGGATCGAGCGGATGAGGTCATTTACGCGTTACGGGCGATTTTGCTGTCCGTCCAGGCGGATGGGCTGGTGCGGGCCAATGAGAATTTCATGTCTTGGCTGCGCGGGGAGAAAACTATGCCCTTTGGTCCCAACGGCGAGCATGTCCCCATCCGCCTCGTGGATGCCGCCCACCCGGTCAATAACCAGTTGGTGGTGACCAACCAGTGGGTTTATCAGGTCGGCACGTTGGAAAAGCGGTTTGACGTGGTCTTCGTCGTTAATGGCCTGCCGCTGGTCATCGGCGAGGCCAAGACACCCACGCGAAGCGCGGTGACCTGGTTTGATGGAGCGTATCAGCTTAATGCCATTTATGAGCAGCAGGTGCCGGCCATGTTTGTGCCCAATGTCTTTTCCTTCGCCACTGAAGGGAAAGCATTCCGGTACGGTTCAATCCGGATGCCGATTGATATCTGGGGTCCTTGGCGGTCCCGAGAGAACGAGCCCGAAGGTTCCCTGGCCGACGTGCGCCGGGCAGTGGAGAGCATGCTGCAACCAGCGGTGGTACTGGACATCCTGCAAAGTTTCACTGTGTTCGCCACGGATAAAAAGCATCGCCGCATCAAGATCATCTGCCGTTACCAGCAATATTTCACCACGAACCAGCTCGTGGACCGAGTGGTGAAAGGTTACCCGAAGAAGGGTCTCATCTGGCATTTCCAAGGCAGCGGCAAGTCTTTGCTCATGGTCTTTGCGGCCCAGAAACTGCGCCTGCATGAGAAGCTGGGCAATCCCACGGTCATCATCGTGGTGGATCGCATTGACCTGGACACCCAAATTACCGCGACCTTCAACGCGGCGGATGTGCCGAACATGGTGGGCGTGGCCACCCGTCAGGAATTGCAGACTTTGCTGGGGCAGGATGTGCGCAAGGTGTTGATCACCACCATTCACAAATTTGGCGAGTCCGGCGGGAAATTGAACGAGCGTTCCAACATCATCGTGATGGTGGACGAGGCGCATCGCACGCAGGAAGGCGACCTGGGCCGCAAAATGCGCGAGGCGCTGCCCAATGCGTTCCTTTTCGGGCTGACGGGCACGCCCATCAACCGGGCCGATAAGAACACGTTCTGGGCCTTCGGGGCGGACGAGGATGAGCGTGGCTACATGAGCCGCTATTCCTTCCAGGAATCCATCCGGGACAGGGCGACGTTGCCCCTGCATTTCGAGGCCCCGGAGGTGAAGCTCAAGATCGACAAGGCGGCCATCGACGAGGCTTTCAAGCAAATCACCGGGGAATTAAGCGAAGGCGACCGGGATGATCTGACCAAGCGGGCGGCCAAGATGGCAGTGCTGGTGAAGAATCCGGAACGCATCCGGGCGGTGGTCCAGCATATCGTGAAGCATTATCAGGCCAAGGTGGAGCCGAACGGCTTCAAGGCGCAGGTGGTGGTGTTCGACCGCGCCTGCTGTGTGCTCTACAAGCAAGTGATGGATGAATTGATCGGGCCGGAGTCCAGCGCCATTGTCATGAGCGGGGACCAGCATGATCCGCCCGAGTGGAAAACGCATGTCCGGGACAAGGATGCGGAGGAAAAGTTGCTGGAACGGTTCCGGTCCCCGGCGGACCCGTTGAAGTTCGTGATTGTGACCAGCAAACTGCTAACCGGCTTTGACGCGCCCATTTTACAGGTGATGTATCTGGACAAGCCGATGAAGGATCACAACCTGCTGCAAGCGATTTGCCGGACCAACCGCACGTTTGGCCAGGAGAAGACACACGGTTTGATCGTGGATTACATCGGTATTTTCGATGACGTGGCACGTGCCCTGGACTTTGACGAGAAGGCGGTGCAGCAGGTGGTGAGCAACATCGAGGAGTTGCGCAAGGCATTGCCCATGCAGATGCAGAAGTGCCTGGCGTTTTTCCCCGGCGTGGACCGGAGTGTGGGCGGTTACGAGGGGCTTATGGCCGCGCAACAGTGCCTGCCCAACAACGACGTGCGCGACCAGTTCGCCGCCAATTATATCGTGCTGGGCACGATTTGGGAGGCGCTGTCACCCGATCCGGTGCTGAGCCCCTATGAAAAGGATTACAAATGGCTGACGCAGGTTTATGAGTCGGTGAAGCCGCCGAGCGGCAATGGCAAGTTGCTCTGGCACGCCTTGGGGGCTAAGACGGTGGATTTGATCAATCAGAACGTGCATCTCGAATCCGTGCGGGATGACGTCGAGACGCTGGTGCTGGATGCCGAGGTGCTGGAGGAGATTCTGGCGGATGCGGACCCGTCAAAACGCGGGCGGGAGATTGAAATCCGGTTGATTGCCCGGTTGAAGAAGCATTTGGGTAACCCGAAGTTTACCGCCTTGGGCGAACGCCTGGAGAAAATCAAGGAGCGGCATGAGCAGGGTTTTCTGAACAGCCTGCAATTCCTCAAGGAAATCCTCGAATTGGCCAAGGAGGTCTTGGAAGCTGAGAAAACCACCGATCCCAAGGATGAGCGCGACCGGGCCAAAGAGGCCTTGACGGAGCTGTTCAAGGACGCCAAGACCAAGAACACGCACATCATCGTGGAACGGATCGTGGCGGACATCGACGACATCGTCAAAAAGGTGCGCTTCCCGGACTGGCAACACACCACCGCCGGCGAGCGCCTGGTGCAAAAGGAACTCCGTCGGACGCTTCTGAAATACAAGCTCCACACCGACCAAGAGCTGTTCGACAAGGCGTACGGCTACGTGCGGCAGTATTATTGATCCCCTGAACCCAAATCTTGAATATGCAAAAAGTCCTCACCAATGATTTGTGGCCAACCGTTCGGACATATGCGAAAGCCGCCAGCCAGCGAAAGGCCGCCATCGCTTATGTAACACAGGATTTGGTTGGCTTCCGGAAAGGCGATGTTTTGATCGTGGACGCCTCCCGCCTGGCGATCAGCAGTGGCGAGACCGCCGCCCCCCTCCTCCGGAGCCTATATCGGAAGGGTGTCACTCTTTATCACTGCGATGATTTGCACGCCAAAGTATTCCTGCTAGGGGACGTGGCGGTGATTAGCTCCGGCAACATGTCGAATTCCTCCAAAAATGTTCTGGTCGAAGTTGGTGTCCTGACCGACCACGCCAGCACCGTGTCCGGCGTGGAATCACTGATTCAACAATTGATTGTTCAATCCGATGAACTGGGCGTCAGCGAAATCGCTGAGCTATGCAATATCAAGGTCGTCCGTCGAGGTGGCAGGGCCAACACCAAATCCAAGCGCGTGGTTAAAATTGCCAAATTGGGAACCCAAACCTGGTTGGTCGGTGTCCGTACAATTGTTCGCGAGAACACACCGAAGGAGCAAATCCTTATAACCAAAGCGGAAACATCGTTACGCAAGCGTTTGAATTTACCGGCAAATGCCCAGTTTGACAGGCTTCGCTGGACTGGAAATGGCAAATTTGTCCGTGAATGCCGTGAAGGTAATTCTGTAATTCAGATATGGAGGGAAAACGATACAAAGATGCCAAGTCGTATTTGTCGAAGCGCCACTGTCTTGCTAATCGCGAAACAGGGGAAATGGACTCACATGTTCTTGCCAATGAAGTACGGCAAGCATGCTGAAATGCCATATCCCAAGTTTTGCAACCTTCTCAAATCAGTTGGGTATTTACGCCACCCCGGACCGCGTGTTGAGCATTTGCTTGATGAAATTACGGCTGACGCGATCAAACGGAACTGGGCCGGCACAATAAATAAATAAATTCCTAAAAGTTATGACCACGCCCATCGATAGACTTACCACCATGGGTTTCAAAAATTGCGGTGGTTGGAAATTCGAGGCCGAGGTGCTCAGGTATGTGATTTCAGAGAATTCAACCTCAAAAAATGTCCTTTATGCCTTCGTTTCGGCTGGCACGGTGCTTTACATCGGGAAAACTGTGCAATCTTTGCAAAGGAGGATGTACGGTTATCAAAATCCGGGGCCAACTCAATCGTATCCGTATAGCTAACCCCGGCTAGGCAGGCGGTGAGCTGGCTGCCAGAGTGTGGTGATGCGAACCTCAGTACCTCTCCGCAAACATTTAACACGGCAACAGCGGGAAAAAATCATGGAAGCCTGGCGGGCGAGTCCGTTGCCGGATAAAGCATACGCAGCCCAGGCGGGCGTGGGCGTTTCCACGCTGCATGCGTGGCGTCGGAAGACGG
>CAIQWB010000148.1 GCA_903875465.1 uncultured Verrucomicrobia subdivision 3 bacterium
CTGGCCGCCCTCGACGCCGGGGCGGTGCACGTTCAAGGCACCATTAATGGCTATGGCGAGCGCACGGGCAATTGCAACCTCACCAGCATCATCCCGCTGGTGCATTTTAAGCAGAAGAAGACCTGTGTCCCGGCGAAATCACTGCCCAAGTTGAAGGAACTTTCCTTGTTCGTGGATACAGTGGCCAATTTCCGCCATAATCCACGGATGCCCTGGGTGGGGTCGGCCGCCTTTGCCCACAAAGGCGGAACCCATGTGAACGCCGTGCAGAAACTGGCCTCCAGCTACGAGCACATTAATCCCGAGAGCGTGGGCAACCAGCGCAATGTGCTCATCAGCGACCTGGCCGGGCGCAGCAATATTGTGATGAAGGCCCAGGAACTGGGCGTCAAGCTGACGAACGACACGCCAGAATTGCGGGCCATTTTGGAGGCCATCAAGTTGCGCGAGCATGAAGGCTATGAATATGAGGCCGCCGAGGCTTCCATGGCCCTGATTATCCGCAATACACTGGATAAGCATCCGGCCCCGAAATTCACCGTGGAAGCGTACCATGTTTCCATGCGCCGGGACCTTAAAGAGTCCATTTGCGAAGCCACCCTCAAGGCACGGGTGGGCAACACCGTCCATCATGAAGTGGCCGAAGGCGACGGACCCGTAAATGCCCTGGATGGAGCCCTGCGCGCCGCCTTGGTGAAGTCCTATCCCAAATTAAAAAATATTTCCCTCACGGATTACAAGGTGCGGATTCTGGATGGCATCGCCGGCACAGCCGCCCGCACGCGGGTGCTGATCACCTCCACGGATGGCAAACGTGAATGGGGCACGGTGGGGGTGAGCGAAAACATCATCGAGGCAAGCTTGCAGGCCCTGGTCGATTCGATGGAGTATGCTTTGTTGAAAAAGTAATTAATTTCGGAGTTCGGGATTAGAGTATCGTCTAAACGAAAGTTTGCCAGCCGTGATGTGGCCGGATAAATCCGCAGGCGGCCTTCGCCTCCCGGAAATGAAACCATGCATTTTCGGGATCTAACTGAAGCGCAAATTCTCGCCCTGGCCGTCACGGCTGAGGAGGAGGAGGATAACCGCATTTACCGCGATTTTGCCGAGGGGGACCGGAAAGATTACCCAGCCACGGCCGCACTGTATACCATATTGGGCGGCGAGGAGAACGGCCACCGGCACCGGCTCATCACCCTGTATCAAACCCGGTTTGGCAACCACATCCCACTCATCCGCCCGCAGGATGGCACACGCTTCAGCGTCCGCCGCCCCTCCTGGCTGGCCGTCGCCCTGGGCCCCCAGCGGGCCTGTGAGGAGGCCGCCCTCATGGAAATCGAAGCGCACCGCGCCGGTGAAAATCTCGTTTTGGACAATGAGGTTGCGGCACTGCAAACCCCGGATTTGCTGGCAGTTATTCAACACCGCTTTAACATTGACTCTCGCAAATTGACGTTGGAAAGTATTAACCTATGTTTTTCCGGACAAGTCTGGTCGCCCTGGCAGCGTGGTTAAGCACCGCCTGTTTTTGCCAGGCTATTCCCAACACCATCTACCTCAGTTCGCTCGACTCCGCCGGGCATTTGCGTTGGCAGAACACAACCACTGCAGCGTTTACGGAACCAGTTTCGAACGCGGTCTACCAGGTGCAAGCCACCACTAATTTGCTTCAGCCATGGACTCCCTTGCCCGGCTTTACTTCAGTCCACGCTTCCAACCTCACCGTCAGCGTTCAGGTGCCCACCAATAACTCCACAACATGCTTTTACCGGGTCGCCCTTTTAACTCGCATATTAGCCGATTCAACTGCCGATTTCAGTGGGGTTCAGGGCAGCAACAACTGGTATTATGGCTATTACGACGGCACCTCGACCACCCCCTTCACTACCGGCGACTTTAAGCCCATGACGAATTTTTTGGCGGCGGGGGCCGGGGCCTTTGGGGACGCCTGGTTTGCTTCTCCAGGGAACGTTTGGACCTCCTTGTGGGCCATCGGCGGTCATCCCAACGGCGTGACCACCAGCGGTGGTCGCGAACAAGTGAACCAGTGGTCCGTCCGGCGCTGGGTGAGTCCCGTGTCCGGCACGATTCATATTTACGGTGCGCTGGTTGATTTGAATGCCGGTGCCGGAAACGGTGTGATTGGCCATTGCATGATTGATGGCGTGGAAGTTTCCTCTTATGTCATCAACGATGGTGGGCATGCTGATTTTGTTTTTGATGCCACCGTTCGCATTGGCTCATTGGTAGACCTGGCCATTGACCCGCGGGAAAACTGGGATGTGGCTGACTCCTCCGCTTTCTACGTGACCATCAGCCAATAGCGGCGGCTGTGTTATGCTTGCAACGGACGTCATCGGGTTATGCCCAAACCCGGACCAAGGCCTTCACCCCGCCTGAACGCCCCCCCCAAAGCAGGGTTCAATCATTCGCCAACCAGTTGGCTTTCAAGTCTTTAAAATAAACACACATGAAGTTTGAGCCTTTACCAAAAACCCTCACTTCCGCTTCTCAATGCATTTAAGATCTTCAGCCAGAAACTGGGTGACATCCTTGAACCGCGCCACATTTTCCGGATTCACTTCCATCAAGGTTTGATGTGCTTGCAAACTCGTCCGTGTAATCTCCTCATGGGTGGGCTGGGATGCTTCCGGGGTGCAGGCTTTTACTACCCCGGGCAATTCCAAAGGCTCATTGACCACCCGGAATAAATGCAATGCCCCCAAGTTTTCCAGCAATTCCCCCACCCGCGCATTGAGGTTGTACAGTTCAATACCTTTTTCACCATCCGGATTAAGCTTCATGCCAAAGCCCGCGAGCACGCCCAGAAAGGTGCTGTCCATCAAAACGCATTCCGCCAGATCGAGCATAAAATGCCTGTAGCCCTTTTGCGCCAGTTCCTGCAGGAGCGTCTTGAAATCGGGACTGGAGCTGAAATTGGCCCGGCCGGCGATCTTGATGCAGGCAAAGTCCTTGCCAACGAGCACGAGTAAATTTGCAGAGGGCAGCGGCATGTGATGAATAACAGGTTGAGCTTAGGCGGCGGCCGCCTGCGGGGCAATGATTTGAACCAAAGTTTGCTGCAAGACCAGCGCCTCATCCAGGCCGCTGGACACCAGTCGCAAATTGCATTTTAAAAGCAAATCCATGGCCCTAATTAATTCTTTCTGCGAGTATTTTTTGGCCTGTGGCAGGGCTTTGTAAAGAATATAAGGATTCAGGGCGAGCGGGTTAAAGCGTTTGTCCGCCGGCACCTTGTCGGCTGGCACACGCTCCAATTGCGTTTTGAAACGGGTGTAATCCGCCTCCGCCTTGATCCAACCTTCGTTCAACATTTCCTTGAGCAACAGCATGGCCCGAACTTTGCCGATCAAGCCATATAGCAGGCCAATCTCCGATCGCCCCTTGTCAAACTTCATTTCCCACAGTTCCTCATCCAAACGCCGCAGCAACCGGGGCAAATCGCGATCCCCCAGCGCATCCCCCAGGGCAAATGCCCGGGCCGATTTGTTGCGCGAACAGATGGCCGCCACATCAGAAAATTCAATGCGCGGACGGTGCCCAACATAAAGCGCCAATTTTTCCACCTCCGTTTCCAGTTGCCGGGCATTGGGCCCCACCCGGCTGACCAATTCGCCCAGTGCCTCGTCGGAAATGTCCTTGTGGCGGGCGCGAAACCCATTGAGAGCCGCGCTTTCCGCACGGTTCACCCAGTCTTTGTCATCCACCGACCAGGCGGTGTAAGCTTCCACCCGGCCAAGCTTGTCGAGGGTCTTGTAAAAAGATTTGCGCTTGTCCACCTTGCCCGCGCTGATAAGGAGCCGGATGTTTTGCCAGGCAAAGCCCTTCAATTCCTCGCCAAGGGCCGCCAGGCTTTCCGTAACTGCCTGGGCTGATGCCGCCCGTTCCTCGCCCAGAAAATTGCAATCCCGCAGCCATACCGCCTTGCCCGAACCAAAAAACGGCAGCGTTTGCAGCGCCTCCCGCAACCGGCCAAGAATGCGCAACGCATCCCCACCATTCGTGGCCGTGCCTTCAATAATTTCGTGATCCATGCCCCCCAGCTCCGCGCACCATTGCTGATAGAGGTCGCGGGCGTGTTGTTTGACAGCGAATTCGTCGTCGCCGCAAAACAACACCAAGGGAGCAGACTTGGCCGGGGAAGAAGCCATTTAATCCGCCTCAGTGCCGGTTTCGTTGATTTTGTTCAGGACCTCAGTCATGTCCTCCACCTGCTCAAAAAGCCGGGTGGTCACAAAAATTGGCTTTTTCTGGGCGGCGGCAATGGCCAGGCAATCGCTGGGGCGGGCATCCAGTTCCACAATTTTGCGCTCCGTGTGCAGTTCATTTTGCTGTTGGAGCACCAGCCGGGCAAAATAGGTGGAGCTTTTCAAATCCGTGATAATCACCCGTTCCACCGTGATGCCAAAGCCCTGAAAAATTCGATTGATCAAGTCATGGGTCAGCGGCCGTTCCTTGGGAGTGTCATGGAGAAACATGCGGATTACCGCCCCCATTTGGGGTTCCACCTGGATGACAAATACTTTTTCCTCATTTCCCACGAACAAGGCGCAGCCGCTGTTCGCCGGGAGAATGCCGCGAATTTGTACCTGCATCACGTCGTTCTTCATGGAGTTAAATTAAGCCCGGGCGTTTCTAAAAACAAGTCCGGTGTGCAGCAAGTTTACTCCCCGGGCAGGCGGGGTGCGGCCGGCCGGGGGGCCGGGTAAAAGCCCGCCCGCATCACCAATTTAGCTTGGCATCGAACCGGCTGCCTGCGAACGTGACACCTGTTGCCAATGAACTCGCTCCTGCTCCACCAACGGCCCACATTCCTGAATTGGGGCCTGAATCTCTTACTCTTTCTTGGTCTGGCGCTGACTGGTTGTGCGAGCCATCAAGCGGCCAAAGAAGCCCTGGCATATCATCTGGCCATCCAAAAGGTTTTGGACGCCCGGCAGGACATCCGGCAAATCATCAGCCATCCCCCGCGCACGGCAGAGGAAATCGCCGGCCCCGCCCAAGGCGACCCGGCAGCCACCATTTTCCGGGTGGCCGATTATGCTGAAAGACTGGCGGAAATTCAGTTAAAAGGCTGTCCGCCGGAGTTCACAGCGGTCTTCAGGAATTATGTGACTGCCTGGCAGGAACGAGCCGTCCTGACTCCCGAGCTGGAACTTCCCACCGCGCCTGCCAATCGTTTGCCGGGGGCTTCGCCAGCCAGCCGCCAGGGCGCCACGGCCACCGCCTGGCTGGCGGTGCAAAGGGTGGTGGAGAAATACGCGCAAAACCCGGGTGACTCAAACTTTTAGCCGCGCGTGCCGGTTGGAACCCTCGCCGACGGCAAGCTCTGCCCGGCACTTGGCGGCGCTTGAATCCGCTGCCGGTCCGCCATGGCCGAAACGAAATCTGGCTTCACTTGTGCAATTTTTGCACAGCTTCATGCTGGCTTAAGGTTGGAAGGTTTATGTTGTCGGCATATGAAGCTACCCATCATACTCGCCTCCCTGATCACCGCCGCAGGCTCCGCCCTGGGCGTTCAAAGTTACACTCCGTTGTGGATTCCCCCCACCCTTACGGAGCCCACGTTTAACCTCAACCTGCACGTGACCAACAAGTATTATCTCCCCGGCTCAAATACCATCACATATGCCTATAATGATGGTGATTTTTGGGGGCCAACGCTAATTATGACCAATGGGGACAACGTGCAGATCAACCTGACCAACAATCTCCCGGACACCACAACCACCCATTGGCATGGTTTGCACATCCCCGCCATCATGGATGGCGGCCCGCATGAAACGATTCCCAAGGGGACCACTTGGTCCCCCACCTTCACCGTGCTCAACCGAGCTTCTACTTATTGGTATCACCCGCACCTGCATACCCTCACCCAAAATCATTTGGGCCATGGGGCCGGCGGATTCATCATTGTCAAGGATGCGCAGGAAGCCGCCCTGCCACTGCCCCGCACCTACGGCGTGGATGACGTCCCGCTGGTCCTTACCAGCCGTCGGTTTTACACCACCGCAGCCCAATTGAATCAGTTTAATGTGACCAATGGTGCGACCGGTTGTTCCTACGGGGATTATGAAATGGTAAACGGCGTGATGAATTTTGGCACCACGAATGTCCAGGTTATTTTACCCCGGCAATATGTGCGCCTGCGCATTCTGAATGCGGAAATTGAGCGGGTTTACAACCTGGGTTTTAGCAACAACCTGACGTTTTACCAAATCGGCACGGACGGCGGGCTGGTGAATGCGCCAGTGCCGCTCACCCGCTTGGTCCTGGCCCCCGGGGAGCGCGCCGAAATCCTGCTTAACTTGAGCACCAATGCGGTGGGCTCCGCCGTGAATTTAATGGCCTTCAACTCCACCGCCTCCCTGGGGACCCAACTGGCATTTGCCTTTCCCGGCCAGGAAACCGGCACCACCGGCCAGTTTGGCAGCCTGTTGAACAATATAAATTTCCAAATCCTGCATATCGTGGTGACCAATGCCACCACCAATCCCATCCTGGCGCTGCCCACCGTGCTCTGCACGAACTCTTTCCTGACTTCCGCCAATGTGACCAAGACCCGCACCATCACCCTTTCCGGCGGCCAGCCACCCTCCGGTGTGTTCGTGTTTGACTCCAGCCCCTTCAGCATCCACGTCGTCAATCAGTACGTCAGTTTGAATGCGGTGGAGCAATGGACCATCGTGAACAGCTCCATCTTCAGTCATGCCTTCCACATTCATGATGTGGAATTTACCCCGCTGTCACGCACGGGCAGTTCCAGTGTCATTACCGGCATTCAGGCCTATGAACAAGGCTGGAAGGACACGATTTACATCCAACAAAACTCCACCGTGAGCTTCCTGGCCAAATTCGACAATTTTGCCAGCCCTTACAATCCGTTCATGTATCACTGCCACATGATTGACCATGAGGACGAGGGCACCATGGCCCAGTTTGTGGTGCAGAACACCAACACCGCAGATTTGTATATAACAAGCTGCACCCGCACCGGCACCAACCAGAGTGTCAGTCTGAACTTTAAAGCCACGCCGGGAACCACCTACCAGTTGCTGTTTTCCACGAACTTCACCACGGGGAGCTGGAACCCCGTTGCCACCGTCACCAGCGATGGCACCTCGGTCAATTATTTGGAGACCAATGCCAGCCGGCTGACCCTGTCCCGCGGTTTTTATCGGATCAATGAGCCGACCAATAATTACTAAGCCCCCATGAAAACCCCGATGTTACTGATGGCGGTGGTGGCCGGCGCCGCGGGCTGCCTGGCCGCCTGCTGGTGGCCCAGCGCTCCGGGACTGCGGCTGGCCACCGCCACGGCCGCCGAGTCACTGCCGGCCAGTTATCAATGTCCCATGCATCCCTGGGTGCAGGCGGCCCACGCCAGCCAATGCACCCTTTGCGGGATGAATCTGGTCGCGGCGCGGCGCCCGGCCACGCCATCGTCTGCCGGTCAACCCGGTCGCGAGCTGGTGGTGCTGGATGCCGCCACGGTTCCCGTGGCCGGCGTGCGGACCATGGCGGTGGCGGTCCGGCCATTATCCCGTACGCTGCGGGTATCCGGCCGGCTGGCCGAGGATGAATCCCAGCACGGCATCCTTTGCGCGCCGGTAGAGGGCCGGATTGACGGACTGGCGATGAACTGCGCCGGCCAGGGTTTGCACACCCTGGAGCCGTTTGCCACCATTTTCAGCCGCACACTGTTACAGGCCGCCACGGCTTACCAAAAAGCCCTCCAAACCGGCGGTCCCGCGCTGACCGCTGCCACCGCGGTGCTGCTGCAGGATGGTTTGTCCCCCCTGCAAATCACCGCCATTCCCAACCGGCAACCGGAAGATATTCACTTTGGCCTGCTCGCCCAGCTTTCCGGCACGATCGTGAAAAGTTACGTCCATGAGGGCCAGTATGTCAGCAGAGGTCAAAAATTATTTGAACTCGCCGATTTCAGCCGCTTGTGGTTTGAATTCCCCGCCTACGAGCAGGATTTGCCCTGGTTGCACCGGGGCCAGATGGTGACCGTCACCGCCGCCACTCTGCCGGGAGTCAGTTACCGGGCAAAAATTGACTTTATCGAACCCAGCCTGGATGAAACCACCCACACCGCCATGGTCCGGGTGGTGGTGGAAAATCGCGACGGCCGGTTTCGCCATAACACCCTTGCGGAGGGCTCGGTGGAACTGGACGCGCCGGAGGTCCTGACCGTACCCCGCAGTGCCGTGCTCTGGCCGGGCGGATCACCGCGCGTCTATGTTGAGCAAACCACCGGCACCTACCAACCGCGCGAACTACAATTAGGGCGGGCCGGGGATTCCGACTGGGAAGTGCTCGCTGGTCTCAACGCGGGTGAGCGGGTCGTGGTGGCGGGCAACTTTTTGCTGGACAGCCAGGCACAACTGGACCGCGAGGCTATGGGCACGGTTTCGGAAAATGCCCCATGATCGAAGGTCTCATCAACGCCTCCCTCCGGCACCGCCTGCTCGTCGTTGGTGCCACGCTGCTGCTCGCAATTTTGGGCTGGCACGCACTTTACCAAACCCCGGTGGATGCGCTGCCCGACTTGAGTGAGAATCAAGTCATTGTATTTGCCGACTGGCCCGGTCGCAGTCCCCAAGAAGTGGAGGATCAGATCACCCATCCCTTGTCCACCAGTATCCAAGGCCTGGCGGGAATGAAAACCGTCCGCGCCAGCAGCATGTTTGGTTTTGCCCTGCTCACCGCAGTGTTTGCTGACGCCATCAATCCCAACCTGGCCCGCGAGCAGGTATTGGAACGGCTGAACACCCTTGGCGACACCCTGCCTGCCGGGGTGACTGCCCGGCTCGGGCCGGATGCCACCGGGCTGGGTTGGGTATACCAATATTACCTTGCCGTGGATCCGGCCAGATCGCCCGGCGGCCATGGTTATGATTTGGGGGAATTGCGAACCTTGCAGGACTATGTTGTCCGCCCCGCTCTTGGTGCGGTTACCGGGGTGGCTGAGGTGGGCAGTGTGGGCGGCTTCGTGCAGCAATACCAAATTGAAGTGGATTCTCAAAAAATGCGCGCGGCGGGCGTCTCGCTGAATGAGGTTATGACGGCGGTGAGCGAGTCCAACCTCAATGTCGGCGGCCGGACGATTGAAGAAAACGGCATGGAATTTGTGGTGCGCGGCGTGGGGTTGATTCGCACGGCGGCAGATTTGGAGCAAACGGTGCTGGTGGTAAAAAACGGCGTGCCAGTCTGCCTGAAGGCAGTGGCGCGGGTGGAATTGGGCGGGGATTTCCGGCGGGGGACCCTGGATGTCAACGGCCGCGAAGTCGTGGGGGGCACGGTGGTCATGCGGACAGGTGAAAATGCCCGCGCGGTGATCGCGCGGGTTAAGGATAAAATCGCCAGTCTGGCGGCCAGCCTGCCCCCCGGGGTCACCCTCACTCCGTTCTATGACCGCAGTGAGTTAATCAATCGCACCCTGGACACGCTCCGGCGGGCATTGGTGACGGAGATTGTCCTGGTGGCCCTGGTGCAATGGCTATTCGTGGGCCACTGGCGCAGCCTGTTGATCGTCACCCTGCCCTTGCCAGTGAGCGTCCTGATCGCCTTTTTGCTCATGCACTGGGGGGGCGTAAGTTCAAATTTAATGAGCCTGTCGGGCCTCGCAATCGCGATTGGGGTGCTCGTGGATGCCGCAATTGTGCTGGCAGAAAATGCCCTCCGCCAGTGTGCCCTGGCGGAACAACGCCAGGGTGGCCGGCTCACCGCCACCGAGCGGATCGCCACTGTGCGCATGGCCTGCCAGCAATTGGGGCGTCCCATGGCCTTTGCGCTCATGATCATCATACTGGCCTTTGTGCCCGTGTTTGCCCTGTCGGGTCCGGAGGGCAAACTGTTTCAGCCATTAGCCTTTACCAAAACCTGCGCCATGCTCGGTTCGCTGCTGCTGGCACTGACCTTGGTGCCGGTGCTCGCCAGCTTCCTGGTGCGCGGTCCGGTGCAAACGGAGGCGGACAATCCGGTGATGCGTTGCCTGTTAAAATTATACGATCCGGTGCTGGAGTTGGGCTTGCGCCACCCCCGGGGGGTGCTCCTGATGGCCATCGGCCTGCTGGCCGTGGCCTTGTGCCTGGCGGCCCGCCTGGGTGGCGAATTCATGCCGCCATTAAACGAAGGCAGCCTGTTATACATGCCCAGTCTGGTGCCTTCCGCGTCCCTCACCGAGGTCCAGCGGGCCATGGCGTGGCAGGATCAGGTGATCCAGAGCTTTCCCGAAGTGGTCTCGGCCGTGGGCAAGCTGGGCCGGGCGGATACCGCCACGGATCCCGCCCCCACTGAAATGATCGAGACCACGATTCAGCTCAAACCCGAGCGGGAGTGGCGTCCGGGCATGAACCGGGATAAGCTGGTGGCCGACATGACGGCGGCCCTGCGCCGGTTGCCCGGCTTTGTGCCTGGCTTCCTCCAGCCGATCCAGGGGCGCATCTTGATGATTTCCACCGGCATTCGCGCGCAGTTGGGGGTGAAAATAATCGGGGATGATCTGGATAAATTAACCGCCGCCGCCCAAGCCGTGGAACGCGTCGTCCAATCGGTGCCTGGCGCCACGGGAGTCAGCCCCAGCCGCGTGGCTGGCAAACCCTGGCTGGAGGTGCGGGTCAACCGGGCGGCGCTGGTGCGTTATGGTCTGCGAGCGCAGGATGTCATGGACGTGGTCGAGGCCGGCTTCGGTGGGCGGAACGTCAGCACAGCCATCGCCGGCCGTGTGCGATATCCGGTCCAGGTCCGGCTCCAGCGCAGTGAACGGGAAGATTTAACCCGGCTCCGCGAGGTACTGGTCACCAGCCCCGCCGGCCAGGTCATTCCCCTCGGCCAACTGGCCGATCTTGAGCGGGTGGCGGGCCCAAATGAAATTGCCAGTGAAAATGGCCGGCTGCTCACCTATGTGCAGGCCAATGTCAGCGGCCGCCCCCTGGGCGGCTTTGTGCAGGAGGTAACCGCCCGCTTGGAAAGGGAAGTTGCACCCGCATTGGCCACCGGGGGCATGGCGCTGGAATACAGTGGGGAATATGAAAATCAATTGCACGCGGAACACTGCCTGGCCTGGATCATTCCCGCAGTCCTTCTGGTGTGCTTTCTGCTGCTTAACGGATTGTACGGCCAGATCAGGGAAGCCGCGCTCGTGCTCCTCACCCTGCCCTTCGCCCTGAGCGGCGGCGCCCTCCTCCAATATATGATGGACCTGCCGTTCAGCGTCGCGGTCTGGGTTGGCTATTTGGTGCTGCTGGGCACCGCCATCCAAACGGCGGTGGTCATGGTGGTGTACCTCGAGGAGGCGGTGGCCCGCCAACGCCTTAAACTTGGTCCCGCCTTTGGCCCCTGGGATTTGATTAACGCCGTCAAGGCAGGGGCTCGCCTGCGGTTACGCCCCAAAGTCATGACCGTCGCCACCATCGTCGCCAGCCTCCTGCCCATCCTGTGGAGCCATGGAACCGGTTCGGAGATCATGCGCCCCCTCGCCGTGCCGGTGCTGGGCGGCATGCTCAGCAGCCTGCTGCACATCCTGATCATCACTCCGGTGCTGTTTGTCTGGCTGCGGTCCCGCGACCTGCCCGCCGCCCGCCCGCCCGGGTGACGTTTCCGCAACCCGGCGAAACCTGCTTTCCTTCCCCCTGCCCATACCCAGGAAACTGCAACCATTATTGTCTGTTTTTTTTATTGTATTTTTAACAACGGTTTACTATATTGTGTCCGTTATGAATCGCAAACCCTGTCATATGGTGCGTTCACCGGAAGACTGGTGTGTACTGGTCTCCCCGGTCCGCACGGAGATTGTGGAAACCCTGCGACTCCTCGGGCCCTGCGGTGCCGCGGAAATCGCCAACTCACTTGGACGCCCGGCCGACTCCCTTTACAAGCATATCGAACTCTTGCAAAAAGCTGGCTTTGTCGCCGAGGCCGGCTTCCGGAAGGGCGAACGAAACGTCGAGCAATTGTTCGACGTGGTGGCGGAGGACTTTTTGATCGATTTTTCGGATGCCACCGGCGTGGCCGAAAGCAAAGCGATCGTCACCACCGTCAACTCATTTTCCAAAGCCATGGTTCGCGCCGTCCGCGATTCCGCCCGGGCGCGTCAGTTGGAGCTGCAACCGGAGCACCGGAATTTGTCCATCAATTATGAATTGAGCTGGCTGACACCGGAAGCATTCCAGGAATTGCGCGGATTGGTTCGCCGCGTCAAACAACTCATGGATGAAGGCAAGAAACGACGCGAAGGGCGGCTCTACTTGAGCCTGGTCGTGGCCACCCCGGTGACCCGCAAGCGCGGCGCCGGTGAGCGTCGGCGCCAACCCAAGGCCCCGACCAGTAAGCCCCCTGCCAAGCCGTCCCGGAAATTTTCCAAAACCAAACCTCAAAAAACCCAGGATTCCAATGAAAAAAATTAGCTGCCTGCTGCTGGCCCTGTCATGGTCGATGGCTTTGTTTTTAACCCAGAACCAGGCCTTCGCAGATTCACGCATCCCAGTAAAAACTGCCGATGACCTGCCCCGGCACACCTATAAGATACCCGGCAAGTCATTGGACCTGCTCAAGGACGAAGCCGCGTTCTATGCGTTGCTGGAACAAGGCATTGTCGATGCCCAAAGCGACCTGCAAAAATATCAGATTGAGGATCCCTCCACCCTCCGGGGTTACTACGACTTCTTGCAAATTTCCTATCTGGTCAAAGGGGATTTGAAAACCTCCCTGGAGTACTCCGACAAATCGACCGCGCTCCAAACCAAAGAGGCGGAAAAACTCATGGGCGGGGTCAACCTGCGCGCCCGGATCGAGGCCCTCAAGACGGCCGGCAGCGTGAGCGATCCCCGGTTTGACGCGGCCTTCAAAGCCGCGCTGCACAAAAGCGTGGCCCAGCTCCCCTACGAACCCATTAAGGACCGGCTGGTGGGCTTGCGGGGCCAGGCCAGCATGCTGAACCGCACCTTGGTCGAAGATTCCCTCTCCACCCAAATGGACCCCATTATTGCGGCGAACCATGGCTCCGTGCCCACGGAGGTCCTGGCGGCGCTGATCAACACCAAATTCGTGCTGGATTACGGGCTCCATGCGCTGCCCTTGATGGCCGAGGTCTACGGCGAGATTATCGATTCGCATGCCAGCGCTCCCGAATCAGTCGATTTATGGAAGCCGCGACTGGTCAACTTGAAGAGCTACATGAAAGGCACCCCGGTGGTTGTCGGTATCTGGGATTCAGGCGTGGACACCAGCCTGTACCCGCGGCAATTGTGGACCAACCCCGCCGAGGAAGCCAATGGCAAGGATGAGGATGGCAACGGGTTCGTTGACGACATTCATGGCATCGCTTACGGCGAAGATCACCGTCCCACCGCCGGACCGCTCTCCTCACTCGCCGGTTTGAAAGGTGAAAAGGACCAGTTGGTCGGCTTCATCATTGCCTCGCAAGATATGCAGGCCGGGATTCAGAACGAAGGGGTGACCGCCTTCCAAAACTACGTCAAAAATCTCAAAGGTGACCGGCTCAAGGATTTTAATGACGACCTGTCGCTGCTGGGCAGCTATGTGCACGGCACCCATGTTGCCGGCGTCGCCGTGGCCGGGAATCCCTTCGCACGCATTCTTCATGTCACCGAAAACTGGCCATACAAGGCCATCCCCGATGCGGCCCCTACTATCGAAGACGGGGCGCGCTGGGGTGCGACCACCCAACAATCGGTGGACTATATGAAAAAAGCCAGCGTGCGCGTCGTCAACATGAGCTGGCGCGTGGGCCGCTCCGCCTTTGAAAGCATGCTCGAGGCCAAGGGCGTGGGGGCCACCCCAGCTGAACGCGCGGAGCTGTCCCGCAAAATCTTCGCCGGATTGCACGACGGCCTGGAAGCGGCGATTCGCAGCGCGCCAGACGTTCTCTTCGTCGCGGGTTCGGGGAATGAGGATAATGATGTGGACTTTGCCGAGTACGTCCCGGCCGGCCTGCGCCTGCCCAACCTCATTACTGTCGGTGCCATCGACGACCAGGACAAATTCACCTCCTTCACGACCACTGGTAAGAACGTCGAACTCTATGCCAACGGCTACCGCATTGAGAGCTTCATCCCCGGTGGCCAGAAAGTGAAACTCTCCGGCACCTCCATGGCTTCCCCCCAGGTGGTTAACCTGGCTGCCAAAATTCTCGCCTTAAAACCGGAATTGAAACCTGCTGCGGTGATTGAACTCATCCGCAAAAATACCGACCCGGTGCCCGGCCAACCCGGCCGGTTCATCATAAATCCCAAGCGCACCATCGAGTCCCTGGGTGCCGCTGCCCAACTCTAAAAGGACACAAGTTCGGTTCGTCAAAGAGCGTCAACCACCACCCGGTTGACGCTCTCCAGCGCAAACTGACCGTGGTTACTGCTCACAGTTCAACTCCGCCGATTCGCGATTGCCAGCGGGTGTGCACGATGTTTTGGGCCACTAGTGTCCTGCCAGTGTGTTGGCTTTGAAACTCAGGTCCAACGAGCTGGGAAATCATCCTCGCAGGTTGGCCGCCTGAATGGACGCCATACGCTGCGCCAACTTGGTTAGGGCACCTGAATCGTTTGCTGCAACGTCACCGGCCCCAGCAACCCCGCCGGCTCCAGCGGCGTCTTCGCGGTCAGTTTCTTGATATTGGTGCGCGTCAGTCGCTGATCTGCCGGCCGGCTGGCATCCCCAATCATGCGGTTGGGCCAGAAGTTTACCACCTCAACTTGCAATTGGTTGGCTCCGGCTTTGACCGCATCAGTCACGTCCACGCGCCACGGCGGGCACCAGACAATGCCGCAGGAACGGCCGTTGACCTTCACCTCCGCCAGTTCGTGCACCCTCCCCAAATCAAGATAGAGTCGCGCCGGGGCGAAGGGGGTGGCGGGGAGGTCAAAGGATTTTTCATAAACGCCGGTGCCGGAATAATGTTTGATTCCCGGCTCCGACCGCGTGGGCCAGCTCACCAGTTCATCAAACTGAACCGCTGCCGGACCACCCCATTTAGGATCGAAATGCACCGTCCAGGGGCCGGTCAGAGTTTGCTGGGCTTGTCGGTCCGGTTGGTTGTGGCGAGCCACGGCGGGATGCCCGGATGCCGGGGAACGAAAGACCACCAGCAAAGAGCCATACGGCGCCAACTGAATCGGCACCAACGTACGTCCATCCAGCTCCGTATAGGCCTCGGCAAACCGGTGTTCGCCCGTCACCGCATTCCACAACTCGGGGGCTTTGCCCGCTACCCGAAAAGCCACCGTCGTATCCACCATGTAATTGGTATGATTGGCGACGAAATAAATCTCCGTGTCCCCGCTTGTGCGATGGAGATAGTCCAGGGAAAAGCCATCCGCGCCCATGAATTCGCAATCCGTACGCACCCCGTCTGCCAGCAGCACTTCCCGCGCGGTTTTCCCAGCGATCACCCGCCCCGGCCCAACCTGGTTACCCCACAATTGATCTGCGAGTTGTTTCACCTGTGCATCGTTGGTGGTAAAGTCCTCCAATGTTTCAGCCTGCCGTGGCTTGGGGCCAATGACCGTGGCCCCGGCGGCCACGAGTTCCTGAAGCTTTTTCAAAGCCGGCAAGGAAATCACTTCGCGATTCGGCAGCACCAAGAGCCGGTAATTGATCCCATCCGGGAGATAAATCCGGCCGTCCCGTGCACTCGCCCGCTCGATGAGCGCCTCTTCGGTGATGACGTCATAGTCGTAGCCCGGCAGGATATGCACTGGGTCGGTGTGCTTGTGCTGCGCGAAGTTGGGCACGTGGTCACCATAATAAAACAGCACATCGGCCGCGAAGTGGCCCTGCTGCATCATGAATTGGTTGCGGTCAATATAGCTGAAGAATGGCGCAGATTTGTCCCACCACGTCACCTTGGGATTCAAGTGCGTGCCCGCAAAGTATTGCTGGCCCGGGATGCCCGTCTCTTCCGGCGAACACACAAACGCGTGCCAGACTAATACATTCAAGCCCTCGCAAATCGCCTTGTCAAAGGCCGGCTTGAGGTTGTCCCAAATCTTCTCCTGCCAGTTGGGTCCAATGGTGGTGAAACCCTCGGCAAATACCAGCGGATGACCATAGGTGTGCGCCGCACTGGCGGGTTGTTTGACAAAGAAACGGTTGAAATCACCAATCCGATGTTGCCAGGACCAGGCCCAAAACTCACTCATTGGCGCATCGTCCCAGCCCAGGCACCGCTGGGCATCAATCGGCACCGCATGCGGACCGCCCGATTCCGGATGAATCTGAATCCCATATTTGTGGGCATTGTCCCGGAACAACCGGTAATGACCATCAATCGCCAGGTCACCGAGGGTTTTACGGTAATCGAACAGGAAACGGTCGCTTTCCGCCCGGGAATTCACGATCCGTCCCGCCAGCACCGGCAGCCAGGGCAGCAGGTCATAGTGATGCCGCTCAAGGAATTCCGCACGCAGCGTGGGCGTCCAGTTGGCCAGCTCAATTTCCCAACTGTCCGTGTGCAAATATTTCAACGTTTTACCAGCCAGTGGACCGGCATCCACGATCAGGGGCTGGACGATTTTATCCCAGTAATGTTGAAACGCCGTGGCGCTGTAAACATCAATGGCAAAGCCGCCCCACCCCTCACTGCTCGTGGAGACATAGGCGTGATCGCCAATGGTGTAACCAAACCGGAAGACCTGCCAGTCACCGGCCGGCGCGTTCCAGCGCAACTGGCCATCCGCGCCAAGCTGACTGGTCACATCCACCACTTCGGCGGCTTGCGCATCCGCCTCACCGGCTGCGGCGGGTAATTCCTCAAACAACGCCGAGGAATCCGGGGTGGAGAATGGCATTAACGATGCCTGCAACGCCTTTTGGCGCCAGTTTTTTAAGGGCGGATGAATCGTCGCATTCGGTTTAAGCTGGTAGGCCACCACCGCGACATCGCGGTAGAAAGCTTCGCGCGTGGCTGGTTGTTCCAAGGTAACGGCCAGTACCTTACCGCCAGTGACCCGCGTCTCTGACCACACATATTTTTTGGCGGCATCCTCCTTCGTCACCACCGGACCGCCCAAATTCCAACCACTTTGAATGTTGAGGCTGATTTCCATCCCGAGTCGGTCCGCCTCCGTCAGTGCAAATTTGTAGAACTCCCGCCATTCCGGTGTAAAAAAGGTCGGGCCATGCGGCACCTTGCCATTTCCCTCCTGTTCGGCCCCCCCGGCGTCCACCAGCACGGCACCGGCAAAACCCTTAAGCTTCATTTGCTCCAGGTCACGTGTGATTGAAGCTCGGGTGACATTCCCATTCAACCACCACCAATAAGCCCGCAACCGCGCCTCCGTCGGCGGGTTATTCCACCCTTCCTCCAGCGTGGGTGCCGCAGTGGTGGTGCCCGTGGCTGGCCCCATCCAGAGCAAAACCAACCAAACCATTAAAATACTACGTTTATGCATAAAACAATCCGTAAGAAAAATGAGACACCACATGAAAGAAGAAAACTCCGATCTTGGCAAAGGCTTAATTGGGTGATGGTATTTCTTTTTACCAAAATGCGGAGGCCGCACCTTCCTGCCGCTGCCCCCGCTTGCCGGTAAAACCGAGCGCCACTATTCAAAAATCGAAACTTTAACCAACCGCTGAAAGCATCCCCTGAAAGTGAAATAACTTTCCCCTTGCAATCGAACTACGATTTTCCGTGTGTTTCCACCATTTTATGGCTAATAATCCCCGTTTGACCTTGCATTCATAAAATGAAAATCACCGGCATCATTCCCGCCCGCTACGCCTCCACCCGCTTCCCCGGCAAACCGCTTCATTTGATTGCCGGCAAAACCCTGATCCAACATGTGGTGGAACAGTGCCAAAAAGCCCAGTCGCTGGCTGAAGTCATTGTGGCCACCGATGACACCCGCATTTGGGAGGTGGTCCAGAATTTTTGCCGGGTGGAAATGACCCGCCCCGAGCATCCCAGCGGCTCGGACCGCATTGCCGAGGTCGCCGAACGGTGCCAGTGCGAGGCGGTGATCAATATTCAGGGGGATGAACCGATGATAGACCCGACGGTGATTGATGCCGTCGCCGGCGCGCTGGCCGGGGCCGAGATGTCCACCGCGGCCACGGCGATCCGGCGCGTGGACGAACTGGATAATCCTAATGTCGTGAAAGTTGTTGTCAACGCCGCCGGTCGGGCCTTATACTTTTCCCGTCGCACGATTCCCTACGTGCGCGAGGCCGCCAGTAGTTCGATGAGCGAACAGTTGGCGGCGTTTCCTTTTTTGAAACATCTGGGGATTTACGGCTACCGGCGGGAAACCCTGCTACGGCTCGTCCAGTTTCCAGTGTCACCATTGGAAAACGCGGAAAAACTCGAACAGTTACGGGCCTTGGATCAGGGCATTTCTATTGCGGTGGTGACCGTGGATTACGACAGTATCGGGGTGGATGTTCCGGCGGATGCGGCGCGGGTGGAAGCTTTATTATTATGAAATTCATTTTTGTCACGGGTGGCGTGGTGAGTTCGCTCGGCAAGGGCCTGACGGCCGCCGCGCTGGGTACTCTGCTGGAAAATCGCGGCCTCAAAGTCGCCCTGCAAAAGTTTGACCCCTACCTCAATCTGGATCCAGGCACCATGTCCCCCTACCAGCATGGTGAAGTGTATGTGCTGGATGACGGCGCGGAAACCGACCTCGATTTGGGCCACTATGAACGCTTCACCAATGTCAAACTGACCCGCATCAATAACATGACCAGCGGCCAGGTGTACCAAACCGTGCTGAATAACGAGCGCGAAGGCAAATACCTGGGCAAGACGGTGCAAGTGATTCCCCACGTGACGGATGAGATCAAGAACCGCATCCATGTGCTCGCCGAAAAGAGCAATGCGGACGTCATTATCACCGAAATCGGCGGTACGACCGGCGACATCGAGGGGTTGCCGTTTTTGGAGGCGATTCGCGAATTTGCCCTGGAAGTGGGCTACAACAACGCCATCTTTCTGCACGTCACCTACGTGCCCTACATTGCGGCGGCCGGGGAACTCAAAACCAAACCCACCCAGCAGAGCGTGGCCAAGTTGCGCGAAATTGGCATCATGCCGCACGTGCTCGTCTGTCGTTGTGAAAAGCCCCTGGACAAGGAATTGCGCCAGAAAATCTCCATGTTTTGCAACGTACCCCTCGAAGCCGTCATTGAGGAAAAGGACGTGGATCATTCCATCTACGAAGTGCCCCTCATGCTCCAGCGCGAGCGCATGGATGACCTGGTGTGCCGCTTGCTCCACCTCACCACCCCCGTGCCCAACATGGCGCACTGGCAGGAAATCATCCGCAAATTGATCGCCCCGCAGCACCGCGTGCGCATCGGCGTGGTCGGCAAATATATCGGTCTGCAAGACGCTTACAAATCCGTTTACGAAGCCATCATCCATGGCGGCGTGGCAAATGATTGCGGCGTCGAAATTGTCCAAGTGGACTCGGAAGACATCGAAAAGCAGGGTGCCGCCAAGATTCTAACGGGTTTGGGTGGTATCCTCGTTCCCGGCGGCTTTGGCGAGCGGGGCGTGGAAGGCAAGATTCTGGCCGCCCAGTTCGCCCGCGAGAATAAGATCCCCTACCTGGGACTGTGCCTGGGCATGCAAATCGCCACCATTGAATTCGGGCGCAATGTTTTGAAGTTGAATAAAGCACATTCGACTGAATTTGACCCTTCGACTCCCAATCCCGTCATCGCCATGCTTGACGATCAAAAGCGCGTGACCAAAAAAGGTGGCACCATGCGCCTCGGGGCACAGCCCTGCCAGTTGGTGGTTAAATCAAAAGCCGCCACGCTTTATGGCTCGTTTTTGATTCATGAACGGCATCGGCATCGCTATGAGTTCAATAATTCCTACCGGGAACGCTTTGAACAGGCGGGTTTCATGTTCAGTGGCCTGTCGCCGGATGGCAAACTGGTGGAGGTAATCGAACTGCCCAGCCACCCGTTTTACCTGGCCAGCCAGTTTCATCCGGAATTCCAAAGCAAGCCGCACATGCCGCATCCCTTGTTTAAGGGCTTCATTGCCGCCGTGCATGAGCACATGCACAAAAAGCCAATTTGAGCCCGGACCGGCGGGAGCCGGCGGTCAGGATAGCATGACGTACGCGGAAGCCATCGAATTTCTCCAGGGGCTGCGCCAATTTGCGGCCACGTTTGGGCTGGAAAACACCCGCCGGCTGGCGGCCCTCGCCGGTAATCCCCACCGCAAATTGCGGTTTATTCATGTGGCGGGCACCAACGGCAAGGGCTCGACCTGCGCCATGCTCGAGAGCATTTATCGCGCGGCCGGGCTGCGTGTGGGACTCTACACCTCCCCTCATCTAATCTCCTTTCGCGAGCGCATCCAAATGAATCGCGTCCTGATCCCCGAGGGGGACCTGGCCCGCCTGACGGGGCAGCTGCGCGCCCAAAACCAGGGCGAACCCTTAACCTTGTTTGAATTCACCACCGTCCTGGCCCTCGCCTGGTTTGCCGAACAGCCGTGCGATCTCGTGATCTGGGAAACAGGCTTGGGCGGCCGGCTGGATGCCACGAACATTGTCACGCCCCTGGCGAGTGTCATCACCCAAATTGGCTTTGACCATGAACCATGGCTCGGCAACACCCTGGCCAAAATCGCCGCGGAAAAAGCTGGCATTATCAAGCCCGGGGTGCCCGTTTTCACCGCCACCGAGGAACCGGAGGCCCGGGCGGTCATTCGCGCCACGGCCTTGGAACACCATGCGCCCCTCACCTGCGTGTCCGCGACCGCGGGCGAGCCGCTGGAATTTCCGGTGTCCCTCATCGGCGCGCATCAAAGAACGAATGCCAACCTGGCTCTGGCGGTCGTGGCGGGTTTGCAACCCCTCATTCCCGTGCCCCCGGCCGCCCGGCGAGCTGGCCTCGCCTCGGTGCATTGGCCGGGCCGGTTACAGCTGCTTAAAAATGACGCTGGCTCCACAATTTTGCTGGATGGCGCGCACAATGCCGCGGGCGCGGCGGTGCTTCGGACTGCCTTGGAAACCGAATTTGCCGGCCGGCGTCCCACCCTCATATTTGGTTCCCTTGCCGACAAAAAATGGCCGGAGATTTGTGAAATATTAGCCCCGCTCGCCGACGTGATCTTCACCGTGCCGGTCGCCAGCCAGCGCACCGCCGCTCCGGCCGATGTCGCGGCCGCCTTCCGGCAAACCCGCCCCGCGCTGGAGCTTCATGTGTGCGCCAATTTAGCCGAAGCGTTAAAAGCCTGTAAACACAAGGGTTTTATCGTGATCACGGGATCTTTATACCTGATCGGAGAAGCGCTGGACCGGCTCGGCCATGAGCATGCCGGCACCAGTGAACGGGACTTGAACGAGTGGTCCGGCCGCCCCAAATTGGAATAAGGGTCGGGCAAGTGCACGCCAAGCTGGGCTAATACTTTTGCTCGCACGTTGACGGTAAGCTCCAAGATAACTACTTTAGTAAAAGTTATGCCATACGCAGACACGCTCCCCGCCCAACGTAAATTCGGGCAAACCACGCGACCAGATGCGTGGTGGATTCAACCCCTTCTGGTGTTCCTCGGTTTCTCCGCCTTCATCGTTTACTCGACTTGGGCCGGCGTGCAGGGAACGAATTATTTCCTGGATGCCCAAGGCCAGGACTATTTGTCGCCCTTTTATTCACCCGAACTCTGGGGCCGGACCGGCCACAGTTTGTTCGGCGCCACCCAGCCCTCCTGGTGGCCCGCCTTCATCAAATTCTCCCCGGCGTTTTTAATCATGTGGATTCCCGCCGGCTTCCGCTTCACCTGTTATTATTATCGGGGCGCCTATTACAAGGCATTTTGGGCCGACCCGATTAACTGCGCCGTGGGCGAACCCCGCAAAACCTTCCTGGGAGAACGCTATTTCCCGCTCATCATTCAAAACGTGCACCGTTATTTCCTCTATCTTGCCCTGATTTTTATCGTCCTTCTCTCTCATGATGCCTGGCGGGGCCTCTGGTTCACGGATGCCACCGGCAAACATTTTGGCGTGGCCGTGGGCAGTTTGGTGCTCATCATCAATGCTGTCCTCCTGGCCAGTTACACCCTCGGTTGCCATTCACTCCGCCATTTAGTAGGCGGTTTTTTGGATTCCAAATCCAAGGCGCCGACTTGCGCCAAAGCCTATTCCTGTGTGGGTTGCCTGAACAAACGGCACATGATGTATGCTTGGTTCAGCCTTTTCTGGGTCGGTTTTACGGATCTCTATATCCGCCTGTGCTCCCTGGGCATCTGGCATGACGTGCGGTTGTTTTAACCTGAATCCTGTTTAAATTTGTGGCTACTAATTACGAAACCTTTGATTACGACGTGCTGGTGATCGGCGCGGGCGGGGCAGGCCTGCGCGCGGCGATTGAGGCATCGGCGGCCGGTGTGAAAGTAGGTCTAATTTGCAAATCACTGCTGGGCAAGGCCCACACCGTGATGGCGGAAGGTGGCATGGCGGCGGCCATGGGCAACGTCGATGACCGCGATAGCTGGAAAGTGCATTTTGCCGACACCATGCGCGGTGGCCAGTATGTCAACAACTGGCGCATGGCGGAACTGCATGCCAAAGAGGCTCCCGAACGCGTTCATGAACTGGAAGCGTGGGGTGCCGTGTTCGACCGCACCAAGGAAGGCAAGATTTCGCAGCGTAATTTCGGCGGCCACCGCTATCCGCGCCTCGCCCACGTGGGTGACCGCACCGGCCTCGAACTCATCCGCACCCTGCAAGACCATGGCATCCATCAAGGCATCTCGGTGCACATGGAATACACCATTGTTTCCCTGTTGAAAGACGGCGACCGCGTGGTCGGCGCCTTCGGCTACGAACGCGAACGCGGTCGTTTCCGGATTTTCAAGGCCAAGGCCGTGGTCGTTTGCACCGGCGGTCTGGGCCGCGCTTACCGCGTGACCAGTAATTCTTGGGAAGGCACCGGCGACGGCGTCTCCCTCGCTTACCACGCCGGCGCCGAGCTGCTGGACATGGAATTCATCCAGTTCCACCCCACCGGCATGATCTGGCCGCCCAGCGTGCAGGGCATTCTGGTCACCGAGAGCGTCCGGGGCGAAGGTGGCGTCCTCAAGAACAAGGAGGGCCGCCGTTTCATGTACGATGACATTCCGGAGAATTATAAATCGCAAACTTCCCTGGATCCCGAGGAAGGCTGGCGCTACACCCAGAATGACAAGAACGCCAAGCGTCCGCCCGAGCTCCTCACCCGCGACCACGTCGCCCGCTGCATCAACCGTGAGGTGAAAGCCGGCCGCGGCAGCCCCCATGGCGGTGTGTTTCTCGATATCGCCTGGATCAAGGAAAAAATTCCGAACTCCGCCGAGCACATCAAGCGCAAGCTCCCCTCGATGTATCACCAGTTCATGCAACTCGCGAACTTGGATATCACCAAGGAACCGATGGAAGTCGGCCCCACGACACATTACGCGATGGGCGGTATCCGCGTGAATGGCGACACCCAGGCCACCAATGTTCCCGGCCTGTTTGCCGCCGGCGAATGCGCCGCCGGTCTGCACGGGGCGAACCGCCTCGGTGGCAATTCGCTCTCCGACCTCATCGTCTTTGGCAAACGCGCGGGCGAATACGCCGCCAAATTTGCGAAGGAAAACCCCGCTGGCACCATCAGTGAAGCGCAGATTGCCGCCGCCTACCGGGAGGCAGTCGAGCCGTTCGAGCATCCCGCCGGCAGCGGCAGTGAAGGCCCCTATCAGGTGCAATACGACCTGCAGAACCTGATGCAGAGCAACGTCGGCATCGTGCGCTTGCAGAACGAAATGGAAGCCGCCCTCTCCGGCATTCAACAACTGAAAGCCCGCGCCGCCAAGGTGGCCGTGCAGGGGCACCTTGAGTACAACCCCGGCTGGCACACGGCGATTGACCTGAAGCACCTGCTGACGGTGTCTGAAGCTATCACCATCGCCTCCCTCGACCGCAAAGAAAGCCGTGGCGGCCATTTCCGCGAGGATTTCCCGAATAAGGATGCCGAAGCCGGGAAATATAACAGCGTCATTTCCAAGGCCGCCGATGGCTCCATGAATTTCCGGCGCGAACCGATTCCCCCCATGCCCGAAGCCCTGAAACAAGTCATCGAGGAGATGAAATGAACAAGACTGTTACTTTTCGCATCTGGCGCGGCGACGCCACCGGCGGCAAATTCGTCGATTACACCACCGAGATCACCGAAGGCCTCGTCGTGCTCGACGTCGTCCACAAAATCCAGGCCACCCAAGCGAATGACCTCGCCTGCCGCTGGAATTGCAAGGCCGGCAAATGCGGCTCCTGCTCGGCGGAAGTCAACGGCATGCCCAAGCTCATGTGCATGACCCGCATGGACACCCTCGATATTTCCAAACCCATCACCATCGAGCCGATGCGGGCCTTCCCCAGCATTCGCGACTTGGTCACCGATGTTTCCTGGAATTTTCGGGTCAAAACCAAGATCAAAAAATTCAAGCCCCGCACCCCCGATGCCCCGGACGGCTCCTGGCGCATGCAGCAGGAGGATGTGGACCGGGTCCAGGAATTCCGCAAATGCATCGAATGCTTCCTCTGCCAGGACGTTTGCCACGTGCTGCGCGACCATCACAAGCACGAAGAATTCATCGGCCCCCGCTTTCTGGTTTACACCGCTGCCTTGGAAATGCATCCATTGGACACCGAGGACCGGTTGGAAGAATTGAAGCAAGCCCACGGCATAGGTTTCTGCAACATCACTAAATGCTGCACCAAGGTGTGCCCCGAGCACATTACCATCACCGACAACGCCATCATTCCGCTCAAGGAACGCGTGGTGGATGAATACTACGATCCGTTTGGCTGGCTCTGGAAAGCCCTGCGTCCCAAAGGCTGAAATCCGCTTTGCCCGGTCGGGGTTCCTCGACCGGGTTTTTTATTTGCCTTGGCCAGTCCCGGTGGTTTGGGTGATTATCAAGTGCATATTTCTCAAATAGAAATGCAGAATGCCGAGAGTGCATTGTTGGCTGACTTTGCTACCCTGCGGCAAACAAACTGACTCACACAGCACTATTTTATTTATGAATCAATACCTGCCCCTGGGCAAATATTCCTTCGGCATGGGCGACCGTTTTGCCCACCAGGGCAAGGCGCAGTTGCAAGCCTGCCGGCTCGCCACGGAGCTGGGCGCCAGTTTCATTCCGGTCTGGAACAAATCCAACCGCGAGCACACCTTCATTGGCACTGAACCCGCCAGCACCCGCGCTGCGGCTGATGCCGCCGTCCAGGCCCTGGGCTGGTCCCAGCCTTACCATGTGGATGCGGATCATATACGCCTCGAAACCGTGGACCGGTTCATCCCCCATTCCGACTTTTTCACCATTGACGTCGCCGATTCCATCGGCAAGCCCCCCGCCGCCGAAAGCCTGGCCGCTTTTGTGGCCCGGCACCCGGAGCTGGTGGGCACCCTGGCGATTCCGCACATTGACCAGCCGTTTCACACCACCCCTGAATACGTGGCGAAAATTGCGGGCAAATTCCTCCTGGCCGTGCAGGAAGCCGGCGTCATTTACCAGCACATCGCGAAGGCCAAAGGGGCGGCCAACTTCATCACCGAGGTGTCCATGGATGAAACCGACAGCCCCCAGACGCCCCCGGAATTGCTGATCATTCTCGCCGCCATCGCGGACGCACAAATCCCGATTCAAACCATCGCCCCCAAATTCACCGGCCGCTTTAACAAGGGTGTGGATTACGTGGGCGACGTGCAGCAGTTTGAGAAAGAATTCACCGAGGACCTCGCGGTGATTGCCTTTGCCATTGGTAAATACGGCCTGCCGCCCTCCCTCAAGTTGAGCGTCCACTCGGGCAGCGATAAATTTTCCATTTATGCGCCCATGCGCCGGGCCTTGCAAAAATTTGATGCCGGGGTGCACATCAAGACGGCCGGCACCACCTGGTTGGAAGAATTGATCGGCCTGGCCGAGGCTGGCGGGGACGGTCTGGAAATTGCCCGGGAAATTTATGCCTACGCCATTGAGCACGTGGACGAGTTCTGCGCGCCCTATGCCTCGGTCATTGACATCGACAAGGCCAAACTCCCGTCGGCCGCCGCGGTCAACGGCTGGAGCTCTGAACAATTTGTCGCCGCGCTGCGGCACGACCAGCAGAACCCCGCCTATAACCCCAGCTTCCGGCAGTTGCTCCACGTCAGCTTCAAAGTGGCCGCCAAAAAAGGCGACCGCTATCTGCAAGCCCTCAAAAAACACGAGGCCGTGGTCGCCCGCAACGTCACCGAAAACCTATTCGTCCGGCACATGAAACCCCTGCTGCTTGGCCAATAAGTTATGCCCTTCATCCACGACCACTTTCTCCTGGGGACCAAAACCGCCCGCGAGCTTTACCACGAGTTTGCGGCGGATGAACCGGTCTTTGATTATCACTGCCACATTTCCCCGAAGGACATCGCCGAAAACCGGCAGTTCAAAAACCTGTTTGAGATCTGGCTCGAGGGGGATCATTACAAATGGCGCGCCATGCGCTCCAATGGGGTCGCCGAAACCTATTGCACCGGCGCCGCCACACCCTTCGACAAATTCAAGGCCTGGGCCGCCACCGTGCCCCACACGCTGCGCAATCCGTTATATCATTGGACGCACCTGGAACTCGCCCGCTATTTCGGCATCAGCCAGTTGCTGGATGAAACCACCGCGGAAAAAATCTGGCACACGGCCAATGCTAAACTGGCCCGGCCGGAACTGACCACCCAGGGCATCTTGAAGAAATTCAAAGTGAAGGTCGTCTGCACCACGGATGATCCCGTGGATGACCTGGGCTATCACCAAACCTTTGCCGCGTCCGGACACCCCACCCGCATGCTGCCCGCCTTCCGCCCCGACAAGGCGCTGACCGTCCATCAACCCGATGGCTTCAATCGATGGGTGAATCAACTGGCCCATGCAGCCAATGTGGATATCAACAGTTATGGGGCCTTCCTCAGCGCCCTGCAAAAGCGCCACGAATTTTTCCATGCCCAGGGCTGCCGCCTCTCGGACCACGGCATGAATCATTGCTTCGCGGACTTTGTCCCGGAAGCCACCGCCGCCGCCATCTTTAAAAAAGCCCGCCAGGGCAAGGCCGCCTCGCCGGCGGAACACGCCCAGTTCGCCGCCAACCTCATGCTCTACTTTGGCCAGTTGGATGCCCGTGCGGGCTGGACGAAACAACTGCATCTCGGCGCGCTCCGCAGCAACAACACCCGCCTGCTCAAACAACTGGGTCCGGATACCGGCTTTGATTCCATCGGTGATTTTCCGCAGGCCCAAACCCTGGCCGCCTATCTGGACCGGCTGGACTCCGAAAACGCCCTGCCCAAAACCATCATCTACAATTTAAATCCCGCCGATAATTACACCTTCGCCACGATGATTGGCAATTTCCAGGACGGCACCATTCCCGGCAAAATTCAATACGGCTCCGGTTGGTGGTTCCTGGATCAAAAAGAAGGCATGGAATGGCAGATCAACGCCCTGTCCAATCTCGGCCTGCTGTCGCGGTTTGTGGGCATGATCACCGATTCACGCTCGTTCATGTCCTATCCCCGCCACGAATATTTCCGGCGCACCCTGTGCAACCTGATTGGCCAGGACGTGGAAAATGGCGAGCTGCCCAAGGATAAAAAACTCCTCGGCTCAATGATCCGGAATATTTGTTTCACCAACGCTAAAAATTACCTGGCCTTTCCCGGTGTGGAGGAAAACTCCCCGGCCAAAGCCCCGGCTGCCAAAAAACGCCGGTAAATTTTAAAAACCAACGCCTGCCATCGTTGGCTGGATTCCGGGTCATACTGCCATGAACTTCCTGGCCTTGCCCCGGCCTCAGAATGTCAGGCATGGCGGCCGGTCAGCGGCCGCGTCCGTCCGCGTAATCTATCGTGAAGCTTATGCCACCACTTACCTTTGCAGTCGCGGGCGCGTTGTTAGTTTGCCTGGGTGCCCAGGCCGCCGCGCCCGTCTTCGAAGTCCGCACTTATGGTGCCCGCGGGGATGGCACCAATGACGACACCGCGGCCATTCAGCAAGCGCTCGATGCCTGCGCCGGCACGGGCGGCACCGTGCATTTTTCCGCCGGCACCTGGTGGAGCCGGCCGCTGGTGCTCCATGCCAAAACCACCGTGCAACTGGACCAGGGTGCCCGGTTGCAGGCTTCCCCGGTGCCCGCAGATTACCTCAAAGATGGTGGCGATTGGTTAAAGGTCAAAAGCAGTGGCGCCTTCCAGTCCTTCATTTCCGGCAATAATCTCACGGATGTCGTGATTGCCGGTCCCGGCACCATTGATGGCAATGGCCAGGTCTGGTGGCCCGAAGCCGAGCGGGCCCGGCAAAAAGTTTCGGGTTACACCCTGCCCCGTCCCAATCTCATTTCCCTGACCCACGTAACCAACCTGCGCGTGCAAGACATCACCCTCCAGAACTCCCCCAAGTTTCATTTGGTGCCCAGCGAGTGCACCGGGGTCGTGATTTCCAACACCACCATTCTGGCCCCCGAACACGCTGCCAACACCGATGCCATTGACCCCAGCTCCTGCCAGCAGGTGTTGATCACCCATTGCACCATGGATGTGGGGGATGACAATGTGGCCATCAAAGCCAGCCGGCCCGTGCCCGGCCGGGAATTTGCCTGTGAGGATATTACCGTGACCGACTGCACCTTCCGGCATGGCCATGGGCTCTCCATCGGCAGCGAAACCGCCGGCGGCGTGCGCCGCGTTCTGGTGCGCAATTGCACCTTCACGGACACCGAGAATGGCCTGCGCATCAAGTCCCAAACCGGCCGGGGTGGGCCGGTCCAGGACATCCACTACGAGCATCTGCGCATGACCAATGTGGACCCGGCCATCACATTCACCATGGCTTATCGGAACAATTCCGCCCGCGATGCCGGCACCAGCCAGCCGGCCGCCACCACCCCGGGCCGGATTGACAGCGCTGCGGTGCCGGCCTATCGGGATATTTTCATCACCGATCTTGCGGCCACCTGTCCGCGCGCGGCCGGTCTCATCAACGGCCTGCCGGAAAGTTGCATTTCCAATGTGGTGTTGGAAAATGTGACCATCAACGCCGCCCGGCCGTTTGCCATCAGCAACGCCCGGGGCATTCAAATGAAAAATTCCCGGGTTCACGTCTTTCACGGCCCCCCGTTCCTGCTCACGAACGCCCAAATCGACGGCGTTTCGCCCCAAACCAATTAATTTGCCCATGAAAAAATCCCTGCTCGTTTTGCTGGTTCCGCTGCTTTGCGCCCCCCGGCTCCACGCCAGCGCCCCAGAGTGGAGCCAGGTGCCGGAAATCCTGCAACGCCTCGTGCCCCCCGTATTTCCCGCCCATGAATTTCGCATCACCGACTATGGGGCCATCAGTGGCGGCACTAACGATGCCAGTCCGGCCCTGGCTAAAGCCCTGACCGCCTGCACGCAGGCGGGCGGCGGCCGGGTGACCGTGCCCGCCGGTGAGTTTCTGACCGGTCCCATCCATTTGCCCAGCAATGTGGAATTGCATCTGGAAACCAATGCCACCCTCAAATTCAAGACCGACCCGGACGCCTATCTCCCCGCCGTGTTCACCCGGTTTGAGGGCATTGAATGCTATAACTATTCTCCCCTGATTTACGCGTTCCAGCAAACCAATGTCGCCGTCACCGGCGCGGGCACTCTGGATGGCCAGGCCACCGAGGCCACCTGGCTCGCCTGGAAGGGGCGCAAAGGCAATGTGACGGGCACCCAAACCGCCGCCCGCAAACGCCTGGATGCCATGAATAACGACCAGGTGCCCGTGGACCAGCGGCGCTTTGGCACCGGCGATTTTCTGCGGCCCAATTTCCTCCAGTTCCACCAGTGCCGTAATGTGTTGGTCGAAGGCGTGCACCTGCGCCGGTCACCCATGTGGGAAATTCATCCCCTGCTCTGCACCAATGTCACGGTCCGCGACGTGGACATCCTCTCCCACGGCGCCAACAATGACGGCTGCGATCCCGAAAGCTGCCGCGATGTCTTGATTGAAGGCTGCACCTTCGACACCGGTGATGATTGCATTGCCATCAAGTCCGGCCGCAACAGCGACGGCCGCCGCGTGGGCGTGCCTTCCGCGAATATAATCATCCGGCATTGCGTGATGCGCGATGGCCATGCCGGCACGGCCATTGGCAGCGAGATTTCCGGCAGTTGCACCAATGTCTTTGTGGAGGATTGCGAGATGAGCAGCCCCAATCTCGTCTGCGCGCTGCGATTGAAATCCAATGCCGTGCGCGGTGGCCTGGAACGCAATATCTTCATGCGGAATGTTCACGTGGGCCGGGTGGCGGACTCGGTGCTGCAGATCAACTTTCTCTATGAGGAAGGCACCAATGGCAACTGGCCGCCGGTCGCCCGGAATGTTGTCCTGGAAAATATCACCGTGGACCACACGCCCCGCGTGCTCAACATCACCGGCTTTCCCGCCGCCAGCATCACCGGCATCCGCATGGCCGATTCCACCTTCAAGGAAATTGCCCACCCCGACAAAGTGGTCAGCGCCGAGGTGCAATTGGTCAACTGCCAGCTCGACCGGCAATATTGATCCGGGTCACGAACTGGCGCTTGTATACCGCCGCACCGAAATCCGCCAGAACCATTCCGAAATCACCGCCCAGATCACCCCCAGGGCCAGCAGCGAGATCCAGGCTACCGGGCTGACAATTTTGTCCGCCAGCAACCGCACCGGCACGTTGGAGACCAGCAACACCGGCAGCGCAAAGGTAAACATCGCCTTGAACGCACCGTGAAACGCCTCGTCCGGCATGCGGGCCACATTGAACAAATTATAATACCCGTAAACAATCCCCTGCGCCCGCACGGTCCAAAAGCCAATGGCCGCCAGCATAAACATCAGCGAATAATGAATCAGAATCCCCACCAGGCATAACGCGCCAAACCCGGTGATTTGCCCCGCCGTCGGCTGCAAATGCAGCTTCCCCGCCGCATACAGCATGACGCACAACCCAAACAAGGCGTTGATGAACGCCCCCAAATCCACCTGCCGCAGCGACACGATGAACCGCGTATTCACCGGCAGCAGCAGTAGAAAATCCATCTTCCCCGTCCGGATCAGCTCCGAGAGGTTGGTGCAGTTGACCAGAAAAAACGCCTGGTAAATCTGCTGGATGAAATTACTTGCCCCCACCAGCAGCACCATTTCCCATTGGCTCCACGTCCCCACCGCGCCCGTTTCCCGGAAGATCACGCCCACGAAACTCAGCTGGAGGCCGAACCAGCAAAGCTCCACCACGATCCATAGGAGGAAATTCCCTTTGAAGCTCATCTCCCGCGCCACGGAATTTTTCCAGAGCGCGGCATAAATGGTCAGATATCGTCGCCAGTTCATAAGCATTCCGCCGCCCTTCAGCCCCCGAAGGCCGCGTATTTTTTAATGCCCCGGTACCACATGAACCGCGCGAAACCGTAGGCGGCCACCACCCAGGCAAATTGCATCACCAGGCCCTGCACCAACTCCGCCCCCGCCGCCCGGCCCATGTAAACGCTCACCGGGAAATACATCTGGTAGGGAAACGGCGTGAACGCCAGCACCCGTTGCAGTCCGGGCGGCAGCATGTCCAGCGGGAACATGTGGCCACTCGCCAGGTATTCAAAAGCAAAGAGGATGAAAATGAAGGTCGAGATTTCCAGGAGCCAGAATGCCAGCATCGCCATGGCATACGAGAGAAAAAATTGCAGCAATGCCGTCATCACCAGGGAGAGCGGAAACGCCAGCGCCGCCGCCAGACTCGCCGGGGCCGCTACATTGGACCGGAAACACCAGAGGAACAGCACCAGCGGCAGACTCGCCATCGCCACATAGGCCAGCCGCCCGGCCACAAACAGGCTGAGCCGGTAAGTCAGATAATCCACCGGCTTTAACAGAAACTGGCTGATATTCCCCTCCCGGATGTCCGCCGCAATCTGCCAGTCATCCTCGTTCACCGCCGTCAGCACATCCACCACCGCCACCAGCAGATAATAAAACAGGATTTGCGTCTCCGTGTAGCCGGAATGCTCCCGGGCACTGTCCCCACTGGCATAAACCGTCCGCCACAACGAGAGCATGGCAAACAACGGAATGAAGCTAAACAGCGTCCGCGTCAAATAATTGAAGCGATACGCCAGATTGCTCTGGATTCCGATATTGATGACGTGCAGATATTTGCGCATGAACGAACCCTCCCATTTTAAAGCCTGCCCCGGGGAACGCGAGGGTTTTATTTGGCTTCTGCCGGGGATGTGCCAACGAACCCGCGTTTTTGGCCGTCGCGTGGCAACGTTATGCTGATCGCCGTGTGGCTTCAGCCCACGGAATAATGACCAGCCGGCATCTCAATGCCGCGTGGCAGCGCGACCTGGCCGTTTCGCATCATAAGCTGGCCAGCTTGGCGGAGAAAGCAGCCGACCAGAACAGGGCGGGGACGGCGTGGCAAGCCTGCTTCACCGTGTTGGACAGCATGAAACAGCGTGGGATGCAATTGGATCCACCGATTGCCAAACTACATGAGCATCTGGCCAGAAAATTGGGTGGGAAGTAGCCGATGAAGAACCGGTTGCCGACTGGCGAACAAGGATTTCAATCCCGAAGGGAATGTCTGGGGCGCTCCAGCGTGAGTATGCTTGCCCCAGTCGCGGAGCGACCCACAATGGTAGGGCGGGCGCTGCGGTGCCGCCCATGATTCACCGCGTTAGCCCGCGCAGCATGACGAGCGAAAAGGCACCCGCCCCCCGTGCGAGCGCCACGCACGTTTGTTCCGCCACGGCTTCTGAGCGACGGCGGAAGTACCTTGCCCCATGTCGCGGCGCGGCCTTCCACCTCTCGGCGCGGCGTTCACGCCGCTTCCACGGCGAAACCACCTTGCCCGCCAGGATTTTCTTCCCATCACCGCTCAGAGTTCCCCCCAGTCGCGGAGCGACTGTCCGATGGTAGCCGTGGGGCTTTAGCCCACGGACCCCATGGCCGTTAAATTCCCCGCGTCGCGTCGCGACGCCTGATCGCAGCCCCCTGCCCTGGCTCTGCCGTGGTAGAATTTGACAAATTCCCCCCGCCATCATAAACTCATCAAGTGAGTTGATTCGGGAGTCACCAACTGGAGCGTGCAACCCCACCGCCCCCCTGGCCGTGGCAACCTTGCCCCCCGGAGCGTTAGCGAAGGCGGACTCTTTGACAAATTAAATTGGGACCTGGAAAATTCGCGAAATTCGCGGATCACATCCGGGCTATTTCGGGTTATTCCGGCTAATAAAAAAAATAAAAATCCGCCCCTGGATCCCCGTCATTGCCCAAGTTCCCTAGCACGGGGGTGGCAGATCAAATCCAAGCCAATCGCGCCTAATCGTGCCTTTCAATGCTTCCTCGTGCTGGCGCACTCGTCACGCCCGGTGAGGGAACCGGGCCTGCAAGGTGGGAGTTGCCAACCTGTAGGCCGGGTCCCCTGACCCGGCGTCGGTGGGTAGAATCCAGCCAAATCCAGGTCAATCGCACCTAATCGTGCCTTTGGACCTTGGACTTTGGCCCAGTCACCCCACCGGGGTGATGGCCACGGTGACGTGCATTTGGTGGATCAGGGTGCCCCGGTATTTGCCGCTGACGGGGGGAACATCCGCGTAATCGCGTCCATGGCCGATTTTGATGTAGATCTCATCCGTTTGGCGGTTATGCGTGGGATCGAGGCCGCGCCAGCCGTGGCCGGGGAGAAACACTTCCACCCAGGCGTGGGTGGCGCTGGCCGCTTCGGTGGCGAGGTAACCGCTGACGTAGCGCGCGGGGATTTGCAAGGCATGGCACAATCCAATGAGCACATGCGCAAAATCCTGGCAGACCCCGCGCTGGTCGCGCAGAACCTCGGCCATGTGGGTGTGCACGTGGGTGGAGAAGGATTCGTATTTGAGAAAGCCATGGACGAAAGCGAGCAAGGCCACCACCGCCTGCCAGGCGTCCTCCCGGCCAAAGGTGGCGGCCAGGGCCAGCCGCCCAGCCTCCGGCGAATTCTCCACAAACCGGCTGGGGGACAAATAATCCACCTCGCCCGCGATTTTGGGGATGGCGAGCATATCTGCCCAAGCGCAGAGGGGTTCGGACAGGGACAGGGGCGCCGTGGGATGGGTGCGGACCCGCGAGCTGGCTTCCACGGTCAGGGTGGTATGCGGCTCGGTAATGACAAAATGGCTGATGGAGTTGCCAAAAGAATCGACCAGATGGGTAAGCCGGGTGGGCGGCAGGATTTTTAACAGGAAGGACTCCACCGTCTGCTCCGTCGAGGCCATCGGTTGGAGGCACACTTCGTTGGCATTGTCGCACACGGCACTGGCGTAATCGTATCGCGTCCGGTGTAAAATATCCCACTTCATAATATATCCCCGGTTATCCTAACCGGAGGCTTGGGTGAAAGCGATGGGGGAATACCCGTATCAGGCGCAGAGCGCGCCCGCCAGCAAACCGGGTTGTCTGGCTGAAAGTCAGCGCAGGGAATTCCACAACCCAATCACCGGCCGGCTCCGGCTCGACTCATAGGTCAGCATGCTCACCGAGGCAGTATTAATCAGTAAATGACTGGCGATGGGCACGGGCAGGCCAACCCACCGGACCGTGAGAATACGACTGAAATGCCCGTGGGAAAACAATGCCAGATTCCCCTCCAGCGTTCGGAGACGGGCAATCAAACGGTCGGCCCGCGCGGCAATTTGCTCCGGCGATTCGCCCTGCGGGCAACCATCGCGGTAAATGTTCCAACCGGGGCTCTGGGCCCGGATTTCATCAACCCGTAGCCCCTCATAAGCGCCGTAATCCCACTCGGCCAAATCCGGCTCAATCTCGATTTTGCCTCCCAAGCCGGCGAGTTCACAAGTCTGGCAGGCGCGCAGGCGCGGGCTGCTGTACACCCGGTCAAAGCCCAGGCCACTGAGGCGTCCGGCCAGAGTCCGGGCTTCGGCCTCACCCGCCGGCGTCAGCGGCAAATCCGTGCGGCCGGTATGCTGTCCGGTCAGGCTCCAGGCAGTTTCGCCATGCCGGATTACATAAATTCGCGGCAGGGTGGCGGAGGATTCGGCTTGGCCGGGCGCCTTTGTCATGCGGCGGCAATATTGCGCACCGTGGCGAAAATAGCCAATCAAATGCACCTTTATTGCCCGGGCCCATGGTAAAAAACGAGAATGACGTTGACCCACCGGGGTTTTTGGCGCAAGGTTACCGCTGTGAATTTGAAATCCGCCACGCCGCTGTTTGTAGCCAACCATGCTTGGTTTGCATGGCTGCGTGTCCTGCCTCGGTCGGGTTTTCAAATCAATTAACCAACGATTTTATCCAAAAACCCGCCAGGAATTTCCGGCGGGTTTTTTATTTCCCCGCCGGCATTTTTGGCCAGCCAACCGGAAAACCAAATCAATGAATGCCCGCCTCACCCCCCAAGATCGCCAAGCCCGCACCTGGATGCTCGTGGCTTTCGCGATTGTTTACACCGTCTGGGGTTCAACCTATCTGGCCATCCGCGTGGCGGTGGCCACCCTGCCCCCCTTCCTGCTGGCCGGCATCCGCTTTTCCGTGGCGGGGCTGGGGCTGCTGCTCTGGCTGCGGCTGCGCGGAGTGACCTTGCCCACCGCCCGTCAATGGGGCCATGCGGCCGTGGCCGGCGGCTTGTTGCTACTGGGCGGTAATGGCCTGGTGGTCTGGGCGGAACAGACCGTGCCCTCCAATCTGGCCGCGCTGTTGGTGGCCCTCACCCCCGTATGGTTCGCCCTGCTGGAATGGGCCCGCCCCACCGGGGTGCGCCCCACCTGGCAGACCGCCACGGGCATCGTCGTGGGCTTTAGCGGCATCGCCTTGCTGATGGCCGGGCGGCCGCCACTCCAGCCTGGGGAAACCATGAATCCTTGGGGATTACCCGCCCTGGTGCTCGCCGGGGTGTGCTGGGCGGCGGGATCATTATGGTCGCGCCATCATTCCCGGCCAGAATCGCCCTGGATGAATGCAGCGGCGCAAATGTCGTGCGGCGGCATGGCTTTGCTGATGGTGGCCGTCCTGCGGGGTGAGCCCAGCCAGTTTCACGGCCATGCCGTGGCCACGCGGTCATGGCTGGCGTTGCTGTACCTGGTGGTGTTTGGTTCCTGGATCGCCTTCAGCGCTTACGTCTATTTATTGAAGGTGAGCACCCCGGCGCGGCTGGCCACGTATGCGTATGTGAATCCGGTGATTGCCGCGATCCTGGCGTGGCTGATGCTGGGGGAAACGTTAACCCGGCAAACCCTCTGGGCCGCGGCCATCAGCCTGGCGGGAGTGGTCATTACCACCCTGCCGCGGCGGGAATGAGACCTGCAGCGCCACGGACTAAAAAATCATCCATTGACTTTATAATTAACCGTCCGAGGTTGCCTTATGAACCCTGTGATCCAAATTATGGTTTCTCATGTCAACGGCGAGAATCGCGATCAGGCACCGGCGGATCAGGCAGAACCAGTGCCGAGCTTTGAGACAGTTGTCGCAGCAATCGACCAGCGGGCCAATTATGTCGGCCCGGTACTCGAATACCTCCTGCAATTGGACCGTGATACCTGGCCTGGAACGCTGCGCGAATAAATCGTGGTGAACGAGCAAAGGAATCGAGGAAAATAGCCGGTCAAACCAGCTAAACGGAGCATAAAATACACCAGCCCGAAGTAACCGGGCTGGCTTGAGAATTTACTAGTCCCAAAACTAACGCTCGCTGAAGGATGGTGGAGCCGACAGGGATCGAACCTGCGACACCCACAATGCCATTGTGGTGCTCTACCAACTGAGCTACGACCCCATCCGGAGCGGGAAACAAACTATACTTTTGCCGCCATTTGTCAAAACTTTTTAAAGAAGTTTTTGAGATGCCGGGCAGGTGCATAAAACCCTTAATTTTAAGGGGCGGCGACCACGGCCAGTGCCGAGGGTAATTGCGAACTCAGCCCGTCAGAAATTTTCACCGGCTGGGATTCGAGGGTGATGGTGGCAGGAGCCAGACCGGCACGCGTGGCCTGGAGAGTAATGGTTCTGGCCGCCAGCGTGGAACGAATGGCCACCCGGTTGATGCCGCATTCGGTGTCCAGCCAGGGGTTGTTGATGGAATTGATTTTACCGCTGTTGTAACCGCCGCGCCAGATGGCCGGACCAGTCAGCTTAAAGTCCACGCGGGCCTCATCGGTGGGACAACGACGGCCCTGCGCATCCAGCACTTCCACATCAAAGAACGCCACATCCGCGCCATTCGCCTGCAACCCGCCGGGCCCGGTATGCGCGGTTAATTTAATCTGGGTGGCCACCCCAGTGGTCGCAATTTTGTCCTTTGCAACGACCTGCCCCGCGAATTTGCCCACGCATTGAATGATGCCCGGCGTGAATTTGATATGCGGGAAGGCAAAGATATAGCCATTAAGCGGGTGCGTGACCACGCCTTGCGATTGCTCGTTCACAAAGAGTTCCACCGCATCGCAACCGCTGGCGGCCACATAAACGGTTTTAACCGTGTTGGCGGGGTAAGTCCAATGCCCGATGAGGTGAATGTCCGGCGTTTCGCTTTGCATGACCCGATAGACAAAATAAGCTTCCTTGGGCAGCCGCACGGAATCCACCTTGCCGCTCACCCGGCAGACTTCGCTGCTATCCTGCCGGCCATCGGCATTGCTATCCGACCAGTAAATGGAGGCATAGGCGGACCATTTGGCATGGGCCGGATCGGGATTGGAAATGCGGTTCAGATAATAATCGTGGTAGCGTTCGGCGGCGGCGATGCAAAAGCTCTCCGAATTCCAGGCATAGGTATCATCCGGACCTTTTTTAAAGCCGAAATGCGGCGGGGAAAAATCATCCCAGAACCGGCGGGCAGCCTCGTCGCGAAAATCCTCGGTCTCGATAAGCGGGGCCAAATCGCGGCGTTCGGCGCTGTAAGCGCGGAAAAGTTCC
This sequence comes from uncultured Verrucomicrobia subdivision 3 bacterium, assembly GCA_903875465.1. Taxonomy (GTDB): domain Bacteria; phylum Verrucomicrobiota; class Verrucomicrobiia; order Limisphaerales; family UBA11358; genus UBA11358. The sequence continues at coordinate 37,970 of CAIQWB010000148.1, forward strand.
GTGCGATTAGTCAGGGCATCCGTCCGACGATCCTGGCCGATCATGACACCGAAGTAACCGGCAATCGGCGTGTTTGCCGGATCATTGAGTGTGCGGCAGCCGGTCACCCGGCCGCCCTGCGGATCCCATTGCTTTTGCAGTTCCACCATTTGCCGCATATGTTCGGGGGTCACTCCATTATTGCCCGCCTCCCAAAAGAGGATGCTGGGATGATTCCGGTAATAAATCATGGTGTCGCGCATCACCTCCAGGCGCTGCGCCCATTGCCGGGCAGCCGTCGCCGGTGCCAGTCGATGGTCCAGCGCCGGGTCACCTTCCTTGTCACCGGCCGGACAAACTTCAGTAATTCCAGCCGCGTCACACGCCCGCACATCAACGGCTTGGGGGGCGATATGCATCCAGCGAATATAATTGGCATGGGTGCTGCGAATCAGTTGCGCATTATAATCATGGAGCCAGTCCGGATAAGCCTGCCCCAACCCGGCCCAGTCATCCGTGGAACGTTGGGCGTAGCCCGTGAGCCAGACAAAATGGTCATTGAGCCAGACCCCGCCCGTTCCTGCGCCGCCGCGGAATTCCGCTTTGCGAAAACCCGTGTGAATTTTGCATACGTCCACTACCTTGTCGTTGACGGTGAGGACGGTATAGACATCGTAGAGGTAAGGATCCTTCACGGCCCAGAAATGGGCGTCGGCCAGGGGACCGCTGGCGGTAAGCTGCTCCGTTTCGCCACTTACCAAATCCGCGGCCTCGCTGGCAAAGGTTGCGCGCACCTCGCCATTCGCATCCACCACCACCGCCGACAGGATGATGGACTGCTGATCACCCGATTCATTTCGCACCTGGGCTTCCACGGTCACATCACAGGTATGGTTGGCCATGGAGAAATGGCCCGGGTAAACATAGACCCCCGTGGTCTGAAGATTTTCATAAAGGGGCAGCGTTTGGTACACTTTGCCCGTCAAGTGCAGCCAGATATCGTGATTCAGCCCGCCATAATTGGGATTGAAAGCCCGGCCCATCCATTCATAACCCACCCCGGTGGCTTCCTCCACATAATCGTTGCGATTGTCCACTTTCACCGCGATCACATTGTCTGTCTCACCAAAATTTACCAAGCCCGTCAGGTCAAGACCCAGCGGAGTGATGCCATTTTCAAATTTGCCGGCAAATGTGCCATTCACCCAAAAACGGCCGGCTTGTTTCAAGCCCTCAAATTCGAGGAATACTTTGCCATCCTTGGCACTGGCCGGCAGTTTGAAATGCTTGCGATACCACGCAATGCCCGTCCATGCGTGGCGGTCCCCGCCACTGTGGCTGATGAGATTGTTATAGGAGTCAGCGTCATTGTAGGTGTGTGGCGTACTGACCGTGGTCCAAGCCGAGTCGTCAAAGTCCACTCGCTCCGCATGGGTAACATCGGCGCGCATGAACTTCCAGTTCAGGTTAAAACTGAAAAGGCCGCGCGGCGAGGCGGGCACGGTATAAGGCGTGGCGTGGGCGGCGGGGATAAGCGCACAGGCGAGCACAGTTAGCCAGCAGAAACAGGCAATTCTTTTCACAGTTTAAATAGTCTTCGGATGCAGGGATCAGACGCGGCCGGGGGCGGGAAAGTGACAGGCAAAATGAACCAGCCCATCAGCGGGATTATCCGGTTCGGGATGCGGTTAAACACGACCGAAACCAAGCGTGGGAAAAGCCAGCCGGGTTTTACTTGGACCCAAGGTGCTTTTTTGCCACCGGCCCGCCAATTTAGGGTGCCATTGCATATCAAATAATCACTAAAAAGCTTTGACGGAAAAGGACTTGCTCCATAAACTAAAGGAGCAATTTCCGACGTTCCCAATTATTTGTGATTGGAGTATTTAATTTATGAAACTTGCATCCCGCGTTCACGATCGGTTGCTCCTCATCCCCTTGGCCTTGGGCTTGATGGCCTGGCCGGCCTTCGCCCAAACCAATCTTCCCATTATCGACTCATTGAGTCCGGTGGCGGGAGCGCCCGGTACCAGGGTTACCATTAATGGTCAAAATTTTAACCCGGTGGCGGCGAGCAATGTGGTTTATTTTGGCGCCGTACAGGCAGCGGTAACCTCGGCGAGTGCGAACAGTTTGACAGTCAGCGCACCTTCGGGCGCTACTTATGTGCCGGTTACCGTAACCACTGGCGGTCTGACGGCATCTTCTGCCGTGCCGTTTCTACCCACATTCCCAGGCAGCGGTGGCATCTCCAGCGGCTCGCTGGGCCAGCCGTTTACCCTCCCCACCGGTATTAGTTCCGGCTCTTCGACCGTTGCGGATTTGGACGGGGACGGCCGTCCAGACCTGATTGTGGTCGCGGATGACCAGCACATTTATATTTACCAAAATATCAGCACCAACCGCCCCTTGGGGACCGCCTCCTTTGCCCCACCGCTGGCCTTGCCCATCCCGGTGCTGCATAATGGTAACTTCGGCATGATTCAGGCTGTTGACCTCACGGGCGACGGCAAATTGGACCTGGTAACTGCGGATTTCATGAATAGCGAGTTGGTAGTCCTTAAAAATGTCAGCACGCCGGGCGGCCTCCTAACCACCAACTCGTTTGCACCGGCCGTATTTTTCCCCACCGGACCGACGCCGATGGCCGTCGCCGCGGCGGATTTGGACGGCGATGGCAAACCAGAAATTGTCACGGCTGGCGACGGGAACAGCATCTGGGTTTTCCGCAATCTCAGCACCCCAGGGGTGTTCAACACAAATTCACTCGCCGCACCGGTCACCTTTACAGTGAAACCCAACATCAAAACCATGGTGCTGGCTGATATAGACGGTGATGGCAAACCCGACATGGTGACGGCCAACAATCTCAACGGTGGCAACCAGGCCATGACCATTTCCCAAAATCTAAGCACCCCGGGACATCTGCTGTTTGGAACCAATGTGGTCTTTGCGGCGCCCACGGGCAGTTATGCCGTGGCGGTGGGCGACCTGGATGGCGATGGCAAACTGGATGTAGTCGTGGGATCCCAAAATGCACAAACCATTTCTATTTTCCGGAACACTAGCAGCCCAGGATCTATTTCGGCGGGTTCATTGGCCCCACGCGTTGATTTCCATACCGGGGGCTGGGCCAATTCGTTAGCCGTTGGCGACCTGGATGGCGATGGCAAACCCGACATCGCCGTGGTGGAGCAGTTACCCAGCCAAATGGAGATATTCCGCAATACCAGCCACCCTGGTAGCTTTTCCAGCACCGGGCTGGCAACCCCGGTCACGTTTGGATCCGGGTATAACCCCATCTCAATCAACCTCGCCGATTTGGATGGGGACGGCCGGCCAGATATCGCCTTTCCCAATGATTACGACGGCACCGTAACCTTTTATCAAAACCTGACGCTGCAAGCCGGACCACCGGCGATTACGCAGCAACCGGCCAGCCAGACCGTCATTTCCGGAAGTCCGGTTAGCTTCTCCTCTACTCTGACCGGATCGGGGGCGCTCAGCTACCAGTGGAATTTCAATGGCACCAATATTACTGATGCCACCAACGCTATCTTTAGTTTGGACGCGGTGACCACGGAGGATGCCGGATTTTACCAATTAACAGTGACGAATGCCTATGGCAGTGTCACCAGCACCAAGGCCACACTCAGCGTGGTGCTGCCACCGAACATCACTCAGCAGCCCCAGAGCCTCACGGTTTTGACCTATAACCCCGCCACCTTGAAGGTGGTCGTAAATGGAACTGGACCTATTACTTATCAATGGCGCAAAAACGGTGCCAATTTAAGCGATGGCGGCAACGTGTCCGGCACCGCCACCCCCCAGTTGACGCTGGCCAGCGTAACCTTGAGTGATGCCGGCAATTATGACGTGCTGATCACTACGCCTTACGCCACCACCAATAGCACTGTGGCTGTGCTGACGGTGCCGGAAACCATGGTGAGCCTCGGATTTACCAACACCCTTTCCGGTGGCCTGATAGCCGTGCCGGTTTGGCTGAATGCATTGGGCGTGGAAAACATTTTGAGTGGTAGCATCGGTTATGATCCAGCCAAATTGGTGCTGCAAAGCGTGCAATTGGGGCAGGCTGCCACCGGGGCTTATCTGGCCGAGGTAGATTCCCTGACCAACCATGGCCAGGTGGGTTTTGCGATCTATTTTTCGAGTGTGCTGCCGGCGGGTAACCAACCCGTCGCGCAGTTGGTTTTCCAAGCGCTGCCAGTCACTAATACCGCCATCACGTCGCTGGCTTGGGGCGATGCCCCCACCACCCGGCAATTGGTGGATGCCAATGCGAATTCGCTGCCCCTCCTGACTCAGGATGGTTCCGTGACCCTGGAACCGGCTGAATATGAGGCGGATGTTTACCCTCGCTTTGCTGGTGATCATCAACTGAATTTACAGGACTGGCTGGAAATCGGCCGCATGGTGGCCGGCTTGGACACACCGACTAACAGCGATGAACTGCTGCGGGCGGATTGCGCGCCCCGCAATGCCCCAGACGGAGTATTAACGGTGGCAGATTGGGTGCAGGCAGGCCGTTATGCCCTGGGCCTCGATCCACTGACCCTCGTGGGAGCCCCGGGCACCATGAACATCCAGCCCGTGCCGCTGGGTGGTTTTACCTCCCTAAGCCGGATATTGCAAATCGCCTCGGTATCCAGCTTGCGCGGGCAGTCCGTTTCGGTGCCTGTGCAGTTGGTTTGCACGAATAATGAAAACGCCGCTGGGCTGACCGTCAACTACAACCCGGCCATGTTAAAACTGACCGGCGCCACCTTGGGTTCCGCCATGGCGGGCGGCCGTTTGAACATCAATACGAACTCGTTACTGGGCAAGGTTGGCCTGGTTCTCGCCCTGCCGCCCGGCAGCGCATTGCCAGTGGGCACCAATCAGGTGGCGGTTCTGCAATTTACGGCCGGAACCAACGCCTGGAGTTCCCAACCCCTCATCTTGGATGGCAGCCTGGTCAAATTACAAGTGGCCGACAAGTCCGCCGGCGTGCTTTCGGCAAGTTATGTCAACGGTGCGGTCGTGCTACCACCTGCCCCCACCTTGCAAGCGACAGGGTCGGGGAAAAACATAATATTGTCCTGGCCCGTGGGTCAGGGGAATTGGCAAGTTGTCTCCGCCAGCAGTCCAACCGGCCCTTGGCAACCGGTCGCAGCGCTGATTGCCACCAACGGACTCAACACCGCCGTGTCGGTACCCGCCACCAATCATCAACAGTATTTCCGTTTGTTGGGGCAATAAAAAAGCTCCTCGTAATTTCCCAGGCAACGGGTCACCCGGCTTGCGGCAAATCCTTTTGGTTTGCCGATAATCAAAATGTCACTGTTCCGGCCTGAACTTTTGCTAGTAATGCTCGCCGCATAAATTATCTTGTGCACGATGCGGTTCTGCGGAACCCATCAAAACCCGGCCGGCTGCCGGGTTCCATTTTAAACAAATTAATAGAAAGATTATGACGAACATTCATTTGATTGGCGGCGAAAAGGGCGGCGTGGGCAAATCGCTGGTGGCGCGGGTGATGGCACAATATTTTATCGACAAGGCCATTCCCTTCATGGGTTTTGACACGGACCGGTCCCACGGCTCCCTGCTCCGGTTTTACCACGAATTCGCCAGTTCGGTGGATGTGGATGATTACGGCAGCTTGGACACCATCGTGGAAGCGGCGGCAGAGAACCCCGGCTTGCGTATCCTGGTGGACCTGGCCGCGCAAACCCACGCGCCCATGGTGAAATGGATGGATGAATCCGGCGTGCTGGAAACCGTGCAGGAATTGGGGCTGAACCTGGCTTACTGGCATGTGATGGATTCGGGCAAGGACTCCACGGATTTGCTGAAAAAGGTACTGGACCAGTTCGGCTCCCGCCTTAACTACGTCCTGGTGTTAAACCAAGTTCGCGGCGAGACCTTCGATATTTTTGAAAAGTCCGGTTTGAAGGACCAAGCCCTGGGATTGAATGCCAAAATCATCACACTGCGCAAATTGCATGAACCCGTGATCACGAAGATCGACGCGGTCAGCTCCAGTTTTTGGGCGGCCCAAAATCGCAGCACCAACGAACCCAACGGCCTGGGCTTGCTCGAGCGGCAGCGCGTGAAAGTCTGGCTGCGCAATGTCTATGACCAACTTGACACGGTCGGAGTTTGACCCGGAGCGTGATTCCGTTTAAATGGAGTCATGACGCCGAGCTTCTCCACCATTGACCCGCAGGTGCGGATCGGGCATGTCCATCTTAAAGTGGCCGACTTGGACCGGGCGCTCGCATTTTGGCATGGCGTCCTGGGTTTTGCCATTACCCAGCGTCTGGGACGGCAGGCGGCCTTTCTCTCAGCGGGCGGGTATCACCATCACATTGGTTTGAATACTTGGGAAAGTGCTGGGGGGGCTCCGCCGCCCGTCCATGCCACGGGACTCTATCATGTGGCCATCCTTTTTCCCACCCGGGCGCTGCTCGCCGACGCTTTGCGCCGGCTGGTGGCGGCCGGTGTGGAGCTTCAGGGTGCGGCCGACCATGGCGTCAGCGAAGCTTTGTATTTGCGGGATCCGGATCAAAATGGGGTGGAACTCTATTGGGACCGGCCGCAGCATCAATGGCCACAGCAAGCCGACGGGACGCTGGCGATGCACACCCGCGCCTTGGATCTAGCGGGATTACTGGCGGAAAAATAAACACCCACCAGCTTGAACTTGGTCTTGATAACCATTGTCTGGCTGGCGCTTGGCAGCCAAATGCTCGATGCGCAAGTCATGGAGGCCAGGATCGCACCCGGGACCAATGCCGTTCCAGCCTGGCCAACCGTGCACCGGCCGATTGTTCCTCCACCCGCTGTGCGGCAGCACTGGGCAGACCGGGTCCGGTCTTTTCGCTCCGAAAAATTCACCGGCGGCCACGTGGTGTTGCTTGGGGACAGTCTTACCGAAGGCTTCACCCCAGCCCAGTATTTCCCGGGCCGTCCGGTACTGAACCGGGGCATTAACTCCGATTTGATTGGCAACGGTCTGGACCCGAGGGACAACCGGGGAATACTGCAAAGACTGGATTGCCCGGCCATTGATTGCTCCGCCACCGATATCTTTATTTTGATTGGCATTAATGATTTGGGGGACGGACATGAGCTGGCCGTCATGGAACTGGGCTACCGTGAAATTTTAAAACATCTCCACACCTGCGCACCGGCGGCGCGAATCCATGTGGAATCATTGCTGCCCACGCGCGGCAATTTTGCCCGGCACAACGCCAATATCCGGAACTTCAATGAGCGCCTGCGCCGCCTGGCCGGCGAATGGGGGGATGATTACCTGGATTTGCACGCACTCATGCAGGATGACCAAGGCGAGTTAAAACCGGCATACACCCGCGAAGGACTGCATTTGAACGCCGCTGGTTACGCCGTCTGGCAGGCGGCCATCCAACAAAGGCTGGGCTGGCAATGACATAATGATGACCCTGCAAAAAGTAGTGGTATTTACCGATGGCGGTTGCCATGGGAATCCGGGCCCGGGCGGCTGGGCGGCGGTGCTAACCTGTGGCCCGCATCGGCGGGAACTCAGCGGTGGCGTGCCGGCCACCACCAACAACCGCATGGAACTGCAAGCGGCCATCGAAGCGTTTAATATTCTCATCAAACCCTGTGCCGTGGAAGTACACACCGACTCCAACTATGTGCGCGACGGCATCACCAAATGGCTCACCGGCTGGAAACGCAATGGCTGGCGCACCAAAACCAAAGAACCAGTTAAGAACGAGGATCTCTGGCGGCAATTGGACGAGGCGGCCAGCCGTCACCAAGTAGTCTGGCACTGGGTAAAAGGCCATGCAGGTGATGCGGGCAATGAACGCTGCGATCAACTCGCCCAACTGGCCATCGCCGCCGTGAAAGCCAAACATACGAAGGCAGAATTAAAAGCAGGATTGGCGAAATTCAATAACGACTAAAAAGCAGCCGATCTAAAAAATCCCCAAAATCAGAACTTTGGTTGTCAGCCAAGTCATTCGCCTGCGGGAAGTAGCATAGTGGCAAAATTCCTGATTTTATGCTAATCAAACCCCATGCTTCGAAAAGCCAGTCCGATTCCAGCGGACGCTTGTTGGTACATTTAAATTTTGGAACAAAACCAGTTGATGAATCGCCGGCCATTCGCCAAAGTGGGGTGATGGAAGCCGAAACCTTCAAAGCCAGCCGCTGGACGCGGGGGAATTTCCTGTTCCCTACCGTTATTGAAGTCACGGACAAGGCGGTGATCCGCCATAAACGCTCGTTTTTCAGCGAGGATGAAATCAGCATCAGCATTACCAAAATTGCCTCGGTTCATATTAAGACCGGACTGGTCTGGTCGGACATTCTGATCGAATCCAGCGGCGGCAGCGACCCGCTCGCCAGCCACGGACATACGAAAGCGGACGCCCGGCGGATTCGCACCCTCGTGGAGGAGTCCCAAAGTGTGCTGGAACCTGCTGAACGGAAAATTTAGGATGCGGGCGGTTGCGGCACCCGCACCACCTGATTGGTGTCGTAGCCTTGGGCTGCAATTCTCTGAAGAATTTCCCCATACGTGGCTTCATCCATCTGCCGCGTGCGGCATAATACCCAAAGCAGATTGCGCCCGGGAGTGGCCACCACCGACCAACGGTATTGCGGGTCCAGTTCCAAGACCAGATAAGTGGCAGTGAACGGCCAGATAAAACGCACCTTCCATTCGGCGTTCGATTCTTTGTTTACAACCCACGCCACGCCATGCCAACTCTGCTCAGGCGCGTCAAAAGTTCCCTTTCGAAAGGTAAAAACGTTGTTCATGCGACCATCCGGCCGCATCGAATAGGTGTCGTAAGTGGCCACTTTGCCTTTTTCCAAAAAATAAGGAATGTTGGCCATCACATACCAGTTGCCCAGATAGCGATTTAAATCCACATGGGGAACGGTCCGAAGCGGTGGCTGGCTGGTGTCGCAGCCGGCCATTCCCAACGCGGCGACCACCAGCCCGCACCAGCGCCAGAGGGTCGCCCAAGAGCAGGTTGAATGTTGCCGTAAATAGTTCATGTTCATTAAATTTATGACCGCGGCGTTTTAGACAATGGAACGGCGCAAGCACCCGTTTCACAATGGCGCCCCAATAACCGGCCGATGTCCATTCGGTGGCGGGCAAACCATTCATACCCCAGGTCGGCCAGCCAGCGCAGGCCCGGCCAGGCGGTCGGGGCCAGCAGCCAGCCCAGGCCAATGGCCCGGTAAGCTTCGCGAAATACCGCCACCTTCTGGACCATGCGTCCGTCAGGAAAAACCCCGTGGATTACCCCCATGAGGGCCGCTTGGGTGGTGCCATAGGCTGCGGCATCGAAACCCGGCGCGGCAATGTCCTCAAAGGCCAGCCAGCCATGACGATTGCGGCTTTGCAGAAAACGCGCCTCCCGTTGGCAAAGCGGACAGTCGCCATCATATAACAGTTTGAAACGCCATTGATTCATCAACGTGGGTACTATAGCTCAGTTTTGGGTGGGTGGCGAATTTTAAGCGGCGGTCCCAACTTCAACCCCAATACCCTCACCCCAGCATGGCTTTCAAATATTTGCCCGTATGACTTTCGGCGGCGGCCATGATGGTCTCTGGCGGCCCTTCGGCAATGATCCGCCCCCCTGCCCCGCCACCTTCGGGCCCCAGATCAATAATCCAATCCGCCGTCTTGATCACGTCGAGATTATGTTCGATGATCACCAGCGTATTACCAGTGGCGCGTAATTTGAAGAGCACCTCCAGCAACTTGGCCACATCGTGGAAATGCAATCCGGTGGTGGGCTCGTCGAGGATGTACAGCGTGCGACCCGTGGCTTTGCGGGCCAGTTCAGTGGCCAGTTTCACGCGTTGTGCCTCGCCGCCGCTCAGCGTGGTGGCCTGCTGGCCCAGGCGCAGGTAGCCAAGCCCGACCTCGGCCAGAGTTTGCACTGGATCATAAATCTTGGGCACTGCCCGGAAGAAAGTTACCGCCTCATCCACGGTCAGGTCCAGCACCTCGGCGATGTTCTTGCCTTTGTAGGTAATATCCAGCGTCTCCCGGTTGTAACGTTTGCCATTGCAGGCCTCGCAGGTCACATACACCGGGGGGAGGAAATTCATCTCAATTTTCAAGAGGCCGTCGCCCTCGCATTTTTCGCAGCGCCCACCTTTCACATTGAAGCTAAACCGCCCCGGCTCATAGCCCCGGATCTTCGCCGTGGGCAGTTTGGCAAACAAATCCCGGATGTGGTTGAACATGCCAGTATAGGTGGCTGGATTACTGCGCGGCGTCCGGCCAATGGGGGTCTGGTCAATCACAATAACCTTGTCCAGGGCCTCGTCCCCTCGCAGCAACCGGTGCGCCCCGGGCTTTTCCTTCGATCCGTAAAATTTGCGGAACAGCGCCCGGCGCAGGATGTCATCCACCAGCGTGCTCTTGCCCGAACCGCTCACCCCGGTGATGCAGGTGAAGGTGCCCAGCGGGATGCGCACATCCAGATTGCGGAGATTGTTTTCCTTCGCGCCCAAAACCTCCAGCCATGGCCCGTCCTCGGCCGGCGTGATGCGTTCCTTGGGCATGGGGATCGTCAATTCGCCCCGCAAATACTGGGCCGTGAGCGATTTGGGGCTTTTCAGAATTTCCGGCAGGGTGCCCGCCGCCACCAGTTCACCACCATGCACCCCGGCCCCGGGCCCCAGGTCCAGAATGTAATCCGCCGCCAGAATGGTGTCCGCATCATGCTCCACCACCAGCACGGTGTTGCCCAGGTCGCGCAGTCCCTTCAGCGTGGCGAGTAACCGGTCGTTGTCCCGCTGATGCAATCCGATGCTGGGTTCATCCAGCACATATAGCACCCCCACCAAGGCCGCGCCAATTTGGGTCGCTAACCGGATGCGCTGTGCTTCGCCGCCGGAAAGCGTGCTGCTTTCCCGGTCCAGGGTGAGGTATCCCAGTCCCACATTTTTCAAAAACCCCAGCCGTGCCCGCACTTCCTTGATCACCTCTCCGGCAATCTTCATTTGGAAATCCGTTAGTTTCAGATTGGCCAAAAAGTCATCCGCCTTTTCCACTGACAGCCCGCAGACATCCATGATGGAAAGCCCCGGAATTTTTAATTTGTTTGGCTTGAGGCCATACTGCCCGGCCATCGCGGTATCGCCCAGGGTGACCGCGAGGATCTCCGGTTTTAACCGCCGCCCCTTGCAGGCCTCGCAAAATTCCGGGGCCATGTAGGCCTTGAGCCGGTTGCGAATAAACTCGCTTTCACTGTCCGTGGCCAGGCGCTCCAAATTCGGCAGCACGCCTTCAAACGGCCGGTTGATGCTGCTGATCTTGCCACCACGCCAAAACTTGAATTCCACATCCTTGTCACCCGAGCCATGCATCAACAGCTTGGTGAAGGACTCTGGCAAATCTTTATAGGGCGTCTCCGTGCTGACCCCGCCATGCTCCGCCACCGACCGCAACATCGCCTTATAATAAATCGCCAGCCGCTTGCCCGCCCGGCGCCAGGGCTGGATCGCCCCATCCAGCGGCAGTTCCGGATCCGGCACCACCAGCGCCTCGTCAAAAATCATCTTCTGCCCCAGACCATGGCACACCGGGCAGGCCCCGGCCGGCGCGTTGAAGGAAAAATGCTTGGGGGTGGGCGGATCATAGCTCTTGCCCGTGGCCGGACTGCACATTTTGTTTGAATGCAGGGTCTCGATCCACGTGTCGGCCTTCGTGCCACCTTCCTGATGCAGTGTGAAAATCACCCCTTCGCCCCAGCGCAGTGCCGTTTCCACCGAATCACTTAACCGCACCCGGATTTTTTCATCCATCACCAACCGGTCCACCACCGCCTCAATATTATGGAATTTCTTCTTGTCCAGTTTGATCCGCTGGGTGGTGTCGCCTAGTTCCAGCAATTCGCCATCCACCCGGGCCCGCACAAACCCCTCCCGCCCCAGCCGCTCGAATACGTCGCGAAACTCCCCCTTCTGCCGGCGCACCACCGGGGCCAGGATCATGATTTTCGTCTTGGGCGGCAGCGCCAGGATTTTATCCACGATGTCACTGGCGGATTGTGCCACAATCGGCACCCCGCTCTCCGGACAATGCGGCCGCCCAATATGCGCATAAGCCAGGCGCAGATGGTCGTAAATCTCCGTGGTGGTGGCGATGATCGAGCGCGGACTGCTCCCTGAACTCCGCTGCTCAATCGCAATCGCCGGGGATAGCCCTTCGATAAAATCCACGTCCGGTTTCTGCATCTGGTCCAAAAACTGGCGGGCATAGGCGGAGAGCGACTCCACGTATTTGCGCTGGCCCTCGGCATAAATGGTGTCGAAGGCCAGGGACGATTTCCCGCTGCCGCTCAGCCCCGTAACGACCACCAGTTGGTCCCGGGGAATTTGAAGCGTGAGGTTTTTTAAGTTGTGCTCACGGGCACCGCCAATCCGAATAAATTCCTTGCTCATGGATGCGAATTTCTCAATGTCAACAATCTGTTAATCTAAGCCAGAAACTGCCGGATGCAAAGGAGGATGTGAAATTTTAGAATTTTGGAATTTCCCGCCCGCCGGGCATGGTTTTGCCTTTCGCCCGGGCCACATCTCGCTATAAATAAACACATGCAGTTGCCCGCCGATTACCACATGCACACCCCGCTCTGCCGCCATGCCCGCGGCGAGCCCACCGAATATGCCCGTCACGCCGTCCGCCTCGGCCTGGACGAAATTGGTTTTAGCGATCATTCACCCATGCGGCAGGATGATTTTGATAATTGGCGGATGCGTTTCGATCAGTTGGATGCATACGTCGCCGGCGTTCACCAAGCCCGGGCCGACCACCCTGGGCTGAACATTCGCCTGGCCTTGGAGGTGGATTACCTGCCTGGCCACGAAGCCTGGATTCGCGAGCTGGCCGCCCGCCATCCGTGGGATTATTTCATTGGCTCCGTGCATTATGTCTCCGAATCCTGGGACATTGATAACCCAGCCAAACTTTCCGAATGGCGCCATCGCGATGCCTTCGAAGTGTGGGCCGCTTACTTTGAGCGGCTCGGCCAGGCCGCCGCCAGCGGATTATTCGAGATTATCGGCCATTGCGACCTCCCCAAAAAATTTGGCCACCGCCCCAGCCGCGATTGCACCCCCCTGTACGAAAAATTCCTCCAAATCGCCCGGCAGCACAACTGTGCCATCGAACTCAATACCGCCGGCCTGCGCAAGGAATGCCAGGAAATTTACCCCAGCCGCGAATTGCTTCAAATCGCCTTCCAACTGGGCGTACCCATTACGTTTGGCGCGGATGCCCATGCCCCGGAGGAAGTCGGTATGAATTTCGCCGAGGCTATCCAGCTCGCGCGTGCCGCGGGCTACCGCGAAACCTGCCGCTTTGCCAACCGGCAGCGACGCCTGGTGGGTATTTAATGCCCCGGTGGCAATTCCGCCACCTGAAAACTCCAATCCCACTGGTCAAAATACAGATTTCCTCCGCGCCATTCCACCTCGCCACGCTGAAAATCCACAATCTCGGACCTAAACGCCATTTTCGCCGGGTACAACGGCTGCGTGTGATCCGTATTGACGGCCACCCGGAATCCATCAATACCCCCCAGGTAAAACCACTTTTCTCGCTCCACCGGGCTGTTGACCAATCCATAACACACATCCACCGGGACCCAGCCATAGGGCGCCAGATAAATCTCGCACCAATCATGCATGTCCTGGGTTGGTCCCGTCGCCCAGCCGGATTCCCATCGCGCCGGAATCCCATTAAAACGGCAGAGCGTCATAAACGTCATGGTTTCAATCCCGCAATCCCCGTGCCGGTTCTGGAGGGCATATTCAGGCAATCCACCCAGCGTGGAATATTCCCGTGCCGAGGCCCAGGGCAAATGTTCATAAACCCATTGAAATATCAACCGCGCCTGGCGATAGGCATTCGTCTCGGTCCCAATAATCTGGCGGGACAGCGACTGAATCCCCGCTGAAAAAACTTCTTGGGCTGGCTGCTCCGCCAAATAAGACTTGAGCGCCGGATCGCTCCGGTCCGCCGAAACCACCCGAGCCGGATCAATTGGCTCGTAAAACGCCCGGCTGGTGCAATCAAATACGACCTGAAAAACCGTCGTCTGGCGGCTCACGGCCGGTTTTTCCAGATAAACCGAGGCAATGCCTTCATTATTGGAATTGGCCACCACACCGCACTTCGGATCCGACGAAACCAGCCGGATATTAGATTGCCGGTTCAACTGATGAGGAAACGGCAGCCAGGCCCGAACCATTTCCCCCGCTGGCACCGCCTCTGGTCGTATCCGCACCCGATAAGTAACGCGAAAAGTCTTGGGTGTATTAATTGTTTCACCCGTTCGGTCGTAATTGGTCAAAATCTCCCGCAAGTCCGCCAACCGGTAATTCTGCTGTTGAAAAAGGGCCTCCTCACTCTCCCGGCTCAGGAACCCCCGGGCGGCGGAGTTGATCCGGAAGAGGTTCTTGGCAGCCTGGCTGAAATACCAGCGCGTGCCATCCACCTCCAAAAACTCGAGCGCCCCGGCTGTTTCCCAGCCTGAGAATTTCTCGGCGGTCACCGTGGGGGCCAGTGCCCGCACCTGCAGCCAAACCTCCTCGCGCGTTCGGTTGAAATCAAGTTGCATCCGCCGCATCCGGTCACCTTGAAACCGCAACGCCTCCCGGCTCGCGAAGTCCAGATTGGTCCCTGCCAGCTCCCGAGCAATCGCCGACCGTGCCGCCTGCCAATGCCCCGCCCCCACCCATTGGTCGATTTCAGGCAAGCTGGCGGCCCCGCCCCTGGCCATAGCGAAAACCAGCCACCACCCTAAAAACACCCGTCTCATGGCCCTGCAAAATGCTCTCATCGCCGCCCAAAGTAAACCCGCAAACAGGTTTCTCCGCCTTTTGCTCTGGGACGGTTGCCATGCTTCCGAATGTTGCCCCTTCCCTCGTTGGAGGATTGTATCGCCCACCGGGGTGCATTTTGCTTACCTTCGACGCGTGGCAAACCCATTCATTCATTGGATCGACGCCCGGGGCCCTTGGGCTCCCTGGCTGTTCGTGGCGCTTTTTCTCGCCGCGTCCTTCCTCATGATCTGGCGGCTGGAAGTAATGAGCCATCGTGGCTTCCAAGGCACGGTCCTGGGCACTTTGATCATGCCGTATTGCTCCGGCCTGGGAAATTTAATGTTCGCCTTTATGCTCGGCCGAAACGGGGGCGCGGGGGCGGATGTGATGGTCAATTCCCTGGTCAACAACATCA
The DNA here is from genome assembly GCA_903875465.1 of uncultured Verrucomicrobia subdivision 3 bacterium. GTDB lineage: Bacteria > Verrucomicrobiota > Verrucomicrobiia > Limisphaerales > UBA11358 > UBA11358. Next base: position 53,220 of record CAIQWB010000148.1, read on the forward strand.
CCAATATGACGCTCGTCATTGGCCTGCCCGCCCTGATCTGGGGCATGAGTATCCTGCCTCGGGAGAAAACCTCCACGAAAGCGCACGTGCTGCCCGAGAACCAGGCACATCAATTAAATCGTCTTGCCCTGCTCCTCACCCTGACGGCGGTTTTATTTTTCACCGGTGCAGTCTGGGCCATGGGCCGCAAAGGCCGGCTGGACTTTAACGATGGCCTGGTGCTGGTCGGATTATTCCTATTCTGGCAGTGTTTTCATCTCTTTGAAGTCTTAAAATCCAACGTACGCGAGAACAAGTCGCTGGGCTGGACCCTGCCACTGGACCTGGGCTTGCTGGCCGTTGGCGCCTATGGCATTTATGTCAGCACCGACTGGCTGGTGGCGTGGATCTCCAGCATCCATGGCGGCTTTGTAAGCGCCGCCCACCTGGGTTGGTTGAGCGGCTGGTTGATGGTCCTGCCCAATGGACTGCTGGCCATTTATTATGGGTGGCATAAACAGCCGGAAACCGTTTACGCCTCCCAGGTCGGGGACGCGCATGTCTCCATCCCCCTCTGCCTGGGTATTTTTGCACTCTACCGGCCTTTGGAGATTCCCCCGCTCTTCCACAACGCCATGCTCATCCTGCTCGCGGCCACGCTCCTGCATTTTTTCTTTGTCGCGGTGCTGGGCAAATTGCCGCGTGTGGCTGGCCTCATTCTAGTGGCCGCCTACGGATATTTTATCTACACCGGCCTGCTCAAATGAGCCGCTCCACCAAATGCTGGTGCCGCTTGCCCGCGCCGGGCGTTCCGGAACTGCCTGGCGGCGGGTGCCAGTGGAATTTCCCCGAGGCCGCCCTTGCTTTTTGAGCGGGAAAGGGCGAATTATTCTTCATGTCATCGTCCATGTCTGCCACGCAAATTTCGGCCCCGGTCAAAGACCACCTGCATTTGCTGGCCTCGCTTGTATTGCTGGTGCTGTTCGGCTGGGTATTGATCCGGGAATTCACCGGCTTCCGGGTTGCCGGCGCGGTCGATGGCCCCTTGCAAGCCCTCATCCTCCTGGCCGCTGTCAGCTCCCTTGTCGCCCACGCGCGGCAGTTGCAATGGCAATATGTGCTCTCCGCAGCCGCCATCTGCGGAGGCCTGGGCAGCGTCGCCTTCCTGACCAGTGAGAATGCCGGCATTCCCCTGGGACCGCTGGTGTTTGGCCCGGCCGCCGGCACGCAACTCACCAGCAAACTGCCCTGGACTGTGCCCTGTTTATGGATCGTTGTCGTATTCAATTCACGGGGCGTTGCCCGTTTGATGCTCCGTCCCTGGCGCAAGTTGAAAACCTATGGCTACTGGCTGATCGGCCTCACGTCCACGCTGGCCATGTTGTTCGATCTGGGCATGGATCCGTTTTTGGCCCGGCTCAACCGTTACTGGATCTGGCAGCCCACCAAATTCCCCCTGACCTGGGCCGGGGCCCCGCTCATCAATTTTCCCGGCTGGGGTTTGGTCACCCTGTTTATGCTGGCCTTTGCCACCCCGTTGCTCATCAAGAAACAGCCCGGTCAAAAGCACCACCCGGATTATCATCCCCTGCTTGTCTGGACGGGTGCTTTGCTGCTTTTTGCCCTGGCGGAAGGGCAGCACGGACTTTGGGCCGCCGTGGCCATGAATGCCACGGTCATCGTGGCGGTCTTGATTCCCGCCATTCGCGGCGGGCGGTGGTAATCTCTTAAACCAGCGCTTCGGCCAGCACTTCCGCCAGGTGCGCGGTGCGCACCGTGGCCAGGTGCTGGATTTGATGCCGGCAACTGGTGCCCGAGGCCACCACGATGTTACCATAAGGCTGGTGCTTGATTTGCTCAATCAGCGGTTGGGCAATTTTAACCGAGAGCTCGTATTTGGCTTCGAGCGCACCAAAAGCCCCCGCCATGCCGCAGCATCCGGTATCCAACAACGTCACGTGTCGTTGGGGCAGCCGTTCCAGCAACCGCCGCAAGTAGACCGGGCTCGCCAGCGATTTGGCATGGCAATGCGCATGGATGGTTAGGTGCTGTGGATCCGCTTTGAAAGCCAGCGCTTCCGGCTCGCTATCCAGCAAATTGGCCACAAACGTTTCGAATTGAAAACAGCGCTTCGCCACGTCCGTCGCCCCGGGAAGGTTCAATTCCGGGTAATCTTGCACGAACATGGAATAACAGGATGGTTCCAAAAAGAGAATGGGCAGGTCCGGGTCGGTGGCCTGCAACAGCGCCAGATTATGCGTCTCCAGCCGGGCCGCCTCGGTCAAATTGCCCTGGCTGAAGGCCGGGCGGCCACAACACTTGCGGCGTTGCGGGAGCACCACTTCAAATCCTGCCGCTTGGAGCACCTTGACCGCGGCCTGGCCAATCCCCGGTTCATGGTAACGCACAAATGTGTCGTCCCACAGCATCACCGCACCTCGTGGGGCGTTGGCCGCCGGCGGTTGCCGCGCAAACCAATGGTCAAACCGCTGGGTCGCGTAAGCCGGCAGCGGACGTTCCGGGGCCAGCCCCAAAACCCGGTTGATCAATAAGCGCACCGGTGACCACCGGGATAAACCGTTCGCCAAGGCCGGCACGGCACAGCCCAATTTCCCCACCGTATCCAGCGCGGAAAGGAAGCGTTCGCGCACCTTCAGACCTCGCCGCTGAATCCGCGCATGCAACAACTCCGATTTCAACAGGGCCATGTTCACGTTGGAGGGACACTCGGTGGTGCAGGCTTTGCAGGACAGGCAATTACTCAAGGCCGCCTCGAGTTCTGGTGAAAACAATGGGTCCCCGGCCCCGCCCCGCAGCTCCAGGCTGGCCCGGATGGTATTTGCCCGCCCCCGCGTGGACATAATCTCTTCACCCGTGGCCAGATAGGTCGGACACATGGTCGGCACCTGTTTGAGACAGCCGCCGCAGCCATTGCACTGTTCCAGATTACCCGTAAACGAGCCATCCCGGGCCGCAAATGCCAATCTCGGCTCAAACGGCAACTTCAAGGTATAATCGGCCCCCAAGCGCAAATGACTGTCAATTCGGTACCGGCCGTCCCCGATGATTTTCCCCGGATTAAAAACGTTCCCCGGGTCAAACGCCTGCTTAATCTGCCGCATGAGGGCGTAAATATCCGCGCCCACTTGGGCGGGTAAAAACTCCGTGCGCGCCATGCCCACCCCATGCTCTGCCGCCAGGGAGCCTTTAAATTGCGCTACCAGCGCGGCCACTTCATCGGCAATCGTCCGGTACTTGACCAGGTCGCTGGCACGCTGCATGTCCAGCACCGGTCGCACGTGCAACAAGCCAGCCGCCGCGTGCCCATAATAAGAAGCCTGGACTTCCTGGCTGGCCATCAATTGTTGCAGTCCTGCCACATAAGCCGGCAAATCCTGCGGCCGCACTGCGGCATCCTCAATGAAGCACGCCGGCTTGGCATTCCCCTTGCAACTGGTGAGCAGCGAGAGCCCCGCCTTGCGCAAGGACCACACCAGCGCGGCTTCGGCCGGCGTTTTTAAGATGCGATGCCGCATGCCTAGCCGGCGTTTGGCCAGTTGGGCCAGTTTCTCTTGGGAATGCTCAAAAAACTCCACCAGCAAAATCGCTTCGCAAGGCTGCTCGTCCAATTGCAGCAAATCCCGCGCGGCTTTGAATTCCAATTGCCCGCGCGTTTGATCAAACAGTGGCCGGTCAATGTGCTCCACCGCCGCCGGTGCCAGATCGGTCAGTTCCAGCGCCGCCTGCATGGCCTCTGTTACCGACGCAAAAAAGACCAGCCCTACCCCCCGCTCTTCCGGTAGGCGCACAATTTTTAATTCCGCGCCGATGATCGCCGCCAGGGTCCCCTCGCTGCCTGTGAGGATGTGCAATAAATTATGCGGCGTTTGGGCTGCCCGGGCCAGGGCATAACCGGGCCAGCGCTTGAGCAATCCCGGCGGAAAACGCTCGGCAATCACCAGCGAGTTCAGGGCCACCAGATCCTCCACCAAATTCCGCTGTTTTTGCAGGGTGTGCCGGTCGGTGGCATCCACTTTGACGTAACTGCCATCGCTCAGGATCAGTTCCAGGCTGTTGACGTGCATCCCCGTGGTGCCATAAACCGGCGTGTGGGATCCCGAAGAATCATTGGCCAGCATCCCCCCCAGCGTCGCGCGCGAACTGGTGGCCACATCCGGTCCAAAACCAAAGCCATGTGGTCGCAGCGCCGCGTTCAGTTGATCCAATACCACCCCGGGACCGACATGCACGGTCTGGCGCTCCATATCCAGTTTGGTAATTCGCCGATTGTGGCGGGCGAAATCAATCACCAACCCGTCGCCGATGGCGCCGCCGGACAAACCCGTGCCCGCCCCCCGTGGCGTAATCGGCAGACCCACCTGCACCGCCGCCTTCACGATGGCCCCCGCCTGGGCTGCCGAATTGGGAAAGGCCACCGCCTGGGGCTCGATCCGATAAGGCGAGGCATCCGTGGCATAGAGCTGCCGGGTGAGATTGTCAAAGGCAACCTCACACCCCGTGGCATTCAGCAAAGCCTGTTGTTGGGCGGGCAACATTTCAGTGACCACAACCTATAGGCGTGACAGCGCGTTGACAATTTCATTAAATAAGTTTTGATGAGTAACACCGCCCGGCTGCGTTCTGATGAATTTTTGCGAATCAGCTCCCAATTCAAATTGGGCTCGCTGGTCACCGAATCCTCGCACCCCGTCACTGCCAACTTAAGCGAGACGGCCAGGCAGGATATCGCCGCTGCCCTAAAACTGCTGTTCGAGGTCGATCGGGATGTCCTGCAAACCTACCGCGCCTTCGTAGCTTCGGGCCGTGCTGCCGCGATGACCGCCGAGATTCTAAAATCGCTGTCGCTGGGGGGAAAACTCTTTTTCACCGGCTGCGGTTCCACCGGCCGGCTGAGCATCTTGCTCGATTCCGTCTGGCGCGATTTCTGGCGCAGCCAGCCCGCGCGTGCCGCCGACTTTGAAAACCGCACCTTCAGTGTCATGGCCGGGGGCGATTTTGCCCTCATTAAATCGGTCGAGGGCTTCGAGGATTTTACCGCGTTTGGCCGCCAGCAAATGAATGATCTGGGTGTCGGGGCGCAGGACGTGGTCATGGCTATCACCGAGGGCGGCGAAACGTCCTTCGTCATCGGCACCGCGTGGGCTGGCGTGGCCGCCGGCGCCCGGGTCTATTTTGTTTATAACAACCCGGATGAGATCCTCAACGCCACCTTGGAACGCAGCCGCGAGGTGATTGCCGATCCCCGCATCGAGAAAATCAATCTCACCACCGGCCCCATGGCCATCACGGGTTCCACCCGCATGCAAGCCACCTCCATCCAACTTTGTGTGGTGCTGACGGTGCTGGAAATGGTCGTGCGCGAACTGTTGGGCGGCGATGCCGCCAGTGTGCCCCAAACCTTTTTGGGCCACCTCACCACCCTGCTCACGGACTTGCAGTCCCCCGCCCTGCTTGCGGATCTCGCCCGGCTCGTGGCCTTGGAGGAATCCGTCTACCGCTCCGGCCACAAAAATAATTACTTCGCCGACCGCTTCGGCATTGATGTACTGACCGACACCACCGAGCGCTCGCCCACCTACTGCACCCCGCCCTTTCGCAAGTTTGACGACACCACCGCCACCGAATCCTGGGCGTTTCTATTTTTGCCCAGCGCCGAAACTCCGGCCGCCTGGCAGCACATCATTAAGCGCGCCCCCCGCTGTGTGGAATGGCCCGAGGCCACCATCCTCCCACTGGTGCCCGAAGACAAATTACCCCGCACCTTGGAAACGATCCGCAAAATCAGCCGGACCGAACTGCTCCGCTTCAAAATCGGCCAGGATGGCTCAGCGGGCCGCCTTCTCGGCCCCGGCGATTGCGCTGTCGCAGTACTGGATCAGACGGAGCCACTCGCGTTTTACCAAAACCAACTGGCCGCCGCCGCCGCCCAGGGAGCCACCACTGGCTGCCTGCATTTCGGCAACTCCCCCATTGTCCCGCCGTCGTCCCCGCCTGCGGGTTCCCGCACCGTCGCGGTGCGTGATGATGCAGCCAGCAATACTAATGCCGGAACACCGCCACCACCCCCGGGCGAAACCTCCCTCGCCCCCGCCATTTCCGTCTTCATCCCCGTGCCCACCACCGGCCTTTTGTTGGATGGTGTCACCCGGCTTGCCGTAAAACTCGTGATGAACGCCCTCTCTACCTGCACCATGGTCCGCCTCGGCCGGGTCATGGGCAACTACATGATCTGGGTGGTGCCCTCAAACCTAAAGCTCATCGATCGGGCCACCCGCTACATTACCCGCCTCACCGGGCTGGAATACGAAACCGCCAACCAGCTCCTGTTCGAAATCATCGAGTACGTCGAACCGCGCATGAAAACCGACCAGGCCTACCCCCCGGTGGTCGGCATGGCGGTCCTCCGCACCCGCGAAGGCCTGACCAACGAGGCCGCCGAAAAAAAATTGATGCCCGGCTGAAAACCCCACTCGCACCGCAGGTTGCTGCCAAGTGGGTCGGCCTGCTCCCCGCTTCAAAGTCCCCCGGATCACGGCCCGGCCTTGTATTAATCGGAGCGCGGCGCTTTAGCCCGCCTCATCGTCAAAATCATGAGCAGTGCTAGGCTTTCATCCCCGGGTCCCAGCCTGGTCGCCCCGCATCGTGTTCATCTCCCGAGCTCGGAAATGACAGCGGATCCCCAGTCATGGGCAAGTCCCCACCCCTCATTTGACAACTCATCATCCGATGCTATTTTAACGAGGCGGCTCAGACTTTTAATCCGCGAGCGAGTGGCGGAAACTGATTTTGGCTTCGACCGCGGGTCCGTGCCTCGCCAGGCGGGCAGGCAGAGACTTACGGTGAATTGCGCTAAATTGCCGCAAAAAATTCCCCGCGGGGATGTGGCCCCAGACTTTCCCGGAGGTTCCTGTGGTTGGGTGCTGGCCAGCCAGTCCATCGCCATGTTCTTTGACATCCCAAATTCCCGCGGCAACTCATTCGTGCCCCTTCGCGAAAGTGGCGGATTAAATCCGGCTGATACGGGTAAAATACTGGGCAAGCGCACCTTTCAGCCGCTGGCAGCCCCACCGAACCGGGAGCCACTTCGGACAATGGCTGGCCGCCCGCCTCTCCTCACGGGTCAAAACGAATCAAAGCAAATCAAGCCTTACAATTGGTCGGGGGCATAACCAGTCGAATTGCGCCGTGCCAGTCGGGCAGATCGGCCCACATTAAGTGTTAAGCCAAACTTTAACCCAAACTCCGAAATTAAAATGGCTGGGATGTGTCCAGATGTTGGAGCAGAAACAC
>CAIQWB010000149.1 GCA_903875465.1 uncultured Verrucomicrobia subdivision 3 bacterium
CAAATACGGGGGGTGCAAGCTCGATTGCGTGATTACCAAACGCACCGCAATGCTTTGCCTTGATTCCAAATACGGGGGGTGCAAACTGGAATTAATCACCCATCGTTTGAAGCTGTTGCTTTGCCTTGATTCCAAATACGGGGGGTGCAAACTGACCACGTCGGGCGTGATGGTGATGGTGCGGCTTTGCCTTGATTCCAAATACGGGGGGTGCAAACTCGGAGGGCGTAAGCCGCTGATTTTGCGCCCTTTGTGGGCAAAAAGCAGGGTCACCAGAGCTGGATTTGCTCGGGCATATCCTCGGCTTCCGCCTCCGTGGCCGGGGTGCCTTGGATGACAAAGGAGCGCTCCCATTGCGCCCGCGTCACGAAAATGGCGCGGATGCTGCCCTCCGGGGCGAGATGCTTTTTGAGCCGGTCAATGTGCGTTTCCTGCCGGGCAAAGGTGACACAGGCCCGGGCATAAACGCTGAATTGGATCATTTGATAGCCGTCATCCAGCAAATAATTGCGGAAGTCCGTCGCCGCTTTGCGCTGCTTCTTCGTGCCCACCGGCAGATCAAATGTCACCACGAGCCAGCCCATTTTGTATTTTTCGGTGTCCATGGTTTGTAATAGCGCGGCTGGTTTTCCACCACCGCCCGGCGAAAACCCCGTACCACGCCCTCAATCACCCCTTGAATTTCCAGCGACAAATCCAGGTAATCCACATGCTCCAGCGGAAACCCGGTGACCCATTTCCGGAATTCCTTGGAAATTTCCCAGTCTTTCCGGTCCGGATGCTGCCGCACCCACTGCACCACCCGCCAGTCCACACACGGGCGGAATGGCTCCATCAAATCATAGGCCAGCGGTGTGCTGCGCTCCCGGGCCACGTGGCCAATGCCAAAGGTGGGGTCCAACCCGATGCCAAAGAGCTTTTGCAGGATGGTGGAGAGCAGCACCGCATAGCCGTAATTGAGAAAATCATTCAAACCGCCCTTGGCCCGGTCCCGGGTAAACTCATCGTCCTTGAGGGTGCGGCTGAATATTTGCCAGAAAAGCTTGGCGCAGATCGCCTCCTTGTGCGGCTTGCGGCCCAGCGCGGTGATCCGCAATTCCGCCACCGTGCGGTCATCCGGGGCAATGTGCTCGGCCAGCGCCAGTTGGTTGGCGCATTTGGCATCAATCGTCTTTTGCCACAAGTGCGCACGGACGCGGGGCGAGATGCTCAGCATGGCCCGCGAGAGCAGGGTGTCGGTGGACCGGTTGGCCGGCAGCACCAGGCTGACCGGCTTGAAAGATTCGCAAATGATCAGCGCCACCCCATGCTTGGCCGCCTCCAAAAACAAGTTGCTATGGATGGAAGCCGAGAAACTGGTGATAATAATGGAAGCGACGTCCTCCAGCGGCAGCTTCCTTTCGCCTTCCGCCGTTTTGCAGGTCAACTGGCCGTCTTTGCAACTCAACGAGCATTGTGGCGAATCTATGCTGACGATGTGGTAGGACATGATTCATCTGTCGCGGCAATTTTCAACTTACGAGGCCGCTTTTTTGATTCGGCAATTGCAATTCCACTGGAATTTATTCCCACCAAACTGGAGCCAAGAATTTCAAGGCCATCTTCAAGTAATTTTGCAATGGGTGCATTGCCACGGTCCAGCTTGATCCGATCAGGCAATGCTAAATCCAGTGCCAGCCCATAGGCTTCGGTGCTCTTTGTGGAAAGCACTTTCCAGATACCCGCACGCGAACCATTTGGCACCCGGACTAACTGGCCATTGCGTAATACTCGTGGTTTTTTATTTTGGTTTAACTTTTTAAGTTCCTGTAACTTCGGCCAAACCTTGTGAAATGGTATTATGGTAGGTTGCGGATCAAGTGCCACCCCAAAATTATCAGGAATTATTAGCGCACTTTTATTTATTGAGAGCTTGCCTAATCCTCCAACCGGGTGCAGGCCTAAAACTTTCCCGGGCTTTTCCCCAGTTATTTTTACCGGCCGGGAATTATCAGCCTGGCGGATGCGTTGCCGCAATATCACTTTATCATTTTGGATCTCCACCACCCGCCAGCTATTTTGCTCCACGCGCAAGCCTTCCATTTTGGCCGGGATATGCTGGACAACCCTTTTTTCTGCCAGTCGTTGGCGGATTTGTTCTTTTAGCCGGTTGTCCAAGTCGCGCATTTCAAATCGGTTTTCCAATCCAAAACCAAAAATACCCAAGGCCATTAATTCGCGCTTTTCGCCTTCATTCGGATTGCGCTTCACGATGAGTTCCCATGCCCGGCCGTAATTCGGTATAAAATGTGAGGCGAGTCCCAGCACGCAGGCATCCAGGGCATGGTGCAAATGAGTGATGTCCCGAATTTCGGTTTTGGTTTTAACCTCCCCCTGCTCATTAAGCACTTGCGGATTGGCCAGGCTGAGGCAGCCCAGCAATTTCCACGCTTTGCGAACCGTCCCCGTAACCGAGCCTGGTAGCGAGACGATGACTGGTTGGTTTTCGAGACCGATAAATTCCTTACGTAAGGCCAGGGCCCCCAGTCGCACGAGTTGCGATGTGGTGGTCAAATCACGCGGCGTAAAGTCTTTCTCTTCGTAATTGGGCAACAGCAGCAAGTCTTTCCGCTTTTTTTTACGGCGCTTGTCATCATCATGCCCTTTGAAAGATTCCAAGCCTTCGACCAATTGTTTGTAGCGCGTAATGCTCAGAATTGAGAGATTGGGCAAATCAGGAACCGGCTTGCCTTGCTCGTCGCTCACAAATTGCCATGCCGTGCGCTTGCCTTTCCATTTGTTTACGGCCGAAAAAGTTATCACCAATGAATCCAATGCATCGGATGCCCTTTCGGAACGGGGGACAATATGGTCTTTATCAACGTGCCTGGTTACCAGGTCTATGGGTTCAAATCGCTGACTCGTATAAGGGCACATCCAGCCAAGGTCGTCCGCCACCCGCGCTTTACGAATTAATCCGGCTGAGATATGGGTTCCCTGTTGCCGAAGAACCTTCATCAAGGATTCGTCCTTTTCCAAGGCCGCCTCCACATGGTGATGGTTGGCAATGCGCAACCCCATATCTTGGGCCTTTTCCTTGGCAGTTTTTCCCGACATATCGCGCAAATCGCGATTCACCTCAATGGTGAGCCGGGCAATCCGGGATTTATCCCCGTCGGCATATTCCTTGATCATGTCGCGCAACAAACGTTCCAGAATCAACAGGCGATGCCGCACCAAATGATTGTTGGTTTGCTGGGCAATATCTTTCTGCAACTGGGCCTGCCGCATTTGGTCGGTGATAAACAGAACGCCGCCCTCTTCCTTGGGATGCTTGCCCGCCATGACTTCTTCAAAGGCAGTTTTGAGGATGTGCCGGGCGTAGGCCGCGCGCTGGGGTAATTTACGAATAAAATACGGCTTGTTGAGTAAGTCCTCGCGGGAGCTTTGCTTGTCCTTCTTGCGTCCCTTGGTATTTACTAGGTCCAGTTGCCGCGTCACTTCGGCATCGAATGCCGTGGTCTCTGTGCCAAGCTGGCCGCGCCATTTGGCGAGGGTAATGCTCTTGCCGCGCCGCCACTGGCCCCGGGTTCGCTGCTTCACTGGTTCGGGCAGCAACGGCCAGAAGGATTTCAAATCGGCGGACATTGCCAGCTTTTGGACCGGATCAAGCAATAGTGCCTCTTGCGCATCGGGATGCAGGAGCATGGTTTCCAAATTGTCCCGAATGGCACTCGTAATCTGGCGCACTTGCTTTTTAAATTCCCCCGCTCCCATGCCGCCTTGCTGTCGCATGAGTTGGTCGAGCTGTTGCCTTTCTTGGGCGGTCAATGGGGATAAGTCCTTTTCCCCGAACCGGGCCACCCGGATGTTTGCCAGTTGCATTCCCCATCGGAAATTAAGGAATTCCGGACAATTTCGCGATGGTACTTTTTCTCCACTGATCGGGCACTTGGAAATAATGCGGTTGTCAAATCGTGGCACCAATTGGCCAAACAGCAAAGCACCTTGATAACGCCTGGGCAATTTCAAACCGGGACAAGGTATGGCCTGCCAGGCAGTGGCATCCTGATTGTCGCGCCCAATCAAGATGCGTTCCAGCAATTCATCCACCTGAGCTAGCTTGCCAAAGTGCGCGCGGAGGATACGCCGAACTTCGTTTTCCACCGCCGCCCTTGGAAATGCGGCATTTTGACCCTTGGGGCGCTTGTCGCCCGGCAGGTGGCAGGATTTCTTGCTGCCTAGCGGATCCAGCCCGGAAATGGCGCAAAAAGTTTCCGCCATCGTGGCCACGCGATACTGGTTCATCAAATTGCGGGCATTCTCCAGCTTTTCGGTATCCTCCGCCTCGGCTTCGGCCTCCACCGCGCTCCAGCGGCGATTACCATCATAACCGCGATTATGGGCATACCAGCGCAACACATCCCAGAGTTCCCGCCAGGCCAGCAACTTGCCGCCACGCAACACCCGGGCGGCCAGTAACCAGGGCCAGGCACAGCCGGGCAAATCCAGTTCTTGCTGCCTCAAGACGCCCAGATGTGCCAGCAAAGTTTTCATACGGGCGATGCGCTGCCGGGTGCTGCGAATGTGCCGCCGCTGGCGCCGGTACCCGCGCCGCGCACTGGCCAGACAATCATCCGCCCGAAATGTCACCACCCCGCAGCCAAGGATGTTGATCGAAAGATTTCCTGAAGGGGAGGCACCCGGGATGGCCGTTTGCAAAACCGCCCACCCGATGGAACTGTGGCCGACGTCAAAGGCGAATTGCAAATCTGCGGGGGTCAGTTGTGTTTGCGTGAGAATTTTATCCTTGCCACTCATAGAATTAAGATGATATGTCTCACAAGTCTAAATTGGAATCAAGACAAAGTTAGATAACGCAAACCGTGCCTCTGTGCGCCATGCGTACACGCCGCGTTAAAAAGCGTTTCTTAATCTCCCGGTCAGGGTCAAACCTGGCCGGGCGTTTTGTTTAGTAAATGGATCCCCTCTTTGCAGACTGGCCCCTTGCCCCCGGCAGTTGGTAATGACTCGCCAATTGAAATGTGGTGCTTGGATATCCTCTCCGCTTTGACCCTTTTACTGTACCCCAGCGGTACTCCGGCAGTTATGAGAAAGGCCGGCGCAAACATTAATCAAACTGAATAGAACCAATTAACTAAATTTAAAAACTAATAATCCTAGCTAACCGGCCATGTCCCTGGGGCCACCAGTGCCATTGGGCTAAACCCCCTCATTCCGCCCCCCCATACCCCCTGGCCAGGGTTGGCAGGGTAGTATCACCCTCAATAAACGGCCTATTTAATAATCTTTAATGCTAATTAATGATTTTGCACTTTCACCTCCTCACAATGAAAGCCATGACTTAAAACCATGCCGGTGCTGAGTCTCCCCAAGTCATGGCGGCGCCGGTTATTTGGAAGCCAGGCAGGCCGGAGTAGCCAATGGCAAAAGTGGCGGGTGAGGAGATCTCACCCGCCACTTGGGGGGTCACGGCAAAACCACGGGGGCGGACGAGTTAGGGCACGCTGGGGCGGGCGGTGGCGGGCTGGGTGGTGATGGTGGCGGTGGCCGGGGTCAGGCCATCGACGCTGGCGGTGAGTTTGATTTCGCCGGCGGTCCGGGTGGATTGCACGATGACCTGGGCCAGCCCATTGAAGGTGCTGCGGGACCAGGCGAGTTTGACGGGCTGGCCGGTGAGTTCCAGGGTGACATTGGGGTTGAGGCCGCCGGAGCCGCCGGCGTTGGACACGCCGACGGTGATCAGGTTATCGCCCACGTGCAGGGCGGATTTGACTTCATAGGCGGGCTGCGCGGCCCAGTCCGTGGATTCACCGACCAATTGCTGGTTCACGAAGATCCAGCCGTGGTCGTCGATGCCGCCAAACACGAGTTGCAGGCTGGTGCCGGCGAGGTCGGCGGCGGTGACGGTGACGTGGGCGCGGTAGATGGCGGTCTGCCCCTCGCGCAAGACCTGGCTGCCGGTGTCGCCATCGGTCTTGGGCTTGATATGGTTCCAGGCGGAATCGTCCACGTCGTTGCCGTATTCGGGGGCAAGCTCCCCTTTTGCCGGCACGGCGGCGAGTTTCCAGCGCCAGTCGCTGACGGCGATGGTTTGGCAGGGGGTCTGGGCCACGTAGGTGTCGGGTTCGTGGCAGCTGGGATCGCCATTGCCCACGCCGAGGATGGCACCGGCGCCGGTGACCTCGAAGTGCACGGGGTTGCCCGCCGTGGGAACGACGCGGCCCTGGGCATCGGTGACGGAGACGGTGAAGACGCTGACATCCTCGCCATCGGCATTGAGCGTGGAACGGTCCGGCACGAGTTGCACCACGGCGGGTTCGCCGGTGGTTTCCACCTTGGACTCAGTGACCACCTGGCCGTGGCGGTAGCCCCTGGCACTCAGGGTCCCGGGGGCGTATTTGACCTGCCAGGTCAATTTGGAATTGGGTTTCAACGACTGCCGGCCCTGCGATGCGCCATTCAGGAAGAGTTCGACTTCCTCGCAATTGCTGAGGGCGTCCACCCGGACTGTCTGGCCGGTTTTGCCGGGCCAGTTCCAATGGGGCAGCAGATGGAGGACGGTATTGGTGGTCCACCAGGCTTGGTAATAATAGAAGTTGTCCTTGGGGAAGCCGCAGACATCAAGGACGCCGAAGTGGGAGTTGATGCAGGGCCAGTTATAGGGGGTGGGTTCGCCGCGATAATCGAAACCGGTCCAGACAAACCCGCCGCTCAGCCAGGGGCGGTCGGCAAAATAACTCCACCAACGCTCGGTGGTGGTGGCCCAGGAGGGGGCGTTGTCGTCGTAAGCGCTGACGTAACCGCGCTCGGGATCGTTGGCATAAATGCCGCGGGTGCAAACGGTGCTGGCCTGTTCGGTGCCGACATTGGGCTGGCCGGGATGCCCGGCATGGTAGCGGTCCATGTCGCCGCCGACGTGGTAATTCCAGCCGCGGACTTGAATGACGCCATTGACGCCGGCAAACGTGTCGCCTTCGGGGGCGGCGTAGGTCATGGGCCGGGTGGGGTCCAACTGGCGGACGAGGCGTTGCATGGTGGTGGCCACATTGGCGCCCTGCGGGGTGTCCTGCGTGTAAAACTCCTCATTGGCAATGCTCCAGATGGCCACGCTGGCATGGTTGCGGTCGCGGCGGATTTGCAATTCCCAGCGGCGGAGATTTTCGGGGTCGCTGCCGAGCAGGCGGCTCTCATCCATGATGAGCATGCCGAGGTGGTCGCAGGCAGTGAGGAGTTCGGGGGTGGGCGGATTGTGCGAGGTGCGGATGGCATTGCACCCGAACTCTTTTAATTTGGCCACGCGGAAATATTGGAGTGCATCCGGCAGCGCGGCCCCGACACCGGCCATGTCCTGGTGGTTGCAGGTGCCTTGCAAGACGTAATGCCGGCCATTCAGCAGAAAGCCGTTGGTGGCATCAAAGGCAAAAGTGCGGATGCCGAACTCGGTGGTCTGCCGGTCCACCACCTGGCCATCGACCGTGACGGTGGTGATGAGTTGATAGAGTTTCGGGGATTCGGGCGACCAGAGTTCGGGGGCGGCCACGGCAAACGTGCCAGCGGCCGTGACCGGGGCCAAATTACCTTTATCCAAAGTCGAAGGCACGGGGAGGTGATTCACTCCCTGGAAAGCATTCTCCACGGCATTGGTCTCGCCCCGGGGAGAAACGAGCTGGTAGCTGACGACGGCATCGGCGGTGGTGGCGCTGGCATTGACGAGGTCGGCCGAAACATGAATGGTGGCGGGGCCGGTGGGCACATTGTCGTTGAACTGGCTGTAAGCGAACACGCCATCGGGGGCGATGGCCACGGGCGCGGTTTTATCCAGCCACACATGGCGGTAAATGCCGGCGCCCTCGTAAAACCAGCCCTCAAATTTGCTGGCGTCCACTTTCACGCTCACGGTGTTATGGCCGCCAAAATGGGCGATGTCGGTAATATCGGCGCGGAAGGGGTAGTAGCCGCTTTCATTGCGGGCCACGATCCAGCCATTAACCCAGACGGTGGTGTCGCGAAAGGCGCCGTCAAATTGCAGCCAGATGCGCTTGCCGGCATCCGTGGCGGGGAGATCAAAGGTGCGACGGTACCAGCCGACATTGTTTTTGGCGAAGCCGGGGCCGACGGGTTTGAAACCGTGGCTGCCGTCGGCGGAAGAATCGAAGGGCAGTTCGATGGCCCAGTCGTGGGGCAGATTGAGGCCGCGCCAGGAGGAGTCGCTGAATTTTTCGCCGGCGGGGCCGTCGCTGGAGCCGGCTTTGTCCAGATGCAGGGCATTGGGCCAGTCATCGCCGAGGTGAAATTTCCAATTGGCATCCAGCGAAAGATGCTCGCGGGGGGCGTCGGCGGAGGCGCGGGTGAGGCCGGCCAGTAAAGCGGCGAGCACGGTTAACCGGAGGGCGCAGGCACGAATCAATTTCATGAGGGTAATTTGGGCATCCGGGCGGCGGGAGGCAATGCCATTTGCGGGATTAGGCGCAGAAAATTTGCGCTGGATTTAAGATTGACACCCCCCGGGGTTCGGGTAGAGTTATCACCCTTTTACTTAAATTAATTATGCCGAATACGAAGTCAGCCGAACGTCGCATGCGGGGCAGTGCCCGCAAAGAGCAGCACAACCGCAGCATCAAGTCCAACTTGCGCCGCGTGGAAAAGAATTTTCGCACCCTCGTTGCCGCAGGCAAGAAGGACGAAGCCGCCAAGCTGCTGCCCAGCGTGCACTCCACCCTGGACAAGGCCGTGAAATCCGGCGTGGTCCCCCGTCCGACGGTCAATCGCAAGAAGTCCCGTCTGGCCGCTTCGTTGAACTGAACAGCCGCGGGCGTCCCAGACCCCATTTCGCCAGGCGAAACTGGGCCCCGACGGACAGACAGCCAAAGCCGTATTTCACGCTTCGTCTAAAGTTAATAGACGAGGCTTCCTTGAAGTATTTGGTCGGGCAACTCACCTCGGCAATAGTGAACCCGTGCCATAAAATCTGGGCGAGCATCTGATTGTCGAAGATGAAGTCATCGGAATTGCCATTCAAATCCAGCTTTTCCAAGATTTCCCGGGAAAACGCCCGGTAACCGGTGTGGTACTCCGAGAGCTTCGCCCCGAGGAGCAGATTTTCCGTAAAGGTCAAAAACCGGTTGGCCACGTACTTCCACGGCGGCATTCCCCCGGCCAGGGCATATCCCCCCAAAATCCGGCTGGCCAGCACGCAGGGGTGGAGGCCATTGGCAATGATGGAGGCCATGGCGGGAATGAGTTTGGGGGTGTACTGGTAATCCGGATGCACCATGATGACGATATCGGCCCCGGCGGCGAGGGCGAGCCGGTAGCACGTTTTCTGGTTCCCCCCATAACCGCGGTTTTGCTCATGGGCTTCCACGATCACCCCCGGCAGTGATTTGGCCACGGCCACGGTTTCATCGCGACTCCGGTCATCCACCAAGATAATCTGGTCCACGATCCCTTGGGCCAGAACTTCCTCGTACGTTTTCCGGACGGTCCGGGCCGCATTGTAGGCGGGCATGACGACCACGATTTTTTTTCCGAGATACATTTGCGGGCAATTCTGCTTAAATCCGCGGCCAAGTTCAAACTGTGGTCACAAAAAAATAATTTATACAAATTCGTGGAGCGTGGTGTCTATCTAGTGAAACCATGAAACCGGCCGGTCCCAACCATTGGTGCGAGGCGATTTACGACGTGAAAGCGGCGGAATTGCTGCTCTATGGGCGGGCCCTGGGCCTGAGCCACTGCGAGGCGGAGGATGTGCTGCAGGAGATATTTTTGACCCTGATGGAGAAGCCCCTGCCCCCCGCCCGGCCGGAGCATTACTGCGTGCGAAGCTACCGGAACCAGGCGCTGAATTACCGCCGGAGCTTGTGGCGGCGGCTCACCCGGGAACTGGAAGCCATCCGGTGGTTTGAAAAATCCCCCGGCGAAAGCCCGGCGGAACTGGCAGCGATGCGCTGCCTGGCCGAACTGCCGGTGGACCAACGGGAAGTGATCGTGCTGAAATTCTGGCACCACTACACGTTTGAGGAAATTGCGGAACTTTTGGAAGCCTCGCCGAACACGGTGGCGGGGCGTTATCGTTACGGATTGCAAAAAATCAAAGCCCGTCTCGAAGGAATTAAATATGAGCAAGATGCCCCCACCCCTGACCGGATTGTCTGCCTGGAAGCCGCGCCCGCCGGCCGCGGGGCTTAAGCGGCGGATTTTCCGCCAGCAACCGGCCGCGCCGGAGGACCGGTCGTTTTGGAACCTGCTGGTGCCCGCGATGGCGTGCGCCATGCTGTCGCTGCTGGTCTTGAATTCGGGCAATGCCCTCACGGCGGGCAGCTTGAAACGGCATTTGATGGGCGACCTCGTAGTGAGCAACTTAAGCTACTCGGCGTACGCCTCCGGGGGCTCCCAAACGGCCCAGAACCATTTGGATTCCCTCACTTTTGATTGGACAAACCGCAGTGTTTTGACTTCTCCTATAGGTTTTACATCGTCGACCAATTAACTAAGCACATGGACAAATTGAAACCAACCACCGCCACCCCCACGGCGGGAACCCCGGCGACCCCGCCCGCTCCCCTCAAGGTACCACCGCTGTTCCGCCCCATCGACTGGATGGCGCTGGTCATCACCTTCCTGGCGCTCTGGGGGATCTATATTTACTGCCTGGCGCCGGAATTGACGCTGGAAGACTCGGGCGAATTGTGCACGGGCTCGTTTTATGCCGGCATTCCGCATCCGCCCGGCTATCCGTTTTGGGCGATTTACAGCTATCTCTGGACGCTCCTGCCGTTTGGCAACGTGGCGTGGCGGGTGGAATTGGGTGAATCCTTTGCGGCAGCCATGGGTTGCGGGTTGGTGGCCTTCATGGTGTCGCGGGGCAGCAGTCTGTTGATTGAAGGCATTGACGAGCTGAAAAGTGTGGCCAACCGCTGGGAACGGGCCATTTGCCTGATTGCCGGCGTGGTCACCGGCTTGCTGGTGGGCCTGGATGCCTACATGTGGAGCGAATCGGTGGTCATCAACCGGATTTCGCTGTTCGGCGTGCCGTGGCTGACGGTGGTGCTGCTCTTTTTGATGCGCTGGATTTATGCGCCCCAGCAAAAGTTTTATCTCTATATGGCCATGTTTATCTATGGCTTGTGCGCCACGATTCATCAATCCTTGCTGATGAGCGCCATGGGGGTGGAAGTGGCGATTATCGCCGCCAACGCCAAACTGGGCCGCGATCTGTTGCTGGGTAACAGCCTCATTTACCTCCTCGGTCTGGCGGCCCTGGCCTCCGGCTCGGTACCCGCGCTGACCAACATGAGTTCCATTGAGAACATGCTGTTCCATATGGTGGGGGTTGGCTCGATTGTGGCCGGCATCTATTATTGCCTGAAAACCGAGGGGATTGGCTCGGAATGGCTGACCGTGGTGATCATGGGGGTGGTCTGGGTGCTGGGCGTCTCCTTTTATTTCTACGAACCGATTTCCGGCATGACCAATCCCCCGATGGAATGGGGTTATCCGCGGACGGTGGAAGGCTTCTTCCATGCGCTGAGCCGCGGCCAGTACGAAAGCGTGCACGGCACGAATTTGTTCCATGATCCCATGCGCTTTGTGGGCCAGTTGGCGTACATTGTCAACGGTCTGGCGGATTCCTTTAGCTGGGTGTTTATCTTCATCGGCCTGATGCCGTTCCTGTTCCTGTTCAAAATGCACAAACGCGAACGGGCCTGGATCGTGGGCCTGTCCTCCATCTACTTCTGTCTCGCGGTGTTGATGGTGATTCTGCTGGACGTGACCCAGGATCGTTCCGCCTCGGAATTGAACAAGGTGTTTTTCACGGCCTCGCACACGCTCTTTGCGATCATGATCGGGTACGGCCTGACGTTGCTGGCGGCTTATGTGGCGACGAATTACCAGAAATTCCGCTTCTGGGGTTTGGTGGGCGGCGGGATCGCCGTGGTGCTCGCGCTGTACTGCCTGAAGGATGCGGCGGGCAAACTGTATCATGGACTGAATGGCAGTGTGAGCCTGGGCGAACTGCCGGGCGCGATTGCGCAGGCCTTTGCCAAAGACCAGTATGGCTCACCGATTTACGCCAATTTGATCTTGCTGGCCATGGCGGTGGCGTTCGTGCTCTCGCTGGTGATATACCGTCAGCGCGGTCCGGTATTCATCCTGCTGGGTTTGTTTCTGGCCATGCCCCTGTATTCCGGGCTGGCGCACTGGTACAAGAGCGAACAACGCGACCATTGGTTTGGCTACTGGTTTGGCCATGACATGTTCACGCCGCCGTTTGGCATTTACCCGGAAATGACCCGCGATGCCATTTTGTTTGGCGGCACGGATCCGGGCCGGTTCTGCCCGACCTACATGATTTTCTGCGAAAGCTTTATTCCCCACAATTGCCAGCCGGTGGAGGATCAAAAATTTGACCGCCGGGATGTTTACATCATCACGCAGAACGCCCTGGCCGACGGCACCTACCTCTCCTACATCCGGGCGCAATATTTCCGCAGCGCGCAGAAGGATCCGCCGTTTTTCAGTGAGTTCCTGAAATATGTGCTGGGCATTCCGCTGGGACCGAACAGCGCCCTGGTGAGCGGGATTTCCAGTGTGGCCTACAGCGTTTTGGACAAGCCGTTTACCGCGTTCGGGGCCAGCGTGGAGAAACGCCGTCGCGCCGAGGGGGTTTATCCGCCCAAGGAAATCTACACCCCTTCCCCGGAGGATTCGCAGCAGTGCTTTGAGGATTACACCTCGGACGTGGCCCGGCGCCAGGCCGTCGGCCAGCTCAAGCCCGGCGAAGATGTGAAAGTGGAAAATGGCCGGGTGCAGGTTTCCGGCCAAGTGGCGGTCATGATGATCAACGGCCTCTTGTGCAAGGTCATTTTCGACCACAATCCCACCAATGAATTTTTCGTGGAGGAAAGCTTCCCGCTGGACTGGATGTATCCTTATGAAACGCCCTTCGGCATCATCATGAAGATCAACCGCAATCCGCTGCCGGAGCTGACCCCGGACATCTTCAAGAAAGACCATGAATTCTGGAGCAAATACTCCGACCGCCTGATCGGCAACTGGATAACGTATGACACATCCGTGCAACAGATTGCTGATTTTGCCGAGAAGCTGTACCTGCACAACAATTACGAGGGCTTCAAGGGCGACCGCCGGTTTATCCGCGACGATGACGGTCAGAAGGCCTTTTCCAAATTGCGCAGTTCCATTGCCGGCCTCTATGCCTGGCGCTGCTTCCCCAACACCTGCCCGCCAGAATACCGCCAGAAATCGGCCGCCAGCCAGGATGCGCTGATCAAGGAAACGGACTTTGCCTTCAAGCAGTCCTTCGCCTTCTGCCCGTACAGCCCGGAAGCCGTGTACCGGTACGTGAACTTCCTCCTGCAACTCAACCGGCTGGATGACGCGCTGATTGTGGCCCAGACCTGCCTCAAACTGGATCCCTTTAATGAGCAGATTGTGGGCACGGTGGAACAATTGAGGAAATTCAAGCAGGAGAATGCCACGCGCAGCCAGAGCATGACTCAATTGCAGCAAATGGAGGCCATGGCCCAGACCAACCCGGCCAACCTGCCGAACTTGCTCACGCTCGCCTCGACGTACTTCCAAATGCAAAATACCGGCCGCGCGTTTGAACTGTTCGACCAGGCGCTGGCCAATGAGAAAATCTCCTATGCCGATGTGGCCAACATCGCGCAGATTTATTCCCAGGCGGGCAATCTCGCCAAGCTGGAGGGGGCCTTGCGCAAGCTGGTGGCCATCTCCAACAACGTGCCGGAACCGCGCTTTGACCTGGCCCGGCTGGAAGCCACCATGGGCGAAACCGACCAGGCCATCAAGGACCTGCAAATCTCCCTGGATCTGAGCAAAGCCCGGCGGAAAGCCGACCCGTCCGCGCGGGATTTGCTGGCGGAAACCATAAAAGACCCCTCGCTGAATTCCCTGCGGAACAATCCGTCCTTCAAACAATTGCTGCTGACGAATTAGGGAGCATTGAAGTTTTGTTTTAACCATCTGAAGCCTGGCCGCGTTGGACGTGGCCAGGCTTTCGGTTTTTTAACGGGAGCAGCGGGGGCCCGGGGCGGGGGGGAAGGTTTCCGCACTCCCTATTTTGTGCAGACCGCCCCCCCAGCCCCGTGCCCCGTGCTTCGCGCCTTTCAAACCATATCGCACTAAATCAAACCATAGAAATTGTGAAGGTAGCTCCCAAAGGCAAGATCGGCCGATTGCCCAAAGTCGCCCAGGAAAGGGGCAACCGCAGGCTGGAGCGCGCCGTTCACGGCGCCTCAACGTAGCCAGGCAATTTGATTCTGATAAACCGGCGACGTTCCGCGAATCCACGGTGAGGCGGGCTGAAGCCCGCGCTCCGGCGGCAGTGTCAAGCAGCGCCCGGTCACCTGCATCCTGCCGCAATGCACATCCGGGTTGCTGCGGTGCCCCCAATGCGCTAGGATAGGGTTCTTGAATTTTTTTGCGCCTAAAAAACGTATGAAGCCAACTGAAGAAAACGTCGAAGCGCCCGTTGGGGCGAACGCCCCGGCCTATACGCCGGAGCAAATTGAGGAACTCAAAACCAGCGCCGCCAAGGCGCAGGAAAACTGGGAGCGTTTGTTGCGCACCACCGCGGATTTTGAAAACTTCAAAAAACGCGCGGCGCGGGAACGGACGGAGGCCGCCCAAAATGCGACCCTGAATCTGATTCACAAATTGCTGCCCATTCTGGATGGGTTCGACATGGCCCAGGCCGCCGCCCAAACCGCCCAGGGCGACAAGCTGGCCTCGCTCCAAACCGGGGTGGCCATGCTGCAAGCGCAATTCAAAAACTTTATTAATGAGGCCGGCGTGGAAGAAGTGGATGCCCTGGGCAAGCCCTTTGATCCGGCCCTGCATGAGGCCGTTTCGC
The DNA here is from genome assembly GCA_903875465.1 of uncultured Verrucomicrobia subdivision 3 bacterium. Lineage (GTDB taxonomy): Bacteria > Verrucomicrobiota > Verrucomicrobiia > Limisphaerales > UBA11358 > UBA11358. The sequence continues at coordinate 14,906 of CAIQWB010000149.1, forward strand.
AACAGGAATCGGCGGACGTGCCCGAAGGCCAGGTGCTCCAGCAGCTCCGCAAGGGCTACAAGGTGCGCGAACGCCTGCTGCGCCCGGCCACGGTGATTGTGGCCCGCCCACCCGAAACCAAAGCCGAAACCCCGGCTTAAACCAAGCCCGACAAGCCCCCCAGCACCGGACACCAGCCATGGCCAAGCGCGATTATTACGAAGTTCTCGGAGTCAAACGGGAAGCGGACCAGGACGAAATCAAAAAAGCCTACCGCAAACTGGCGATCAAGTATCATCCGGACAAAAATCCCGGGGACAAGGCCGCGGAGGAAAGCTTCAAGGAACTCGGCGAGGCTTATGAAGCGCTGAGCGATCCGCAAAAACGCGCGGCTTACGACCAATTTGGGCATGCGGCCTTTGATCCCCGGCAACGGGCGAATCGCGGGGGCGGCGGCGGGGGTGGCGGGGCGGGCTTTCACGATCCCTTTGATATTTTCCGGGAGGTCTTCGGTGGCGGGGGCGGCGGCGGGGGCGGCATTTTTGAAAGTTTCTTTGGCGGCGGCGGCGACCCCTCGGGGGCCCAGCGCGGCGAGGATTTGCGGTTCGACCTGGAAATCACCCTGGAGGAAGCCGCCCATGGTTGTGACAAGGAAATTTCGGTCACCAAACAGGACGCCTGTGAAGTTTGCGGCGGCGGGGGGATGGAACGCGGCTCGAAGATCCAAACCTGCGCCACCTGCGGCGGGCGCGGCCAGGTCTTGATGGCCCGGGGCATTTTCAGCATCGCGCAAACCTGTCCCCACTGCAAAGGCGGCGGCAAAATTCTCGAAAAGCCCTGCAAAACCTGCGGCGGCGAGGGCAAGCGCAACCGGAGTTCCAAAATCAAGCTGCGCATTCCGGCTGGGGTGGACACCGGATCGCGGCTGCGTTCCTCGGGCAACGGGGAGGCGGGTTTCCGCGGCGGCCCCGCCGGCGACTTGTACGTGATGTTGCACGTCAAGGAGCATGAGATTTTTCAGCGCGATGGCGATGACCTGATTTGCGAAGTGCCGGTGAGCTTCGTGCAGGCCGCGCTCGGCGCGGAAATCGAAGTGCCCACCCTGGAAAGCAAAGCCACCATCAAGATTCCCGCCGGCACGCAACCCGCCACGGTCTTCCGGGTGAAAGGCAAGGGCATGAAAAACCTGCAAGGTTACGGCCACGGCGATTTGCTGGTGCGGATCCTGGTGGAAGTGCCCACCCGCTTGAATAGCGAGCAAAAGGAAAAATTGCAGGAGTTTGCCCTGCTGTGCGATGGCAAGGAAGCCCCGCTCATCCAGGGCTTTTTCGAGAAGGCAAAAAAGTTTTTTAATTGAGGCGGCCGGGCGGCGGGCGGGGAGGGGCACGCAGCGCAGCCCAAGCCGAGCCCGGCGCAGGCCCAGCTTGCGGGAGTATCGCCGACCCAGTAGATTGCCCACATGCCTGACGTGCTCGCGCGGTTGCCCGTTTTAAAACCGGGCCAAGCGCTCACGTCGGCCGCCTGAGTATGCACCGCTTTTATTTACCCCCCGCCCAATGCACGGGCGACCAGTTGCGGCTCACCGACCGCGAGGCGCATCACGCCTTGCATGTGCTGCGGTTGCGCGCGGGCGAGTCGATCACCGTGCTGGATGGAGTTGGTCACGCCCTGGAGTGCGAGGTAACCGGCTTGACGCGCGCCGAGGTGTCGCTCCGGGTTCGTCACCGTCATTTCATACCCCCCCTGCCCGGCCAGATTACCTTGCTCCAGGCTCTGCCGAAGGGAAAAATCATGGAGAGCCTGATCCAAAAAGCGGTGGAACTGGGCGTTCACAAAGTAGTTCCCATCCTCTCGGAACGTGTCCTCAGTCAGCTGGACGAGGAGGGCGCGGAGGGCAAACGGGAAAAATGGCAGCAGGTGGCCGTGGAAGCCATCAAACAAAGCGGGGCGGCGTGGCTGCCCACCATCGCCGCGCCGGTTCCGCTGGCCCAATACCTTGCGCGGCCCGCAGCGTTTGAGCTGGCATTCATTGGCTCCCTGCTCACGGAGCGCCGCCATCCGCGGGCCTGGCTGGCCGAAGCCCAGGCACAACTCGGCCGGTTGCCGGGCAGCCTCGGCGTATGGATCGGGCCGGAGGGGGATTTCACCCCGGCGGAGGTGGCGGCCATTCAGGCCACCGGGGCGAAACCCATCACCCTGGGGCGGCTGGTTTTGCGGGTGGAAACCGCGGCGATTTATTGCCTTGCGTTTTTGAACTACGAACTGAACACCACCCCATGAAAATGGCGGCGAAGTTCGCGGTGGTGCTGGTCACCGCGCCAGATTTAAAGACCGCCCGGACGCTCGCCCGGAAGGCGTTGACGGCCCGCCTGGTGGCCTGCGCCAATCTGGTTCCCAAAATCGAATCCCATTACTGGTGGCAGGGGAAAATGGAGCAGGGCCGGGAAGTGTTGCTGGTCCTGAAAACTCAAAAATCCAAACTGGCCGCCTTGGAAAAGCTCATTCTGGCCGAGCACCCCTACGACACCCCCGAATTTTTGGTGCTCGCTCCGACCCACGGCAGCCAGGCGTATTTGCAATGGCTGGCGGACCCAATGGGGAGCGGTGACCGTTAACCAGGAACGGGCGCATGACTCCGGAAATTTGTCCCCACTGCGGCACGGAAATCCCCCGGCGGGCGCGGGCCTGCCCGGAATGCGGTGCAGATGAGGCCACCGGCTGGTTGGAGACGGCGGGCACGGAGCATCTGAATTTGCCGGAGGAATCATTTGATTATGCAGCGTTCACCCGCCGCGAATTCGGCAACCCATCCTCCAAACCACCCGGGATTGCCTGGTATTGGTGGCTTACCGCCGTGATCGTGCTGGCCGGAATGATCGTCTGGCTGCTGTGACCGGTCCGCTTAAGAACCTCCCCTACCGCCCCAAAGGGCAGCTAGGCCCGCCTGGCAAACCCGGTTAGTTCTTAAGGACATGGATAACCGGCTCACGGTCGTGTGGCGGCGAGCGATTACCCATTCATCCGATTGTCATGCGGGAAGATCGAAATCATGGACCCGAACGGGCGCGCACCGGGTGCGGGCAGCGGGGATGGCATGCACCCCAGCGCGCCCAAGTGATCCCGGTGTCGGTCATCCCGCCACCCTCTGCCCCCATACGCCCGGCGATCACCGTGTGCGTTTGCCTGCAACCGGAGGCGGAGCCACTGCGCGGCTGGCTGTCCGCCTTGCGCCAGCAAACCCTGGCTGATTCGCAATGGGAGTTGCTGATCATGGACGTGGGCAGCGACAAGGAAACCCGCGCATGGGCGGTCCAGCTCCTCGCCGAGGAATTGCCAGATCGGGGCCGGCTGGTGACCATCAGACTGCCCGGCCAGGCTTGGGTGCGCTCCCGGGCCGCCTGGGAAGCCCGAGGTGAAATCCTTTGCTTTCTGGAGGCCAACCTGCGCCCGGCGCCGGATTTTCTGGCCGAAGTGCTGAAAGCCTTCAAGACCCACGCCGCCGCAGGAATTCTGGGCGGAACCATTTTACCTTCGTGGGAACAGCCGCCCACGCCGCTGGCTGAGGTGGTGGCGCCAGTGGCTTTGGGCATTCATGATTGGGGGAAAGCGAGCCGGTGTCTGGACCTGGCCGCAGGTGGCCTGCCGCCGGGCGGGCTTTGTATGCGGCGGCAGGTGTTACTAAACGCCCTGGCGGCAGCCCCCCCGCCAGCTCCGGCCGGACAAAGGGTTCATAGCTTGGGCAATCGCGTGGACCTGGCCATTGGGGCGGCGGCCCAAAAAATGGGCTGGGAATGCTGGTATGTGCCCACGCTCCAGCTTCACCGAGTGGTGAAGCGTGAGCATATGGACAAGGCCGGCTTGCTCCGGCGCTTTGAGCAAATTGGGCGTAATCAAGGCATTCGTCAGTCCGCCGGGCTGGGAAAACTGCCCGCACCGGCAGCCTGGCTCAACGGTTTAAAAGAGTTCTGCTGCTGGCAATTTCGGCAATGGCGCGGCCCTTCCCCCGAACTGCGAGGCCAGCATCCGACCCTGGCGGCCGACCTGCATGAATTAGAGCAGGAATTACTGCGCGCCCGGGCCGGCCAAGCCCTGACCGGCGAGCCCTGACCAATCCGAATTTGGCCAGCCGCAAACGTGGGTTGCGAAAATGCGCCGGCGGGAATACCGTGAATTGACCCCGCCCTGAATTTTCCGCATTATCGGCTCATGGCAAACACTTTCGGACACCTTTTCCGCATCACCACCTGGGGCGAATCCCACGGCGGCGGTGTGGGGGTGATTGTGGATGGCTGTCCGCCCCGGCTCAAGCTCAGCGAAGCTGACATCCAGCCTGATCTGGACCGGCGCCGGCCCGGCCAGTCCAAAATCGTCACCCCGCGCAAGGAATCGGACGCGGTGCAAATTCTCTCCGGCATCTCCGACGGCCAAACCCTCGGCACCCCCATTTGCTTATGGGTGAAAAACGAGGATGCCCGGTCGGAAGCCTACAACGAGATGAAGGACAAGTTCCGGCCCTCGCATGCGGATTACACCTATTTTGCGAAATACGGGATTCGCGCCTGGCAGGGCGGTGGCCGGTCCAGCGCCCGGGAGACCATTGGCCGGGTGGCGGCCGGGGCGATCGCCAAAAAGATTTTGCACGAACAGTTCGGGGTGGAAGTGCTGTCGTATGTCAAACAAGTCCAGCGCGTGGTTGGCACGGTGGATCCCGAGTCGGTAAAACTCGCGGAAGTGGAGGCCAACATCGTGCGCTGCCCGGACACGACGGCGGCGGGGAAAATGATCCGGTTGATTGAGAAAATCCGGCGCGCGGGCAATACGGTGGGCGGGATTGTGGAAGGCGTGGCGCGCGGGGTGCCGGCCGGCTGGGGCGAACCGGTGTTTGACAAACTGGAGGCGGATTTGGCCAAGGCCATGCTGAGCCTCCCGGCGTGCAAGGCCTTTGAAGTGGGCTCGGGCTTTGGCGGCATTCTCCTGACGGGGCGGGAGCACAACGATTTGATCCGCGCCCGGGCCGGCAAGATATTCACCACCACCAACCGTTCGGGCGGCATTCAGGGGGGCATTTCCAACGGGGAAACCATCTTCTTCCGCCTGGCCTTCAAGCCGGTGGCCACGGTCATGCACGAACAGGACACGGTGGATGTCAACCTGCAGAATACGACGCTCAAGGGCCGCGGCCGGCATGACCCCTGTGTGCTGCCCCGCGCAGTGCCCATGGTGGAGGCCATGACCGCCCTGGTCCTGGTGGATCATGCGCTGCGGCACCGTGCGCAATGCGGTTGACATTTGGGGCAGCAGGGCGAATTTTAAACGAACAACAATTATGTCCGAAAAAACAGTTAATGAGGTTTCCCGGGATTCCCGGATGCTCTTCCAGCGTGCGAGCGAGGCGGCCCAACGGGAAAATTTGGATTACGCCATCACCCTGTTTTGCCAGTTGCTGGAAAAAGAGCCCGAGTTTTTTGATTGCCGCAAAGCCCTGCGCCAGGCGCAGTTGAAAAAAGCCGGGGCGGGCGGCACGGGCTTTTTCAAAAAAATGCTCAGCGGGGCGGGGTCCTCACCCCTGGTGGCCAAGGCTCAAATGGCCCTGCGCAGCCACCCGGCCAGTGCCATGGCCACGGCCGAGCAAATTCTGAATGGCGATCCCAACAGTGGGCCCGCTCACCGGATCATCGTGGAGGGCGCGCTGGCCCTGGAACTGCCGCGCACGGCCGTATTGTCTTATGAAGTCCTGGCGAAAAACGCGCCCAAGGACAAAAAATTGATCATCGAATACGCCCAGGCGGTGTCAGCGATTGGCGAGGGAACCCGCGCGGAAAACCTGCTGCTGACATTGCTGCGGGAATATCCGGGCGACAATGATTTGAACCAGGCCCTCAAAAATCTGTCCGCCCGCAAGACCCTCGATGAAGGCGGTTACGGCGCCCTGGAAAGCGGCGAGGGTTCTTACCGCGATATTCTCAAAGACAAGGCCGAGGCCGTGGCCCTGGAACAAGAAAACCGGGTGCAAAAGACGGAGGACGTGGCGGCCAACCTGATTGCGGAATACGAAAGCCGCCTGCCCCGGGAACCGGCGAACATGAAGCTGGTGCGCTCCCTGGCGGAATTGCACACCCAAAAAGGCCAGTTTGACCAGGCCCTGGCATATTACGACCAGATCAAGCGCTCGGAAATGGGCAACGATGCCTCATTGGACGAGGCCATCACCAAAACCAAGCTGCGGCAGTTTGATCATCGTATCCTCGAGGTGAATCCTTTTGCCGCCGATCATGCGGAACAAGTTGCGGCCTTGAAGGAGGCGAAGGCCAATTTTCAAATCACCGAGTGCCAGAAGCGGGTGGACCGTTTCCCCACCGACATGGGCATCCGTTTTGACATGGGGGTGCTGTATTTTCAAGCGGGCAAAATCAATGAAGCGGCGGCGGAATTCCAAAAAGCGCAGAACAACCCGCATAAACGGCTGCCGGCGATGAATTACCTCGGCCAATGCCTGGCCAAAAAGCGGATGTTCGACATGGCCGCCCGCACCTTCCAACGGGCCATTGAAGAAAAGCAGGTGTTTGATGACGAGAAGAAGGACCTCGTTTACAACCTGGGGGCGGTGCTGGAAAGCATGGGGAAAAAAACCGAGGCCATCGACCAGTACAAGATTCTCTATGAGCTGGACATGGGTTATCGGGATGTGGGTGCCAAAGTCGATGCGTTTTACGCGGGGCAATGATCCAGCCGCGTGGCCAGTTTAAGTTGCCACCGGGTTAAATCGGGGGCGGTCCACCAACCCACCCGGCGGCGGGAAAAGCGCCTGGCCCGGGTAGCGAATTGGGCTTTCAGCGGCGGGCTGAACCGGGCAAACTGCGCTGGTGTCACATTCAAACTCAAAAATTCGGGTCGCGGTGCTGGGCGTTGGCTCCCTGGGCAAGGTGCACGCGCGAGTTTATGCGGAACTCGCGGCCACCGGCCTCGTGGAATTCGTGGGACTCTATGACGCGAACGCGAAAACCGCCCAGGAAATCGGAGCCAAACACAACGCCCGGGTCTTCCAATCCGTCGCCGAAGCCGCCGCGCACGCGGACGCGCTGAACATCGTCACGCCCACCACCTCGCATTTTGACCTCGCCAAACAATTGCTGGCAGAGGGCAAGCATGTGCTGGTGGAAAAGCCCATGACGGAAACCACGGGGCAAGCGGCCGAATTGGTCCAACTGGCGCAAGAGAAGCATTGTGTGCTCCAAGTGGGCCATGTGGAACGCTTTAATCCGGTGTTTAAATATTTGGAAACGGTGGCCACGGAACCACGCTTCATCGAGACCCACCGGCTCTCGCCTTTTCCCGCCCGTTCCACGGATATTGGGGTGGTGCTGGATTTAATGATTCATGACCTGGACGTGGTGCTGGCCTTTGTGAAATCGCCCGTCATTTCGGTCGATGCCGTGGGCATCCCGGTGCTGAGCAAGTCGGAGGACATCGCGAATGTGCGGTTGCGCTTCGCCAACGGCTGCGTGGCCAACCTTACGGCCAGCCGGGTAAGTCCCGAGCGCATGCGCAAGATTCGGGTGTTTAGCGGCGGGGCCATGCCCAGTTACATCTCTTTGGATTACCGCGTGCAAGAGGGTTTTATTTACCGCATTGCCCGGGATGGCGAGGAGGAAAGTTCCCTCCTCAAGAAACTCCTGGCCGCCAAACTGGGCATGGGCAAGGACTCGGCCATCGTCAGTGAATTTGCCGGCAAACGCATCGTGCGCGAACCCGTGCCCATTGAAAAGGACGAGCCGCTGAAACTGGAGTTGCAACATTTTGTCAATTGCGTGCGCGAGCAACTGACCCCGCTAGTCAGCGGAGAGTCGGCCAAGCGCGCGCTGGACCTGGCGTTTGAAATCACCCGCCAGGTGCAGGCGAGCAAATGAGCCCCCACTCTTTTATGCTGATTGCCGGGGAGGCCAGTGGTGATTTGCTGGCCGGCGAACTGGTGACGGCGTTGAAGCAAACTTCCAGCTCTGCGCGCGGCGCGGAATTTTTTGGCGCGGGCGGCCCGCGCATGGCGGCGGCAGGGGTGGATTTGGCCTTTGACCTCACCAGGCACGCGGTGATCGGCATCACGGATGTGCTGAAGAATTACTTCAAATTCAAGCGGTTGTTTGACCAATTGCTGGCCAAGGCCATTGAGCGCCGGCCGGACGTCGTGATTGGCGTGGATTTTGGCGGATTTAATCTGCGCTTTGGCCAGGCCGTGAAAGCCTGGGTACGCCAGCATCCGGAAGCGGGGTGGAACCCCAAAATTGTCCAGTATGTCTCCCCGCAAGTCTGGGCCTCACGGCCGGGCCGGGCAAAAAAACTGGAGGCGGATTACGACCTGCTGCTGAGCATTTTCCCCTTTGAAAAGGTGTGGTACTCCCAGCGAGCGCCCACATTACGCGTGGCTTTTGTGGGGCATCCCATGCTCGATCGCGTCCCGCAACCACCCCGCGGGCCCCGGCCGGCGGGTGGCCCGCTGGTGGTTTTATTGCCCGGCAGCCGGCGCAGCGAACTGCAACGCCATCTGCCGGTGATGCTGGCCGCCTGGACACGGATTCAGGCCGCCGTGCCGGATTGCCGCGCCACCATGGTCCTGCCCAACGAGCCGCTGGTGGTGCTGGCCCGGGCCCTGGGATCCCCGGCCAGTGTCACTATTCAATTGGGCGACCTGCCCGCCACCCTCGCCCAGGCGGAGGTCGCCATTGCCTCCACCGGCACGGTGACGATGGAATGCGCGTTTTACGGTGTGCCCACTGTGACGCTGTATAAAACCTCCTGGCTCACCTATGAAATTGGCCGCCGCATTGTCACCGTAAAATCGCTGACGATGCCCAATCTGCTGGCGGGCGAGGAAGTCATGCCGGAATTCATCCAACACCACGCCATTGGTTACAATATCGCGGAGGCCACGGTGAAGCTGTTGCGCAGTGAACCGCGCCGGGAAAAAGTCAAAAAGCGCCTGGTGCAGATTATTTCCACCCTGGGCAAACCGGGAGCCAGCCAGCGGGCGGCGGAGGCCGTGCTTAAACTCTTCGCATGAAAGACCTAACCAATCCCTTTTGGATCAAGTTCAAGGGCGCGCTATTCCTCTTTCTGGGATTGTTTGCCGCAATCATGCTGTGGCTGGACGCGCCCACCTGGAAGGATGCGGGCCTGCTCGTGCTAATCATTTGGTGTTTTTGCCGGGCGTACTATTTTGCCTTTTACGTGATCGAACATTACGTGGACCCGGGTTTTAAGTTTTCCGGGCTGTTTTCATTTCTCCAATATCTTTGGACAAAAAAGCGGTGATTTTGACTTTCACCCGGTTCCCCGCTACGCTTCGGTCATGGAATCATTGCACGCGCCCTGGCGCATTGAATACATCCTTTCGCCCAAACCCAAATTGGAGGAAAGCATCTTCACACTTATTGGCCAGTCCTTGGATGACGAGGGCAATTATGTGATCGCCCGGGATCGTAGTTGCTTTGCGGTGCTGAATCGTTACCCGTACAATGGTGGCCACCTGATGGCGGTGCCTTATAAACAGGTGTCCGACCTCAACGGCCTGACGGAAGAAGAACTGGCGGATTTGTGGAAGCTGACCCACCGTTGCATCAATGCCCTTACTGCGGTTATGAAACCGGACGGTTTCAATGTGGGCATCAATCTGGGCAAAGTCGCGGGCGCGGGCATTGTGGAGCATTTGCATGTCCACGTGGTGCCGCGCTGGGGGGGCGATACGAACTTCATGCCCGTCCTGGCCAACACCGGGGTGGTGCCAGAGGCGCTGAAGGATGTGGCGGCCAAGTTGCGGGTGGAACTGGCTAAATAAATCATCATGCCCACCCTCACCCTCCATTACGAAAATGCGCGCTTTGCGCAGCAATTGTTCAATCACGAACCGCGCAACCTCCAGTCGTTGGAAGCGGAACTGGGCGTGAAGGCAACCGCGCGCGAAGGCTGGATCAAACTGGACGGTCCGGCCGACAAGGTGGAACGCGCCAAGCAACTGTTCACCTCACTGGAAAGCTTGCTCAAGGCGGGCTCACCGGTGAAAAATCGCGAGTTCAACCATGCCTTGAATGTGGTGAAACACGAGGGCGGCGAAACTTTGAAAAGCCTGGTCAACGACCGGGTGCAAACCCATGACCGCAAATCCGGGGTGGTGGCCAAAACGGTCGGCCAAAAGAAATATATCGAGGCGATTCGCAAGCACGACATCACGTTCGGCATTGGCCCGGCGGGCACCGGCAAAACCTACCTGGCCGTGGCGCTCGCGCTGTCCGCGATGCGCGAGGGTTCGGTTTCGCGGATCATTCTCACCCGACCGGCGGTGGAGGCGGGCGAGGCGCTGGGCTTTTTACCGGGGGACCTGTACGAAAAAATCACCCCCTACCTGCGACCGCTCCATGACGCATTGCATGACATGCTGCCGGTCGAGGAATTGCAAAAGCACACCGAGCGGGGCTCCATTGAAATCGCGCCGCTGGCCTATATGCGCGGCCGCACACTGAACGGGGCTTTCATCATTCTCGACGAGGCGCAAAATTCCACCACCGAGCAGATGTTGATGTTTCTCACGCGCCTCGGGCATGGCTCCAAAGCGGTGATCACGGGCGACGAAACGCAGGTGGATTTGCCCACGCATAAAAATTCCGGACTGGTGGAGGCGCACCGGGCGTTACGCAACACCGAGGGGATTGCCATCGTGGAATTTTCCAAACGCGACGTGGTGCGGCATCCCCTCGTGCAACGCATCATCCAGGCTTACGAAGATCATCGGGGCTTGCACAAGGCCTGAGCGCATGCCCCTCACCCTCGCCAACCGCCAGCGCACCCACAAAATCAAGGTGGGCGTTTTGCGGGAAATCGCCACCGCCCTCCTGACCGAATTAGCCGGCCCGGAGGCCAGCCTGGAAATCAACCTGGTCAGTGCCACCCAAATGGCCAAAGTAAACCAAGCCTTCCTCCAGCACGAGGGGCCGACCGATGTCATCACTTTTGACTATCGCGAAGCGGATCCCGGCGCGCCCTTCCAAGGTGAATTGTTCATTTGCCCGGCGGTGGCCGTGACCCAGGCCCGCGAATTTGGCACGGAGTGGCGCTCCGAACTGGTGCGCTATGTCATCCATGGCATTCTCCACTTGCTTGGCCATGACGACCTGGAGCCCGCGGCCCGGCGCAAGATGAAGGCGGTTGAGGGCCGCTGGCTGCGCACGATTAGCCGCCGCTTTGCCTTGAGCAAACTGTGAGCCGGTTCTAGACTGGCTTATGGTAAAAAGAAGCCTCCCCGCCCGGTGGCGGGCCAATTTTTTAACGGGATTTTTCATTGTCCTGCCGGCGGTCATTTCTTTTGCCGTAATCAAGTGGGTGTTTGGCACGGTCTCCAGCGTGACCGACCTGCTGCTCTTTTTCCTGCCGAAGGATATCACGCATTTGGAAGGCGGCCGGGGCGGGGTCGTCTGGTATTGGAGTGCGGTTGCCCTGGTGCTGGCGGTGTTGTTAATCAGCCTGCTGGGCCGGCTGGCCCGGAATTACTTCGGGCGCAAACTCATTGAATGGTCCGATGCCCTGATGATGGGGATACCGCTGTTCAACAAAGTGTACGCGGCCATCAAGCAGGTGAACGAGGCCTTTTCCTCGGGCAGTAAAAACTCCTTCAAGACCGTGGTGATGGTGGAGTTTCCGCGGGCGGGCATGTATTCAGTGGGCTTCCTCACCAGTGAACAACAGCACAGCGCCGCCTTTAAAACCGAGGAGAAACTTGTGTGCGTCTTTATCCCCACCACCCCGAATCCCACCTCTGGCTTCATGGTCCTGGTTCCCGCCGAGCAGGTCACCCGGCTGGACATGTCGGTGGCCGATGGGGTGAAATACATCGTCAGCTTGGGCTCGATTTCACCGGAGCCTTATCCGGGCGCCAAACCCCATGACTGAGTCCGCCACCGGCATGATTCTGCGCACCCGGCTGCTCACTGAGACGAGCCTGATCGTGCATTGGCTGACGCCGGGGCTGGGCCGGCTGGCCACCGTCGCCAAGGGGGCGCGGCGGCACAAATCGCCATTCCAAGGGAAGCTGGACCTGTTTTACCAGGCGGATTTTGCCTTCGCCCGCAGCCGGCGTTCGGAGTTGCATACGTTGCGGGAGGTCAATCTTAAGGAAACCCGCGCGGCCATCCGCCAGGATATCCGCCGGCTGCAACAAGCCGCTTATGCCACGGCACTCGTGGAAGAGGCCACGGAAACCGAAACCCCCCTCCCGGAAATTTTCGAATTATTGCGTGGCTTTCTGGATTTTCTTTGTCAATCAGAGCCGGCGGCCCAATGGATTCTGGCGTTCGAATTAAAAATCCTGGCCGAGACGGGACTGCAACCGGACTGGTCCGAAACCCGGCTGCTGCCGGGCACCATCAAAACTGCGGCCGCCCTCGCCGGGAGTGATTGGGCGGCGGGCCAACGGTTCAAATTAACGGCGGCCCAAACCGGCGAGTTGGGGCAGTTCTTGCAAGGTTTTCTGATTTTTCATCTGGGCCGTTTGCCGCGCGGCCGGGCGGCCGCCTTATGCTGAATGACGCATGAAATCACCTGAACCCATTCGACTGATCATCCTGAGCGATATTCATTATGCCGGGGCGGCGGAGCGCGCGCGGGGCAATGATTACGAACTCAAAGCCATCGCGAGCCCCGGGATGCGCTGGATCGCCCGCCTGTATCGGCATTACATCTGGATGCGGCACCCGCTGGACCGGGGCCGGCAACTGGACCGGTTTCTGGCGGAAGCGGGAGTGGCGGATTATGTGGTGGTGGCCGGCGATCATTCGGCCAATTCCGGTTTTGTGGGCCTCAGCGACCCGGCCGCACTGGCAAGCGCCCGGGAATGCCTCACGCGCATCACGGAACGCTATGGTGACCGCGCGCATTTTATTTTTGGCGATCATGAACTGGGCAAAGTAACCATGTTCAGCGGCAAGGGCGGCATGCCGCTGGCGAGCTGGCGGGCCGCCACGGAACAGCTTGGCTTGAAGCGCTTCTGGCAGTTTACCGCTGGCAACTATGTGCTGATGGGGGTGGCCTCCCCCCTGCTCGCCCTGCCCGCGAACGAATCCGACACGTTGCCGGAAGAACGCTCGGAATGGCAGCGCCTGCGCATGGAGCACCTGGCCGAAATCCGCGCCGCCTTTGAGGCCCTGCAACCGCAGCAACGTGTGCTGTTATTCTGCCACGACCCCACCGCCCTGCCCTTTCTGGCCCAGGAGGACGCGGTCCGCCGCCGGCTGTCGCAAATTGAATATACGATCATCGGACATCTGCATTCCAATTTGATCATTTGGAAAAGCCGGTTGCTCTCGTGGGTGCCACCGATTGGGTTTCTGGGGCACACCGTAAAAAAAATGTCCGCGGCCTTGAGCAAATCCCGGGCCTGGCGGCCATTCAAGATCAAGCTCTGCCCGGCGCTGGCGGGCATCGAACTGCTCAATGATGGCGGATATTTTACGGTGACCCTCGACCCGGCCGCGAAGCAGCCGGCGGCGTTTGTGTTTCACCCGCTACGGCGCTAAAAATTTGGCGGGCAGTGAAACCTCACCGCCCGCCATGATAAATACTTGCCGCGAATGGCTTGGTCAGCGGAACTACCGTGCTGACTTAACCCTCAAACCGCAGGGTTTTCGGAGATCAATTTACGAACCAGGGCCACCGCTTCCTCAATTTTGACAAATTGCACAGGACCGTTGCGCGGTTTGATTTCCACTTCACCCTTGGCCAGCGATTTTTCGCCCAGCCCGACGCGCAGCGGGAAACCCACCAGATCGGCATCTTTGAACTTCACGCCCGGACGATCATCCCGATCATCCAGAATCACGTCCACCCCTTGGGCGGTGAGTTCGGCGTAGATTTTCTCGGCGAGTTGCATGGCCTGGCTTTCCGGAGCGACGCTCAAGGGCGTGATGCACACTTGATAGGGCGCCACATTCAAAGGCCAGACAATGCCGTCCTTGTCGTTACCCTGTTCAATAACGGCCTGCAAGGTGCGGGTCACGCCAATGCCGTAGCAGCCCATGACCGCTGGCTTGCGCACCCCGGTTTCATCCAGGAAGTTCGCCCCGAGCTTCTCGCTGTATTTGGTGCCGAGTTTGAAGACGTGGCCGACTTCGATGGCCCGGCGGATTTTCAGGGACTTGCCGCATTTCACACACGGTTCGCCGGCGCTCACCGTGCGCAGGTCGTACCATTCGGTCACCTTGATGTCGCGTTCGAGCGAGACATTCCGATAATGGAAGCCATCCTCGTTCGCACCGGTGGTCATGTCATTGGCCCCGCGCAGGCGTTCATCGGCATAGACTTTGACGTCCGCCGGCACCTTCGCCACCGCGCCCAGGGAGCCGGGCTTGGCGCCCAGCGTGGCCAGGCATTCCTCGGGCGTGGCCGGACGCACGGCCACCGCGCCGGTGCGGGCACTGAATTTGGTTTCGTTTAACTGATCGTCGCCGCGAATGGCAATGAGCACAACCTTGCTGTCGGCGACATAAACGAGGGTTTTAATCTGCCGGTTGGCCGGCACGCTGTAGGGGGCTTTGGCGAGGGCCTCGATGGTGACCACGCCCGGGGTGGCAAATTGCTCGATGGCGGGTCCAAGATCGCGGGCGGCGGTTTTCGGGATGCCGCTGGTGGCCTTTTCGATATTGGCCGCATACCCGCAGGCTTCACAGAAGGCCACTTCGTTTTCGCCGGTTTCGGCCGGCACCATGAATTCGTGGGAGTGGTTGCCACCGATCACGCCCGTGTCGGCTTCGACGGGGAACGCCTGGAGTCCGCAGCGGGCAAAGATGCGGGAGTAAGCGTCGTACATTTTCTTATAACTCACCATGGCCAGGTCGTCGGTGGTGTCGAAGGAATAGGCATCCTTCATGATGAATTCCTTGGCGCGCATCAGGCCGAAGCGCGGGCGGATTTCATCGCGGAATTTCAGGCTGACCTGGTAGAAATTCTTGGGCAACTGGCGGTAGGAATTAATTTCGTTCGCCGCCAGCGTGGTGATGACTTCCTCGGCAGTGGGGCTCAGAAACCACTGGCGGCCCGAGCTGTCCTTGACCTTGAAGAGCACGTTGCTGGCGGTTTCGGCGCGGCCGCTCTGTTCCCAGATTTCCGGGGGCTGCAGGGCGGGCATGAGGACTTCAATGGCGCCGGCGCGGTTCATTTCCTCGCGGATGATGCCTTCGATCTTGCGCAGGGCGCGGAGGCCCAGGGGCAGAAAGGTGTAAACGCCACCGGCGAGCTTGCGGATGAGGCCGGCCCGGAGCAGCAGCTTATGGGAAACGATTTCCGCATCCGCCGGAGCGTCGCGAAGCGTCGGAATCAAAGTTTGTGTCCACTTCATGGTTGAGAGAGGGTACGGGAAATCCGGGGACAAAATGAAGCTTTTTCGGTTTGGGGATCAGGGGTCCATGAGTTGATTGGCCAGTTGTTTTAATCACTGGTTTTCGGTGGCTGGCACCTTGCCGAAGGCGTCAGACCGGCCGGGCCGGCGCCACGTGGCAACGGGCGGGCTGCCGCTCCGGTGGGGGCGCGGCCGGTCGTTTAACTGGGTCTGCCAGGCCAGCGTCAGGCGGGAGTTTGGCGGGGGCAGCGGAACAGCTGGGCGCCAAATTTAAAATTTTATGGGCGGAGGGAGGAATTACGGCCGGTGATATATTTTAACATTTTCCGGCGGGCCATTTCCTTTTAAGCTTACGGCGTGCATCGTGAATCTCTTAAATCCGCCGGGCGCGTCGTCGTAAAATTGGGCACGGGCGTGCTGACGGACAGTCAAAAGCAGCCGGACCCGGCGCAACTTGCGCAGTTGGTCGCGCAAATCGCGGCCCTGCGCCAGTCGGGCCATCAGGTGGTGGTGGTGACCAGTGGTGCCGTGGGCGCGGGCATGGGGGCGCTCGGCTATAAAAGCCGGCCGAATCACCTGGCTGAAAAGCAGGCGTGCGCGGCCGTGGGGCAATCCCGATTGATGGCGGTTTATGACCAGTTGTTTGCGAAGCACGGGCTGGTGGTGGCCCAGGTGCTGCTCACCCATGACGACCTGGAGCACCATGAGCGCCATTTGAACGCGCGCAACACCCTGGTGACGCTGCTGGAACTCGGGGTGGTGCCGATCATTAATGAGAACGACGCCGTGTCGTTCACCGAAATCAAATTTGGCGACAACGACAAGCTCTCGGCCCTGGTGGCGGCACTGTTGCCGGCGGATTTGCTGGTGATTTTAACGACGGTGGACGGCGTGATCGAGGGTTTTGGCGGGGCGAATCCGCGCACGATTCCGGTGATTGAACAGATTGACGCCACGATTGAAGCCCTGGCGGGCGGCACCACGAGCGAGACAGCGGTGGGCGGGATGAAGTCGAAGGTGGACGCGGCCCGGATCGCGGTGCGCTCGGGCATTCCGCTGGTGATCGCCTCGGGGCGCAAAGTGGATGTGCTGGCGCAAATCACCAGTGGCGTGGAAGCGGGTACGCTGTTCGTGGCCACGCCCACCAAGCTGGCGGGGCGCAAACGCTGGATTGCTTTTTTTCATCATCCCAAAGGCACCTTGCAAGTGGATGACGGGGCCAAAGAAGCCCTGCGCAATGGGGGCAAGAGCCTGCTGCCACCGGGCGTGAAATATTGCGACGGCGAGTTTGCTGCCGGTGAAGTGGTGCGCCTGTGTGATGCGGATGGGATGGAATTTGCCCGCGGGATTGCGCGCTACAGCGCGACCGAAATCCGGGCCCAAACCCTGAGCCGGGTGGAATTGGTGCACCGGGATGACCTGGTGATTTTGTAAGCGCAGCCCGCGAGCCAGGCGCATGGCGGAGCCGGTGAATGTGCTGGACAGGGTTTGGCGGGTTCGCGAATGATAAAGGCAGGATGAATGTTCCATGGCGGATTTAAAAGACCAGCCGGCCGCGGCCACCGGCCCCTATCCGCCGGGGCTATATGATGCGTGGCGGTTTGCCGCGTTCAACGGGTTGTCGTTCCAAATTGTGATCGGCAGTCCGATGATCCTCTATGCCAAGACGCTGCACGCCAGCGCGACGGTGATTGGCATCATCGTGGGCATGCTGCCGTTGCTGGTGATTTTCCAGATTCCCGCCGCGCATTACATCGAGCGGGTGGGGTACAAGCGTTTTGTGCTGGGGGGCTGGGGCACGCGCACCTTGTTCACCTTTGCGATGGCCATCGTGCCCCTCACCTCGGGGTTTCTGGACCAAAGCACGCGGCTGGTCCTGATTCTCACCGGGCTGTTTGGCTTCAACCTGGTGCGTGGCATTGCCAGTTGCGCGTGGCTGCCCTGGATCGCCAGCCTGGTGCCGGAACATTTTCGCGGGCGTTATGTCTCGCGGGACGCGGCGATGGCGAACCTGGGGAGCTTTCTGACGGTCATCGTTTCGGCGCTGTGCCTGGGGGAAACCCCGCAGCCCTGGCAATATACGGTCATTTTTACATTTAGCGCCGCCATGGGGCTGGTGAGCCTGGTATTTCTCCGCCGGGTGCCGGATGTGGCCATCACGGAAAAGGAACGCCACTCCAACCTGCCGGTGCCGTGGCTGGCCATGTTGCGACATCCGCCGTTCCAAAAGCTCTTGCATCTGGTCATCGTTTGGGCAATTGCCTACGGGGGCTTGACGGCCTTCACAGTGGCATTTTTGAAAAGCGAAACCGCCCTGCCGGCGGGACGGATCCTATTTGTCACCTCGGTGGCCTTTCTGGGCGGGTTGAGCAGCTTGTGGTTGCTGGGGCACCGGCAGGATCACCTGGGCAGTAAGCCGGTGCTGATTTTCGCACTTGGGGGCTGGCTGGTGATCATCCTGGCCTGGATCGCGATGGCGGGGGGAGTGCTGGCTCCGCGCCTGCCCACCATTCTATTACTCCAGTTCCTCATGGGCCTGTTCAACGCCTTGGTGGCCATCGCCTTCAACCGCCTGGCCATGACGGTGATCCCGCCGATGGGCCGCAACCATTTCTTCGCATTGTATTCGGTGGCGTCCAACGTCACGCTGGGCCTGGCCCCGGTGGCGTGGGGGTTGTTGATTGATTATGTGGGCGGCTGGCGCGGTCAGGGGCTGGGTTTGAACTGGAATCAATACACCATTTTCTACGCCCTGGCGCTGGCGGTGTTTGGCCTGGGCCTGGTGCTGGCGGGGAAATTGCACGAGCCCAAGGCCGGCAGCCTGGAGGCGCTGCTGACGGAGTTTCTGGTGGCCACGCCCCAACGTTTGTGGTCCCGGCTGTGGGCGGATTGACGGCGAAAAATTCACCGTTCAAAATCCTAATTGCAGCGAAAACTGACCTTTCCGGAAAATTTTGCGTGACGGTGGAAAGCGCTTGCAGGCATGCTTTCCGCCATGCCGCGCCCCATCCATTAATGCCATGATTTCCTCCCGCTGGCTGCGCATCATTCCCGTGGCGCTGGTCATGTACACCATTTCGTACGTGGACCGGACCAACATCTCGCTGGCGTTGGATCCCAAAATCTCCTCCATGCTGCACGACTTGCAGATGGACGACCGCATGAAGGGCCAGGCGGCGGGCATTTTCTTTCTCGGGTACGTGCTCTTGCAAATGGCGGGGGGCTGGCTCGCCAGCAGTTGGAGCGCCAAAAAACTGGTGGCCATGTGCCTGATTTTCTGGGGCGGCTGCGCGGTGGCCGGCGGACTGGCGCGGACCTTTCATGAATTTGAAACCGCCCGGTTCCTCCTGGGCATGGCGGAAAGCAGTGTGTACCCCGCCACGGTCGTCCTGCTGGCGCATTGGTTTCCGAGCGCGGAGCGGGCGCGGGCCAATGCCTGCTGGAATCTCTGCCAACCCCTGGCCGTGGCCGCCTCCGCGCCCTTCACCGGCTGGTTGCTGGGGGCCTATGGCTGGCAAACCATGCTTATTCTCGAAGGCGCCCTGCCCTTTGTATGGCTGCCGATTTGGTGGCTTTTTATCAGCGACCATCCGCGCGACGCCCACTGGATTTCCCCGGCGGAACGCGCGTTTCTGGAGCAAACCCTGGAGCACGAGGCCACGCAACTGGAGCCGGCAGAGCCCGTCCCGTTCTGGCAACGCCTGGCGCGCTGGGAAATCGGGGTGATGGTAGTGATGAATTTTCTCCACAACTCGGCCGCGTATGGTTGCATGACATTTTTTACGGAAGGCTTGCAGGCCCGGCATTTCAGCGCCGTTCAATATGGCTTTTTATTCGCGGCACCGTATGCGCTCACCGCCGTGATCATGGTGGTCAACTCCTGGCATTCCGACCGCACCGGGGAGCGGCGCGGGCATGTGGCGGCGGTTTACATTTTGAGCGGGGTGAGCCTGATTTTGAGTGTCCTCCTGCGGGAGCATTTTTGGCTGTCCTACGCCCTGCTCTGCCTGGCCATTCCCGGACCGTTCGCCGCCCTGGCGCCGTTCTGGGCGATTCCCACGGAAACGCTGCCACGCAAGGTGTTCGGACCGGTGATCGGACTGGTGAACGCGCTGGGCAACACCGGCGGTTTTTTTGGACCCTATATTGTCGGGTGGTTGAAAGCGGAATATCACAGCGTGGCCGTGCCGTTCACGGCGCTGGGCCTGGGGCTGCTGCTGGCGGCTGGACTGGCATTTCTGCTGCCGAAACGCGTCCTGCCCCAGCCTCAGGCCCCGGCCCGCCGGTAAAATTCTACGGAAAGGTGTTACCTCGGCGGTGGTTGGAAACGTCTATGGAGGGGTGCAGAACATGAGGACCAAAAACCCGTCGGCGCGGACCAGGACCACGGGGTTCACCCTGATTGAATTATTAGTGGTCATTGCGATTATTGCGATTCTGGCCGCCATGCTGCTCCCTGCCCTGGCCCGGGCAAAGGAGCGCGCCTACACCATCCAGTGCAATAACAACCTGCGCCAGATCAGCCTGGGGATGTTCCTGTTTGCGGATGATAACAACAGCTTTTTCCCCGAGTCCGGCGGCACGATCCGTTGGGACGCGGCGAATCCCAATGCCAGTACCAATGGCTGGTCGCAACAAATCATCAGCTTTGTGCAAACCACCAATGTGTTTCATTGCCCGGCGAATTTTGTGCAACCGCCCGCCTTGCAATCGCCCTTTAATTATTTCAACGGCGTGCGGGCGGCGTATGAGGCTGCCGGCGAGAAGGAGGCGGCGGTGAACACCAAAAAAATCATGTTCCCCTCGGCCCAGGTGTTGTCTGGCGACACCATTGGCACGGAATTTGTGCCCACGGATTGCGACAAGGACGATTACTCCCAAAACTGCGTGGGGGGTGCCGTCAATGGCCTGCCCTGGGAGGAATGGCAGGTGCACAGCCGCGGCCAGAACGTGCTCTTCACCGATGGCCACGCCAAATGGTACAAGGGTTACGACACGAATGAGATGACCTTCCGGTACGCATCCATGTCCGGCTGGCAGTAGGCCGTAGACCCCGACCGCGCCCAGTGGTACGGTTATTCAGACCCCGGACTGCGGAAACTTCTCCCGAATGCGTCGGCGCAGATGCTCCTCGTCGGAGGGCTGGTAACGCCGGCGGGTGATCAGGCGCTGGACGGCATCCAGCAATTCCATCCAGTCTTCCAGCGGCGGTTCAGGCACGGGCTGCCAGGAGTCGAAGCGCTTGGCCCGGTGGTAAAACCGCCACTCGCGGCTCACGTGCTGGACGTAAACCTGCAGTTTCTCACCGTCTTCGGTCACCCGCTTCCAACTAATTTCTGCTTTGGCCATGGGCTTAGCTTACTCCGGCAAGTCGACGCTGGCAACCGCCATGGCGGCAATGCCTTCCTCCCGCCCGATGAACCCCATCAGCTCGTTGGTGGTCGCCTTGATGCCGATTTGCTTTTCGCTCACCCCCAGGGCCGCCGCCACGCGCTGTTTCATCAGGGCAATATGCGGGTAAATCTTGGGGGCTTGGGCAATGACCGTGGCATCCACATTCACAATGCGGCCCGAGCGCGCGGCGATCTGCCGGGCGGCCTCCTCCAGGAAAATCTTGCTGGGCACCCCGCGCCACCGCGGATCGGTGTTGGGAAAAAAATGCCCGATATCCTCCTCGCCAATCGCGCCGAGCAGGGCGTCGCAGATGGCATGCATGAGGGCATCCGCATCGGAATGCCCGTCCAGCCCCTTCGTGTGCGGAATTTCCACGCCTCCCAGAAAGAGCGCGCGCCCGGCAACCAATTGATGTACGTCGTAACCAATGCCTACATGAACCATGCCCCAGTGTAAAATGTCCCGGGACGTTTACCAAGCGGTTTTAACCGGCGCGGACGCGATGACTCATATTACATGTTACTGGAGCGGGGCGGTGGTCGAGTGGTTTATTGCCACTTAAACCGAACTGACCTCCGTCTCATGAGGCGCTTGACGCAACCACCTTCACATCGGACAATCGATAGCATGTGGATGGCGAAAGGTGCAGCCCAGAGAAGCGCCAAAAGAACCTCACGGGCTTGCCGGAAAGTGCCTCAATGATTTCATATTTGCAGGTATTGCAGCCAAATTGGTGGCCCGAGAAGTCCGGCGTGCCAGTCTCCGGTGGCTTACCCACCCGCATACGTTTTCATTCACCGGTATGAGCAAATTCGGCCAGACTTTGTTAAACCCGAACTCCGAAATTAAAATGGCTGGGATGTGTCAAGATGTTGGAGCCGAAACACTTTGGAAAAATCGCCGGCATACCCGCAGTGGTCTGGTGAGATTTTTCCAAAGCGTTTATGCCAAAGAGATTGATGCAGACCGGCCGTTTTAATTTCGGAGTTCGGGTTTATATGATCCGCCTGGCAAATTGTTCGCTATTGGCTGGCACAGCAACGGAAACGGCTGAAACAAAGTTTCTCAAAGCCGGTGGTCAGGGTGAGCGTATGCGCCGAGGCCCTCCAATCGCTACCTGGCCGCTGGCTCGCCGCCACTTCCCGCCGTCACACTCACACTGTCAAACAACGTCGAATTCACCACCGCATTATTGTGTGAAGCCAGTGCCAGCCCGGCATTGATGCTTTTTTTCATGGGAATCGTGACCGAGCCCACCGCTTGCCAGGTCTTCCCATCGGTGGAAACAAAACCGGCAAACACATCCCCGGTGCGCACCAACTTCAGCCAGTGCGGCATTTTGGCCGCCGGACCATCGGCGCTCATCGTGGGATTATCCGCCAGGGACCGCGATTGCAGCACGGATCCCCCCTGCCCCGTGAAGCCGACAAACGCATACTTCGCCCCGGCGGTGCCATTTTCCCGCAGCATGATGCCGGCCTTGGCCCAAGGGTCGGTATATTGCATGGACACCATCCGCGCCACGATCTGGCCGTCACCGGCCAGCGGCCGGCTGGTGTAATGGAAGGAATCCGCGCTCTCCCAAATATCGCTGCCGGTGGCAATCAAATTGTACTGCCCCCGCAGGTAGCTGGCCTCGCCGGGAATGCCCACATCCCCAATATCCGCGTCCGACCACGTTTTGGGCAGCGCCGCCGTGATCGCATGCATGGAGTTGATCCATTTGCCAATCACCGCCACGGCCTGGTCATCCACCACATTTTTGCCAATCGGCGGCATCTGGTTAATGCCGACGATGCTCACGCGGTGGAACAGTACGGATTTATTGGTGTCGCCGGGCATCACCACCTTCGCCCCGGCAATGCCCAGCGGATTTTGCACCGGCCCGTTGATCAAATTTTGCTTCGCCAGCGGCGTGTCAAACCGGGCGTCGAAAAACGCCCCGGCCCCGCCGGGTTGATGGCAGTGCGAGCAGTTGGAGTCCAGATACGAGCGTACCCGCGTGTTCAAGTTGGCCAGGGTGTTGGTCACATTGACCAGCTTGGGCAGGAGCGGAATGGCCTTGTCATCCAGCGGCTGGCTGAACAAGCCCAGGTGGTTCCAGGCGCGAATCTGGTTATCGCGAATGCCCGTGGCTGGATACGTAAAATCACCGTTGAGCTGCCGCGTGTTCACCCCCAGCACGCCACCGGAGATGGTGGTATGACAGGTCAGGCAGTCCTGGCGTCCGGGATAAAACCACTTCTGCACCCGGCTGCCCGTGGCCGTTTTAATGGTCACCTCCTCGGTAAAACCGGCGTTGACCAGCTCAGCGTCGCGGTTGTCCGAGCGCCATTGATAACTCGCACCGTAGACGGCCCCGCTGGTGTCCCGAACCATGAGGCGGGTCTCCAGCCGGCGCACCACCTTGGAATCGGTGTCATCCACCGGCAGGTCGAAATGTTTCACAAAGACGGTGCCCGCCGGAAACGACCACGCGCCCTTCGGCGCAAAGCCCACCACCGCATTGGTGGCCAGCGCCACCCAGCGCGATTTCACCGCGCCATCCGACCACAACGGCGAATTGACACGATACGGCAGCAGGCCGGCGGCCGGCGTCATTGCCGCCATGTCCGCAAACACGCCCGTTTGCGAAAGCAGTTTGGGCAGCGCCTGCCGCGGCGGCGGCGGCCCCCCGCGCGCCAGCCGGTAAATGCGCCCGCCAATGCTGCTCATCTGGCAGAAATACAGTTCGCCCGCGGCATCGGTGCCGAAGGAGGAAAGTCCGGTGTAATCCGTGCCCGCATTCGGGCCATCCCCCTTGGGCATCACACACAGCACGATTTTCGTTTTGGGCGTCGTGGTTTCATCCAGCGCCCAGACGATGCGCATGACATTGTCGCCAAAGATGTATTTACCACCGAGGTCGCTGGCGAATTCCTTGCCCCGGTACACATAGCCGCCAATGACCGCCCGGCCATCGCTGTGCGGATAATCCAGTAACGGCCCCCGGCTCACCCCCAGGCACGGCGCCTCTAATTTGCCCAGCGTGCCCTCGCACCGGTTCCATTGAAAATTCAGCGCCGATTCCCCGGGCTCGATCACGTCAATTTCCTCCCGCGAACTCTCCCCGACATCCCCGATAAAGATCCGGCCGCTGCCCGGGTCGTAGGTCATCCGGTGGGGACTGCGCAGGCCCAGGCAGAAAAATTCTTCCAGCACGTTGGTTTGCCCCACAAACGGATTGTCGTTGGGCACAAAATAATGCGCGGTGACCCCATTGAGCGGCTGGCGCGGGGGCGCATGGCTCACACCGCCACCGAGGCAGTCCACATCAATACGGAACACGCCGGAATACAAGCTCTTGTTGATGAACTGGTCATTATCACCCACCGAATTATCGCCATCGGTCCAGTAGAGAAAGCCGTTCACGGGATGAAAAAACATCCCCCCACCGTGGTGCCAGACGGTCTGGTCGGTGAGATCCACAAACACTGTTTCCGAGCCGGGAATGGCCACGCCCTGGTCATCCAATGTGAAGCGCGAGAGCCGGTCATGATATGTGTCCGGCAGCACGGGGTTGGGACGCGTGGTCGGGCTGCCCACCACCGTGCCTGGCCGCACCCAGGTGTACCAGACAAAAACAAAATGATTGGTCGCGAAGCCCGGATGAAATGCCACGCCGAGCAGGCCGGAGTCATCCCAGCCCTGGCATTGGTTGCTAATATCGATGACCAACTGCTTGTCGGCCGTGTCACGCTGGTTGGGGAAGGTCCATACGCGCCCCTCCCGCTCCCAGACACACAAACGATCCGTCCCGGGCACGGCGGTGAGCCCCACCGAATTGGTAAACCTGAGATGAGGAAATGCCAGCATGGCCGACCAGTTGCCCGAAATGGCCGGGGCAACCTCCGGCAGGGTGCCATTGAGGAAGGGTCCGGTGCCGGGACGAACGGTGAGCCCGTGCGGACGGCTATCCACCGTGGGTTTTGCCAGCAGACTCGAAGCCAACAGCCCTGGTAATAATACCAGGCCGACCAGCCAAAACCGGGCGGCCAGCGCCCGCAACCTTATGGTAACGTTCAAAACGACCATAAGCTTCCCTGTCTTCCCGGGCAGGTCAAATGTTTAAATGTCATTCTCACTACATTTATGGGCGCTTGCGATAAAAATTTGGACGGGCGGGACACCCCCTGTCCGGTGTCTCCGCCCGTCCGCCCTGAACCATCAGTCCTCCCCCCAACTCCGGCGCGCCAGTCCCATACCGTTCCTCGGGAACCGTGTCCGCTGCCGGCCCTCCCAAGAACCATACGGAGACCGGGGACAAATCTTGCAAAACATTTAAAAGCAAATCCCCAATGACACTGTTAACCCCCCGAGGGCCTGCCAGAGGGAGGATATTCCCAGACTGATTGCCGGCGCGGACTCCCGCCCTCGGCAGCGACAGGCCATCACAACCCAACCACATCAGACCCGGTGCGCGGGATTGCCAAGGGCCGGTTTGTGCCGCACAATGGGCCTTGGATGAGCAAACGTTTTTACATCACCACCGCGATTGATTATGTCAACGGCCAGGCCCATATCGGCCATGCTTATGAAAAAATCATCACGGACGTCATTGCCCGCTCCCGGCGCAGCCTGGGTCAGGAAGTGTTCTTTTTGACCGGATTGGATGAGCATGGCCAGAAAGTCCAGCAAGCCGCCCTCGCCGAAAAGCGCAACCCGCAGGAATATTGCGACGCCCTCGCAGCCGACTGGCAGGCCCTCGCCCGCACGCTGGACCTGACCAACGACGATTTCATCCGCACGACCGATCCGCGCCACAAGGAATTTGTGCAGGCGGTGCTGGCCAAACTGCACGCCAACGGGGATTTTTACAAGGCGGGCTACACGGGTTTTTATTCGGCCAAGGAAGAGACTTTCCTCACGGAAAAAGACCGGCGTCCCGATGGCACGTTTGACCCGAGTTATGGCGAGGTGGTGGAATTGCAGGAGGAGAATTATTACTTCAAACTCCAGGCCCACCAACAATGGCTGATTGATTATATTGAGACCAACCCGTCCTTCATCGCGCCGGACTATCGCCGCAATGAGGTGCTGGGCTTTCTCAACAGCCAAAAACTGGAAGATCTCTGCATCTCGCGCCCCATCGGCCGGCTGAACTGGGGCATTCCCCTGCCCTTTGACCCCAATTTCGTCACCTATGTGTGGTTTGATGCGCTGGTGAATTACATCAGCGCCGCCTATGCGCACGGCGATCCCACGGTCTGCGCAGCCATCGGGAAAGCCCCGGTCGTGGTCCCGGCCCCGCTCGAACTCTGGCCAGCGGACATCCATGTCATCGGCAAGGACATTCTGAAATTCCACGCGGTTTACTGGCCCATCATGCTCAAAGTCATGGATCTGCCGCTGCCCAAGCAAATCCTCGCCCACGGCTGGTGGCAGAAGGACGGGGCCAAAATCAGCAAAACCACGGGCAACACCATCGACCCGGTGGCCGTGATCAAGGACTGGGGATTGGACGCGTTTCGCTTCTATGTGCTGCGCGAGCTCGACATTGGACCGGACGGCAACTGGACAGAAGCCGGTTTCCAGTCCCGTTACTCGGCCGAGCTGGCCAATGGCTTGGGGAATTTGGTGAACCGTTCGCTCTCGATGCTCAAGCGTTATCGTCAGGGCATTGTGCCGGCGCGTCACGATGAACTGGCGGCCGATGCGGCGAAAGCAACGGACGAGACCAAAGCCTTGCTGAAACAAAATCAATTGCAAGCCGCCTTGCAAAGCATCTGGAGCCTGGTCAACCGGGCGAACCAATATGTGGACCAGACGGCCCCGTTCAAACTCGCCAAGGACCCGGCCCAGGCCCAGCGCCTGGATGAAGTGCTCTACAACCTGGCGGAAGCCTGCCGGATTCTGGCCGTGCTGCTGTGCCCCTTTCTCCCCGGGACCGCCCAAAAAATCTATGCCCAGTTGGGCTTAAGCGGGTCACCCGACCAACTGGCCCTGGCCAAATGGGGCGGGCTGTCGTCTGGCCAGGCCATCGGCGAGCCGGCCCCGCTCTTTCCGCGCCGGGATGTGGAAACCCGGTGAGGACCTGGCTGCAAATCCTGTTGATTTGCCTGGCGACCCCGGCGTTTGCCCAAACCCTTAATCTGCCGCCCCGAGCTCCCGAAGCGCCGGGCGGCAGTGTCATTTCCACGCAGATTGCCCCCCTGGCCCGTCCGGAACGCGATCCCTTGATCCTCCGCGAAATTCTCCGCGGCAACGTGCCGGAGTTTTATCGCCATTTTTGCCCGGTCAGCGTGACCAATGTTTTCCAAGGCCAGACCAACATCGCGACCTTTTACGCCGCACCGGATTACCTGGCCGTGGGCTCCACCGGGGATTATTTGCTCACGCCCGTTTCCCCGGCCACGGCGCAATTCATCGCCGACCAGCTGGATTGCGTGCTCCCCACGCCACCAATGGTGGATGCCATTTACGCAGCGGCTCAGGTAAAGCTGGCACCCTCGCCGATTCCGCCCACGCCGGCGATGGTTACCTCCGAGGTGTTCACCCGGCACAATGAACTGGTGCATCAGCAACGCCTCGTCCGCCTGGCCGATGGGCCATGGGGTGCCCTGGTGGCGGGCGATAAAAAAGACGTAGTCATCAGCGCCCGGCTCGCGGCATTGCCCCATAAGGTGGCCATCTACGGCTGGCACCAGACCAATGGCGTGCCCATTCAACCGCTTTATACCGGGCACACGGCCGCCTGGGTGGATTACAGCCATGGGATTCGCCTCATCTCGCGCCACCTCACCGTGAATGGCCAGCCAGGCACCGTATCCGATGTCCTGGCGGATCCGCAACTCTGCGGGCTACTCTCCCGTGAAGGGGTGCTGACCAACGTGGCCTATCCCACCAATCCGATTCCAGCCATCGCCACGGCAAACCACCGCGTGCCCTGGCTCTCCGGATTTTCCCCCAGCCCCTATTTTGGCGAGCAAATCCACCTGCTGGATCTGGGCACCAATGGCCGCGCGCTGATCAATGCGCCGGCCCCCGCCTCCATCGTTCCCGCGAATCCGGTGCGGTTGATTTTCTACGCCTTGCCCAACGGGAACACCATCGAACAAACCATCGGCCGGAAAACGCTGCCCACCGACGACTGGCATTTTGACATCCAGCACATCGGGGCGCAAACCCGCTGGCTGCGGACGGTCCTGACCAACCGCACGGTGGTGATCGCCTACCTGGAGGCCCCCGGCCGGGCCTGGCCCGCCTGGCGGCGCTCGCCGGGCCATGACGACGCAGCCGCCGTTCAGCTGGTACAGGCGCTCAGCCAGCCATTTCCCGCAGACCAGCTGGAAATAGTGTTGGCCAGCCACAGCGGGGGTGATGGTTTTATCTTCGCCTGGCTCAAGGCCGTGCCGGAGATCCCCCCCAACGTGGTCCGGATCGCACTGCTGGACAGCGATTATGCGTATATCCGGGATGAGCATGCGGCCAAGCTCGCGCACTGGCTGGCGGCGGGGGCGGATCATTATCTCAGCGTGCTGGCGTACCACGACGCAATTGCGCTGCTGAATGGAAAGTCATTCGTCAGCGAGGCCGGCGGCACGTGGGGCCGCAGCCATGCACTGTTGACGGATCTGGGCACCGTTTTCCCCTTCACCAGCCAGACCAACGGCAGCCTCGAAACCCACACGGCCCGCCAGGGGCAGGTGGAATTCCTGCTCCATGAGAATCCCGGGCGCAAAATCCTTCATACCGTGCAGGTGGAACTCAATGGCTTTATTCAAGCCATGCTCTCCGGCACGGCCCTGGCGGGCCAGGGCTACACCTATTTTGGCAGTCGCGCTTATACGAATTGGATTCAGCCCTGAATCAGCGGCGCCTGTTTCCCCGCTGACTCGGCAACCGCGTGCCAATTTCAGAGTGGCTGCAAACCCGGGGGCGGCGTGGGCACCGGCGGGGCGGCCGGCGGAAAGACATCGTAGTCCGGTCCAAACTGCGCCAGAAAATATACAGCATAGGCCTGCTTGAACACGAGGATCGGCAGGAGCAGGACCGTCCCCAGGAAAGGGATGGCCAGCAGGCAACCCAGGGTGCAACAGGTCATGAGCACCAGCCAAAACAGGATTATTCCCAGCACCACGGCGAGGAGGATTTGCACTAAAATATAGAGCACAAAGGAACCGGGATGGGCCCGCAATAATTGCAGGAACTCCCCCCAAGCCGCCCGGCAGCCACCGCCACGCAGGTACAGGATGGGCACCACAAAATCATTCGTCATTTTGGTAACCAAACCGAGCACCACGCCCAGCAGTGCCACCACCAATCCAAGCCCGACCGCACCAATAACCAGCGGGAGGCTGGCATCGCCGGCCTGGAACATGCGCACAATGAGGATGATAATCAGGGCCACCGGCGGCAGGATCAAGACCAGGCCGGCCACCGTTAGCATCAGGCGGAATAAAAACAGCCGTATCGCCACGCCACCATATTTATTCCAAGGAATTTCGATTTGCGCCCGGTTTTCCGCCACACAGTGCAGAAACATGAATTTGCCACAACTGCTCAGCCAGATCATTAAAACCCCCAGCCCCAAAATCAGCAGAACCGCCAGGGAGGCCACCGGAACGAGCCAGGCCAGGTTCGCCAGCACATATTCATGAGCCATCGCCAGACCATGATGAACCTGCTCCCACGGGTGCGCGTCGTGATTGCCAAAAGTGCGGTTGCCAAAATTATAACCGCCGCCGCCCCCCCCGCCACCCTGCCCCAACTGGGCCAGCCAGGCGCAAAAGCCAATGACCAGCCATTTCCCAGCGTCGAACGGCTGGAACAGCACCAGTTTGACCCGGCCATAGGCCAGGCTGAGCGGCTCAGTGACACTGATTTCCCGGGACCGGCTGGTAACAGGTGCAATGTTCATAGCATGTGGCGGTGGGATGTTTTGCCATCGACACCGCAGATAAGCGTTACTCTCCTCCTCTTGCCCCGCGTTGGCAAGCTTAACCGGTCGGGTAAACCGACATAATTCCACGTAAAGTTGCCGGAAATCCATCAAATACCACTCCAGCGAACGTTCGCCGGCATGTCAACCTCAGGCGGCCACTCATTACCCAGCCTCCCAGCCAATCCAACCTTGCCAGCGGCCAAATTGGCCGTAAATTAACCACGTGGAAGAATTTACCACTCTGCAATGCCCGTTCTGCGGGCAGTCATTTGAAACCAT
Organism: uncultured Verrucomicrobia subdivision 3 bacterium; assembly: GCA_903875465.1. Taxonomy (GTDB): domain Bacteria; phylum Verrucomicrobiota; class Verrucomicrobiia; order Limisphaerales; family UBA11358; genus UBA11358. The sequence goes on from CAIQWB010000149.1 coordinate 44,854, forward strand.
GGTGGACACCACCGTGGCCAGCCAGCGTTTTACCACGGATTGCGAAGTGTGCTGCCGGCCCTTTGAGGTGATTGCGGAATGTGAGGACGGCGAAATTCTGAGCTTGGACGTGGTGGGAAATTAGGGCAGCCTGACGCCGATGAATCATTTCGCCAACACCGTTCTCTGGATTTATATCGTACTGCTGCTGGCCGGTGGTTTAATTGGCTTTCTCAAGGCCAAAAGCCAGGCTTCCCTAATTGCTTCCTCCATCTTCGCCGCCTTGCTGGTGCTCACGGCGGTGCCCGGCTTGTTTCAGCCGCGGGCGGCCTTGGGACTTTCGAATATTGTCATGGCCGTCGTTTTGGTCGTGTTCGCCATCCGTCTCGCCAAAACCAAAAAATTCATGCCCTCTGGGATGCTGCTCGTCATGACAGTGATTGCCCTTGCCTGCCGAAATCTGTCCTGATTCATCGACCATTTTCTGTAAACCGACAGTGCATTGCCCGGGAGACGCCCAAAACTGATTCCATAAGTTTTGTGCTTCTAAGCAATGTTTAAATAGGGAGGGGGGCCTCCCGGCCCCCCGATGTCTCGTAAGATTACCTCATCCCGCAGGATTCGGCTTGAGACAGCCGTATAATGCCACACGTGAGACCATTGTCAAAACTTCCCGACCAACATTTTGCTGACCGAGGAAATAAAAAAGCCCGTTCTTGCGAACGGGCTTCGATTGTTTAAAAGCTTGATTAGGCTTTGGTTTCACCAGCCGGAGCGACTGCCGGAGTGGCGTCCGCTTCCTTGGTTACCGTGGCCGCAACGTCCGTAACGCCAGCCGGGGTAGTGGTTTCCGGAGCTTCCACCGCAATGTCCACCCATTCAAGAATCGCGCGCTGGGCGGCATCGCCGTTGCGCTGATTCAAATGGAGGATGCGCGTATAACCGCCATTGCGCGTTTTAAACGCGGGGGCGATCTCCGTGAAGAGGACCTTCGCGGCGTCTTCCTGGTGCAGACGGGCCACCGCGAGGCGGCGGTCATGCACGGTGCCACTCTTGCCGAGGGTCACCAGTTTTTCGGCCACCGAGCGAGCCGCTTTGGCCTTGGCCAGAGTGGTGGTCACCCGACGGTGAATGATCAGGCTGCAAACCAAGTTGGCCAGCATCGCATTGCGATGTTCCGATGTGCGGCCCAGTTTGGCCGTTCGCTTCAAATGACGCATAACAAATTACTCCGCTTTGGGTTCTTCTTTCGGCGCCTCGAGGAGGCCCGGTTCAAAATTCATGCCGAGCGCCAGTCCCAGGGCCGTCAGCTTGTCTTTAATTTCATTGAGCGATTTCTTGCCGAAGTTACGATACTTCAGCATTTCCTGCTCACTTTTCATGGCCAGCTGGCCCACGGTGGTGATGTTGGCGTTGTTCAGGCAGTTGGCCGCCCGAACACTGAGTTCGATCTCATTCACGCTCATGTTCAGCAGCTTCTTCATCTTGGACTTTTCTTCGTCCTGCTTGTCCGCTGCTTCTTCAAATTCAATGGCGTTCTTGTCGTAACCGACAAATACGTCCAGGTGATGGGACAGGATGGCGGAGGATTGCGTAAGCGCATCATCGGGAGAAATCCGGCCGTCGGTCCAGATTTCTAAAATCAAGCGGTCGTAATCCGTACGGTTACCCACGCGGGCGGCTTCCACGGCATAACGAACCCGGGTGACCGGGGAAAACAGCGAGTCAATTGCCACGACGCCAATCGCCTGACCAGCCTTCTTGTTCTCGTCGTTCTGGCAGTAGCCACGGCCGACACGAACAGTCAGTTCCATCTCAAATTTCTTTTTCTTGTCAATCGTGCAAATATGCTGCTCCGGATTGACAAGCTCAACATTCTGGTTGGTCTGAATGTCGCCAGCGGTGACCGCACCTTCTTTGTTGACGGAAAGCAACAGCGTTTGTTCTTCGCGATTGTGAGCTTTGAACTTAACTTTCTTAAGGTTCAAAACAATGTCCGTCATGTCTTCAACCACGCCTTCGATGGTGGCAAATTCGTGCATCGCACCGTCCACCTTCAAGGAGGTGATGGCGGCACCTTCGAGCGAGGAAAGCAGCACGCGGCGGAGGGAATTGCCAACCGTATGGCCATAACCCGTTTCAAACGGATCGGCAATAAATTTGGCATAAGTGGCCGTCGCTGTTGCTTCTTCCTTCTGCAACCGCTTCGGCATTTCAAAACGTCCGAGTTTAACTGACATGGTATCCTTTCAACAATTGTTAACTGGCGTCCACCGGCCTATTCCCCGGACGGACGGACACCCATATAATTGTTTGTTTCGCCAAAGCGAAACGGGTTATGGTTTAACGGGAATAAAATTCGACGACCGCCTGCTCATTGGCAATGGGCTGGATCTCATCACGCGTCGGAACGCGCATTACGGTGCCCTTGAAGTCTTCTTTGCTGAGCGACAACCAATCCGGCACGGCGCGACTGGTGGAGATTTCCAGATTCTTAGTGGCGAGCTGGCGTGAAACATTATTGTTTTTCACGTGGATCACGTCATTCACCTTCAAGGCAAAAGACGGAATGCCAACCTTGCGACCATTGACAGTCACGTGGCCGTGGCACACCAGCTGGCGGGCAGCGGCGCGGGTGGTGCCGAAACCAAGGTGGAAAACCACATTGTCCAGGCGCGTCTCAAGAATTTGCAGCATTTGTTCGCCCGTGACACCACGACGGCGGAGCGCCTTTTCGTAGACACCGCGGAACTGCTTTTCCATGAGGCCGTAGTAGTAACGCAGCTTTTGCTTCTCGATCAGGCCGAGGCCGTAATCGGTGTGCTTGCGGCGGGACTTGGGGCCATGCACGCCGGGACCGTAGTTGCGGCGTTCCAAATATTTGGAAGGACCGAAAATGGGGAGCCCAAAACGGCGGCTGATACGAACACGAGGACCTGTATAACGAGCCATAAATTAAATATGCAAAGTCAAACTTGAAATTGATTAGACGCGGCGTTTCTTGCGCGGGCGGCAGCCATTATGCGGAACCGGGGTCACATCCTTGATGGCGCTGATTTCCAAACCGATTGCCTGGAGGGCGCGGATCGCCGACTCACGGCCTGAACCAGGACCCTTGACCCGGATTTCCACTTCCTTCATCCCGTGGGCCATGGCCTGACGGGCGGCATCTTGGGCCACTTGTTGCGCGGCGTAAGCCGTGCTCTTGCGGGATCCCTTGAATCCCACCCGGCCGGCGCTGGACCAGCCAATCAGATTGCCCTGCGCGTCCGTGATGGTCACCTGGGTATTATTGAAAGTAGCGAGAATATTAGCCACGCCAGAAACCACGTTCTTGGCATGCTTGGCCTTGATAATCTTCTTGGCATTGGGATCTTCACCCAACAACTCGGCCGCCGTAGGCGCGGCAACCACCGGTACTTCCACGGGCTTGGTCGGATCAATGACTGCAGCGGCGGCGCCGGGAGCAGCCGGAGTGCCTTTGGCGGCAGCATCAGCCGCCGGTTTGGCTTCCTTCTTGGGAGCCGCTTTTTTCTTAATTTCTTCAGACATAATACAAATTCAAAATGATAAAACGCATTATTTGGCAGCCGCGCGCTGCACCCCGACCGTGCGGCGGGGACCTTTGCGAGTGCGGGCGTTGGTCTGCGTGCGCTGACCACGAACCGGCAGACCGCGCATGTGGCGGATGCCGCGATAGCATTTGATACCTTGCAAACGCTTGAGATTCATGCCGATTTCGCGGCGCAGATCCCCTTCGATCACATACTTGCCTTCCTGAATCGCATGCACGATCTGGGAGAGCTGCTGCTCGGTCAAATCCTTGGCGCGAACCGTGCGGTCGATATTGGCGCGCTCGAGAATCTCAATCGCGTTGCTCGGACCGATGCCGTAAATGTAGCGGAGCGCGATATCGATGCGCTTGTTGGAAGGAACTTCCACACCTATGATGCGTGCCATATATTAGCCTTGCCGTTGTTTGTGACGTTTGTTGGTGCAAATCACGCGAATGACGCCACGACGGCGTACCACTTTGCAGTGCTCACACATTTTTTTAACTGACGCGCGAACTTTCATTTTCTAAAATATTGTAAATTGCTCTAAATTTTCACCGAACCACTACCTGCTACCGTCCCACACCCTGCCCAGCTAAACCGGCGGTCCAGGACGTGCTAAATCTGTGGCAAAATCCGCCCCACCGATAAATCATAAGGCGTCAATTGCAACTGTACCGTGTCCCCGGCCTTATAAGCTGGGGCGTCTCGGCGAGCCCGCCCGGTAACGAACGCCGTCAACCGGTGTCCATTCTTTAACTCGGCGTGCCAGGTGCCGTTCGGCAGCACTGCCACCACCACCGCCGCTACGCGAAAGACCGATTCTCCGGCCATGTTAAAATCTCCGGCCCTTTGTCGGTAATTAATACCGTATGTTCAAAATGGGCAGATAGTGAACCATCTTGTGTCACCACTGTCCAGCCGTCTTTCAATATTTTTACGTTGGCTGAACCCGCGTTAACCATCGGTTCGATCGCCAAGGTCATCCCCGACCGCAACTTCTGGTTGCTATTTCGGTCGACGAAATTAGGGATTTGAGGTTCTTCATGCATCGTTCGACCGACGCCATGGCCCACAAATTCCCGTACTACACTAAAATTGTTGCTCTCAACGTACTGCTGCACAGCGCGCGATATATCGGAAACCCGATTGCCCGGCAAGGCGGCAGCAATTCCCTCATACAGGGCTTTTTCCGTTACATCCATCAACCGCTGGGCGGCCACGCTGCATCCGCCAACGGCCACCGTTTTGGCTGTGTCACCAATAAAACCACGATAAGACACGCCTACGTCCAAACTCACAATATCACCAAATGTTACCTGGCGTTCGCTACCCATGCCGTGAACAACTTCGTCATTGACCGAAATGCACGTATGGCATGGAAACTTGCGATAACCTAAAAAGGCGCTCTTCGCCCCGTGGGCGCGGATTACTTCCGCTGCCAGATTATCAATTTGCCGGGTGGTTACGCCTGGCTTGATAAAGGCTGCCACCTCATTCAACACTTTGGCAGCTAATGCGCACGCCGGGCGCATTGATTCCAAATCTAACTCCGTTTTGAGGACAATCTTGCCCACAGTCCAGAGTTAGAAGCGTCCCCGGACGCGGCCTTTCTTGAGAAACCCATCATAATGACGCATCATTAAGTGAGATTCCATCTGCCGCATCGTGTCCAAGAGCACACCCACCGCGATCAAAATACTCGTACCGCCGAAGAAGGTGGCTACGTCATAAGGAATCCCGAGTTCCTTAAATAGAATAATCGGAATCGTGGCGATTACCGTCAGGAACAAAGCACCGGCAAACGTGATGCGGGTCATCGCCTTGTGTAGGTAATCACTCGTCCCCTGGCCGGGACGAACCCCCGGGATATAACCGCCATTCTTCTTCAAATCATCAGCAATCTGCAATTCATTGAACTGCGTGGCCACCCAGAAGTACGAGAAGAACAGGATCATCAAGGCGTACAAGGACAAGTAAAGGAACGCACCTTCATTAAGTGACCGGGCAATATCCCCGAAGAACGCGATGTTAAAGCGCTGATCGAGAATCAAGAAAATCTTCTGCGGGAACATCAAAATCGACTGGGCAAAAATGATCGGCATCACCCCGGCATAATTAACCTTGAGCGGCATGAACGAAGTCCCACCGGCATACATCTTCCGACCAACCGCCCGCTGGGCGTACTGTACCGGAATCTTACGTTGGGCCTGGGTGATCGCGATGACACCGGCAATCACAACCGCTAATAAAATCACAAGCAACAAACCCGTTCCCGCCAAATGATAGTTCGCTTCAATGCCGCCGGCTGGGAAAAACATATCGTGTAAACCGGTAAACATTTTCGGCAAACGAGCCACAATGCCCACCGTAATGATCAGGGATACACCATTCCCAATGCCACGTTCAGTGATTTGTTCACCCAACCACATTAACAACATGGAACCCGTCGTCATCAACAAGACGGTTTGAATCCGGAACCACCAGATGTGGTCATCGCTAAACAACACCAAACGGCCAATACCCTGGCCGAAAATCTTGTCCGGACTTTCAAAACCAATGGCAAATACAAAACCCTGAATCAAACAGAGCAGCACCGTCAAATAGCGGCTGTATTGAATGATCTTGGTACGGCCGCCCTCTTCCCGAGCCAGCTTGCTCAATTTTGGCCACACCGCCGTCAATAATTGAATAATGATTGTGGCACTGATATAGGGCATGATGCCCAGCGTACCAATCGCACCATGCTCCAAGGCACCGCCCGCAAACAAATTGTACATGCCCAACAAACCGCCGCCCGCATGGGACTGGCTGTTGTAATAGGCCGACAGTGTGTTACCAGACAGCCCGGGAATTCGAATGAACGAAATCAACCGGCAGACGAACAAGACGCCAAAAGTGAACAGAATCCGGGATTTAAGCTCCGGAATTTTGAAGCAATTGACGAAAGTATTGGCAATGGAGCGAAACATGAATCAATCCACTTAGGGCTTGGCTGCGACTGCAGGCTTGGCAACCACCACTTCGCAGGTGCCGCCCAAAGCTTCGATTTTGGTTTTGGCGGATGCGCTAAAGGAATTCGCCACCACGGTCAGCTTTTTGGTCAGCGTGCCCGTGCCCAGAATCTTAAGACCGGCCGATTTGCCATTGGCCAGGCCAATCGCACGGCAGGCGGCCTCATCCACGCGAGCGCCATTGTCGAAAACTTCCAAACCGCCGACATTCACGGGGCTGTAACGCACGGTGAACCGGGCATTATTAAAACCGCGCTTCGGGATGCGGCGAATGAGCGGCATCTGACCGCCTTCGAAACCGATACGAATCGAGCTGCCGGAGCGGGCGGTTTGGCCTTTGCCACCGCGACCAGAAGTCTTACCGTGACCACTGGATTCGCCCTGGCCGAGGCGTTTGGTGCGATGCTTGGCACCCGGACGAGGTTGTAAATTGTGCAGACGCATAAAAATCAGGCCGTAGCGGGTGCGGCAACCGCCGACCCAGGAACCACGGGAACTTCAGTGGGTTTAACTTTGTGAATGGTCATGCCACGGCCCTTGTAAATTTCTTCACGGAGGCGGAGGCTCAAAAGGGCGTTCAATGTGGCTTTCACAACGTTGGCCGCATTGCTGGAACCAAGGGACTTGGTCAGAATATCTTTGACCCCGGCGGATTCCAATACGGCACGCACGGTTTTTCCAGCGATCAAGCCGGTACCGGGCGAGGCCGGACGGAGCAAAATCTTGGCCCCACCATAAGTGGAATACACTTCATGGGGAATGGTGGCATCTTTCAAGGACACCGGGACCATCTGGTTGCGGGCAAGTTCGCCACCACGGCGAATGGCATCCGCTACTTCGCTGGCTTTGCCCAAGGCATAACCCACGCGGCCGCGCTTGTCGCCAATGACCACCAAGGCGCTGAAATTAAACCGGCGGCCACCTTTGACCACCTTGGAGGAGCGGTTGATGAAAACCACTTTCTCCATCAATTCTTCGCCGCCACCGCCGCCGAAACCACCATCGGAATCGCCGGGTTTGCCACGACGGCCACCGCGTCCGCGAGGACCGCGCTGGTCATCGCCACCAGGTTTTTTTACAATATCAGCCACAGTATTCTTCTTGGTTCAGGTTAAAATTGCAGGCCAGCTTCCCGGGCCGCTTCGGCCAGAGCTTTGATTTTGCCATGATAGCGGGTGCCACCGCGGTCGAACACGACCTGCTTGATACCCTTTTCAATGGCAGTTTTGGCAGCGAGCGCGCCGATCACTTTCGCACTGGCCACATTGGCAGCCAGGGTGTCACGATCAGGAGTGCTCTTGGCCAGGGTCGAAGCCGAGGCCAGCGTCTTGCCGGCATCGTCATCGATAAACTGGACGTGAATATTTTTGTTGGCAAAGCACACGGCCATGCGGGGGCGCACGATCGAACCGCGGACTTTTTTACGGATGCGCCAGCGGCGCAACTGCGCCAAACGTTCTTTTTTATCAGTTCTCATTGGTTTTGGCCACGGATTTTGCCGGGGCTTAAAATTTATTATTGGACCGTCTTGCCTTCCTTGCGCACCACGTGCTCACCGGCATAGCGAACACCCTTGCCCTTGTAGGGTTCCGGGGGATAATAACCACGGATTTCGGAAGCCACCTGGCCAACCACCCGTTTGTCCGGGCCTTCAATGGTAAGCTTGGTATTTTCTTCGACCGTTACCTTGATCTGATCCGGAATGGCATAATTCAGCGGATGTGAATAGCCTAGGGAAAGATTGACAACTTTGCCCACCACGGCGGCTTTGAAACCGACACCCTGAATTTCCAGTTTTTTGACAAAACCATCGGTCACACCTTTGACCATGTTGTTGACCAAGGCGCGGCTGAGTCCGTGCAGAGCTTTTGCTTGCGCGTCTTCACCATCGCGAGTCACCAAAATCTTGCCGTCCTCGACCTTGAGGCTCGTGCGTTTCGGCAGTTCCCAGTCGAGTTTGCCTTTCGGGCCTTCGACAAGAACTTTCTGCCCCTTCACCTCGATCTTAACCTTCGGGGGAATGGCAATCGGTTGTTTTCCAATACGCGACATAAAATTATTACCAAATATAGCAGAGCAGTTCTCCGCCCAGGTTTTTCTTCTTGGCTTGCGTCCCGGTCATGATGCCTTCCGAGGTTGAGAGAATGGAGACACCCATTCCGCCCAGCACCCGGGGAATTTCCGTGGAACCCACGTATTTACGCAAACCGGGCTTGCTAATCCGCTTCAAGCCTTCAATCACAGCCTTTTTGTCCTGATACTTGAGCTGAATTTTCAGCTTCTTGATCGCTTTGCCTTCGACGGACACTTCGGAGACATAACCTTCGCTCTTCAAGATCTGGGCCACGCCCTCTTTGATGCGCGAGTGCGGCAGCTCCACCGCTGGCAGCAATGCACGGCTGGCATTGCGAATGCGGGTCAATAAATCGGAAATCGGATCGCTCATAAAAATTACCAGCTGGCTTTGGTTACTCCGGGAATCAAACCATTCAGGGCGCCTTCACGGAATGTCATCCGCGAGCAGCCAAATTTGCGCAGATAACCACGACGGCGGCCACTGAACGAGCAGCGATTCACCACCCGGGTGGGGCTGGCGTTCCGCGGCAGTTTGGCAAGGCCGGCGTAATCGCGTTTCGCCTTCAATTCAGCGCGGATGGCGGCGTACTTTTTTACCGTCTCCGACTTGCGCTTGTTGCGCTCCAACCATGATTTCTTGGCCATAAAAATTTATTTTTCCGCAAACGGAAAGCCCATCAATTTCAACAAATCCAACGCCAGGGCATCTTTGCCCGCGGTGGTTACCACAGTGATATCCATCCCCTGCTGGCGCTTGATCTTTTCAAGCTCGATTTCGGGGAAAATCGTTTGATCTGACACACCGAAGGTGTAATTGCCACGACCGTCAAATTTCCGGGGCGAAAGCCCGCGAAAATCGCGAATCCGGGGCAGGGCCGCGGCGACCAGACGATCAAAAAATTCGTACATTTCCTCGCGGCGCAAGGTGACGCGGCAACCAATCACCTGGCCTTCGCGCAATTTGAAGTTGGCGATGCTATGACGGGACTTGCTGGTGGCCGGCTTGCGGCCGGTAATCAAGGTCAAATCTTTGGCGGCGTCTTCAATGGCACCCTTTTCGAGGGAAGCACTGACACCCATGTTCACCACGATCTTAACAAACTTCGGGATCTGGTGGACATTTTGAAAGTTGTGCTTGGCCTGGAGGGCGGGCACCACTTCATTTACGTATTTTTCGTACAGTCGGGCTTTCATTTTTTGGCATCACGGATTTGGCCGTGACAGGTCTTTAAATATTAGGTTGTGGCCGGGGCCGTGGCGTGTTTGGCAGCGCGCGCGTCGAAATTCGTCGCGGCCATCACATTGGATATGTGAATGGAACCCTCACGCTCCACAATGGCTCCCTGCGGATGCTGCTGGCTCTTGCGCGTATGGCGCTTGATCATTTGCACGCCCTCAACGAGCACGCGTTCTTTGCCTGCGAGAATGGTGATGATCTTGCCGCGCTTGCCTTTTTCTTTGCCCGCGAGGACGACCACTTCGTCACCTTTTTTTACATGAAACTTTGACATAACTTCAAATCACTTCCGGAGCCAGCGAGATAATCTTCATGAACTTCTTTTCACGCAATTCGCGCGCCACGGGGCCAAAAATACGGGTGCCCTTGGGGTTCAATTCCTTATCGATGATGACACAGGCATTGCGGTCAAACCGCAAATAGGAGCCATCATTACGGGGAATAATCTGGCGGGTGCGCACCACCACGGCGTCATGCACCTCACCTTTTTTCACGGAACCGTCCGGCGCGGCATCTTTGATATGAACTTTGATCACATCACCGATCCCGGCATAACGTTGGTTGCGACCCAGCACGCCAATCGCCCAGGCGATTTTGGCACCCGTGTTGTCGGCAACATCCAGACTGGAACGAATTTGCAACATAAGAAAAAATTAGGCGGCGGCTGAGGTTTCCTGCACGGCGCGCTCCACCACTTCCACCAGGCGCCAGCATTTCAATTTCGACAGCGGCCGGGTTTCCTCGATCCGCACCGTGTCGCCAACTTTGGCTTCGTTCTTCTCGTCGTGGGCGTAGAATTTCTTGTACGCGGTGACGATCTTTTTAAATTGGGGATGCGGAAAACGCCGCTCCACCCGCACCACGATGGTTTTGGCCATCTTGTTGCTAACGACTTCGCCCACGCGTTCCTTGCGGTTGCCGCGGGCGGCTGCCGCCGTCGCGACGGCTACCGGTTGTGTGACAGTTTCAGACATACAAAAAATTAGGCGGCTTTGACTTGGTTGCGCACTTGGGAAATGCGGGTCTCGAGACGCGCAATATCTTTGCGCAGGGTCCGCAAACGGGCGGGCTTTTCCAGTTGTGCACTGGCCTGTTGCAAACGCAGGTTGAACATTTCGTGGCGCAGGTCACGGCTTTTGGCCGCGAGTTCGACCAGCGTCAAATCTTTGGATTCAGCAAATTTCATAAACGATCGGTTTAGCTGATGTGTTGGTGCCGCGCGATGAATTTCGTCTTAATCGGCAGCTTGGTCGCGGCCAGCCGCATGGATTCCCGGGCAACCGCCTCGGTCACACCATCCACTTCAAACAGGACATTCGCCGGGCGAATCACGGCCACCCAGGATTCGAGGGGTCCCTTGCCCTTGCCCATTCGCGTTTCCAACGGCTTCTTCGTGAAGGACTTCTGGGGGAAGATCCGGATCCACATCTTACCGTGGCGCTTCATGTTACGGGCAATCGCCACACGGGCGGCCTCAATTTGCTTGGTGTCCAGCCAGCAACGCTCCAAGGACATCAAACCATACTCCCCGAACGCCACCGTCTGGCCGCGATACGCGAGCCCGGTACGGCTGCCCCGGTGCATTTTCCGAAACTTTACTCTGGCTGGTTGCATTGACATAACAAAAATCTCTGCTCTGCTAAATTATCCAATGGTCACTTCGGCGGCCGGCGCGGGGGTGGCCGCTTTTTGCGGCTTGTTGTCACCCTTGCAAATCCAGACCTTGATCCCGAGCTTGCCGTAAACGGTCAAAGCCTCGGCAAATCCATAATCAATGTTCGCCCGGAGCGTGTGCAACGGCACCCGGCCCCAGTGATACATTTCCACCCGGGCCAGTTCAGCCCCGCCCAAACGACCAGCACAGCGAATCTTGATGCCTTCGGCGCCAAAATCCTTGGCCGTTTGCAGCGACTTTTTCATCGCGCGGCGGAACGAAACCCGGCGTTCCAATTGCAAAGCGATATTCTCAGCGACGAGCTGGGCGTCCAGCTCGGGCGTCTTGATTTCGACGATGTCGACATAGACTTCCTTGCCGGTCATCTTGCTGATTTCCTCCTTCAGCTTGTCGATCTCGGAGCCTTTGCGGCCAATGACCACACCCGGACGGGCCGTCAAAATCGTCACGCGGCAACGGCTCGCGGCGCGCTCGATCAAAATGCGCGGCACGGAGGCAGATTCCAGCTTCTTCTTCAGCAATTCACGAATCTTGCGGTCCTCGGTGAGGAGGGAGCCGAATTCTTTTTTGCCGGCGTACCATTTGGAGCGCCAGTCTTTGTTGACGGCTACCCGCAATCCGATTGGATTAGATTTTTGTCCCATACCAATTATTCGTCCGACAAAGTGATTTTAATGTGACAGCGGCGTTTGAGGATCGGGCCGGCCGAGCCGCGCGCCTTCGGGGTGAAACGCTTGATGGTGGTGGCCGTGCCGGCAACCGCCTCTTTCACCCGCAGCGATTCCGCTTTGAGTTTGTTGTTGTTTTCCGCGTTGGCAATGGCGGAGTCCAGGGTCTTGGCGACCAGGCGCGCACCTTTGCGCGGCACAAACTTCAGCACGGCCTGCGCTTCGAGCGCGGGCAAACCCTGGATCTGACGGACGACTTCCCGCATCTTCTGCGCGGACATCGGCACGTTTTTCAAAATGGCAAATACTTGCATAAGACTATTTCGCTTCCGCCTTCGCCGTGTGGGCGCCGTGTTTCTTAAAGGTACGCGTCGGCGAGAATTCGCCCAAGCGGTGACCCACCATGTTTTCGGTGACGAACACCGGGTTGAAAACCTTGCCGTTATGCACTGTGAAGGTCAGCCCCACAAAGTCAGGCGTGATCATGGACCGGCGGGACCAGGTCTTGATTGGCGTCTTCTGCTTGGTGTCCTTCGCCTTCTGGATCTTTTCCAGCAGGTGGCCCTCAACAAACGGTCCTTTTTTTATCGAACGTCCCATAATAGATTACTTGTTTTTCATCGGCAAGCCGTTGCGCTTGACGACAATAAAGCGGTTAGAATATTTGTACTTGGCGCGGGTCTTGCCACCCTTGGCCACGCGGCCCCAAGGCGACATCAACTGCTGCCAGCCACCGCCAGATTTGGATTTGCCCTGACCGCCACCGTTTGGATGGTCCACCGGGTTCTTGGCCACACCACGCGTAATCCCGCGATGACCACGGTGACGCGTACGACCCGCCTTGCCCAGGATCACATTTTCGTGCTCCGTGTTGCCCACCTGGCCAATCGTCGCATAGCATTCTTCGTTGATCTTCCGGATTTCGCCAGAAGGCAGGCGGATTTGGGCATAGCCCTCATCGCGCGACATCAAAGTCGCCGCCCCGCCGGCCGAACGAACGATCTGACCACCACGCCCGGGCGTCAATTCCAAATTGTGAATGTGAATGCCGACCGGGATCGACTTCAAAGGCAGCGCGTTGCCAACTTCGGGCGGCGCCGTCGGACCACTGGAGAGCTTCAAGCCCACCACCACACCCACCGGGGCGATGATATAAGCTTTCTCCCCGTCCTTGTATTCCAGGAGCGCGAGGCGGGCCGAACGCATGGGATCATATTCAATCGCAATCACCGTGGCTTCGACGCCATGCTTGCTGCGCTTGAAATCAACGATCCGGATCTTCTGCTTGTGACCACCACCGATACCCCGGGCAGTGACGCGGCCATAAGCATTGCGGCCACCCGATTTTTTACGCGTATATACCAGCGCCTTTTCAGGCTTGGTCTTCGTAATATCGCTGAAATCAGCGATAGTAATATAGCGCGTAGACGGCGTTAGCGGTCTAAAAGATTTAACTGGCATAAAATCAAATAATCCAAGTCAGCAACTCTTGGTAGTTGTCCGAGCCATCATTCCTGTCTCGGTGATGAGAACAGTTATCGGCTCGCAATCAAGCTGTCCTGTTGGCTTTATGGGCTCAACGGGACGACGAATCTATCAAATATGGGAAACATTGCAATAGTTTTTTTATCTTTTTTTGGTTGGGGCGGGGAATATTCCAAACGCGAAGTGGTTTAGCCACCGAGGGAACACGGATTTTCCGACTAATGCGTAGCAATCAACCGCGCTTTTGAGGTGTAATATCGGAATTTTGAAATTCCCCGGTTTTAAGTTCGGAAGCCAAGTTTCCACCTTAAACCAACCGGCAGGCCATGCTCCTTTGCAAGACCCCACCACCGGCAGCAATGCCCCCGGGGCCGGATTTGTTTGCGTATATTAAAGAGTTCTGTATAGCAATCTGTATTACTCTTTGAAAAACACGCCGCCCCCCGGCTGGCGCGGCAAACCGAAAATCAGCCACTTCGGAAACCGGTGTTTTCTCCGGGTTGATTTCGACCACGGGTGTGCCCCGCCGGGCAGCGGCGAGAACCGGCTGGATCACGTCCAGAAACAAACTGGTTCCCACCGAGAACACCAGATCAAATCCCCTATCCTGCTCGTCATTAAACGCCGCCAAGACAGTTTCAGACAGGGGCTCGCCATCGAGCACGACGTCGGGGTGCAGAATGTCCTGACATTGGGGACAGTGAGGCCGTTTTGGCAACGACTCGAAGGTCTCCAGATGCACGCGGTAATCGCATTGGGTGCAGATGATGCGCCGCAAATTGCCATGGAGTTCAAAGACATTGCGGGAACCGGCGGGCTGGTGCAACTCATCGATATTTTCCGTGGCCACAAAGACGCTGCGGCCGGGCGTTTGCAGGGCCGCCATGGCCTGATGGGCGGCATTGGGCAGCTTGCCCCGGATGCTCTGCTCCAATTTAAACAGGTGCTTCCATGACAACCGGGGATTCGCCTGCAAGGTATCGCTGGACAGAACTTCTTCAAATGGAAGGCCATCTTCCGTGAGCCCATCCGCAAAGGCCGTGGCGGCGCCGCGAAAGGTCGGGATCTGGGATTCGGCCGAGACTCCAGTTCCGGTGAGGAAGAGAACGCGTTTGGCCCGCTGCAACAATCCCCTGACCCGGTCAAAATCGCAATTCATACGATTAGCTATTACCGCTTAACCCGAATGATTTCAACTGGTAATGAAGCCCCGCCGGTTCCTCGCTAGGGACACGTAACCTGCGCACGATCAGGTTGCGCACGGAAGCATAAGAACTTGCGAATTGAGCAGCCGCCGTTCTATTTGCCGCCAGAAACTTTTCATGAACCCCACCTTTCCCGGCGAATTGCGCTCTGCCCGGCTGAGCTTGCGGCGGTTGCAACCTGACGACGGCCCCGCACTGTGCGCTTATCGCTCCCTGCCCGGCGTGGCGCGCTATCAATATTGGGATGCCTTTGCAGCGGCTGATGCGGCGCGCCTGATCGCGGACCAGGCCACCGCCGAACCAAATATTCCGGGAACCTGGTTTCAACTGGCGATTACCCAGACGGCCTCAGGCAGCTTGATTGGTGATTGTGGTCTGCACTGCCGCGCTGAGGAACCTCGCCAAATGGAATTCGGAATTACCCTGGCACCCCGCCACCAGGGTTTTCATTACGCCGACGAGGCGATCCACTGCCTCCTCGCTTATGTTTTCGACAGCCTGGGCACGCATCGGGTTACCGCCACGGTGGATGCGCTCAATCGGCCGGCAATCGCGCTTTGCCGCCGGCTGGGATTCCGCCAGGAGGCTCATCTGGTCGAGAACGTCTGGTTTAAAGGTGCTTGGGGCAGTGAATATATTTTTGCGATGCTAAAGCGGGAGTGGGAAATACGCCAACGGTAGCAGCCCATTCCCGGGCGGCACCAAAACACGCTGCGGCACGGGCTTCCGTGCCGATCGAATGGCTGGATGCGAGAGGGCTTCCAGCGACATCGGGGGGAAGGCGTGCTCCCCAACAGCGTTCAGGCTTCTCGTCCATCCCAAAAAATAATGCGGCGCTCTGCCGAGGCGCCGCTACGACAATAAAAAAAGGCGCGGGGTGGAATTCACCTCGCGCCTCGTGGATAGCGTGTCGACTAGGTCAAAACAATCTTGTCGCCGTCTTTCAACGTGACAATCGCCTTCTTCCAGCCGGGCGTCGTGCCGGCCTGCGCGGTGCGCTTGCGGCGCGCCTTGCCCCGGACATTCAGCGTGTTCACGCCGGTGACCTTGACCTTGAAGAGTTCCTGCACGGCCTGGCGGATTTGCGTCTTGTTGGCGCGGGGATCCGCCACCACCGTGTACTGGTTGTACTTCTCGGACTGGCGCGTGCCTTTTTCCGTCAAGCGGACGGTCTTGATGATTTCAAAAGCGTTCATGTTATTCCTGAATCAAACGGGCTTCGATTTTTTCAAACGCGCTCTTGGTGAAGACGAGTTTGTCCGGCCGCAACACATCGTACGTGTTCAGCGAATCGCTGGTGGTTAAGGCCACATTGACCACATTGCGCGTGGCCAGCGTGAGGTTTTTGTCCAGGCCATTGGAAACGATGAGCGTGGAGCCCAGGCAATCCAGTGCGAGAATGATGTTGTTGATTTCCCGGGTCTTGGGCGAGCTCAACTTGAGATCATCCACCACCACCACGTCACCGGCCTTGAGGCGTTCGCTCAGCGCTTTGCGCAGGGCGAGGGAACGGGTCTTCTTGGAAATCTTCTTGGCGAAATCGCGGGGCTTCGGTCCGAAGACCACGCCGCCGCCCGCCCACAAGGGGGAGCGGAAGGAGCCGGCGCGGGCGCGACCCGTGCCTTTTTGCTTCCACGGTTTCTTGTTCGTGCCGGCGACTTCGCCGACCGTTTTGGTGCAGGCCGTGCCACTCCGCTGCGCGGCTTGATAAGCCACCACTGCGTCGTGTACTGCCTGGGTTCCCCGGCCATTTTCCACCAGCTCGAACTTCACTTCCAGTTCGCCCTGGTCTTTGCCGGTAATGTCTTTAATGGAAATTTTCATGGCCGTTCTTTACTTTTTGGCTGCATTGGCGGCTTCGGCCTTCTTGGCGTCAGCGGCACTCTTCTTGGCGTCTTTCTTGCTGATGGCCGCAACCGGCGGTTTCCAGCCCTGCGGACGCTTCTTCGCTTCGCGAATCACAACGTAATCCCCCTCGGCTCCCGGGATGGAACCTTTGATGAGCAACACGTTGTCCGTGTCACGCACCTGGATGATTTGCAAATTTTGGGTCGTGCGGGTCACCTGGCCCATGTGCCCGGGCATCTTCATGCCGCGCATGACGGTACCGGGGAACAAGCGCTGACCAATGGCGCCGCTGCGGCGATGCCAGCCCTTGGCACCGTGCGTGGAATCACCACCGGCAAACTTGTGGCGCTTCACCACGCCTTCAAAGCCCTGGCCCTTCGTGGTGCCAATCGCGTCAATGTAGTCACCCACGGCGAACAAGTTCGCGCCGATGACGTCACCCGGCTTCACGTCCTTGGTGAAGTCACGAAATTCCCGGATGCGCTTTACCGCGACACCCTTTTGTTTCTTGATATGGCCGAGGAGCGCCTTCGTCAGGCGTTGTTCCTTCTGGTCATCAAACCCCAGCTGCACGGCGTTATAACCATCCTTGCCGGCCTGCGTTTTCACTTGCAGCACGCGGTTGGGACCGGCCAGAACGACGGTGACAGGGGTAACTTTGCCAGCGGCGTCATAGACGCGCGTATGGCCCAGTTTCTTGGCGAGTAATCCGATAGGCATAATATGATGTGGTTAAGGCTCGCTTCAGATTTTGATGGTGATGTCCACACCGGCCGGCAAATTGAGCTTCTTCAATTCGTCAACCGTTTTGGCCGTCGGATCCAGAATGTCAATCAGCCGCTTGTGCGTGCGCTGCTCGAACGTTTCCTGGGATTTTTTATCCGAGTGGGGTGAGCGTTGAACCGTAAAGCGTTCCACCCGTGTGGGGAGGGGAATGGGGCCGGCCACCCGGGCGCCCGTGCGTTTAACGGTGTCCGCGATTTCTCGCGCGGATTGGTCAATGACCCGGTGGTCAAAGGCCTTGAGACGAATACGAATGCGTTGTCCAGCCATACAAAGAGCGATTGTCTGTTAATGGTTCTCTAAATTTTACCCCGCTCGCGAAAACGAAAGCGGACGTGGATACTAACATACCGGTGGAACTGTGCAATATATTTTTAAAATATTTTTGGGACCCTGCGGCCACGGCACCGGCAAATGCTTGAAGGACCACCAAAAAGATTGCCAATCCCTACCCTCTGCCCTTAATAATTCCCCCATGCCTTCTGTGCTTCACCAGTCCCCTGCCCTGCCCTTGCCCGTGGCCCGCCTGCTGCTCGCGGCCAGCCTGATGTTCGGCCCGCTCACCGGCCCGGCCCGCCTCGCTGCCGGCACCCCGGATTACCCCGTGCAACCCGTCGCCTTCACCGCCGTGCATTTGACCGATGAGTTTTGGGCGCCCCGCATCGCGACCAATCGCGCCGTCACCATCCCGTATGCCTTTCAAAAGTGCGAGGAAACCGGTCGCATGAACAATTTCGCCCGGGCCGCCCACGTCCTCCACGGGGAAACTGAAACCAATCTGACCGCCCCCGGCTATCCCTTTGACGACACCGATCCCTACAAAGTCCTTGAAGGCGCCTCCTACGCCCTCGCCGCCCAACCGGATGGCCAAACCGCCCAGTATCTCGATCACCTCATCGCCCTCATCGCCTCCGCCCAGGAACCGGATGGCTACCTCTACACCACCCGCAGCCTCAATCCCCAGCACCCGCATCGCTGGTCGGGCCCCACCCGCTGGGTAAAAGAACAGGACCTCAGTCACGAACTCTACAACGCCGGCCATTTGTTCGAGGCCGCCGCCGCCCATTACCAGGCCACCGGCCAGACCAACCTCCTCAATGTCGCCCGGCGCGAGGCCGACCTCCTGGTCGCCACCTTCGGCCCCGGCACCAACCAGCTCCATTACTGGCCCGGCCATGAAATCGTCGAAATGGGCCTCGTGAAACTCTACCGCGCCACCGGCAACACCAACTACCTCAACCTCGCCAAATATTATATCGATGACCGCGGCAGCCGCCCCGGTGGCGATGATTACCACCAATCCCGCATCCGCCCCGTCGACCAGACCGAGGCCATCGGCCACGCCGTGCGCGCCGGCTACCTCTACAGCGGCATGGCCGACGTGGCCGCCCTCACCGGCGACCAGCAATACGTGCACGCCATTGATACGATCTGGCAAAACTGCGTCGGCACCAAACTGTATCTCACCGGAGGTATCGGCTCCCGCTCCTCCGGCGAGGCCTTTGGCGTCAATTATGAACTCCCCAACCGCACTGCCTACTGCGAAACCTGCGCCGCCGTCGGCAACGATTACTGGAACCAACGGCTGTTCCTGCTCCACGGCGACGCCCGGTATGTCGATGTGCTCGAACGCGCGCTCTACAATGGCATCCTTTCCGGCGTTTCCCTCGACGGCACCAAATTCTTTTATCCCAACCCCCTCGAATCCGCTGGCGACCAGGCCCGCAGTCCCTGGTTCGGCTGCGCCTGCTGCCCCGGCAACATCACCCGCTTCATCGCCTCCGTGCCCGGCTACTTTTATGCCCAGGCCGGTGATAATATTTACGTGAACCTCTTCGCCACCGGCACCGCCGAAATCCGCCTCGCCCGGGGCACGACCGTTAAAATCCAGCAACAAACCCAATATCCCTGGGATGGCCGCGTGCAAATGACCGTGCAGCCCGACCAGGCCGGCCCATTTACCATCCGCGTCCGCATCCCCGGCTGGGCCCAAAACCAACCCGTCCCCAGCGACCTGTACGCCTTCCAAACCCCCACCCGCGAAACCGCCACCCTCCGCGTCAATGGCCACCGCGTCAGCCTGAAATTAGGCCACGGCTACGTCGCCTTGCCACGCCAGTGGCACCCCGGTGATCGCCTCGATCTGAACCTCCCCATGCCCGTCCGCCGCGTCATCGCCAATGACCAGGTGGCCGCCGACCGCCATCGAGTCGCGCTCCAGCGCGGACCGATCGTGTTCTGTGCCGAGGGCACCGACAACCCCCAGGGCCGCGTCCGCAACCTGCTCCTCCCCGATGAGCAGCCCCTAACCGCCAGCTTTGACCAAAATCTCCTCAACGGTGTCGAAGTCATCACCGGCCAGGCCGCCACCCTGTCCACAAATGCCCAAGACCACGCCACCCCATCGCTGCAACCCTTCACCGCCATCCCCTATTACGCCTGGGCCAATCGCGGCAAAGGCGAAATGACCGTTTGGCTCGCCAACTCCCCCGCCGCCTTCGACCCCCCAAAAAAATAAACCATGGACGGCCAAACCTTGGACCTCCACCGTCCAAGGTTCACCGACTCGGCATCCCAAACCCGCCGAAGTAATACCAGCCCAGTTCCAGCCGACTGCCCACCTGTCACCCAAACCTCCTGCCCTCATGCTCAACCCATCGGGTTGAAAGCCTGTAGCCGGGGGTCTCACGCAGTGACACCCCCGGTCAATCCCCCAAAACACCCGGCACCCCGGCGGGGTGCCACCACACCCGCCACCCGCCAACCTCCAGCACCCGGCCAATTTTATTTTCCCGCCCCTAAACTCCCCGCCTCCGTAGCACCCCTCTTTGTTCCCTTCGTTTCCTTCTGTAAAAAACCACCGTTCTTCGTGCCTTTGTGTTGAAATTGCTTTACATCCGGGCTACACAATTCACCAGCGACAACCGAAATCCCCATTCGATTGAACCTTGAGATTTGAGGCTTCTCTGAAGTTTGATTTTTGTAGTTTGATGTTTCCCAGTCCGGCACCTTACCCAACCTCCCTGCCACCATTTTCTCCTGTGGAAAACAAAAAACCCCGCCCATTGCTGGGCGGGGTTGAGATTACAACCTAACTATTAGGCTTTCTTGCGGCGGAGGCCGAGCAGCGAGAGACCGCCCAAGGCAGCCAAAGCGATGCTGGAGGGTTCCGGAACCGGGTTAACTTGGCCCAAGACGAAGCCAGGGGTGGAGGGAGCCAAACCAAAGATCGCGGGAGAGGTGATCAAGGCACCATCACCCAGCTTCAAAGCGCCGGTGACAGCGGATTCGCCAGCCAGACCATAGCTGCCACCGATCAGGGCGGGAGCGGCCAGGAAGGATTGCAAGGAGGACAGGGTCGTGCCGATGTTAGCGGACCAACCGATGACAACGAATTGAGCCGTGGAACCACCACCAACACCGTTGATCACGGTGGAGGCGCTGCCGGCGGTACGACCAGCGGTAGCCAAGTTGCTGATAGTGGTGACATAGGTCCAGTTGGAGTCGCTGAAGGCATAAGAACCAGCGGAGGTCGAGTTCGGCAGCACAGCAGCGCTGGAACCAGAGACCGTAGTGGCCGTGGTGGATTCAAACAGAGCGAAGTAGTAGGAACCCGCAACGGCAGCAGTCAAGCCAGTAGCCGCACCACCAACCGCGCTGTTCACGGAAATTTTGGTAGTAGCAGAGGCGGAGTTATTGAAGTTGACCAAACCTTGAGCACTGGCACCATAGGCACCGGCCACGATAGTAGCAACGATAAGAGCTTTTTTCATTTGATTTATTTAGTTTTAGTTGAGGTTATTTATCTAAATGTTATTGACCGATTGATTGAACCCAGTTAACTGCGGAGCCAGATTGATTGTTGAAGAAGAAACCACCGCCAACAGAAATGACGGGTTCCGGAACCGCAACCGCGTCAGCAGCATCACCGAAGCCAGTGGCTAGGCCAGAGTCGAAGGTCGACACAGTGTAGCCATTGAAGGAACCATTAACAATGTGGGGCACATAGACGTAGGAACCATCCAAGGCACCGGCACTGTTGGTCAAACCGAGCACGCTGGTCAAACCACCACCAACGGGAATGACGGGCGCAACCAAGGAGTAGCCAGTGGCGCTAAGCACGTTGGTGCTAGTGCCAGGATACGTGCCAGAATCAATGTGAACCGTACCAACATAGGTGTTGGTGATGGCCGCAGGCGTCTGGTTGTTGACAAAGAAGCATGTGCCAGGATTCAGGACAGGAGGCGTAACGGCCGTAGCGTCAGCCGCATCGCCCAAACCGGTGGACAAGCTGGAGTCCAAGGTGTAAACCGTGAAGCCAGTACCACTCCAGACATAGACGTAGGAACCATCCCAAGCGCCGCCAGCGTTAGCGATTAAGTTGGTCAGCGAGTTGCCACCAGCTTGATCAAACGGAACGGACTGGACGGAATAGTTTTGGCCAGCCACGTTGTTGACATAGCCAACAATATTCTGGGAATAAACCTGTGCTTCGGAGGAAACCACGCCCACAGCCATGGCGGCAGCGGCGATCAATAGTGCTTTTGTTCTCATTTTTATTTGTGTTTTGTGTTTTGTGTTACCGTGTGTAGCTCAAATATTCCAGAACGCCAGGTCACCGTCAATAATTTTTAGAAAATATTTGAACATAATCCGCTATTTTTTAATTATCGCTTAAACCCCTGTATAACAAAATCTTAATCACCTTTTTTCGGTTCCTCGCTGTTTTCGGTGGCATGCAAATCGAGCTGACCATTTGAGTGGTTGGGGA
>CAIQWB010000150.1 GCA_903875465.1 uncultured Verrucomicrobia subdivision 3 bacterium
CCCTGGCAATGCGGGCAGATTTCCTGCGACCACAAGGCTGGGGTGTCTTCCACCCGGATCAGCACCTTTTGCTCATTTTCCAGATAATCCATGCGCACCACCTGCCAGGCTTTGCCCAGCGCCAACACCTGCTGAAACATCATTTCCTGTAACATCAGGCGGCACTTTACCATCCCTAGAAAATCCGTTTCAAACCCATTTACCCATTACAAACGTCGAAGAAGCGTTTTTCTTGAGTGGCGGCTGCTGCCTTTGCTTCTTATTCCTCAAGCGACGGCAAGACGCTGATAGCCTCTTTCGTATAAAGGGTGCTCACATCAATTAATCACCTAAAGCAAGGATCAAAAGATCTTTGATGAGTGAACGAAGTCCGGCTGCGTCTTTTGCCGTGATTTTAAAACCGCGAGCTGAACTGGAAAGAACATGCGCCATTTTTTCGGCGGAGATTTTTATGTTGGAAGTTTGAAACCGGCTGTGGGATTTAAGAATCGGTATAAGAATCTTTTCAAAAGATCGATAGCCTTGCTTTACAGAGTCTTGGGCGAATCCAAAAGTGCACTCGAAGAGTTCCGCGACTTCACTGGACCCGAGCATCATTTCAAACGGGCGGACCGTCCAGAGCTCGAAAGCGGCCCGAAGCTTTTCATCGGGTGATTTCAGCGGAGCAATTTTACTCTCAACCTCAGCCAGAGTTTCTTTTACAAAGTGATCGTAAACCCCCTTAAAAATTTCTTCTTTACTGCTAAAAACCAAATAAAGGGCGGGCCTCGAAATTCCGGCGGCCTCCGCGATGTCGTTCATGGTCACACGCTTGTAACCATAGCGCAGAAACGTATTGCGAGCGGCAGCAAGCACCGCGTCTCTTTTTTTAAGATCCATTTTAAAAATTTGACATATTGTGTTTTTTTGTCAAGATATAGACAGATAGACGTTTTTTGTCCTTAGTCTTCAGATATAAAATATGACCAAAACAGTATTGATCACTGGAGCATCAAGTGGCTTCGGCAAAGATACGGCCCTCCTATTTAAATCGAAGGGATGGAATGTCTCGGCCACGATGCGAGCGCCGGAAAAGCTGAATCGTGGGCCAAGGCTGCGGGCTTGTTCACGCCAAAGCTTGATGTCACTGACCGCGCAAGCATGAAATCCGCAATCGACCAGACGATTCAAAAATTTGGCGGAATAGATATTCTCGTGAACAACGCGGGATTTGCCTTGTTGGGTCCGCTTGAGGGGGCATCGGTCGAAAATCTTAAAAAACAATTTGATACAAATGTCCTGGGCGTTATCGGAATGATTCAAATGGTCTTGCCGATCATGCGCGAAGCCGGCGGTGGTGTGATTGTAAATGTCTCGTCGATGGGTGGGCTTCTTACATTCCCCCTTTTATCGAGTTATCATGCAACGAAATTTGCAATTGAAGGTCTCACCGAGACACTTCAATACGAGGTCGCGCAACACGGAATTCGTCTGAAACTCGTTGAACCAGGGGGTGCAAAAACTTCCTTTAGTGGATCCAGCATGATTAAAACCCCTCATCCGCCCTATCACGCTTTAATAAGCGGTTTTGAGAAGGCCTCAAGCTCGATCGAAGCGCGACTGCCGGGGCCGGAAAAAGTGGCGAAAATGATTTATCACGCCGCGACTGACAAGTCTTCGCGGCTTCGCTATCCGGTGATTGCATTTCCAATGATCACCATCCGCAAACTGTTTGGTGCCCGTATTTGGACGGCTCTGATGAGCTTGTGGGTCAGCTCGATATTAAAGAAAAAAAATACTTAGCAAAAATGATATTCATGAAAAAATCGATTGCCTTAAAAATTCTTGCCTTTGTGATCTTGGCATTTCTCATTTTCCTGGGCTTTGTTAAGTTCAAATATGGAACCGGGAAAGAATACCCTGATCTTGGAGCTAATTTACCAACAGAATCTTTTGTCCTCGAAAAATTGATTCAATTGGACTATCCGCCCGGAAATCTTGCCGTTGCGACTAACGGCGATGTTTATTTCAACTACCATCCGCTTGCCAAAGCCGAACGCTTTTCGCCAGCAACCGTTTTTAAATGGTCCAACGGCAAAGTAGAGCCTTTTCCCTCGCTCGAAGCCCAGAAAGACTTTCAAGGAACGTTTGGAATGACGATCGATAAACAAAATCGAATTTGGTATATTGAACCAGCGAGTTTAGATTTCAAGCATACGCGTATCTCCGCGTTTGATTTGAATACCAAAAAGCGGGTTGAGTTTTTTGAATTTCCCGAAGGGCAGGCGAAATATGCAGAAGACATCCGAGTCACGGCTGACGGTAAACACATCATTCTACCCAATCCTGGTCTCTTCAGATTCACGACCTCAAGCGTGGTCGTCTATTCCGTCTTGGATCACACTTTTTATACGATCAAATCCGATAACCCATTTATAAGCCCCGAAGATTGGATCATGCAAACGCCATATGGGCCCAACCGGTTGGTTTGGGGACTTATTAATTTTGCGGTTGGTATCGACGGAATTGAAATTAGCGACGATCAGAAATGGCTCTACATCGCCTCCATGACACACTCACGCTTATGTCGTGTTCCAATGGAAGTTGTTTTAAATCCTTCAGTAACACCCGAAGCCTTTAATCGGAGCGTAGAAGTTGTCGGGCAAAAGCCAATGAGCGATGGAATCGCAATCGACCGGGAGGGGCGTGTCATCATTACGGATGTTGAGCATGGTGGAATTATGGCCCTCAACCCAACAACGAAACAGCTTTCACTGCTTGGTCGATCAAAAGATATTGCTTGGCCGGACGGAGTCGTCGTTGGAGGCGACGGTGATGTCTACTTTACCGATAGCTCAATCCCGTCTTACATAGATCAGCTCGTGAGGCCCCCAAAAAAATCAAAGCTTCTGGAACACCGACCTTACTTTATATATCGCTTAAAGAAGTCGAGCGACCCTGCGAGCGGAACCTAATGGTTGCGGGATGGTTTGCTTTGTTGAAAAAATTCACGGATTCTCTGTTTCGAGATACCAGTCCTGTTTCAACGGCGATTGTGAACGCGCATTGTGGCGAAGTTTCAGCAAGTTCTAGTCAGTTTTGGCGAATTGTTTTACCATTTACCCCGTGACTGACACTTTTGCTGACAGTGGCCGTCCATCGGCGAGCAAACCCTAATAAACAAAGGGTTTAATTAAATCCGCCACGGATGGACACAGATTGACACGGATGGAAAATGGGGGACTTGAGACGGGCGGGAAGCCCAGCGGTGAATCGCGCGGGCGATGGGCCGGGAATGGGGCACGGGAGGGGGATTTTCTCACGAAAGAATCCAAAGAAGATGCAGAAAAGCCGGGGTTTTTAACCGCGAAAGACGCGAAATACACGAAATAAAGACCGGCGTCGAGCGGAGGGGGCGTAGCGTGAGGCCACTGCCCCCGGGGCGCCCGGCTTCAACCCGCTTCAATGTGGCATTTAACGCTTGATTCGGCAGGACCGCCGCCACAGATTCCATCTTAGAACGATGGTTGAAGAACGCCGCAACATCAGCCGGGCCCAGCTCACGGGGATGCCTCCACGTTCCCGACGTGGCTTTGTGGAGCCGCAACTACCGCCATACGCACTGCCCAAAAGCCTCCTCCGTCCGCAGACAGTAAGGCTTCACTCGCAGCACCTCCCGCAACTGAGCCTGCAACCTGGCCTTGGGGCTGGCCAGCACGCACGCAGCCTTGGCGGGGAACGCTGGCGAGGGCATCCTTTGAGAATCGGCAACCACTACCGGCAGAAACGCCACCAAAAACTGATTATGGGCGGGTGGTCATCTGCGGCCTATTGGCGGCCGAATAGCGTTTAGGTATCATTACACTTATGGGCATTGACCTGCGTTGGGAAAATGAGAGAGGCGAGCCGTTGGTCGTGTTGGGCGACCGCGAATTTCTCGTCAGGCGGTTCTTGCCCCCCTATGACTCGCCAGATTTTCCATGCTTACGGTTTGTTGACCCAGCGGGTGATACCATATTTAATCAGGCTCAGATTTCGCAGCTTGTTTTAGAGCTTGAGAACTTGACGGCACGAAAGCACGAGCAAAAAGTTGAGCAACATTTACAGGCAGTCACCAAGATTGTCCGCCAGGCAGTCGGGAAGCCTCACACTTATATCAAGTTCGCAGGAGATTGATTTTGGATATAACCATGATGCCTAACCAATCACTGGAGCGAGTCGCCGTCCCGCCTGCTAATTTTTTAGCGGAGACGGATGGCGCGGTTCAGGTTGCGAACTGGCGGTGGTTGGGCTTTTTTCGTCCAGGCGGCGTTACACGCTTTGGTTCATGAAGCAAATAACTACAAACAAAAAATAATAAAACACATGAAGAAAATACTGGTTCCGATCATAGTTGGCGTTTCCGCAATGACTTTTCTCACCGGCTGTTTGGAGTTCCACTTCGGAGGCGGCTCTACCAGCACGGCGGTCGGTCCGAGCGTCGGGCAACAGTTGGTTGATTTGCAGAAGGCCAAAGCGGTCGGAGCCATCACGGATGCCGAATTTCAAGTTCAGAAGGCCAAGTTGATCGAAACGAAGTGAGCCAGGCTGCCCGCCAGTCGGGGCTGTCGGGTCCGCCAACTTGTCCGGCTGAGCCGTTTGGGGGGCGGCGGATGAGGCTTTTGGCGACGATGCGACGGTTTCCGCTGATTCGGCTCACGACGGGAGCAGGAGTCTGCCCAGCTTTTTCGTTGGCAGCATTACAACATTACCACCATGAAAACATGGCAAATCACATACAAAGGACACGCGATTCGGGTGCAGAACGGATGGTTTTCTGGCGAGCAGCTCAGCGTGGATGGGGAGACGCAAGATGCGCGGAGAGGTTTCGCCTTTCGCAGCCAGCTTTCGGGAAGGATCCGGAGCGGCGACGGTGCGGGTGAGCTGATCCGAGTTTCACTGGGCGGGTGGTTTATTATCGGCTGTGACCTTTTCATCGATGACCGACCCATTCCCACCGGAAGTGCCACCTATGGAATTACAAAAGATCATGCTGCCTAAGCCGGCACAGGAGCCAGCGGCCGTTGGCGCGGTCGGTTCCACCGCAGTTCACGCTGGGCGTCAGCAGTGTGCCCCGTTGCTGGATTTCCACTTTGAGCAGCACGACGACGCATGACAAAGCAAGGGTGGTTTTCGGTGCGGAGCGTCTTTCGGTCGGATTTGACCGAAGATGGCAAGCCACGTCGCTGCTTTGAGGAGCGAGTGGTGCTGTTTCGCGCTGCAAGTGTTGAGGAGGCGATGGCCAAGGGCGAGGCCGAGGCCAAACGGTATGCCGAGGCTTGGCCGCATCCCAAAATTCTTGACCGGGTGGTTGTGTTTAGCATTCTGGAAGAAGAGTTGCAAGAGGGCGACGAGGTGTGGTCTTGTATTCGAGGCATAAACGTCAGTGATGAGGAGTTTTTACGCCAGATTTATGCTGGAGAGGGATTTTAGAGCGGTGCTGACCACCCGGCGCCGGAACCAACTACCATGCCGTGCGCCAAAGGAAGCCGTGGCGGTGGGGGATAGCGCGGCTCACCTCGCGAGCCGGGAGTGGCACAGCTTTCCAGGTGAAGGGTGTGCCCATGGGTTATGAGATGGGTGCTCTTAGGTTTTATGGGCATCGGCTTACTCATGCCAGCGTGCAGCGCAGACCGCCGGACCAACGGGTCCGATGCCCAGCTATACCGTGAAGCGTTTCGGCCAAGCTGGGGGGGCGCGACCCAGCAGGGATTCCGTTATGGTGGACGTAATTTTTTGGTCGTGTTTCAGTGCCACACTTCAGGCGTCGCTACGAGTGAGCCGTTGGTTTTCGTGCAAACGACCAATGGCTGGCATTGTATCTATCACCACATTACGGAGCGGTTCGCGATGGACGCCACGGTTGAGGGACATACACTCTTGCTGAGGCGGATGGAGTGGCCAGGCGGTAAATTGCGATGCTCCCAGTATTGGAGCTGTGACCTTGGCCATTTTTCGGCGCGGAATGGCCTTGGTTATTTTACCCACTGATTCCAAAGCCACTTGGATGCCGCAAATTCTGGCCGCGATAGACAGTGCGGGATAAAAAATCGGCGGCAACTCTTCCGCCCGACTGGGGGAGGTTAGCTGGCACATCCGACACGCTGACGCGATTTAACGGCGATGTTCATGGCGATCCGTCCGCTGCCCACCGAATCATTTCACCGAGATTTTTCACCGGCAGAACGGGCAAGGTCATGGGGTTCTCAACCCGAACTCCGAAATTAAAACAGCCGGTCGGCAGCCATCGCTTGGGCATAAACGCTTTGGAACATTGGCTTCCCAAGCCGCTGCCAATAAGTTGCCCATTTAAGGATGCGCGCTTCGCGCCGAGGCAGTCTCACCAGACCACTGCGGTATGCCGGCGATTTTTCCAAAAGGTTTCTGCGCCAACATCTTGCCGCATCCCAGCCATTTTCATTTCGGAGTTCGGGCTAAAAATGGGCGACGATTTCACCGGGATGGCGGCTTGAAAAAAACGCCACATCCGATAAACTGAAGGGGACAATTTGTTAATTAACTCAGGAACCCCAAAAGAAGCAGCCCGAAGTGAACGGCCCGAAAAAAATCGCCTTTGTTTCGCCGGTGTGGACGACGTGGCAGCATCGCTTGATGTCCGGCGCGCTCCGGTTTGCCGACACGCGCGAGCGGGTGATCATCCGGGTTTTTGCGCCGGCAAAAAATCTGGCGGTGACGGCGGCCGAAGTCGAGAGCTGGGGTGCCGCCGGAGTTTTGGGGTTTTTTGAACATGCTGACCAGGCGGTTTTTTTGAAGGCCTTGAAACGGTCCCTGCCGATGGTCAACAACGCGCTCGCCACGGAACATCCCAATGTCGTCAATCTGGTGGCGGATTTTACGGCCTTTGTCGAAACGGCCATTACGCATTTCCGGCAGCTCGGACTGCGTTCCTCCGCGATCCTGATCCTGGAGGAGGGTCCGCAAATTCGCAAACATTTGATCGGCACGTTTCTGAAAATCGCCCGTCCCGCCGCGCCGAGCCTCGCCAGTCTGGTTTGTCCGGTGGATCGGGAAAAATTGTGGAATCCCCATACGAAGGTCCAACCGGTGCCAGCGATTTTGGCGGAATGGCTGGGCAAATTGCCCAAGTCCGTGGGTATTCTGACCCCGGAGCTCGGTGGCGGCGGCTATCTCATCCGCTGCTGTCAGGCCCTCGGCGTGCGGGTGCCGGAGGATGTGGCGGTCATCGGCGGTGATGACACCGACCTGAGTCTGGCCTGTGAGCCGACGCTGACGAGCATGTTACCAGCCCTGGAAACCTTAGGCTTTGAGGCAGTGCGTTTGTTGCTCGAACTGGTTGCCGACAAACGGCCACCTGGCTCGATCGTGCGGCTGGCCTGCGTGGATTTGCACGTGCGCGAATCCACCGGTTTGCGCAAGCCGGAAATCTGCGACATCAGCGGCGCGTTGCAATGCATCCGGGACAACGCCTGCCGGGGCGTCACGGTCGGCCAGGTGATCAAACAGACGCAGCGCGTTTCCAAGGTGACCTTCCACCGCCGGTTTCAGGCAGTCGTCGGCAAATCGCCCGCTGAGGTTATTCGCGAGCGCAAACTGGACGAGGTTCGCCGCCTGCTCACCGCCACGGATCTGCCGCTGGCCATGGTCGCGGATTTGTGCGGATTTAGCAGTGCTAAAGTGCTGGCTCGCGTCTTTCGCTCCCACGAAAAAACCACGCCGCGCGATTTCCGCAAAAAAAATCGTCCCGCCCCGGCGCCCAGTCCAACGCGCCACGTTCGGCCAAAAGATTGAAACTGGGGCGCAGCGAAAATCCTGGTTTGCCCCACCCGCACCGACGATTGGCCCCACCCATCTGACCCTTGGCCAAGCCGCTTTACAAATTGCGGCATTTATTGAACCCGCAGGGGTTTCAAATTGCGCACCGTTTGAATATTATCAAGATTGATGAGGCCACATTGATTGACCTCAGAATAAGGATACGAATATCAAACTCAGGTTTAAATCGCGCGGCAGCCGTGTGACATGATTTTTACAGGGATATGGAGACAGCAGGGAAACCATATTCCAGCCGGCATTATTGAAATCGAACAACCCAAAATATATTGATTAAAATGAACAACGCTAAATTAAAGCTGGCGGTAATCGCCACGCTCGCCGCCACGGTCGCTGCCGCAACGGCGGCCAATTTGCAGTGGGGTGGGGTTTCGTCCCAAAACTGGTCCGATGGCAACGCGTGGAATTCGTTTCCGGCCACCCCCTACGGTTCCGCGCCCGGTGCCGGGGACGTGCTTTATTTTGAGGACCAGCTATTTTTCAGCGGTTTCACCAATGCGCCGCTGAAGATCAACAACGTGGTGGATACGAGCACTGCGGTGGCGGCGATCAACTACTCCGCTTTGTCAGCCGGCGGGACCAACCATTTTTACACGACGCTGATTCCGGCGGGGGTGAACCTGACCGCCGGGGGCGTAGGGTCTTCCGCCGCCGTGATTTCCGTGGGCGATGTGTATAACTCAGGTTCCTGGAACTATTATCCGAACACTTACACCAATTATTCTGCCATGGTCGGCGGCGGCACCTTGAACCTGACGGATTCAGCCAGTGAAATTTCGGTGGGAACTTACCAGCGCGCAACGCTGGACTTGTCCGGCCTAAGCAATGTGGTGGCAAACTTGAACCAGGTCTGGGTCGGCGTGCAGCCAAGCCTGACTTACCCCGCACCTAATTATGGGCCGGCTGGCTGGCTGTTGCTGGGCGCCACCAACTCCATTACCACCACGCCGAATCTGACCGCGCCGGGCGTGGTCATTGGCTCGCTGGCCTTGAATTATGAGGGATATCCCAGTGACCTCTTATTAGGGGGCAATAACACGATCAACTCGGACGGCATCCTCGTGGGCGGTTATCGCAGCGGTTCCTCGGTGGCCGCTTTTCTGATGTTTGGCAACAGCTATTCCAACAGCGCCACCGCCAGCACCTTCAAGCTGCGCGGCAGCGATGGGGTGAGCGCGGCGGCCGTCTTCAGCATTGGGGACATGACCTCCAGCTGGCAGGGCTACAATCTCATACCCAATTCCAGCTCGCAGACGGCTTACTATGCGGCTGGCACCGCCGATTTCTCAGGCGGCATCGTGGATATGTTAATCAACAACCTGTACGTCGGTCGCGCCTGTGTCGGCGGCACCAATAACGTGACGTCTTATGGCCAGGGAACCTTCATTGCCGAACGCGGGACCATTACGGTCACCAATGCATATCTGGGATTTAAGCCCACCAGCACCAACAGTTCTTATGTTTTTAGCAGCACATTGATTTTAAAAAGCAATGTCACCCTGAACGTGGTCAATGATCTTTCACTCTATTATCGCACGAATGGTTCGACCAGTGGTTCCTCCACCTTGATGGTCTCCAACCTGGCGCTGCTGAATGTGGGCGGCAATATTACTTGCACGGACACGATCGGCTCAACCGTTACGGCGCATGCGGTGGTGCTGGGTGGTGGCGTGATCAATATGTCCGGCTATGGGAATGTGACCGCACCCAATCTGCTCGGTTTTGGCACGATTGCAAACGCCAAAAGCATCACGGTCACCAATGCCTTGTCCATGAAGAATGACACCTTGACGGGGATTGGCACTTTGAACCTGTCCAGCAATCTGGTGGTTGGTCCGGCGGTCAAACTGACCTTCTCCACCGGAGCGAGCACCACGCCGGGTGGTTTGGTGAGCGATTATCTGAATGTGGGTGGCAATGTTGCGTTTAACAATAATCCGGTAACATTGCTGTTTGCGGCGCAACCCGCTGCCGGAGATTACCATCTGGTTGATTACAGCGGCACGGCCAGCGGTAGTTTGCTGTTTCCGACAACTGGTTTTCCACGGGGCGGACTCACCTTCCACCAGCCGGCAGCGGGCTGGGTTGGATTCACCGCTCCGGCACCGTCAGCCGCGAGCCTGGTTTGGAAGGGCACGGTCACCAATAAGTGGACGGCCACGAATGCGGCGATCGCCTTTAACACCAACTGGCTTAACACAGGTACGCTGGCACTCGACAAATTTTATCAATTTGACAACGTAGTCATCACCAATGGGGTTGGGGTTACGACCAACGTCACGCTGGACGGGACCATCTATGCACCGAACGTCACCGTGGCCGCGAATACCAATATTTTCCTGGTTACCGCCGCGGGCAAGCTGACGGCCTGTGCCACTTTCAACGTCAATCTCAACCCGACAAACACGCTGGTCTTTGCGGCGGGGGGAAGTTCTTCGTATCCCTCAGATTTCACGGGCCCCATTAACGTCAACTCCGGCACCTTGAAATTCGGCACCGGTTATGCCCTGACCGCGGGCATTAACCAGGGGGTCAACGTGGCCGCTGGCGCGGCTTTTGACATGAATGGCAGCTCGTTTCCCTTTTACATGAAGCAGGTCACCATTGCCGGCACGGGCGTGAACACGAACGGCGCCATGTATACGAGTTCAGGCAATGTCATCAGTTATATGACCAACCTAAGCCTGAGTGCTGACTCAACCATTGGTCTTTGGCTGGCTAATTATAAAATTGCCATGACTTACACCCTGGCCAGCACGATTTCGAGCCCATTGAATTTGAATGGCAACACGCTCTCGCTCCTGGGAACCAATGTGTTTTTGTTACAATGGGCGAACGTTGGGGATGGCAGCATCAATGTTTATCCCGGCGGCAACCTTTGGGTGTACAACTGCAACATTTCTGGAACCGGTTTGATCAACCTGCCCAATGGTTCCACCTTGAGCCTGTGGGATAGCTCGGGCTATAACGCGTCAACCCTGGGTGCCATCAGCAAGTCGCTGACAGTATCCAACGCCGTAATCCAGAACAATAATTCGCAACCCTTTTATGGCACGACCATTCCTGACTACTTTACCGGGCCGGTGAATTTGCAAGGCGCGTTGACTTTGATTCCCACATATCAACCGATGGCTTTCTCCGGGGTGATTTCCGGACCTGGTTCCGTGGTGAAGAGCGGAACCAACAACGTCAGCTTGACGGCGGCCAACACCTACACCGGGCCAACGACGGTGAACCAAGGTGCATTGACCTTAAGTGGCGGCGGTTCACTTGCGTCGTCCAACGTTACCGTGGCCGCGGGGGCCGTCTTGGATGTGACGGGACTGGCCGGGGGCTACACGACGGCCGCCGGGCAAACCATCCAAGTGGATGGCGCCGTTAACGGCAATCTTATCGCGGGGGCGTATGGCACCATTCAAGGCCTGGGCAGCAACGCCGGTTCGCTCACCCTGGCCCCGGGAGGAACCCTCGCCATTGGGACATTTTCAATCGGCGGAACCTTGACCGTGGCCAGCAACCTGGTGATCAACGGTGGCACTAATACTTTCAAGTGGGGCGGACCGGATGACATGATTGCCGTGGGCGGCAACCTGTCCATCACCGCCCCGGTGGTCGTGAAAATCAATCCGGTCGGTCCGTTGACGGGACGGCACGTCTTATATCAGTACGCCGGAGCTAGTTCCGGTGTGACGCCAGGTAATTTTATCTTCCAATCCAGCCGGCCGTTGAACTATGTGCTCGATACCAGTGTGGCCGGCCAGGTGGCAGTGAATATTTCTGGCAGCGTGACGCTCAACTGGAATGGCGGGGCACCGAGCGCACCGACCGCCTGGGATGCAAATACGACCACTAACTGGTTGAATCTGGGCAGCCTGGACACGTTTCTGGCGGGCGACTCGGTTCAATTTGATGACACGGGGGCGACCAATTTAGTAAGCCTGCCCACGAGCGTGGCCGCTGGCGCGATCACGTTTGCCAACAGCACGATGCCCTACACGTTGGCCGGCACCGGCGGCATCACGGCCGGCAGCCTGACCACCTCGGGTGGCGGCAGCGTTACTTTCAGCAATGCTGGCAATACGACTTTGACTGGTTCCGGCCTGGCCCTGAACGGCGGGACGCTGACATTTGCCCAGCCAAATAACGCGACACTTACCGCCAAAATTAGTGGCGGTGGGCTGGCGAAAGCCGGCACGAATACCCTGACCATGGCTGGTTCAGACAGCTCGGGTTTCAACGGTTCCCTGGCAATCAATGGCGGAACAGTCAAATTGGGTGCCACTAGTGTGCTCGGGTTCTCCACCACGACAATCGCCACTGGAGCCACCCTGGATGTCAACGGATTAACCTCCACCAATGCCACGATTTATACCGCTGGAGTTGGCACGGATGGCAATGGTGCCATTAACAACCGGAGCGCCATAGTGCAAACCAATGCCGTGGGGGGTCTTACTTTAAATGGCGACACGACGCTCGGGGCGAGTGGGGCGCGCTGGGACGTTGCTCCCGGAGGTGCTGGCTTGCAGGGCAACGACTACAAGCTGACCAAAGTGACGGCAAACGATATTTGGATCCGAACGCTGGGGGACACGGCGCTGGGCAATATTGACATTCAAGCCGGCAAGCTGGTGTTTGCGGGCAATGGCACACTGTTGGGCGACGTTACGGCCAGCATTCT
The DNA here is from genome assembly GCA_903875465.1 of uncultured Verrucomicrobia subdivision 3 bacterium. Lineage (GTDB taxonomy): Bacteria > Verrucomicrobiota > Verrucomicrobiia > Limisphaerales > UBA11358 > UBA11358. Next base: position 12,509 of record CAIQWB010000150.1, read on the forward strand.
CGTGCGCACGAATGCGGCTTTGGGCCTGGCCGGTGGCATTCAAGACTTAGGCAGCAAGAGGGTAACGGTGGCGCCCGGAGGTTACGTCTACTCGCTCGGCTATAGCAATCAGTTCAATGGCAACATGGTGTTGAGCAATGGTCTGGTCCAATCTGAGAGTCTGGCGCAACTTACCCTGGGCGGCAACCTGAGCGGTCCGGCTCAGTTCCTCATGCAGGGCGTTACTTCCAATGCCTCGGGCACGGTTACGCTGGCGGGAACGAACACCTACACGGGTGGAACATTGCTCAATGACGGTCAGCTTTATTTCGCCAATAGCGCCGCCATTCCCGCCAATACTAACGTAGTGATGAATGGCCGTCTCGCTTACAACGTCAGTGGCGGCAATTGTTTCCTTGGCCTGCTGACGAACGTCGTTTCGCCGCCCTCGGCCGGATTGGTCATGATTTTGACCAACTATTCCAGCTTGGTGGCGGGCGCGGCCACAATCACGGGCGATGGCGCGACTTGGAGTGGTCCGATCACCATCATCGGCACCAATGCGCAATGTTCCGCGACATTTTCTTCCGGCTACGGCGGCTTGATTATCGCGAGCAACATCAATGGCAGCGGTTTTCGGGGGGATAGCTCCATCGCCAATGGTGGCATAAAAATTTCCGGCGACAACACGCTGGTCAGCGATCCAGATCTGGGCGGGGTGGGGGTCAGATTCAATAAACCGCTGATCTTGAACAGCACGGTGGCTTGTGGAAATACGGGCCTGGGCGGTTCTCCGGGCATGACCAAGATGGTGCTTGCTTCCAGCGGCAACTATTGGACCAATCCGATCTATTGGAATCGTGGGGTGATTCAAATCGGGGCGGACAATGCCCTGCCACCCACGGCCCCGGTAACCGTCGGCACCCTGATTTCCGGTGCCGATCATCGGGTGATTTTAGACTTAAATGGTCATAATCAAACGTTGTCCAATTGGACGGAAACGTTTGTTGGGAATGATCCTGTCTGGATGGGCAACAGCAGCACCAATGCCAACTCCATCCTTACTTTTGCCGGTGGAGCGGTTACGAATAAATGGACCAGTTACATTATAGATTCGTTCGATACTGATGCCGTCATTCAAAAGCAGACTTCACTGAATGTCACCGCTGGCTATCTTATCCTGCTGGCCAACCCGTTTGGTGATCCGACGCCGAATAGCAGCGTATTCCTGTCGGGTCCGCCGCCTTATCCGATTGCGGTGACCTACTCGGGGGCCACCACGATTTCGGGCGGCACGCTGGAAGTGGATCGGTATATCGCAAACTCCGAGGTAACCGTCAATGGGGCCGGCACGCTCCGAGGCACTGGACCATTGGGAAGAGCTTTAAATATTCAGCCGGGGGGCACCGTATGGCCCGGAACCAATCTATTGTCCGCCCTGGTGGTGAGCAATAATGTTACCTTCGCCACAGGCAGCACCGCCAAGTTCCGCTTTAATGTGAATGCGAACACGGCGGACACCCTGGTGGCCACTGGCAACCTCAGTTATGGTCCGGGCTTGATGCTAGTGGTGACCAATGTGGGAACCCAGTCCATTACGAATGGCACTATTCTTTCTTTGTTTGCCGCTGCCAGTTACACGGCGGGAACCGTGGCCGTGACACCGCTGGTCCCGGCTCCGGGGTTGGTGTGGGATACCTCTTATCTCGCGGTGGACGGCACATTGCGAGTTGCACCGGTGAACACCAACGCACCGACGCTGACTTCCAGCAAGACCGGTGGCAACCTGACTTTGGCCTGGCCGGCGGATCATGCGGGCTGGCGCTTGCAGGTGCAGACCAACAGCCTGGCCACCGGCATCAATACCAACTGGGTGACGGTGCCGGCCTCGACCAATGTCACTTCCGTCACGCTGCCGATGGCCGGGGCACCGACGGTGTTCTATCGGTTAGTGTATCCGTGACGAATTAAAGTGCCTGGCCAGGCAGTCAGTTCCCCTGCCTGGCCGGGCAACATTGCTGGCTTGCCTAACGTGACGGTCTAACCAAGGTTTAAGCTGGATTTTGTTAGTGAAACAGACAGGATAATATACATGGGTAAGTCATTTGCCAGACCAACCGGCCGAACCGGCAACGGGTTCACCTTGATCGAACTGCTGGTAGTTATCGCCATCATTGCCATTTTGGCGGCGATGCTCCTGCCGGCCTTATCCAAGGCCAAGGACAAGGCTAATGCCATCCGCTGCATGAACAACCATCGTTCGCTCATGCTGGCATGGCAGATGTATTTTAGTGATAACCAGGAGCGGTTGCCTTACTCCAGTGAGTCCTCCATCAATTCGGGAACGGTCGGGGCTTGGGTTTCCGGGCTATTGGATTTTCAGCAAGCCAACCGTTCGGACTGGGACACCAAGGTTACCATCGAACAAAGTCCCCTCTGGCCATATTGTGGCAAATCAGCGGCCATCTGGAAATGTCCGGCCGACAATTCGTTTGTGACCGTCAGCGGGGTGCAAATGCCGCGCGTTCGCACCATGTCCATGAATGTCTGGCTGGGGGGATTTGGTGGGGACATTTACAATCAAGTGCTCCCGCACACTGAGCCATTGACCAAATGGACCCTGTTTCTCAAATCCAGCCAGATAGCCAGCAAAGGTTCGTCGGATATTTTTGTATTCACGGACATGCGTGCCGACAGCATCAATGTCGGCAATTTCGGGGTTTGCATGGATGGGTATCAATCCAATCCGGGTGCGTATTTTATATGGGATCTGCCGGGAAATCTGCATAACAATGGCTGTAGTTTTGCGTATGCGGATGGTCACGCCGCCCCCAAACGCTGGCAGGACAGCCGCACCACGCCGCCGCAGGCACCCACGCCACCTGGCAACCAACACACGGTCTTTGCCTCGCCCAACAATGCTGACGTGGCCTGGCTGCAAAATGAGGCGACCCGCCCCGTGCAATAACTGCATTTCGGGTGCGGGCATTTTGGCGGCACGTCCGGCACTACCAGGCAGCCCGGGACACAGATGCCCTCGGCAGGTTTGGGCGGGGTTTGGCATGGATCCATGCTGCTGAGTTTGGGTTAACCAGAATCCTGACAGACAAGTTCATCTTTGGCTGGCCGCCGGGGATATTCGAGCGGATCTGGGCAGGGGAGCGGCACGCGGCAAAGGATTTCACTGAACAGCATGCGGCCCGCAAAGGTCAAACCGTCGTCTTCCTGAATCCATGCGGGTCGCTCCCCTGCCGGCGGCGGAGGTTGTTGGAAACATACTTTCATGGCGTTGTCCCCTTGGTAGTTGGCCGCCCGCTCGCGGAGCTTGACGGGCGAGCTGTTCCGAGTTTCACTGGGCGGGCGGTTTAGCATCGGCTGTGACTTTTTCATTGATGACCGACCCATTCCCACCGGAAGTTCCGCCTATGGAATTACGCAAGATCATGCCACCGGAACCGGCGCCGGAGTAGGCTAGGGCACGATCCGCCCCAGCGCAAGGCGCGGCGGAAGCCTGGGTGGAGGTCGATGGCGAGGTTCACGATGGAAATAGCGGTAATGGTTTTTGGGTTAACGTTATGGAAATCTTATTCATCATGCTGGGGATCCCGATGGCAGTCGCCGGGATATTGTCGCTGCCGGTGGTTTACTTCGGTCGCCGTTGGGTACAGTGGCGGCCTTGGGAGCTGCTGTCGCTGCTCTTGCCGTTTGGCGCCTGGGCGGTTAGCTACTTGATATTGACGGCGCACTCGTCGCAGTTTAAAGGCTGGGGTAATATCGTGGAGCCTTATTTGATTTGTCTGAGCATACCGCTGGGAGCGTTGGTGCGGGTTCTTGCCGGCAAGCAGCGCGAGACCGTCTGTGCGGTCATAGTGATGGTGATGCTGTGTCTCCTAGGGGCGCTGGTGGCTTTGCTTACACCCAATTTAGGCGGTTCACTGGGATGAGGTCGTTGCCCAACCAGGCAAGCGGAGCTGGCGCCGTAGCGTCGGCCAAGGTTTTGCCGGAGGGGATGAAGGGGGATTTTTGCCACGAAAGAACACAAAGAACACATAGAAAGACGGGGCTTAGAACGAAAACCGGGGGCGGGAATTTTTACAGAAGGGAACGAAGTCAACGAAACGCCCGCCCGAGGCGGTTTTGCCACGCAAGAACACGGAGAGCACCAAGCAACATGGGGGCTTTCATCGCGAATGACGGATTTTAAGGATTTAGATGCGTCTGCCCTGAATGTTATTCCCGCTCTACGTTCACCTCACGCTGGCAGCGGTTTGGCTTCGGGGGGCGGGGTGCTGCGGGCGGCGAGGAAGGCTTTGAGTTCCTCGGCGGCTTTGCCGCCGAAGCCGGGGACTTCGGCGAGTTGTTCGAGGGTGGCGGCGCGGAGGCGCTGGACGGAGCCGAATTTTTTCAGCAGGGCGGTTTTGCGGCGCTCGCCGATGCCGGGGAATTCGTCGAGGACGCTCTCGGAGATTTTTTTGACGCGAAGCTGGGCGTTGTAACTGTTGGCGACGCGATGGCATTCATCGCGCAGGCGTTGGAGGAGTTTGACGGCGGGATGTTCCACGCCCAGGCGCAGGGGTTCGGGCCGGTCGGGCAAATAGATTTCCTCAAATTCCTTGGCGAGGCCGAGGATGGGGAGGCGGGCGAGGTTGAGTTTCGCGAGTTCGGCGCCGGCGGCGTTGAGCTGGCCGCGGCCGCCGTCGATGAGGATGAGGTCGGGCAGCGGCTTGCCTTCTTTTTGCAGCCGGGAGTAGCGGCGGCCCACGACCTCGGCCATGCTGGCGAAGTCGTCCTGACCGGTGACGGTTTTGATTTTGAAGCGGCGGTAGTTGGTGCGGTCGGGCCGGCCGTTTTTGAAGCTAACGAGGGAGGCCACGGCGAAGGTGCCGCTGATGTTGGAGATGTCAAAGCCCTCGATGGTCATGGGCGGGGTGGCCAGGCCGAGGACTTCGGCGAGGGCGAGGAGGTCCCGCTGGGGATCGAGTGACACGGGCAGGGTGTAGGGGACGCGCTCGAACTTCTCGGTTTTGGTCCAGGTTTTTTTGAGGTCGCTGATGAGGTCGCGCAGGGCGGCGGCTTTTTCAAAATCCTGGGCGGCGGCGGCCTTTTTCATTTCGCCCTCGAGCTGGCCCTGCATTTCGCGGCACTGGCCCTCGAGGAAATCGCAGGCGGAGGCGACCTGGGCGAGGTATTGTTCGCGGGTGACATTGCCCACGCAGGGGGCGGTGCAATATTTGAGGTGGCCGTAGAGGCAGTGTTTGTAATCGGCCTCGTCCGGAGTGAAGACGCGGCAGCCGCGCAGGTTGAATTGTTTGCGGGCGAGGGCGACGGTGTTGCGCAGGGCGGTGGAATCGACGAAGGGACCGAAGTAGCGCGCGCCATCGTCTTTTTTGAGACGGGTGAACAGGAAATTGGGGATGGGGTCGTTCAGGTTCACCTTGAGCATGAGGAACCGTTTGTCGTCGCGGAAGCTGATGTTGTAGCGGGGCTTGAAGTCCTTGATGAGTTTGCCTTCGAGCAGCAGGGCCTCGGGCTCGCTGCGGACGGTGTGGAAATCGAAGTCGTAAATGGCCTCGACGAGGGCGTTGAATTTGAGGTCCCAGCCGAGGCGGCGCGAGGGGTGGAAATACTGGCTGACGCGCTTGCGCAAATCACGGGCCTTGCCGACGTAGATGACGGTGCCGAAGCGGTCTTTGTGCAAGTACACACCCGGCTTGTGCGGCAGGGTGCTTAGTTTGTTGCGGATGGCATCGGTGATCGGCACGTTATAAGTTTACCCAGACGGCGGCGGGTGCAAGGTAAATTTAGGGAGGCAAGGGGGATGGGTGGAGCGGTGGAGCATCCAAATTCCAAGGACCAAGCTCCGAAGAAACTTCAAACTTCAAGAGCCAAACTTCAGAGAACATTCAAGAATCAAGAAACGGGGGTAATCCGGGCTGGCCCGCCCGGGGCCGCCACTAGGCTTTTTTGCCGTTGCCGGCCGGCCGGGTTTTCATCTGGCGGTGGACGAAGAAGTAATAGAGGACGCCGACGGCGGCGAGGAAGCCGAGCAGGATGAGGGTGACTTTGTGCATCTCGCCGTTGTTGATGTGCTCGCCCACGGTGACGCCCAGCCAGCAGAGCACGGCGCACCACAGGGCCGAACCGAGCAGGGTGTAAATGGAGTAGCGCCAAAAGTTCATGCGGACGATGCCGGCGGGAATGCCGATGAGGTGGCGCACCACGGGGAGCAGGCGCGCCGCGAAAATGCCAAACGCCCCATAGCTATCGGCCCAGCGCTCGGCCCCCTCGACCTTGCTGGGGGGAATGAAGAAATAGCCGCCGTAACGCAACACGAACAAGCGTCCGGCGAAGCGCGAGACCCAGTACATGACAGCAGCTCCCACCCAGGAACCGAGGGTGCCGGCGAGGACGAGGGCGATGAGCGCGGGCCAGCCGGTGCACTGGCTGCCGAGCAGGGGCAGGCCGGAGGTCCAGGCGAGGTGCGCGGCCGGCGGGATGATGACCTCGCTGGGCAGGGGTACGAGCGAGCTTTCGATGGCCATTAACAGGGCAACGAGCGGAAAGCCCCCGTTTTGCAACGTGGCGGCGTACCAATCCATGAGCGGCTGGAGCAAATGTTTCATTTGGCGCGGATGTTTATAGCGGAAATCCGCCGGGGGGCGAGAATTAAAACGCTACATCCCGGAAGGATACTGGCGGATAATATAATCGCGCACGAGGCGGCCGGAGGGTTTGAGCTGGTCGTCGGGCCAGGGGCCGGTGGCGCTGGCGCCGGGTTGCAGGGCGGCGGAGGCTTCCCCCAGGGCGGCCAGGGACCAATTGGCGCAACTGATGTGGTTGGCGGCCAGCCAGTTCCACCAGCGCTGGGTTTCCTCGGCATCGATCCGGCCGCCACCGGTGGCTTCGGTGGTGCCGTATTCCGTGGCAAAGAGGGCCACCCCGTTGGTCAGGGCGGCGGTGCCGTTATCCCGCAGCGATTGCCGGTGGGTGGTGGCGTAGAAATGGAGGGAGTAGGCGATATTCGTGGAGAGGGTCAGCGGGTTCCGCGCTGCCTCGGCGATTTGCTGGTCCCAGTTCCGGCTGCCGCAGATGATGAGATTGGCCGGGTCCAGCGCGCGAATCACGGGGATGACGGCTTCGTGATAGGCCTTGATGACGTCCCAAGATTCCTGCTCGGGTTCGTTCCAGGTTTCATACAGGATATTGGGTGTTTGACCGTAGGCGGCGGCCACGGTGGCGAAAAAGGCCCGGGCGGCGGGAATATTATTTTGCGCGCCGCGCATGGAATGCCAGTCCACGATGGCGTAGATGCCCTCGGCGAGGCAGGCGTCCAGGACGGTTTTGACCCGGTTGATTTCATTGGTGCGATTGCGCGCGTAGGCGCGGGGGAGGATGGCGATGCGGATGACGGTGCACTTCCAATCCTGCGCGAGGTGGTGGATGGCACTGGCGTTGTAGAATTGCGCGCCTTGCGGAGCCCAGCAGTAGAGTGACATGCCGTGCAGGGCGATGGGCTGGCCGGCCTGGTCGACGATTTGGTTGCCGTGGACATTCAGGTGGCCGTGCTGGCTGACGAAGTTGGTTTGGGCAGTTAACGCCACGCCCCAGAATACGAGAATGACGGTTAGACAAAGCTGCTTAACTATTCGGTATATCATAAATCTTTAGGTAATGCGGGGCGGGCGACGGGCTGCGGCCAGACCCAGTCGAGGTTTTGGCGGTCGAGCCAATTCATGGATTTATCAGAATCGCGGTCGGCGCGCGCCGGATTGCCACCATCATCCACACCATTTTCACCCACGGAATAAAGCAGAAAGTTGCCATCGGCAAGGAGGCGGTAGCGCAGAGGCTGGCCATCCACGGGGTCGCGGGGAATCGAGGTGACATAGGCGGGGACTAATTCGGCAAGCTGGGTGGGGAAATGGCCCTGGGCGAGCTTGAAGCGTTGCAACGCGAGGGCGGCGATGGTCATTTGGCGGGTGGTTTCGGCAATTAGAAGTCTATCAAAGGTGCCAGCAAGGCTCACAATCGATTTTGACAATATGCAATGAAAGTCTGATTGAACAAAAAAGGAGTGCGTCAAAGCAATTATGTCGTCAGGAATATTGGTGATTTCCAATGATGCTAATTGGGCTTGCTGGCTGCCAATCGCCACTCGGAAACTTTCATTGGTGGCAAGTAATCTTGCAGTGTCTAACAACACGTTATATCCCTTCAATGAGCGCATTTCATCAGGATAAGACCACCACTGTTGCCAAAGGAACACTTTGAGGATAACAGTATTTTTTTCCAAAGGTGATGCGAACTCGGTTGGATCTCCCATTTTTTCCCGGCCCTGCTTTTCCAATTCAAAATGAGCCCTGACCAGGGCGGCGGATTGGCGCCACTTTTTTAGAATCACTTCACTGGCCGCGCGATCCGCGATGAGCGCATCCAGACAGCCCTGGATAAAATCCAGTCGCTCCCAATCGCTTTGCAACCAAGCCAGCTGGCTTTCAGTGGGGCCGGCTGCTTGTAGAATTTCCCAATTAATTTTCTGAGCGGAGCTCAGCATAGCCATGCGAACTAATTCGGAAATCACAAACCGTTGATTTTTCATGGCAAATATCAATGCCAGCAGAGTCCGTTGATGCTCAACCGCATTTGTGATGTGACCATGGTGCAAGGCAAGCACGGCCGCCGCCGTCAAATACCCTCCGGCTTTTTTTAATTCGCCCAAGTGTAAATTTGTAAATTCCATGCTGTCGCCCATGCCGTGCAGGTAATTAATCTTAAAGTCCAAGCCCGGATGTCGGACAATCAGGCGGAGTGAGTCCAAGCTGGAATGATTATTTTCTACTGCACAGGCCAATTCGCCCCAGGTATTTGTAGATTCATAACCCAGCGCCAATGGTTGTGATGAACACACCAAGGCTTTGCCGGGTGCCACCAACAGCATTGCCATGACATCGTTGGAATGAATCAGGCTGGCATCTGCATTCAACATTTCTGCCGCGCGTAAAAAGATATCCGCGCTATTTTCGGAAGGCGGCACCGGCGGCGGGAGCACTTGGGCCAGGCTCATGGGTTCGCCCTGGGTAACCAGTTGGGCCATGTAAGCCTCATTAACCGCCTTTAAATGCCAGTGGTAGAGACCGGCGGCGAGGGCCACCGAGGCCAACATCACGCCGAGCGTCAGGAGAATTTTATGACGCTGGCGCATGCGCTCACCCTTTCAGGAAAAAATTGCGCTGCTTTTCGTTGATGGGCAGGGCGAGTTTTTCCATGACTTGCAGCATGTCCTCCCAGACTTTGCGTTTCTCGCTGACAGCCTGGTTGCGCAGGAGGTAGGAAGGGTGGTAGGTGGGCATGAGGGGAATGCCACGATAGGTCTGCCAGGTGCCGCGGAGCTTGTTGATGCCCAGGGTTTTGCCGAGCAGGCCCTCCACGGCGGTGCCGCCCAGGGCGACCAGGACGGTGGGCTGGATCAAATCGATCTGCTCCTGCAAATACGGGAGGCAGGTGGTCATTTCCTCGGCAGTGGGTTTGCGGTTGCCGGAGGTTTCGCCGGGGGTGTCGGGCCGGCATTTCAAAATATTGGCGATGTAGACGCTTTCGCGGCTGAGCCCGGTGGCCTGGATGATTTTGGTGAGCAATTGCCCGGCCTTGCCGACAAAGGGTTCGCCCTGGTCATCTTCATCGGCCCCCGGGGCTTCGCCGACAAACATGAGCCGGGCGTCGATATCGCCCACGCCGAACACGACGTTTTTGCGGGAGGAGGCCAGATTGGGGCATTTGATACAAATCAGGGTCCGTTCGCGCAGGGCGGCGAGGGCGGCGGCTTTGTTGACCGGAGGGGTCGCTGGGGCGGCGGGCGGCAGGACCGGGGCCGGGGGCACGATTGGCGCGGGCGCCTGCACGGGGGCAGCGGCCGGGGCGGATACGGAGGGCTGGGCCGCCATCACCGGCACCGTCGGGGCAACTGGCCGTGGAGCCGCGGGTTTAAAGGGGGCCGGGGGCGCGACTGGCGCGGTCGTGGGTTGGTAAACGGGGGCGGGCCGGGCCGGGGCCGGGGCGGAACGGCGCGCGGGTTGGGCGGATTGCGCCAGGGCGCGCAGGGTTTCAGGGGCGACGGCCACATGCTGCACGCCGCGGGACTTTAGCTCCTCCAAATGGCGGATGGTGGCGTCGAGCAACTGGTCGTAGGCGGCAGACATGGCTTCATCCTAGCGGGAATACGGCGAATCGCAAAAATAATGTGCAGGCTGGCTTGTCACGAAAACTTGTCATTGTCCCGCAAATTACCGATGCTGCGGGCCACCATGAATATCGGACTTGGACTTTATCGTCACATGCTCACGCGGGAGAATTATCGCTTCGCCCGGCAGGCAGGTTGCACCCACATTGTGGCGCACCTGGTGGATTATTTTCACCAGAGCAAGGATAACACCCGGCAGGACCAGCCCACGGGCGGGGTGCAGGGCTGGGGGCGGGCCGGGGATCCAAACCACCTCTGGACCGTGGCGGAATTAAGCACGCTCAAGCAGGAAATGGCGGATGAGGGGCTGCAACTGCTGGCGATTGAGAATTTTGACCCGGCGCACTGGCATGATGTGTTGCTGGATGGTCCGCGCAAGGCGGAGCAATTGGAAAATGTCAAAACGATCATCCGCAACGTGGGCGCGGCGGGCATTCCGGTTTTTGGCTATAATTTCTCGATTGCCGGGGTGGCGGCGCGGGTGCGCGGTCATTTTGCCCGGGGCGGGGCGGAAGCGGTGGGCATGGCGGGGGTGGATGACACGCCCATTCCGAATGGCATGGCCTGGAACATGGTTTACGACCCGGCGGCGCCCGCCGGGGTGGTGCCGTCGGCGACGCATGAGCAATTGTGGTCCCGGCTGAAAGATTTTCTCGATGCCATTCTGCCGGTGGCGGAGGCGGCCGGGGTGACCATGGCGGCGCACCCGGATGATCCGCCCACGCCGTTTCTGCGCCAGCAACCACGGCTGGTATATCAACCGGCGCTGTATCAAAAGTTGCTGGATCTCCGGCCGAGCCCGAGCAATGGTTTGGAATTTTGCCTGGGCAGCCTGGCAGAGATGACGGAAGGGGACGTTTACGAGGCCACGGAGCAGTACAGCCGCCAGGGCAAGCTGGCGTACGTGCATTTCCGGAATGTGCGGGGCAAGGTGCCGACCTACAAGGAAGCGTTTGTGGATGATGGGGACATCGACATGCTGCGCATCCTGCGGATTTTGAAGAAGAATCATTACCAGGGCGTGCTGATTCCCGATCACACGCCGCAAATGGCGTGTGACGCGCCATGGCACGCCGGGATGGCGTATGCCCTGGGGTATATGCGGGCGGCATTGCAATTAATTGATCAGGAATAGCCCGGGCTGGCAGATGAATGATTTGCGTAACTCCGCCCCGACCTTAAGCGTCCATCTCGTTACCCAACCCGGATTGCACGTCTTGAAAGTATGGATGGTGGATCCGGGCATTGTCATTGACACCATTGCCGGTGACGACGGACAGGGGGCGGACTTGGGTTATGTCTGGCCATCCGAAACACGGCGACAACAAGCATGAAGCGATTTCTTGGAATTCTGTGGCTGATGGCGGCGGTGGTCCCCTTGGCCACGGCGGGCAGTGCCCGTTTGACGACATCATTTGATAATGACTGGCGTTTTTCCACGTCCGTCACAGGCACTCCGGAACAGCCGGCATTTGACGACTCCACCTGGCGAAAACTCAATGTGCCACATGACTGGAGCATCGCGGGACCTTTTGCCGCCACCAATGAGACGGGTTGTGCCGGCGGTTATCTGCCGGCTGGAGTGGGTTGGTACCGGAAGCATTTCACACTGCCGGAACGTGCGCGGAGCCGCCGGCTGTTCATCCAGTTCGATGGGGTCATGGCGAATAGCGATGTCTGGATCAATGGCACTCCGCTGGGCCACCGGCCGTCGGGTTATGTGGGATTTGCTTATGAATTAACCGGCCATCTGAATTTGGGCGGGGCGGACAATGAACTGGTGGTCAAGGCGGACAACTCCCGGCAGCCGGCTTCCCGCTGGTATGAGGGGGCGGGTATTTACCGGCATGTACGGCTGCTCAGCCTGGCGCCCATTCACCTGCTGGAGAATGGCGTGTTCATCACCACCCCGGAGGTCAAGCCCGGACTGGCGCGGGTGCATATAGAAAGCGCGATGACGAATGCTTCCAGTGAAACCCGCAAAATCACCCTGCGCAGCCGGGTGTACGCCCCGGACGGGGCCCAGGTCGCCGAGATCAACACCCCGCTTGTCGTCACCAACGGCACGGCGGCCCTGCTGGAGCAGGAGGTGCGGCTGACGCATCCACAGCTCTGGAACTTGGACAGCCCGCAATTATACCGGGTGGTCAGCGAGGTCCGCGCCGGTTGGGAGACCCTGGATGACCAGACCACGACCATTGGCCTGCGCGAGGCGACATTTGAACCCGACACCGGTTTTTGGTTAAACGGTCAGAATATGAAGTTGAAGGGGGTTTGCCTGCACCAGGATGGCGGGGCCTTTGGGGTGGCCGTGCCGATTTCGGTATGGGCGGACCGCCTGACCACATTGAAAGCGCTGGGGGTGAATGCCATCCGCACGGCCCACAATCCGCCCGCGCCGGAATTTCTGGATTTGTGCGATCGTTTGGGTTTGGTGGTGATGGACGAACTGTTTGATTGCTGGATGGTCGGCAAGAATTCGCTGGATGGGGCCAAGCTCCAGGACTATCACCTGTACTTTGCGGACTGGTCGCTCCTCGACGAGCGGGACACGGTGCGCCGGGACCGGAATCATCCCAGCATCATTGTATATAGTGCGGGGAACGAGATTCATGACACCCCTGATCCGGAGCGCGCCAAAAAAATCCTGGGCAATTTGGTGGCCGTGTTTCATGAAAACGACCCGAGCCGGCCGGTGACACAGGCATTGTTCCGGCCGAATGTGAGCGGTGATTATCACAATGGCCTGGCGGACATGCTGGATGTGGTGGGCCAGAATTATCGCGAGAATGAAATTCTCGCGGCGCACCAACAGACAACCACCCGGAAGATTTTGGGCACGGAAAACCGGCATGACCGGACCACGTGGCTGGCGCTGCGCGACCATGCGCCCTATGCCGGGCAGTTTTTGTGGACGGGCATTGATTATCTCGGCGAAACCACGCGCTGGCCGGAAATTGGGCACGGGTCGGGACTGCTGGACCGCACCGGCCTGGTGCGTCCACTCGCCTATGAGCGCCAGAGCTGGTGGAGCGACCGCCCCATGGTGCAGCTTGGCCGGCGGCTCGCCCCCAATGACCGCATGCCCACCGATCCGGGTTACGGCGGCGCGGAACGGCACACACAAGTGGTGTTTGCGGACTGGACGCCCACCAGCACCAACGCCACTGAACAAACGGTGGAAGCCTATAGCAATTGCCAGGACGTGGAATTGTTCCTCAATGGTCATTCACTGGGAAGCCAGCCACTCCCGGCGGACGCTTCACCGCGCGTGTGGCGGGTGCCTTTTGAACCGGGCACGTTGCGGGCCGAGGCGAAAAACGGCGCGGCCATCGTGGCAACGAGCGAATTGAAAACGGCCGGCGCGCCGGATCATATTGAGCTCCGGACCGATGGCGCCCGCCTGACCCCAGCCGGGGACGACGTGGCGGTAGTGCGCGCCACGGTGGTGGATGCCCACGGTGTCCGGGTGCCCACCGCAAACCAGGATATTACGTTCGACGTCGCCGGGGCCGGCTGGGTGGCCGCCACGGATAATGGCGATAACACTGCCCATGATGCATTTTCCACCCCCCATCGTCCGGCTTATGGCGGCCAATGTGTGGCATTTGTCAAAGCCACCGCCAGCGGTAATTTGGTGATTACCGCCACCGCACCCGGTTTGCAGCAAGGGTGGCTAACCATCAAAGCTCAACCATGACCATGCGAAGCAATACCTTTTGGAGTGCCTGGCCGGTCCTGACCAGCCTCGTTATCGGGATCTGGCCGGCGGCACCGCTGTCCGCGCAAACCGTGACCCAAGCCATCGCCCCGGCGGTGTCGCAGCCCGGTGATGGAGCCCTGACAGCCGGCCGGATTCGGCACAAGCCCATGATGCCGGCCAATCCAGCACTACCCTCCCTGTTTATCATTGGTGATTCGACGGTCCGCAATGGCGACGGCAATGGCGGGGGCGGCCAGTGGGGTTGGGGGGAACCCATCGTGGAATTGTTTGACACCAATAAAATCAATGTTGTCAACCGCGCGCTCGGCGGCACCAGCAGTCGCACATTCTATTTGAATCTCTGGCCGGCCGTGCTGCGTTTGGTAAAGCCGGGTGACCTGGTCCTCATGCAATTTGGCCACAACGACAGCAGTGCGATCAATGACGCCACCCGGGCCCGGGGGACGATCAAGGGGGTGGGCGAGGAGACCCAGGAGATCGATAATCTAATCACGAAGCAACACGAGGTCGTCCATTCCTTCGGCTGGTACGAACGGGCCATGGTGACGGAAGCCCGGGCGCAGGGTGCCCTGCCACTGGTTTGCTCCTTGATTCCCCGGAACACCTGGAAAAATGGCCATGCAGCGCGCAATGCCAATGATTACGCAGGTTGGGCGGGGCAGGTTGCCAAAGCCACCCAGGCACCGTTTCTGGACATCAACGAAATCATTGCGCGCCGGTATGACGAACTGGGGCAGGAGGCCGTGAAGGCTTTGTTTATCGCCGGAGCGGGACCGCATACCAGTCGTGCCGGCGCGGAAACCAACGCCATTTGCGTGGTGGCGGCACTCAAGGCGCTCCCGGTGGATCCCCTGGCCCATTTCTATTCACCGGCGGCCGCCAGCATTATCCCGGCGGATTTACGCCCGCTGGCAACCGAGGCAGCTCCCCGCAAACCGCAAAATCCCTGACCCCATGAAATTTGCCCTGGCTGGATGGTTATTGATGGCCACCCTCGGAATGCCCGCCCTGGTGAGGGCCGCAGAGGATGAGCGGCCGGTGGTGGACGCGGCCAAAGTGGCGGTGGAAAAAGCCGCCAATGCCGCCCTGCCCACCTTCCATATCGTCGGTGATTCCACCGTGCGCAGCGGGGGCACGGGGGTGGGCCTGTGGGGTTGGGGCGAACGTATGGCGCCGCTCTTTGACCCCGCCAAAATCAATGTGGTCAACCATGCCATCGGGGGCCGGAGCGCGCGGACTTTTTACACTGAGGGACGCTGGGACAAAGTGGCAGCGGGCATCAAGCCCGGCGATTATGTCATTATTCAATTTGGCCACAACGACGGCGGCCGCATTGGGGATCCGGCCAATAAACATCGCGCCGATGGTCCCGGACTGGGGGACGAAACCGTGCCCGATACCAAAGCCGATGGCACCCAGGAACCGGTGCATACTTTTGGCTGGTACATGGCGCATTTTGTGGACAGCGCCAAGGCCAAAGGGGCCACGGTGATTCTGTGCTCACCCATTCCGCACAAACAGCGCTGGGAGCAAGGCCGGGATTTTGCGAACTTCGCCAAATGGGATGAAGACATTGCCCGCACGCATGGGGCGTGGTTTTTTGACCTGACCCTGGTGGTGACGGAAGATTATAAAAAAGCGGGGGCGGAAACGGTGGCCACTTACTTTGCGGACAAAGGAACGCATACGACCGACAGCGGTGCCCAGCTTAACGCCGCTTGTGTGGTGGCCGGGCTCAAGAGTCTGCCGGGCAATCCGCTAGGTGCTTACTTTTCGGCGAAGGCCGCGGATATTAAACCGTATATGCCGGCAGCCGCCACCAAGCCTTAAGATCAACTCAAGCCTCCGGCACCTTTATTCATCATCATGAGCTCATCGATTATGCTGAAATTATCCACTGCTTGCCTGCTGGGCGGTCTGCTGGCTACGTCGACCCAGGCCCAAACCAGTTACAAGTTTGGCTTTGGCAGCAACCCCATAGCGGGCTGGACGCAAGTTTCACCCGCAAATTCCTATTCCATTGCATCTGGTTATGGGTTTGAACCCGGTGCGAGTGTGAGGCAGGGGACGGGCGCAGTGAGCAGTGCCAGTCCGTTTTACTTTTCGGCCAAGCTGCCCGAAGGCAATTACCAGGTCACGGTCACCCTCGGCGGCGAGATGGCCACCACCACCACGGTGAAGGCGGAATTGCGCCGGCTCATGTTGGAAAAAGTCCCGGTGGCGGCCGGGGAATCGGTCACCCGCACCTTCATCGTTAATCTGCGCAATCCGGAAATTCCCGGGGGCACTCACGTGCATTTGAAGGCCCGGGAAACTTCGACGGAGATTTGGGATTGGGACGAAAAATTGACGCTGGAATTTAACGGCGAGCAGCCAGCGGTGCGCACTTTGGAAATTGCCCCCGCCGCCGTGCCCACGGTGTTTGTCATTGGTGACTCCACCGTGTGCGACCAACCCGCCGAGCCGTGGAACAGTTGGGGCCAGATGTTGCCGCGCTTTTTCAAGCCGGTCGTGGCGGTGGCCAATCATGCGGAATCCGGCGAGGCGATCAACAGTTCGCTGCACGCGCTGCGCTTTGCGAAAATCTTCAGCGTCATGAAGCCCGGGGATTATTTGTTCGTGCAGTTCGGGCATAACGACCAGAAGAGCAAGGCCCCCAACGCGCTGGACCAGTACCGGGCCGAATTGAAACAGGTCATCGCCACCACCCGGGAAAAGGGCGGCACGCCGGTGCTGGTGACCTCCATGGAACGCAAAAGCGGCGTGGAGCAGGACACCCTGGCGGGTTATCCCGACGCTGTGCGCGCCGTGGCGAAGGAGGAAAACTGTGCGTTGATTGATTTAAACAAGATGAGCCGGGTGGTTTACAAGGCGCTGGGAGACAATATTGGTCTGGCCTTCCAGGACGGCACCCATCACAATAACTATGGCAGTTATGAGCTGGCCAAGTGCATCATCGCGGGCATTCAGCAGGATAAATTGCCCCTGGCGGCGGATGTCGAGGATGGCTTCACGTTTGACCCGGCGCATCCCGATGACGTGACGACCTTCCACATGGCGGTGAGTCCGAATGCCTCGACGTTGAAGCCGTTGGGGAATTGAAAATTGAAATGCGGCGCCCGGCCGAGACGCCGCTGCGGGGTGCTCGCTTGCGCTGGTCAGTGGGTGGTCGACAGAGTGGGCCGGGTGCTGGTTGGGGGTGGCTTGTTAATTAGAAACTCGTCACCTCGTTTCCTACGAGAAGGTTACGGAAATGAGGAGGGCGGACAGGTGACTGTCCGCCCTCTTGCTTTTAGGTTGCCTCG
>CAIQWB010000151.1 GCA_903875465.1 uncultured Verrucomicrobia subdivision 3 bacterium
GTGTTCCGGTCCGGCCACTGGACAGGCGACGGGCCTGTCCGGGTTCCGCCGGGTTCGTTCAGGCCTCGTTTTCACTGACGTTTTCACTGACAGTTAACGTCATCGACGGCCTTTTTTTGAACCCAACCCTCGGATTTCCGAGGAAAAAGGACTGGAGGCGAGGGTCGGAATCGAACCGACGGATGAGGCTTTTGCAGAGCCCTGCCTTACCACTTGGCTACCCCGCCACCGAGGAATATAAAATTTAGTTATCTTTCGCCTCGGAAGCAAGTTCAAGTTTGGCGCTTTTTAACATCCGGGAGTGCGGCAAAATACTTCCCTCCCCCTGGCTATATCCCGGAACGGTATCAGGTGGACCTGTCGGTCATCGCTTGCCGGCCAGGCCACCAGCATCAAGCCCGGATGCCGGGTTCTGGCTCTAGCTGACAAAACTTCCACGCTTCATGAGCGTAGTTCTAACCGCGCGATTTTTCCGACCCGCCACCCGCGCCAGTCGCCGCCCCGTTGTTCCGTGCGAACGCATGCCCATCCTCAAAATGGCGCATTGCCCGACCCGTGGTATGCCAACGGGTCCACCATGGGACTTTGGCCGGAACCGTGCAATCGAAATGCCAGTGGTAGCACCGTGAATTTTTGCGCATGGGGAGGGGGGGGGAGCGCAGCCCATCCTTGATGGATCTGGCAGTGCCACACGACGAAGTCGTTGCGCAAAAACCCAGGCAAACGCTGCCTTTCTATTACCTCGTTCCGGCTTGGACAGCAGTCGGTTCTTTGACATGTCGGGAACGCCCCCCATGAAGTGGTGCCCAGTACCGCCCGCGTTCGCTGTTGGGGGGCGGCGGACCGAACACTCAGGCTCCCATCCAAGGCCTGGCCAGGCCAAGGCATTAATCGGATCTTGTCATATACCCCTCTGGGGATGGGCTTGAATTCCGTGCTGGCCAGTGTTTGAGATTTAAGTTATTTTAAAGATACTTGGCTGTTGGCTGGCAGCGAGGCTAATGATGGAGCCCCTCTGCTGGTGGGAAAAAATTAAATGGAAATACGACTGGCAATCATTGACGACGACGCAGATTTTCTGGCGGCGTTTTGCGATTACACCGAGCAGGTGCTGGGCTTTTCGCGCCCTGTGGGTTACCAGGATCCCAAAGCCGCGATGCGAGGCATGGAGCGTAATTCCTATGACGTCGTGCTCGTCGACCTCATGCTGGGCCGGTCGTCCGGTTGCGAGGTGATCCGCGACATCAAGCTGAAACACCCCAAAACGCACATTATTGTATTATCCGGCCATTCCGAGGACGCCCTGATTGGTAGCGCCCTTTCCAATGGTGCCGAAGGTTACTTGCTCAAGACGCAGCCCATGCGCGAAATTCTCAAGGCGCTGGAGGGGTACTTCGCCGGCGGGCTGGCCATGGAAACCAATGTGATGAAAAAAATCATCCGCCGGTTTCAGGATGCCAAAACCCACGAAAAATCCATCAGCACCCTCACCAAGAAGGAACGTATTATTTTGGGACTGTTGGCCTCGGGGAAATCTTACAAGGAGATTGCCGATGAACTGAAGCGCAGCCCGCAGACCGTTTACAGTCATTCCAAGCGCATGTACCGGAAACTGGGGGTGAAATCCAAGACCGAGGCGGTGGTGCTCTATTTGCAGTCCACCCGCGACGCAGCCCCAGCTTGAAGTCGCCGCCTGCCAGGGCATGGCTCGGTCCTCATTTCAGGTTGGAAAGGGCACTGTCCAAAGGTTGGATTTTGCATTGTACCGTTTCCCCCCAGCCGTTGGGTCTTCAAACTCCGGTCAGCTCCAACAATTCCGTTTCGCCGATAATTTTTACGCCCAGTTTTTGCGCCTTTTCCAGTTTGCTCCCGGCTTCCGCCCCAGCCACCACATAATCCGTTTTTTTGCTGACGCTCCCACTAACGCGCCCGCCGGCCGCCTCGATCCGCGCCGCCGCAGCCTCGCGCGTCAGGGTTGGCAGGGTACCCGTGAGCACAAATGACTTGCCGGCCAGTGGGCCGGCGGCGCCTTGGGATTGATACAACTGCGAGGTAAAATTTAAACCAGCGGCCCGCAACCGCTCGATGAGCGATTGATTTGCGCCATCCGCGCGCCATTCTAACAAGCTCTGGGCAATCACCACCCCGATGTCGTCCGCCGTTTGCAAGGCCTCTTCATCCGCCGTCAGGATCGCCTCCAAAGAGGGAAAGTGACGGCCCAGCGACTTGGCGCCGCCAGCACCGATATGCAAGATTCCCAGACCGAACAACAGCCGCCACAAATCGCGGGTTTTGCTGACGGCCAGCGCCGCCAGAAAATTGCCAGCGGATTTCTCCCCCATCCGCTCCAGGGCCACCAGTTGCTCCAGCTTCAAGGCGTACAAATCCGCCACGTCCCGCACCAACCCGTGTTTCACCAACTGCGCGGCCATCACCTCGCCGCCGCCTTCAATATCCATGGCCCCGCGCGAACACCAATGCTCAATCCGTCCTCGCACCTGCGCCGGACATTCCCGGTTCACACACCGCCAGATGGCACCAGTGGTATCATCCGGGCCGGTTTCTTTTGCCGTGGCCGCGCCACATTCCGGACACGCTGTGGGAAAAGTGAAGCCCGGCTCCGCCCCGGTGCGCGCCGCCAACTCCACTGCCACCACTGCGGGAATCACTTCCCCGGCCTTTTCTATCACCACCATGTCCCCGATGCGAATGTCCTTCGCGCGGATGTAATCCTCATTGTGCAGGGTCGCCCGCCCGATGGTACTGCCCGCCAGAAACACGGGCTCCAGCTCAGCCACGGGCGTCAGCGCTCCGGTGCGCCCCACCTGCACCGTAATCGCCTTGAGCCGGGTCCGAGCCTGCTCGGCCGCATATTTATAAGCAATGGCCCAACGGGGTGCCTTTGTGGTGGCACCGATGCGCCGTTGCTGGTCAAAATCATTGAGCTTGATCACCGCCCCGTCCGTCTCGTAATTGAAGCCCCCGCGCACCTGGTCCAGTTCGGCGATGGCGGCGAGCAACTCCTCGGCACTGCGGCAGAACCACGTCCGCTCCGGCGTTTTGAACCCCAAAGCTTTCAGCCATTCCAAAAGCGCCTGTTGCGTCCCGGGCCACCGCCCTTCGGCCACTTGCCCCAAACCATACAAAACAATCGCCAGCGGACGTTGGGCAACAATTTTGGGATCCAGTTGCTTGAGCGAACCGGCCGCCGAATTCCGGGGATTGGCAAAGGCCTCCTCCCCGGCTGCCACCCGCTCCGCATTCAATTTTTCAAAACCGGAGCGTGTCATGTAGACTTCACCGCGCACTTCCAGCACCGCTGGTGCCGCCATTTGATCTGCCTCTCGGTCCGCCACCGGCACCGGACACCCGCACGCCGTTTCCGGCCCGCCCACCACATCACGGTCCCCTCCGGCAGCGTTGCGCCGGTGACTGGCCTGCCCGTCCCCACCCGGGGCTCCCAAGCTCAAGGGCAAACTCCGAATCGTCCGCAAATTCGTCGTAATGTCATCCCCGTGTGTGCCATCCCCCCGGGTGGCTCCCACCAAAAAGTTTCCCCCTTCATAACGGAGGCTCACCGCCAGTCCGTCCACCTTGGGTTCCACCACCCATTCCAGCGTTTCCCCGGGGAGCAACTTTTGCACCCGCTGAACAAATTCCTGAAGCTCGGCCTGCGAATAGGTGTTATCGAGGCTCATCATGGGGATGGCGTGACGCACGGACTTAAACTCGCTCAACGGCGCCCCCCCGACCCGTTGGGTGGGTGATTCTGGGGTGACTAGGTCAGGGAAATCCTTTTCAATTGCCTGCAGTTCCTTATAAAGAAGGTCGTAATCCAAGTCCGAAATCACGGGCTTGGCCGCCACATAATAAGCGTGGTCATGCCGCCGGATCTCCCCGGCGAACTGCGCGTGGCGGGCTTGGGCTTCAGTCAGCGTCATCCCCAAATTGTTTAATGATCCAGGGGTGTTTGGACAGTTTTTTCTTCATCGCTTTTCCCTGGCTTGGCGCCTTATTCTGCCGGCATGAAGGAAATCCTCTTGTTCCTGTTGTTATCGGCCCGGTTGGCGTGGTCGGCCGAAACTGCGCCGCCCGATCTCCATCCGTTCGGTCAGCTCGTCCTCACAAACTTCGCCAGCGCCCCCTTTCCTCACCCCAGCCGGGCGCAGGGCCACCGTTATGACGGCACCAATTACGATGCCGCCACCCATTACCAGGACAGCACCGTGGCCCTCTTCATTCCCAAGGGCTTCCGCGCGGGCCCGCAGGTGGATTTCGTCATCCATTTTCATGGCTGGCGCCATACCGTGGCGGGCACCCTCCAACAATACCAACTGGCCGAGCAACTGACGGCCAGCGGCCGCAACGCCATTCTCATTGTCCCCGAGGGCCCGCACGATGCACCCGATTCTGCCGGTGGCAAGCTGGAGGATGCCGGTGGTTTCCAGCGCTTCATGGCCGAAGCCCTCGCGGTGTTAAAAGCCGGCAACGTACTCTCCAATGATGCCGTGACTGGCCAAATCATCCTCTCCGGCCACAGCGGCGGTTACCAGGTGATCGCCGGCATTCTGGACCGGGGCGGCCTCACTCAGTCCATCCGCGAAGTTTGGCTGTTCGACGCCTTGTATGCGCACAGCGACAGCTTCCTGACTTGGGCCGCCGGCGATTCAGGTCGATTGCTCAATATTTATACGGATCACGGAGGCACCCGGGCAAATTCGGAAGCCATGATAGCCACCCTGCGCGGCACCAACGCTTCACTCGTGGCCACCAACGAAACCAGTCTTAACCTGGCCGACCTAACCAGTCATCACTATGTCTTCCTGCACAGTAATCTGGCCCACAATGACGTCGTCGCCCGCCATCATACCTTCCAACAATTTCTGGAAACCAGCTGCCTCTCCCCGATCCGTTAGAGCACTTGGTGAAACGACCATCAGCCGTGGGCGGGTCAGGTATTTACCCCATTGAAAAAAAGCCATGGGCTGCTATTCTGCCTCTGTAACTTATCCATTATGAACAAATTCCTAATTCTACCCGTTGCCCTGACGGCCACCTTGAGCCTGAACGCTCAATCCGCCTTTCAGGCCTCACTCACTCCGCAAATCGCCATTCATCCCAAAACCGAACAGATCAATGGCCTGGCCTTGAGTATTTGGGGGGAAAATCCGCAAACGGCGCTGGCGCTGGGTTTTATCAATGGCAGTTCCGGCACCAGCAAGGGGTTCTCCTGGGCGTTCCTCGGTAATTATGCGGATGACTATACCGGCGTGGCGTGGGGCATGGTCAATATCAGCTTCGAAAAGTTTTACGGCTGGCAAAGCGGACTGGTTAATTTTTCGCAAGGCAATTTCATCGGCCTGCAATCCGGCTGGATCAACGTTGCCCAGGAATTTCATGGATTGCAATGGGGTTTCGTGAATTACGCGGAGAAACTGCAAGGCGTGCAAATCGGCTTCGTAAACGTGGCCCTGAACAATCCGTGGTTTACGGAATTTCCCGACAAGCTGGCGACTGGATTTCCCTTCGTGAACTGGTCGTTCTAACCAGCGGAAAGCACCGCAGTTAATGACCGGACGAGCCGCGGCTCGGGGTTTTCATCGGAAAATTGGTCCAGACATTTAAATAATGTCTGGACTATATTATTTCCACTGTTGCCAATTCGTCAATAAACCCGCTAAATAGCAGGAATGCCAACGGTTGCCGAAAAGTTGCGAGCCGCGCGCGAAACCCAAACCTTGACGATTCAGATTCTTGCCGAGCGAACCAAAATCCGCACGGATCATCTGCGCGCCATTGAAGAGGGTAATTACGCGGTTTTTCCCGCGCCCATTTATCTGCGCGGCACCGTCAAAAATTATGCGGCCGCCCTGAAGCTGGATCCCGCCCAGATTCTGGCTGACTTGGACGTGGAACTGCGCCACTCCACGAAACTTACCGAGCGCCCCCCTTTGGGAGAACCCGGCCGCAAAGGGGTGGTGGACCACCTTACCCTGCTGCTGGCAAAGTTGAATTGGAAAGTGGGCGTGGCCGGACTGGTCCTGGGATTAATTTTATCCATGGCGTGCGTGGTCGTCTGGGTGCTGCACACGCATAAATCCCACGACCCCATTGTCCATCTGCCCCCGGCGGTTTACCAACCCAGTAGCGCTGGTGACACCCTGCCTTTGCCCGCCCATCGTTAGCGCACCGAGTGTAATGGTTCAGCGCGGTTCCTCCGCCCCCCGCCTCACATGTCATTCAAATACAGTGCCCGGTTGCGCCATAAATAAATCCCGCCGGAAAGCATGGTCAGGACCACGGTAATCCAGAGCGCTATTTCGGCAAACACGGGCGACCAACCACGAAAAATCATTTGCAGCGGGACCGGCCATTCATGCAGGGCATCCACGACCAGCAGCGCAATAATGCTGATGATTTGCCAGATGGTCTTGTGTTTGCCGTAATTTTCCGCCGCCAGCACCACGTTTTTCGAAGCGGCCAGCAAGCGCATGCCGGTAATTGCGAGTTCCCGGCTGACGATGATCACCACCATCCATGCCGCTAGTTTTACCGGGGCATTGGGGTTCACATGGGTGCTCTCCACAAAGGCAATAAAAGCGGAGCAAGTCATAATCTTGTCCGCCAGCGGATCCATCAGGATGCCAAAGTTGGTGATCAACTGGCGCTGCCGCGCGATGCGGCCATCCAGATAATCGGTCACCCCCGCCAGGCAAAACAGCACCAACCCCAGCGTCTGATGCCAGGGAAAGTTGGTAAACAAACACCAAAGGAACAGCACCGTCAGGACAAAACGGGACGCGGTCAGTTTGTTGGGCAGGTTCACGGGTTCAAAATTGCCGTTTTATGGGGCGCGCTGGCAAGTCTCAATCACCGCCGGCTGCAAATAAAAAGGGCGCGGTGGAACCGCGCCCGGTGAAATGAATGGCGAACGCCGCTTAAGCGCCAAATTTGTCAAACAAACGCCCGTTGGCCTGCATTAAACGAATCAGGAACTTGGCCGGGAAGACGCTCAGTGAACCACTGTTCGCCCCGGTTTCGGTAAAACGCTCCAGTTTGTCGGAACCACTGATTGCGGAATGCAACAGCACGGGCTGGGGATGCCAGGAATGGCCTTTCATAGCCACCGGCGTGGAGTGATCCCCGGTAATCGCCAGGACATCCGGACGCTTCTGCAATAGGATGGGCAATGCCGCATCAAAATCCTCGATAGCCTTCTTCTTGGCGGCAAAATTGCCGTCCTCGCCCGCTTTGTCCGTGTATTTGTAGTGAATGAAAAAGAAGTCATACTTGTCGTACTCGGCCAGGTAGCGATGGAATTGCTCGGCAATGGTTTGCGGACCCTCAATTTTTTCCATGCCCACCAACTGGGCCAGCCCCTTGTACATGGGATAGACTGCCAGACAGGCCGGTTTCAATTTGTAGCGGTCTTCAAACAGCGGAATTTCCGGCTGGTGCGCAATACCACGCATGAGGAAGCCATTGGCCGGTACTTCCTTGGCCAGAATCGGCAGGGCCGCTTTGTAGAAATCGGCGATCAGCTTGGCCATTTTCTTTTGCTTGGCATTCGCGGGATCACGCGGTTTAACCGTTGGAATTGCAAAGCCTTCGCGATTCGGATCGGCATCAGTCAAAGGACCTTCCAGCCCTTTGCCACGAAACACCACCACAAAGCGATGTTCTTTCCCTGCCTTGATCAAAACTTCCGTTTCCCCAATTTTTTTGATTTTGGCGCTCAGCATGGCGACCAGCTTTTCGCAGGTCTCCGTGGGAATCCGCCCAGCCCGGCGGTCCGTGACAATGCCTTTGGCATCCAAGGTGGCGAAATTGGCACGGGCACACACATCGCCCGCTTTCAATTCCATCCCCAAGCCCAGGGCCTCAATTACACCGCGACCAACTTGAAATTCCAACGGGTCATAACCGAACAAACCCAGATGCCCGGGACCGCTGCCCGGCGTGATGCCCGGTGCGGCGGGAATCATCCGGCCTTGGGCAGAATCTTTGGCGAGCTTGTCGAGGTTCGGGGTGTGGGCGGCTTCCAGTGGGGTAAGGTAACCCTGCTCTTTGGTGGCTAAATCGCCCAGGCCATCCAGCACCAGCAATACCAACTTCGCGCCGCCCTTTAAGGTTAGTTCAGAATAAAGTTCGTCCAAATTCATACCCCAATAATGCCCGGAAAGCGGGCTAAAAGCAATGAACATTCACACTGGCACTCCGGCCAAAAACTGGCATTCTTAGGACTAATAATGAGCACCTTGCTGCATGAATTCCACCACCGCCTGCAGGCGCAGTTTACCACGGTGAACGGCGCGGAGATCGTGGCCGATTACGGCGCGGCCCTGGCCGAGCACGAAGCCGTGCGCACCGCGGCCGGGGTGCTGGATTTGAGCAGTCGCAGCCGCCTTTGCCTGGTGGGTGCCGACCGGGCTCGTTACCTGCATGGCCAGGTCACCAATGACATCAAAAAGCTCGCGGCTGGCCAGGGCACTTATGCCACGGTAACCACCGCCAAGGGCAAAATGGAGTCGGACCTGAATATTTTCTGCCTGGCCGATGAATTGCTCTTGGATTTTGAACCCGGCCTCACCGAACAGATCACCGCCCGGCTGGAAAAATTCATCGTGGCCGATGACGTGCAAATTGTGGATGCCGCTCCGCATTATGGTTTGCTGACGGTTCAGGGGCCCCGCTCACGGGAGGTCGTCCTGGCCCTGGGTTTAGTGGAGGAAAACCAACTGCCCGCCAAGCCCTTCCAGTCGGTTAAAATGACCGATGCCAACCTCGGAGAACTCTATCTGGTCTGCCTGCCCAGACTAGGTTCAGCGGGGTTTGATTTCTATGTGCCCAATGATTCCTTGGGCGCCATTGCGGATAAATTGATCGCCGCCGCCCGGCAGGCGGGCGGCCGGGCAGTTGGCTGGACGGCCTTTGAAATCGCCCGCCTGGAGGCGGGTCTGCCGCGTTTTGGCCAGGACATGGACGAAACCAATATTCCCCTGGAATGCGGGCTGGAGGCCCGGGCCGTGAGCTATAGCAAGGGTTGCTATATTGGGCAGGAAGTCATCAACCGCATTCATAGCGTGGGGCATGTGAATCGCGAACTCCGCGGACTGCGCCTGGCCGACAACCTGTCCGCCCTGCCTCAGCGCGGCGACAAATTATGGCAGTCGGGGAAGGAAGTCGGTTACGTGACCAGTGCGGGCTATTCTCCCAGCCTCCAGGGGAATATCGCCTTGGGCTACGTGCGCCGGGAGGTGTATCAAATCGGCACGGAACTGACCCTCCTTTCCATTGGTGGTGAAAGCAGTGCCCGGATTGTGCCCCTGCCCTTTATTTAACGCCAAACTGAACAAAAAGCCCACGGGACGGTCAAAATACCGCAATGGGTGCGCAATTAATCTTAGCCGGTCTGGCCGCTGTTCTTTCGGGAGCCTTGCTCGTGTCCACGGTCACTCAACCCGCCCCCGCAGAATCGCCGGACCTCTTAAGTTCGGCGCACCTTGCCGCCAACCCGGTGGCCTATCGCGCACCCCAAGGGCAATTTAACCAAACGCAACCCGGAGTTTATGTGACCCATCCTTATGTGATTGCCGTCCTAGTGCCGGGGCAAGTGGATCCGGGAATGAACCGCTGGGGCTCCACCGCTGATCAGCCTGCTGATACAGTGGTCAATCCGCCCCTCCAGCTTGACCCAATCAAATGACTATTTTGCCACGGCGGCAGGCTGGACTTCAGGCGTAAAGGAAATGCCGCGAAACACCATGTTGGTACTCCCGGCTTGCGCGATGGTCGTCACGACCGCATCCGCCCCAGTGTCCACAATCCGCACCACCCGGTTGGAATTTGCCCCGCCCCAACCTTCGGTCGTCGTGGCATAGATCACTGGCTTGGCCCCGCTGAAATCCGCGACCACCCCAAAACAGCCCTCGGCATTGTTAATGTCGGCGGGAATGACTTGGGGTATCTTGAAGTTGTAAGCAAATTTCCAATCATTGCCGGTCCGGACATATTTTTGAATGCCCGCCGCAGTATCCGCCACATAAGCCGTGGTACCAGTGGCATTTAAGTCAAAGCCGGCGGTCTTTTTGTACCCCTTGGCGGACGGTACCACCAAACTCATGGAGCAACCAGCGTCCTTCGGTAACGGCACCGCCGTGGTGCCACTCACAAAACTGTAAATCCCACCCACATCCTCGGTATCCAGACCATCGGCGGTGTTCAGGCTGGCGTACAAGGTTTGATTGATAATTTCTATGGCCCGGGTATTGAGCAGCGTCTTGAATTCAAATGGTTGAGGCGTGGGTTGGGCACGGTAATAAGTCGTGCCATGCAGATCACCACAGCCCCAAAAACTACCCGCCCCATCGGTGACCACCCCCCGGGGATTCGCCCCCTCGTACCAGCTATTGGAACTGCAATAAACCAAGGCAAAGCTGCTTGCGGAGGCCCCCAAAGTGCCAAAGCCACGCGGCACATTCAATTGGGAAGGAACTCCGGGAAACTGTAACAAATCGACCCCCGCATAACCGGCAATGGCCAGCCAGCGATTATCGGCTGAGCGGGTCAAATTGCCTTCCGTCGCGGCATGGCCGTTTAAAAACAACGCCTTGGGTCCATTAGTCGGCATGGCCACGGTGAGCACCGGGGAGTCGTTAAAGTGCGCTGGATCAAACTCGTCGACAAACACCGGCGCCTGCTTCAGGCGCAAATTGATGTCCCCATTCCCAGCCCGCAATACCGCCAGTTCCCCGGGGGTGAAGGATTGGGCGTGAGCGGATAACGCGATAACTCCCAGGCCGGTGACCACCGTGCAATAAATCAAATGTTTCACAATTATTTCAGATTAAAAGCCGCCTTCCAACCGAATGGCAAAGGTTGCGGCAATGCTTTATATAGCCCCAATCACGTGACACTTTAATGTCGTCCTCGTGACAATCTGGCGTCTTTTTCAAATCCGCCGGATTACCACCCGCTGGCCGGGCCAAAGTCTCGGCCGGGGTTTAACGCCAGACGTGGCGCGGATACTTGCGCTGTAGTTCTGATTTAATGCGGGGATATTGGTCCCGCCAAAATCCCGAAAGGTCCTGGGTGATCTGGATGGGTTTCATCCCCGGTGTCAATATATGCACCACCACCGGAATCCTACCCATGCCGATTTTGGGGGTCTGGTTAACATCGTATAGCTCTTGAATGCGCAGGGCAATGTAGGGCGGATTGCCCGTTTCGTAGGTTACCTTGGGCGTGCGACCGTTGGCCAATGCCAGCCGTTCCGGGGCATGCTTGTCCAATAATTCCCGCTGGGCGTGGGAGAGCCAGGACATGACCACCGGCTTCACCTCCCGGTCCTTGATATCCTTGTAGCCCACCGCGCCCAGACAGAGTTGCTCAATGATATGCCGGCGGTCGTCTTCCGTGATGTCCGGCAGTTGCAGTTCCGGACAATGCGTGCAGAGCAGGCGCAGCCGCATCAGCCATTGCTCCACGTGATGATCCCACCCGGGCAATGGCAGGCGTCCCGCCACCACTTCCTCGGCCAGGATGCGCGCCGCCTGGTCGGCCGGCGGTGGTTCCACCCGCCGGGCCGACAGCGCGAGGCCGCGAAACCGCAGGAGTTCCGCCGCCTGCACCCGCTTGGACGTGACATCAAACTGAACGTGCAAATCCGACTGAATATCCTCCGGGAACAACTCGGCCAGCCACTCCGTTTCAATCGCCGTCGCCAGCGACAAGATGGTGGTAATCTCGCGGCCCTCGATTTCCCGGACTTCCGAGGCGACCAGCAACGGACTTTTCTGCACCACACTCTCGCGCGCCAGGCTGCCCCGGCGATTATGGACCAGCTCACAACGCAGTGTGCCCTGGTCCAGCCGGCGCGCCACGCGGTCGCTGAATCCGATCAAAATGCACTTCTGCAAGGCTTCATCTTTGACTTCCCGTGGCGCCGTGTCCAACCCCTCGCGCTGGGCGATGCCCAGAAACTGCTCCAATAACGGACCCACTTGCCGGGCGGTGACGGCGTGGATGCCCAGGCGGCGGCAGGCGTCCAGTTGATAGTTATTTTTGACCGCATACGTCCAGGCGCGCATCAAAATCCAAAAATCCGACGTCGCCTTTTCCCCGAGCATGTCCTCCCGCAGGCTATTTGTGTCGCGGTCCACATTGCGAATCAGCAGGTCCCGCCCCTGCGTGAGCGCGGCCACCAGCGCCGCCTGGTAAACACAGCCATAGGCCTGCGCCGCCAGCATCATCCGGGCGTAACGGGGATGCAAGGGAAACGCCAGCATCTTGCGGCCAATGGGCGTGATGGCGGTCGGCGAAGGCGTCAGCTCGGGCTGGGTTTTGTGGATGGCCCCCAGATCCAATAACAGTTCCTCGGCATGGGCCAGTGAATTCGCCTCCGGCGCATCCAGCCAGCGAAATTGCCGCAGATCCTCCACCCCGGCCGCCTTCAAATTAAGCACCACCTCGGATAAATCGAGGCGTTTGATCTCCGGCAATTCCCGGGGCGCGCGATGCCCATGCTCCTCGCGCGACCACAAGCGCATGCAGGTGCCGGTAGCTGTCCGCCCGGCCCGCCCCGCCCGCTGGTCGGCGCTGGACTGGGAAATCTTTTCGATCAACAACGTGTTCAGGCCGCGATTGGCATCATATTTGGCCATGCGGGCCAGCCCACTATCAATCACCAGTCGCACCCCATCAATGGTCAATGACGTTTCAGCCACATTGGTGGCCACCACGACCTTGCGCCGTTCGTACCGGGCCACGGCGGCATCCTGATCCTTGGGCGTCAATTCGCCGTGCAACGGCAGCAAAATAAAACCCTTGGCCTCGGACGTGTGCCGGATGGCCTCAATCGTCTGGGAAATTTCAAAACCGCCCGGCATGAACACCAGCACATCCCCTTCCCCGCCGTGGTGAACGTAATGACTAAAGGCATCCGCCGCCTGTTCCCATACCGGCCGCTGGTCCGCATACGCGGGTTTCTCGGCGTACTCCATCGCCACCGGAAAGGTCCTGCCCTCGGAAACCAGCACCGAGCAGCCTGTCTTTACTGCGGCGGGAGCGGTCCCACCGGGATGTCGTCGTTCCGACAAATATTGCGTTAAGATGCCGGCATCCAGCGTGGCGGACATCACCACCAGGTTCAAGTCGGGCCGGTGCTGTTCCTGCAGGTCCAAGGCACGCGCCAGCGTAATATCGCCGTACAAATGCCGCTCGTGAAACTCGTCAAAAATGAGCGCGCTGACCCCGCGCAATTGGGGATCGGCCTGCATTTGCCGCAACAAAATCCCCTCCGTGACAAAGCGGATTTTCGTTCGCGCCGAGGTTACATTTTCAAAACGGATCTGGTAACCCACCTCCTGGCCCAGCTGCACGCCTAACTCCTCGGCCACGCGGGTTGCCAGTAAGCGTGCCGCCAGCCGCCGGGGCTGAAGAATCACCACCTGCCCGTGTTCCAAGAAGCCTTGCTTCCATAGAATCTGCGGTACCTGCGTGGACTTCCCGGAGCCCGTGGGCGCCGATAAAATCAACCGCCGGTCGGTGCGCAGCCGCGCCACCAGCTCGGATTCGATGTCGTAAATGGGCAGACGATGAGTCATGGGATAATTAGTCGCGTGAGATTTTTAAGGGAATGCCGCCCGGGCGCAAGTGCCAAGATTTAACGCGCCGCCGCGAGCCCCATGCCCGGCAAGCCAGACGGCCGCCGGCATGGGGCGGACACGAAAAAGCGCAGCTCTGGGTGGAGCCTTCTAGTTGCCCCACGCAAAACTGCGCCTGTCATCGCCTGCGCTCCTGCCGGACTTAGCGCCCCAGCAAGGCCAGCGCCGCCTCGGCCACTTTGGGTGCGGTCAGGCCGTGCTTCACATAAAGCTCCTCGGCCAGGTACGCCGACTGGCCAAATTCGTTATTGATGCCGAGGCTCTTGAGGGTGTGCGCAATGCCCGCATTGGAGAGGGCGTGGGACACCTGCGCACCCATGCCGCCGATGACTTGATGATCTTCAATCGTCACCACCCGTCCACCGCAAGCCTTGACCGCCGCGCCGATGGTGTCCAAGTCCACGCGATTTACAAAGGGATTGCTGATCACCGTGGCCTGCACGCCCTGGGCGGCCAGCAGCTTGCCCGCCTCGATGACCTTGTTCACCAGCACGCCGCAGCCGATGAGGACCACGTCCGTGCCCGTGGACAGGACCTGGGCCTTGCCCCAGGGATATTGCGCGCCCGGAATCCAGGTCAGCGGATAATTTTCCCGGCCCACAAAGAACAGGTAGCTGTCGCCATCATGGCCCGCCGCGCGGTCGGCGGCGAATTGGTGAATGGCCTGGTGCATCAACGATTCCGCCTCATCCGAGCAACTCGGCGCGATCACCACGGTGTGGGGAATCGCGCTGGTTGCCGCGAAATAAGTGGTGGCCTGGTGGGAGGCCCCATCAGCGGCATCTTGAAAGCCCACGTGGGAAAACATGGCAATGACCGGCGCTTGGGAAAGGGCCGCCATGGTCAGCGGCAGATTGCCCTTGGTCACGCCGAACTGGCCAAACGTGTCCACGATCGGAATAAATCCGGCCTTGGACAAACCCGCGGCGGCGCTGATCATGTTGGACTCGGCGATGCCCACTTCAATGAAGCGGTCCGGGAAACTCTTTTGAAACAGGCTGATGCCCGTGGATCCCTGCACGTCCGCCGAAACCGAGTAAACCGGCAGGCCCTCCTGCGCGGCGCGAACGGCCGCTTTCGCCAGACCGGTTTGCACTTTGTCCTTCTTCACGGCCGGCGCGGGATTCGCCGGAGCCGCCGCCGCCTTGGCCTGCTTATCCGCTTCTTTCTTTTCCCAGTCGCTGCGCAACGTCTGCGCCCAGGCCGCCAGGTCGGCCGGCACCACGTCGCCCTTGAACAACTCAGTCATCCAGTCCACGATTTTTTCGCCATTGGCCAGCGGGAAACCGTGGCCACCGGCGGAATTTTCCTCCGTGGCTTTGATGCCGTAGCCCTTGATGGTCTTGCACAGGAGGCACACGGGTTGGTGGGGATTGGCCTTTGCCGCCGCAAGTCCCGCTTCCATGGCGAGGTACACTTCGGCCAGATTATTCCCATGCGGCACCTGGATCACATTCCAGCCCAGTGCGCCCATCGCGGCGAAGGAGGGCTGCATGCTAAACGAATCTTTGGTGATGCGTCCGGACAGCTTGGTGTCGTTATCCGAAATCACCAGGAGAAAGGGATTCAAGCGGTCCTTGGCGGCCAGGCCGGGAATGGCGGCAAACGATTCGCGCGCCTCGCCTTCCATGCTCGCGCCGTCGCTCACCACGCAAATCGTCACACGCTCGCGCCCGGCGACTTTATCCCCAATGGCCAGTCCCTGCGCCTGCGGCAGGGAGGACCCGAGCGGACCATTGCTCATCAGCACCCCCTCGGGATTGAGGTGGGATTCCCCGTGGCCGGTCAGCTTGCTCGCAATGCTGCGGAAGCCCTTCAGGGTGTCGAAGCTCATGCCGTCAAAACCGTAGAGCGCCCGGAGCGCATAAACCCCGTTTTCGGCATGGCCGGCGTCATTTATATAATTATACGCTTCATGCCATTCGCGCCCCGTGGTGGCGAACATGATGCCATGGATGGCGGCATTAATTTCGGCAAACGCGGCCGGACCGCCCCAATGACAGGCGGCACCGCCCACCACCGCATGCACGTCCATCAGCGCCACCAGGGCGCGGGTGGCGCGCGGATCGGCCAGGACGACCTCGGCCCCAGCGGCATTTTTCACTGTCGCCGCATATTTTGGCGCGGCTTTGGGCGTGGGGGCGAGTTTGGAAACCAGTGCCAGCGGTTTCAGCGGCGGGGCTTCGACGGGTTTTACAACAGAGGTATCAGCGGCCATAAGTTTTATTTGCTTAAGTTTGTATAATCCCCAAAAGGCTAAAAAAACTCCCGGTCAAATGAAAGAATTTATGCGGAGAAATTTGGCCGGACGACCTGTTAATATTCACCCCGGCAGATTCGGCTAAACATCAATATTTTCATCACAAA
>CAIQWB010000152.1 GCA_903875465.1 uncultured Verrucomicrobia subdivision 3 bacterium
CCGGGCCGGCGCGACCGCGCCCCATCTGAAAGTCAAAGACGACCCGGCCGCCGGGCTCGCTGTATTCCCAGAAGTAAGCCTGATGATGGCGCCCGGTTTTTTCGCCGGTGTGCACCGGCACGGTGGTTTCATCCACTTGCAGATAATGGCCCCGGAGCAACTCGGCGGCCTGGGCCCCCACCACGGGGCGCAGCAACTCGCCGGCCGCCAGGATGGCGTCAGTCAGCGTTTTGCGGTCCAAATCCAGGCCGTGATTGTCCGTCAGCGCGGCGTTCTGGCGGTAGACCGGGGTGTGCTGCTGGTATTTTTGGATCAGGATTTCAATGATAAATTCGTCGGCCAATTTGCCCTTGGGCACGATGCGGGGCGGGACGGGCGCGGTGACGACGCCCTGTTCGGGCAGGCAATGCGCGCCGCGCTTTTCCCGCTGGATGACGTTGACAAAAAACTTCGCCGGCTCGCACCCCAGTTCCTCGCGCGTTTCATAGCCGATGACGGGCCGCTCGGCGCCGCAGTGGCCGCACCGGCAGTCGGCGGGGTGGCAGGGAATGATGATTTCACGGCGCTCCAGATGGGCGGGCAAGGGGTCCCGGCCGGGATGGCGGGCGCGGGGCTTTTTGGCCCGGGGCAGCGGCCGGGCTTTTTCCGCCGCCGGCCGCTGGGCCTCCTGCTGGACTTCGGCCGCCGTGACACTGGCCTCCGCGAAGAGCAGCGCCGTTTGCGCCGGGGACAACTTTTCGCCCTTGGGACCCCAGAGCTGGAAATTGAGCAGGCGGATTTTCTCGTCCTGAATTTGAATGATCTGGTCCTTTTCCTGCAGGGCTTTGTTTTTGAGCTGGACGGTGTTTTCCAAGCACGCGTTGGCGGCCTGCAACGCCTCAACGGCGTGGCGGACTTCGGCGGGCAGGGTGTCGAGCGTGATCATTTACAGTATCCCGTTACTATACCTATACCGCCGCCCTGGCAAGCGTTATTTTGCTTTTTTTCCAACTTTTTTCACGCGGCCTTGCGCCACCATGGCCGGGCTTGGGTTTTCGCCAAATCCAGGCCGGTCAGCAACAGCGTCAACTCCTCGGCGGCGATCCGCAGAGCGCCCGGCTCAGTCGTGTCCGGCCACGCAAAGCAGCCCTGCCCCATCAACCGCTTGGCGCACACCCAGACCCCGGTGCCGTCAAAATAGAGCAGCTTGAGCCGGTTTTTCCGGCGGTTGGTGAAGACGAACAGGTGGCCGCTCAACGGATCCTCCTTGAATTGGTGGGTGACCACGTCGCCCAACCCTTCAAAACTCTTGCGCAGATCCGTCGCGCCGCTGGCCAGGAAGATCCGCGTCGCCGGGCTCAAGGGGATCATAACGCGGGGAGGAGCTGCAACAAGGCGGCCAGTTCGCCGGCGGCAAAACCGGCGTGCAACTCCAGGCTCAGACCGCCCGGCCATTGCAGCCGGTAGGCGGGGGCGGGTGGCCCCGCCGCCAATAAATTGGGCACGGCCACAAACGGGGTGAGCGGACTGGCGGGCCGGGCCGCCGCCCGGCGCCGCCAGGCATGCAGGGTGGAAACGCCCACGCCTGCCTGCGCGGCAAAGGCCTGGTCGGGCAAGCGACTCGCCCGCCATGCGCGCAGGATTTTCTCCCGCTGCGCGGGGGTCCGATGTTCACGTCGAGGCAATGAATTTGGCATCGCCCCACTCTGCCATCACTTCCGCCCACTGCCTAGTCGGGGTTGGCTATACGGATACGGTTAAAAGCCTTTCGCCATGAAATTACGGCGAGGGAAATGGACCAATCCATTGCCGCATTTGACCATGATATCGCCACCGGCCGCTGGCGGCATCCGGACTATTTGGTGGCACCGTTGAACAAAAGAGCGATGAACTTTCCACGCTTTATTCTGCAATGCTTGGGTGCCGCACGCTCGATATCATTCATGTGGCGGCCGCCATTGTCCTTGGGGCAAAAATTTTTATTACCTTTGACGGGCGGCAGGCAGCCCTGGCGAAACAAGCTGGCTTGGCGGTAATTCAATAGTCCGCCTCCAGTTCTGGCTTGTTGGCAAATACTTGTAACACGGGATTGGTATCGGATTACGACCCATGGTTATCTGCCAAGCTCTGGCATACTCTTTATCCAATCCCCCACGACTTGCACCGCTTGCTCATCCACCTGGTTGCGGCTCAACGGCGGCATCTTCATGGCGGGCGCGTTGGTATTCATGCGCGCAAATAAAACGGAGCGGCCCAGGTCGCCCGGGGCGATGATTTCCGGATTGGTGAAGCCCAGGGAAACGCCCGCCGGGAAATTGGTCAGGTGTTGATTCGCGAGTGCGGTGTCGTAACGCACATCAAAGTTGGCGACACCACCCGGTCGGTGACATTGCGCGCAATTGGCGTCCAAGTACGAGCGTGCCCGGTCCACCAACGAGGCGCCGGGGTCCACGAGCGCGGCGAGCTTCGCATAGCTGGCAAGGGCTGACTCATTGATGGCCGGGCTGAACATGCCCAGCCGGTTCAAGGTGCGGATTTGGTTGTCGCGAACGCCCGTTGAAGCATACAAATAATCCCGGTTCAACTGGCGGGTGTTGACACCCAACACATAATTCGCCACCGGGGTGTGGCAGGTCAGGCAATCCGCCGGGCTGGCGTAATACCACGACTGGGTGCGCACGCCGGCGGCGTTGGTCACCTGAATGTCTTCGTACAGCCCGGTGTTTTGCAAGTCGGCGTCCCGGTTGTCCGGCCGCCATTTGTAGGTCATGCCATACACCGCGCCATTGGCATCGCGCACCAGGATTTGCGTTTCCAACCGTCGTTTGGAGGCGGCCGGATCACGCTCGTCGGTTGCCATGTCGAGGTTCTTGACGAAGACGGTGCCCGCCGGGAACGTCCAGGCGTTGGTGGGGCGCAAACGGATTTGTTCATCCGGCGTGAGGGGGCCGGCCCGCCGGGGCACCGCGAGATAATTTTCACCCGATGCGCCATCGGCCCACATGGGTTGGTTTAAGGTATACGGTATCAGGCCGCTGGCCGGTGTCCGGCCCGCGGTGTCGGCAAACACCCCGGTGCCGGAGAGCAGGGGAGGGAGTGTGCCATTGAAGGTGGCTGGCAGATGCAAATAGGGCGGCAAAACGGGCTGACTGGTCACTCCGTAAGGACGACCCCCGCCGGTGACCGTGAGGCTGACCGGCGCCGAAGTGCTGGCCAGCCCACTGCCGTCGGTGGCCACAGCGGTGATTGTATAATGTCCCGCGGCCCACCCGGTGGCCGTGAGCGCATACACGGGCGCATAGACACTGTTGCTCAAGGTGCCGGTCAGCGTGCCGTTCGTATAAAAATCCACCCGGTCGAGGGTGTTCTGGACCGCCTCCACCTGCGCCCCCAAAGTCACGCTGGCAATTCCGGTGTAACTTGCTCCGTCCGCGGGCCGGACCAGGGTAATCGTCGGAGGCGGATTTCGGACCGGATTCAATTGGCTGGCGGGCACCACGGCCAGTGGGAGGGAGCGACTGCGCCAGGCTAATCTGCATCCAGCCGGACCGCCGCTTGGGGTTAACTCCAGGCGCACGTTGTAGTATTGCTGTGCCTGGAAGGGCAGGGTGGCTTGATTGGTCACCGGGGCCAAGTGGGGCGTCGCGTCGTTAATGATCAACCGATCATTGATCCACAACTGCACCCCGCCACTGGTCAAGGTGGCAAAGGTGGTCGGCTCGGTATAAAGGGCCTGGACCGCGCCCGTCCAGCGCGCGGTGAAATTCTGCGGATCAATGCCCGGCGCGGGCGCGGTGCTTGTCCAGTCAAAATCCAGCGTCGCATCGGTGCGGGTAATGGCTGCCGGGGTATCCAGGGCCGTGCCGCCCGGCCAGTATTCGGCCGTCAGCCCGGTCCCGTGTCCAACCGAGGCCGTGTTCACAAATCGGGCGCTGACCACCCCGCTGCTCACGGCCCCGGGTTTGATCGCCATCGTTCGCAGTTGGACCGTGCGGGTGAGCGTGATGGGGCCGGCGTACAGGGTCGAGGCGGCGGTCGGGGTGCTGCCATCCAGCGTGTAATAAATGCCCGCGCCGGACGCCTCGTCGGCCAGGCTGACCACCACCGAATTGGCAAAATTACCACCCGCCGGGGTAATGACCGGCGGTGGCAAAAATATCCCGTTGCCAAACACGGCCAACCCACCTTGCGTCCCTACATAGACATGGCCATTCACCACTGTGGGCACGGTCATTTTCACGGCAATGCCGGGATTATCGCGCGTGGACAATTGCCGGCTATTATATAATTCGAAGGCCAGGTTGGTGGCGTTGTAGGCGTGCAAGATCGCGGGTCCATGCTGGGTGGCCCCATCGGTTTGGATCGCCCACACGATTGCCTCCTTGGTGCCGTTGGCCGAAAGGGAGGGCGTGGTGCCGAAACCGCTAAAACTGGTTGTCGAAGCGGATACCGGATCGGGATTGACCCAGCCGTTATTAATTGCAAACGCCCGCATCACTCCGCGGATGCCTTGGTAATAGAGGGTATGGTTAAAATACACCGGCGTGCTGAAAATATTTCCGACATTCATCGGAAACGACTCTACAATCTGATTGTCACTGGCCGGGTTATAATGACCCATGTTATCCCGGTCCACCACATAAAGTTTTCCCTCCTTGCCGGCCCCTACGATAAGATGGGGATGCGCCGCGCTGCCCGCCTCGTCCGGCAGGAGCACTGCCCCGCCCGAGCCCAGATCCGAATCCGCGGCCTGCATCGCCGCCTGGTTGAAGGGCGTGAAATAATCGGCGGCCGCCAATCCGCCGGTGGTGGTCAGGCGCATAAAACTATCGCCATAATCCCCGCCGCCGGTGTCCGCATCAAAACTGCCATTGGCCACTTCAAAGAACAGATTGGAATGGGCATCCACGCACAAGCCATTGCCCCCCATCCACAACGCGCCCTCGCCCGCATGGGAACCAAAGACGGCCCGCGTGGCATTCGGTGTGGTGTTGAACACCTGGTTTGGCAGGGGGCGCAACGTGCGGGCATCATAACCAATAATCCACCCGTGATACGGATCCGTGTCCGCATAGCTGCTGTAGGCCAGGTACACAATGCCATTGGCCAGGGTCAGGGCGCAGCGCAGGTTTTGTTCCCGCGGGCTAAAGGTCACCACTCCATGGACACTGGTGGCCCCCTTGCCCGGGTAGGTGGCGGTTACGTTTACCGGACTATTGGGCTGTTCGGCCCCGGTTGCCAGATTCAGTGCGTGGAGGCGATGGTAGTAATTGGTCGCGGTGGTGGTTGCCTCCCGGTTCACTGCCACCACAAACAGGGTCCCGGCGGTCGCATCAATCACCGGGGTGGCCGTGATGCCCACCAGCGGCAGCATGTCCTGCAGCACATTATTGTGATACCTCCCGCCAAACTCATGGTTGGTGACCACATTGATGCCCTCCCCGAGACTGACCTGCCAGAGCTTGCCGCCATCCGGTGCGGCCGCGCTCTTCGCGTCAAACGCATAGACACTGTCGTTCTCGGTCGCGATGTACACCACGTCGTGCGGACCCTTGCCGGGGATGTTCACTCCGGGCACCACCAGCGGCTGCGTGTACACGTAGCCATCGACGTCATACTTCATCAACAAGCCAAAGGTGTTGGGGTTGACATTTGCCAGGGTGAGTTGGGTTTCGTTGGTGTTGGCGCCGGTGCGGCCATTATCGTTGTGGTAGGTAAGCACCGATTCGCCTCGGCCCGGCATGGCAATAACCATCAGCAAGGCCAGGTTCAAGAGACGGCTAATCGTTTTGCTTGGGTTCATGCGGCGCGTCTGGTCGTCAGTTGGTTTTAAGGCTGCCCGGTGTCAGGCGGCTAATTTTATGCACTTTGGGGCCATTGTCCAACGGGGAATATGGCGGGATTTGCGCCCCTGCGGTCATGGTCCTAGTTTTGCGGGGGGGAGGACCAAACTCTCTGGTGCCTGGCCCTTAATTTGAATTGGTAAGCCGCAACTTTGGCGGGGAAATTGGCAAGGCGGGGCTCCCTCCCAGTCTGACTTGGCAGAACCCCCCATATAACCGATACTGATTGCCTGGGTGTGGTGTCCTCAGGCCGCCGCCCCTGGCTTTATGCTTGAAACCAACAGTCCGGCCCATGACACGACGCTGACCGCGGCGGCCCGCACCCCTGTTTACCGGGCCCGTGGGCTGACGAAGGTTTACGGCACCGGCACGGCCGAGGTTCGGGCGCTGGCCGGGGTGGATTTGGACCTGTATCCCGGCGAGCTCATTGTGCTGCTGGGCCCCTCCGGCAGTGGGAAAACCACGTTGCTCAACCAACTCGGCGGGCTCGACTTGCCCACGGACGGGGAACTCAAGTATCGCGACCTGGACCTTACCCAGGCGGATGAAGCCCAGCTTACGCGCTTTCGCCGGGACAGCGTCGGGTTCATCTTCCAGTTCTACAATCTCATCCCCAGCCTCACCGCCCGGGAAAATGTGGCGCTCATCACCGAGATTGCGCGCGACCCCATGCTGCCCGAGCAGGCACTGGAAATGGTGAATCTCGGCGCGCGACTGGATCATTTTCCCGCGCAATTGTCCGGCGGTGAACAGCAGCGCGTGGCCATCGCCCGGGCCATTGCCAAACGCCCCGAAGTTTTGCTGTGCGATGAGCCCACCGGGGCGCTGGATGTGAAAACGGGCATCGTGGTGCTGGAGGCCATCGAACGGGCTAATCGCGAGCTCGGCACGCTCACGGTCATCATCACCCACAACGCCGTGATGGCAGACATGGCTGACCGGGTGATTCATTTCTCCGACGGCAGGGTGCATGATTACCAGCGCAACGTCCGGCGGGCGGCCGCCTCCAGTCTCAAGTGGTAGTCATGCTCGCGCACCTCGATCGAAAATTATTTCGCGACCTGCGCCGCATGCAGGGCCAGGCCATTGCGGTGTCGCTGGTGATGGCCTGCGGGCTGGCCATGCTGATCATGTCGCGCAGCCTGATTCATTCGCTCGCGACGGCGCGCGCGGAATATTACCAGGCCAATCATTTTGCGGATGTCTTTGCCAGCCTCAAACGCGCTCCCCTTTCCCTGGTGGACGAAATTCGCACGTTGCCCGGGGTGGCCGTGGTGGAGCCGGGCGTGGCCGCGCAGGTCACCCTGGATATTCCCGATTTGGATGAGCCCGCCACCGGCCTCATCCGGTCCCTGCCGGATTTGCGCGAACCACAATTGAACCGCCTCTTCCTGCGTGTGGGGCAATGGCTTCAGCCCGGCGGTCACGGCGAAGTGCTGGTGAGCGAGGCGTTTGCCCAGGCCAATCACCTGCATCCCGGCGATCCGGTCACCATGATACTGAATGGGCGGTTGCAAAAGTTCCGCATTGCCGGCCTGGTGCTCTCGCCGGAATACATTTTTGAAGCGCGCCCCGGCTCCGCCCTGCCGGACAATCACACTTACGGTATTTTCTGGATGCCCTACGAGGAGCTGGCCGATGCCTTTGATCTCAAGCATGCCTTCAATTCCCTGGCCCTGGCCCTCGCACCGGGGGCCAATGAAAGCCGGGTCATCGCCGCGCTCGACCGGTTGCTGCTTAAATACGGCGGCAGTGGCGCTTATGGCCGGTCTGACCAGCCCTCGCACGTTCGCGTCTCGGATGAAATCCGCGTGCTGACGATTCTTTCCATCGGCTTTCCGCTGATCTTCCTCAGCGTGGCGGCTTTCATGACCAATGCCGTGCTTTCCCGATTGCTCACGTTGCAGCGGGAACAGATTGCCGTCCTCAAAGCCTTTGGATTTGAGAACCGGCAGATCGTCGGGCACTACTTGAAATTCGCCTTCGTGTTTGTGCTCGGCGGCGCGGTCTTGGGCACCCTGGGCGGCATCGTGCTGGGCGGGCAAATGACCCAGATGTACCATATGTTTTTCCGCTTCCCGGACCTGAGTTTTCATCTGGACCAGGGTGCGGTTGCCATTTCGCTGCTGGTGGCGGCGCTGGCCGCCACGCTTGGGGTGCTGGGCGCGGTGCGGCGCGCCGCCAAACTCCCGCCGGCCGAGGCCATGCGGCCCGAACCGCCGGCGAGTTACCGTCCGGCGTTCATTGAGCGCACCGGCATCGCGCATTTCTTTGCCAACACCTTTCGCATGGCGGTGCGCAACCTTGAGCGCAAACCAGCCCAGGCGGGGTTCACCATCGCCGGGCTGGCCCTGGCCACCGGAATTATGGTCATTCCCAACTGTTTTCACGACAGTGTGGGGCATATTCTCGATTTCCAATGGGACACCGTTCAACGCCAGGACGTCAGTGTGGGGCTCGAGGAGCCTTCGAGCGAGACGGCCAAATTTGCGTTTCGCGAATTGCCCGGCGTCGTGAGTCTGGAACCCTTTCGCTATGCCGCCGCCCGGATTTATTTCGGCCCGCACCACCGGCAGATCGCCATTCAAGGGATGGACCCCGCGAGCGAGCACGAACGGATTATTGACAGCCGCGTGCACGTTATGCCGCTGCCGTCCGAGGGCTTGGTGATTTCCACCAAGCTCGGCGAAATCCTCGGTGCCAAACTCGGTGACCGGTTGACTGTGGAGTTTCTGGAGGGCCGGCGACGCACTGTGGAAGTGTCGCTCGCTGGTTTGAGCGAGGATTTTTCCGGCCTCGCCGCCCACATGAACCGCCATGCCCTCAACCGGTTGCTGGGGGAAGGCGATATTATCACGGGTGCCAGTTTTTGTGTGGATGCCACCATTTGGAAGACCTTCCTCCACCAACTCAAAGCCGTGCCCCGCGTGAGCTGGGTGGTGGTGAAGGAATCCCTGCGCCGGAATTTTCGCGAGACCACTGCCGCCAGCATCAACCTGATTCAATCCATCTACCTCACCTTTGCCACGATTGTGGCGTTTG
The DNA here is from genome assembly GCA_903875465.1 of uncultured Verrucomicrobia subdivision 3 bacterium. Taxonomy (GTDB): domain Bacteria; phylum Verrucomicrobiota; class Verrucomicrobiia; order Limisphaerales; family UBA11358; genus UBA11358. Next base: position 8,865 of record CAIQWB010000152.1, read on the forward strand.
GGGTGGTCTATAACAATGCCCGCATTTCGCTCGCGGAACGTGGGCGCGAACTCGCCACCCTGCGCGTCATTGGCTTCTCCCAAAGCGAAGTCGGTGCCGTGCTCATCACCGAACTGGTGATTCTGGCCCTGCTGGCCGTGCCCCTGGGCCTGGCCTTTGGCACCGCGCTGGCCACCGGGATTATCCACGCGGTAAATACCGAGACCGTCCGCCTGCCCACCGTATTTACCCTGCATAATTATGCCTTTGCCGTGAGCGTGGTCACCATCGCCTCCACCCTTTCCGCCTTTGTGGTGCTGCGCAATTTAAAGCAACTCGACCTTGTCAAAGCCATGAAGGCACCCGAATAATAAATCCTTATTGATTGAACATGAGTCAGCCAAATCCAGTTCCCAAGCAATCCAACCGCAACGCGCGCAAACCGCGCCGCTGGGTCCCCTGGCTCGGCGCCGTCGCGCTGCTGGCCCTGATCATCGCCGGTTTCTGGCCCCGCCCCGTGCCGGTGGAAGCCGCCCCGGTCACCGTCGGGCTTTTGCGCACCACGGTGAATGAGGAGGGCAAAACCCGCATTCGCCATCGTTATGTCATTTCCTCCCCCGTGACAGGTCAACTCCGCCGCATACCATTCCTCGCGGGGGCACTGCTTGAGTCCACCCAAACGGTTGTGGCCGTCATTGACCCCGCCGCCGCCGCGCTGCTTGACCAGCGCTCCCGCCAGCTCGCCGAGGCCGCCCGGGACAACGCCGCCGCCCAACTCGAACACGCCCGGGGCGCGCAGCAATTTGCCGACAGCGAATTGCGCCGGAACCAGGCCCTATTCGCGTCGAAATCACTTTCCGCCCGCGAACTCGAACAATTTCAATGGCTCGCCAATGCGGCGGCCCATGACCTCGCCGCCGCCGCCGCCGCCCTGCGCCAGGCCGAGGCCCAGTTGCTCGGCTTTGAACAAACGGAAACGAACGATCCCCCGGCCATCCAACTCCGTTCGCCCGTGGCCGGGAGGGTGCTGACGGTTTATGAGCCCAGCGTCCGCACGGTGGCCGCCGGCACGCCGCTGCTCGAAATCGGCGACCCCGCCGACCTGGATGTGATCATCGAAGTCCTCTCCCGCGACGGCGCGATCATCCAGCCCGGCACCGCCGTGGAACTGGACCAATGGGGCGGACCCGAACCACTCCAGGCCCGGGTGCGGTACGTGGAACCCGCCGCCTTCACCAAAATCTCCGCGCTTGGCGTCGAAGAACAGCGCGTCTATGTGGTGGCCGACCTGCTCACGCCGCCGGTCAAGCGCGGCAATCTCGGTGACAATTTTCGCGTGGAAGCCAGCATCATCACCTGGCAAAACGAACATGCCCTGAAAGCCCCCAGCGGCGCGCTCTTCCGCAACGGCGACCAATGGAGCGCCTACGTCCTGGCCGATGGCCAAGCTCAATTGCGCCCCGTCAAAGTCGGCCGTTCTAGCGGTATCGAAACTGCAATTCTGGACGGTCTTAAAGAGGGCGACCAGGTCATTCTTTACCCCGGCGATCGGGTGAAAGATGGTCAGCGGGTGACCTTGGTGAAACTGTAATGGCGCGGGTTATTATTTACCACGGATGAAAGGTTTGGCACGGTGGCCTGGGCTGAGGAATTTCGACCTGTTGGGCCTATGCTGCTCCCGGGCCCCCGTCCGCTCGCTTCCCGAGGAGTGTACCGTAGACATTCCATCCAGAAACGAGCCAGGCTTCGTCACCAACGGCAACTTTGGACCGGGCAAACGATGTGCGAAAGCAGTTCACTGATCCAGCCAAGGTTGACAATAATACAAGCCTGCAACATTATCGCCGCATGTGGGCAGGAATAAACGCAAATTGCGGCGGCATTCCGGTTAGGCCAAAACGAATACCCAACTGAAAATAATATGGACCCTTCCAACATCATTGAGTGGGCGGTTTGTCTGGGAATTGCCTGGCTGATCTTTGCCAGCCTCACGGGCGCGGACGATTGGTTGCGGTCCCTGTTTGGCAAAAGTACCACTGAACAATTGGAGGAGCGCGTTGAGCAGTTGGAGAAGCGTCTTGACGAGCTGGCCAAGAAGTAATGATTTCCTTGGCTGGTCGCCCAAGCCCAGCAAGGTTGGTTCCTGACGTTCCGCTGGGACGGGCTTTTCACATTAACCACACCCGGCCATGAACACAAAACTCGATAGCTTGCTCGGATGGTGCGCTGTGTTGGGATTCTTGATCCTGCCTTTTTTCCTGCTTCTGGCCATCTCGATTCCCGGTACAATTGCCAGTGGCAAGCAAGTCACCTTTAATCGTGCGCGTGAGAGTCTTTTGGCTGCGTTGAGCGATACCAGTCGGGGAGCGGTGCAGGAACCGAAACAATATGGTTATTTTGTGGTATATGCCTGCACCAACCAGGTCACGGTGGCCGGTCGCCCTTATCCCCTGGCATTTTGTACCACGGATGGATACCAGTTTACCGGTCAGGGCCGCTTGGCGGTGACGACCAACCAGCAGTTCATCTGGTTGGATATTCGCCAGGGGGCGAAGTTGATTGCGAATGATTACCACGTTTCCAAATGGCGGACCGGATATTGATGGTCTGAGCCTTATGCCTGCCCGTCGGCAGAGCCGTTTCGGCCATTGTAAACCCCCACCCGGTTAAAGATTTTTGCCTTTCTGGTTTGACGCCAGCCCCCGGAAACGCGAAAACATGTCAGCCATGAATGCCAAACGCTGGATCCTGTGGGTTTGTCTGGCGCTGCTTTTTGTCAGCCAGGTGCTGCTTTTTCGCGCCAACCAGCGGGCCACGGCCGCCCAAGCCGATGCCCGCGAAGCTCGCGAACAGAGCAACCAGCTCCAAATTCAGATCGATGAATTGAAAGCCTCCAGTGTGGCCACCCTGAGCCTGGACAACGCCCGGCTGCGTTCCGAAAACCAGGCCCTCGCGCAAAAGATGGCCAAGGCCAACAACGATCTTACCTTGTTGATCGCGGCCAAACGTAAAAGCGACACCCAATTGCAAACCGCCCGGCAGGCCTTGCAACTTCAACAATCGCATTTGCAACAGCTCACCGTGGAAAATCAACAGGTGCAGGCCGCGGCGGCCACGCCCGCACCCGCTACGGCTGAGCCTTCGGCCGAGGAACAAAAGTCCCTTTGCCTGCAAAATCTCCGGGCGATTGACGCCGCCAAGCAAATGTGGGCCTTGGAATACAAGAAAGAGGCCAAAGACACGCCCACCGAAAAAGAGTTGCTCCCTTACTTGAAGGGCGGGGCGCTGCCCCTGTGCCCCGCCGGGGGGGCCTACCTGATTGGTACCATGGATGAACCGCCCATCTGCTCGGTGCCGGGGCACGTGATGCCCTGATGTTTGGTATCCGCCCCGCGGTCGAGTTTTGCTGAATCATTCCCGGGCGGTAATATTAAATGGGAATCATGAAATACACTTCTGCGCAGATTGGCAAACTGGTTCGCAGCGCTCGCAAAAGCTTGGGGGTAACCCAAAAAACCCTCGCTTTAACCTCCGGCACCGGCCTGCGCTTCATCATCGACTTGGAAAAAGGCAAGGCTACCTGCCAGCTTGGCAAGGTACTCACGGTGTTGCAAACCATGGGCATTAAAATGGAATTGATCCCGCCGCCCGGGAATGACTCCACGATTGGCAAAGGAGCTTAACCTATGCCCCGTAACTTGGATGTTTACCTGCAGCAAAACCTGGTGGGACAGCTCGTCCTGGATCACCATGGGGAACTTAATTTCCAGTATGCCGACCAGTGGCTGAACCAGCCGGCGACCATGGCCTTATCCCATTCACTGCCACTCCGTCCGGCACGCTATAATCGGAAAATGGCCATGAAACTCGGTGTGAATACGACTCTGATAAAATCCCCCCAAAACATTTTGATCAATTGGCGGAGGAGGCTGCCCTGGCCCGGCCGATCGTGAAACGCCGGGTGGCTGAACTGGCTGAAGCCGTTCTGGCAAATCTACTGTCCCTAAACATTGATCATCCAGCTTCCCTGGCAATTGCCAATCTGGTTACAGGACGTTGCCGGCGGGATTTGCAAAAGTTTCCAGCAGCCTTCTGATTGGAAAGCCCCTGTCGGCAGTTCACAAATTTGTCACCCAAACGGGGGCATCCTCCCCATTTCATCCTTGGCTTTCCCCGGGCCGCCTTTAAACTCTAAAATCATGATTGAAACAGACATCGAACTATTGAAGGGCATTGCGAACCAGCTTCGCATCCACTCCATCACGGCCACCACGGCGGCCGGCAGTGGACATCCGACCTCGTGCTTGTCCGCAGCGGATATTGTGGCCACCCTGTTCTTCGGGCACATGCGTTATGACGCCACGAACCCCCACTATTTCAATAACGATCGTTTCATTCTTTCCAAAGGTCACGCGGCTCCGTTGCTCTACGCCGCCTGGGCCGAAAATGGTTTTATCCCGGTAAGTCACCTGGACACCCTGCGCCAGTTCACCAGTGATCTGGAAGGCCATCCGACCCCCCGGCTCGCCTTCGCCGACATCGCCACGGGTTCCCTCGGGCAGGGCCTGGGCGTGGGGGTGGGGGTGGCCTTGGCCGCCCGCCTCGACAAGCTGGATTATAATACCTATGTGTTGCTGGGCGACGGCGAAATCGCCGAAGGTGCCGTCTGGGAAGCCGCTTCTCTCGCTGGCATTAACAAGCTCAACAACCTCGTGGCCATCATCGACGCCAACCGCCTGGGCCAGAGCGAAGCCACCGCCTTTGGTCACGACGTGTCTGTCTATGCCAAACGCTTTGAAGCCTTTGGCTGGCGCACGGAAGTGATTGATGGTCATGACATTGAAGAAATAGCCGAAGTCCTCGGCGGCGTCGGTCTGGGGGACCAGCCCCTCGTCATCATCGCCAAAACCTACAAGGGTGGTGGCGTCAGCTTTTTGCAAGATCAGGAAGGCTGGCACGGCCGGCCTTTGAACGCCGTTGAGGCTGAGCGCGCCATTGCCGAGCTCCAGCCCTCCGCCAAAACCGGCATTGGCGCCCCCATCCCCGCGCCCAGTTCCCTGCCGCAACCTGCCAACGCCGCCCCGGCCAGTTACCCGGCCATTAACTATACCCTGGGCGAAAAAATCGCCACCCGCGAAGCCTACGGCACCGCCTTGCTCCGTCTCGGCACCGCCGACTTGCGCATCGTGGCCCTCGATGGGGACACCAAAAATTCCACGTTTGCCGAAGCCTTCATCAAGGCCTTTCCCGAACGTTCCACCGAATGCTACATTGCCGAGCAAAACCTCGTGGCCGTGGCCGTCGGTTTTGGAACGCGCGGCAAGTCGCCATTCGCCTCCACGTTTGCCACCTTCTTCACCCGCGCCTATGACCAGATTCGCGTGGCCGGCATCTCCAATGCCAACCTCAAACTCGTCGGTTCCCACGTGGGCGTGAGCATTGGCGAGGACGGTCCCTCCCAGATGGCCTTGGAAGACATTGCCATGATGCGCGCCGTCGTCGGCAGCGTGGTGCTGTATCCCAGCGATGCCGTCAGCACGGAAAAATTGCTCGAACAAATGGCCAGCCATCGTGGCCTCCAGTTCCTCCGCACCTCCCGGCCCAAGACCCCGGTCATCTACGGCAACGATGAGCAGTTCCCGATCGGCGGGGCCAAGGTGCTGCGCCAGGCCGCTGGTGACAAAGTCACCGTGGTCGCCGCCGGTGTCACCCTGTTCGAAGCCTTGAAAGCCGCCGACCTCCTGAAAGCCGAAGGCATTACCATCACGGTCATTGACGCGTATAGCATCAAACCCCTGGCCAAGGACGTCATTCTCGCTGCGGCCAAAAAGACCGGCCTTACCGTCATCACCGTGGAAGATCACTATGCCGAGGGCGGTCTGGGTGATGCCGTGGCCGGTGAATTGAGTGTCGAAGGTGTGAAAGTTCACAAGCTCGCCGTCACCAGCCTGCCGCGTTCTGGCAAAGCTGCGGAACTCCTGGCTTTCTTCGGCATTGATGCCGCCGCCATTGTCAAACAAGTCAAAGCCTTGAAATAACTCCTCCCCACTCAAGCCTGGTCTTGGGTGGGATGGCATGATCTTTGGGCGGGTGGCTTCGGTCGGCGAAGCCCCCGCCCAATTTCTTTGGATTTCCCCCATTGCCAGAATGCGGTTTTTGGGCCAAATTAGCCTTGGATATGGCGGATAAGCTTAAAAGCCTCCAGGGAATGTTCCTGCTCGATAGCGGGCAGTTGGGTGGTTCATTCTTCCAGCGCACCGTCGTCCTCGTCTGCCGGCATGATGCCGAAGGGGCCTTTGGCTTGGTGCTGAACCGGTCCACCGGTAATCACGTCGGCGAAATGATCGTGGCCGATCTCCCCGACCCGCTGAAAGATTCGCCCCTGTTCCTCGGCGGACCTGTCCAGCCCACCGCCCTCAGCTTTCTGCACACCGACCAATTTCTGCCCCATGCCGATGTGCTGCCCAACTTGAGCCTTGGTCATTCCCTGGATGAACTGCTGGAAATTGGCGAGTCCTTTTCCGCCACCAAAAAAGTGAAGCTCTTTGCCGGTTACGCGGGGTGGAGTCCCGGGCAACTGGAAAGTGAATTGAAAAGCCGCGCCTGGCTGACCTTCCCGGCCTCCATCGAACTGGTTTTTGAAACCCCGAGCGAACAATTGTGGACCAAAATCCTGCGCAAAAAAGGCGGCTGGAAAAACCGGCTCCTGGCCCAAATGCCCGAGGATCCGTCGCTGAATTGAACTAGTTTGCCTCCACCCGCAACAAGCCCGCCGTTCCGGTTGCGGTGATCGTCGTTTCGGTCAAACTCGCCGGGATCAGGCAAAATTGACCCGCAGCCAGTTTCACCACCGTCGTCCCACTGGTAACGGTCACTGCGCCGCTGGTCGCCGCCACTATTTGCAATTTCTGGGGTGCCAGTGTTCCGGCTGCGCCGGCCGCCAACTGCCACGCCTCCACGTTGAAAAGGGGATCCCGCACCAGTGAGCGCTTCGCCACGCCCCCCTCCGTCACAAACTTTGTCGTGACCAGTTCCGGCGCAAAATCATCAAAATCAATACTCGCCAGTGATTGCGCCACGTGCAGTTCCCGGGGCTTCCCGTCCAGCCCCACACGGTTCCAGTCAAACACCCGGTAGGTCGTGTCCGAATTTTGCTGGATTTCAAAAATCACCAGCCGGTCGCCAATCGCATGCACCCGGCCGCTCGGCAGAAACATGGTGTCGCCCGCCTGCACCGGGATGCGGTGAAAGCAATCCGCCACCGTGCCATCCGCGATCTTACGCTCAAATTCCCCGCGCGTCACCCCCGGCTTCAGGCCCACATATAATTCCGCCCCGGGCCCGGCGTCCGCGATATACCACATCTCCGTTTTGGGCTCGCCCTTCAGGGCCGCGGCTTTGGCGGCCGGCGGATGCACCTGGAGGGAAAGCTTTTCCCGCGCGTCCAGGATCTTGCACAAAATGGGGAAATTCCCGCCGGTCGCGGGCTTGGCCGTGCCCAGCAGTTCCGCCCCATGCTGCGCCATCAGCCAGCCCAGCGTCTTGCCGGCCAGCGGTCCGTTGGTGATCACGCTCGAATCGCCGTCCCGGTCCGTGATTTCCCAAGCCTCGCCAATCACCTTGCCCGCAGGCAGGGATTTGCCGTAGAGTCGTGCCAATTCCCGCCCGCCCCAAATGCGGTCCTTAAAGATCGGTTGAAAAGTAAAGGGATACAACATGCGTGAAAAAATCGCCTGGGTTTACGCTGCCGGGGCGGCATGGCTGGCCGCCTCCGCTTGCTCTCCGGGAGTGAGTTCCTTTTCGATAAAATGCCCGTGCGCCCGGAATTTTTGATACCGCGATTTCAGGCGCTCTTCCGTGGTCAGTTTGGCCACCTCATCCAATTGCTTGAGCAAATGCTCTTTCAAGGTGGCGGCCGTGGCTTCCACATCCGTGTGCGCACCGCCGAGGGGTTCGGGAATAATCTCATCCACCAACCCCAGTTCCAGCAAATCCTTGGCCGTGATCCGCAGGGCCGCCGCCGCCTGGGCCGCCGCCTTGCGATCCTTCCACAAAATCGCCGCGCAGCCTTCCGGGCTGATCACCGAATAATACGCGTTTTCCAGAATTAGCACCCGGTCCGCCACCCCAATCCCCAGGGCCCCGCCCGAGCCGCCTTCGCCAATCACCGCCGCGATAATGGGCACTTCCAGTAACATCATTTCCCGGAGATTCACCGCGATCGCCTCGGCAATGTGCCGTTCTTCCGCCGCCACCCCGGGATAAGCCCCGGCCGTGTCGATCAATGTGACAATCGGCAGCCCAAATTTGTCCGCCAGTCGCATCAACCGCAGGGCTTTGCGATAACCCTCCGGATGGGCCGACCCGAAATTCCGCAGAATATTCTCCTTCGTGTCCCGCCCTTTTTGCGTGCCGATCACCACCACCCGGTGCTCGCCCAGGCGGGCCAAACCACCCACCATCGCGCGATCTTCCGCAAACAGCCGGTCCCCGTGCAGTTCATGGAAATCAGTGAAGGCGTGGTGAATATAATCCAGCGTGTAGGGGCGCCGCGGATGGCGCGCCAGTTGCACCCGCTGCCACGGGGTGAGATTCAAAAAGATATGGCGCCGGGTTTCCTCCAGCTTTCTTTCGATGATCTGGATTTCTTCCTCAAAACTGATGCCAAGCGAATGCTTTTCCGGATGTTGACGGAGTTCGTCGAGCTTGGTTTGCAGTTCGATGATCGGCTTCTCGAAATCGAGCTGATGTTTCATGCGGCCAGCAGCTTAGCGGATTCTGCGGCTGAATCAAATAACAAAAAAAGGGCCGGACTTGCGTCCGGCCCCAATGATGATGAGGTTTATACGCCTTCACCCAGGCGCTCAGAAGGGTGGCGGGCCAACTTGGGGGTCGCTGTTCAGACCTCGCCACGAGCAAAACCTCTCTGCCAACCCTAAACGAACAGCGAAATCATTACTCTCATTATGGACGCCGGCCATTTCAAAAGGTTAAACCTTTTTTAAAATTATCTTTTCGCTGCCACCCACACCGCTTTTAAAAGAACTGGTTTTAACCTAGTGGCAAGTGTCTAAAAATGCAAGGTGAAAATGGCCAGTTTAATTGTATATATAGTCCGAAATCTGCCTTTTTTTGTTACAAAAATCGGTTTCTCTCGCGTATTTAATCGCATTTAAGCTCAGTAAATAGCTGGCAGTCGGGCCGCCCGCCGAGCACCCGGCCCAGGGGCGTAAGCCCTCCCGGAGCCAGGGACCTTTGCAGGGCCGTTTCCTTCCCTGCGCCGCTGGCCAGCACCCAAATTTGCCGCGCCGCCGCAATGGTCGCATAACTCAGGGAAATGCGCGTGGGGGGCGGTTTGGGCGAGTCGCGGATGACTAAAAATGGGGTGGCACAGTCCAAAACCTCCCGCCCGGCCCCGGGAAACAGGGAGGCCACATGGCCATCCTCGCCCATCCCCAATAGTACGAGATCCAGCACCGGCAACCCGGCGGCATTCGCCGGTGCCAAGGCCAGCAATTCGGCTGCCGCGGCCTGCGCTGCCGCCGCCGGGTCCGCCTCCCCGCGAATGCGATGAATCTGGTCCGCCGCAATGGCCAGTGGACCAAATAACCTCTCATGAGCCTGCCGGAAATTGCTTTCCGCATCCGTCGGCGGCACACAACGCTCATCCGCCCAGAAAAAATGCACGCGTTCCAGCGTCAACCCCCGGACGCGGTTTTGCTGGACGATCTCCGCGAAAAAGGTGTTCGTGATGCGCCCGCCCGAAAGCGCCACGGTCACCAGTCCCCCCGACCGTCCGGCCACCGCGATTTCATCCAGCCACCGCCCCGCCACTGCTGCTGCCAGGGCCTCCGCACTTTGAAACGAGTGAATCATAGTCATTTATCCGGTTGGGCGGTTCCTCACGGCAGCTTTGGCACAGCCTGGTCGTCCGGCATCAAATGTTCATTCAAACACTTCGCCTCCTGCAACCGGCCCGCGCCATCATAATGCAATTCGATCAGCCAGCCAAAGACCTCATCCGGCCATTCGCCGTGGGGCAGCACCCGTTGCGGATCCGCCCCCAGGGCAGTCAGCAGCGTCGGGATCTCCCCGTGATGCCAGCAAATTAACAAATGTTGCCCATGCGGTTGCGCCCGGATTTCCTGGGCCAGCAGCGGCGCATCTTTATTCTTGTACCGGCTGTCCAAGGGCAGTTGCAAGGCCTCACCCAATGGGGTTACCGTCAGGCGGGGACGATGACTGCCTTTCGAGTCTGCCGTGCAGAAAATATGCGCCAGCGTCAACGGCTGTCCCTCTATTTGGAACGCCTTGAAATAACCAACATAGGCCTTGGCCCGCAAGACTCCCGTTGGGTTCAACTCCACGCCCGTGCTCGGCTTCTCCGCATGGCGAATGATGAGGATCGTGGCATTGGTCAATCCCGCACACGGTGGGCTGCCCAACGGCACCTCGCCACCGGCGGCCGAGAGGATGAGCCAGCAAGTCAGCACCGCGCTCCACAACAGATGTCGTTTTATCATGAAATTCGGCCAGAATCTAAATGGCCACTCGCCGAAACACACGTCGAAACTGCACCGGAATTTGGTCCCGGCGCCTCAATGCAAAAACAACAGGTGATCCGTAAAACTGGTTGATCCCTTCTGGCTCGTCCGCAGCCACGTGGCCACCCCGTTGCTGTTCCACAACCCGCTCAGCCCATTGGAAATCACCATCTGGCACGTGGCATTTGTCGGCAACACGAAACCATTGGTCGCGGTGAAGGTTCCGCCCTCCGTCGCCCCGGTTTGATGCAGGGCAAACACGTTCGGATAAATCCCCTGGTCGATCGAGAAGGGCAGGCTGCCCGCCACATAATCATAAAACTGAAAATTGTGCGGTGGATTTTCATTCGCCGTCAGGATCCATTTATAATTTGACCCATTGGGCACCAGGGCGAAGGAGGCATTCCCATTGAGCGAACCATCCTCGTTCGTAATGGTGATGGCCGGGGTGATAAAACCCGTGGCGGTGTTCGTGGAAAACCCAAAATAAGTCCCCATGCCCGTCCCCGTCGGTGCGGTGTTCGTTACGATAAATCCCGTCCCATTCGTCGCCGTCAACTGGGGCACTCCCAACGTCACCGCCAGCGTGCCATTGCTATTGGTACGCGTCGTTACCAGCACATTGTTGCCTCCGTTGACCGTCACGATGAAATTGGTGTTCCCATTGTTCAGGTTGGTAAGCTGGCTCAGAAACCAGGCATTACTCACCGCCTGGGCATTCAAGACGGCCACGATGGTATTGTTGTTATTATTCACCTTGCTCCAGGCGAGGGAGTTCGAATCCACCCCGATGTTAACATTGGTAATCGTCCATGCCCGCGCCGAATTCATGAGCAAAAAACCTCCCGCTAGCAACCCCATCCCGGTGGCCCGCCAGCGGAACGGAGAGCCAAACTGACTCGCGCTTTCGAATCTCCTGAAGTTAAGTTCCTGCTTCCGCTTCCTGTCGTCCATTTTCTGGTTCATTTTCATAGTTCTAATCGCTTGGGGACCCACCTTGGCCAGTGCCCGGCCGGGCACTGCTGGAAGGCCAGTTTTACGGTTTGGGTTAAATCTTTTTGGCAGCAGCCAAATAAGCGGCAATGTCCGCCTGCGTTGCTTTCACAAGCCGCACAAATCGCCAGCCGCTGATCGGCAACTTCCGCCGGGGCGGCCATTGGTTTCACGGCCGGGGGCTGCGACGTGGCCACCTTCGCATGGTTCAATGCTTTAACTCTTAACGATGGCAGGGCGTGGCTCATGTCAGGCCATCTCCGGTATTGCCCGTATTCGTGTTCAGGTTCGGCACCCCCGCCGTCACCGCCGGTGCGTAACTCCTCACGCACGGCAGATTTTCCGCCTCCATGTAATTGAACCGGCAGCTACCACACGTGGCTTCGATGGCCTCGCGATAGCCCCACAAGGTCCAGGCCGGCGTGGGCAGGCCACTGTTTGGGTCAAACCCGATCTGCCCCGGTGCCCCCAAACCGTCGGCATCGGTAACCGGCGAGCGATATCCAATCCCCGTGGGCGGGGTTGGTGCCGTCAGACTCTCACTGTTCCCGCCATAATTGGGCACACGGCTGCGCGCCTCCACCAGGGGCGGATGGGCAAATTCCAGCGTGCACGTCCCGTCATCCGGCCGCCAGGTGCCGTCGCTACCACAAGGGATATGCGGTGATTGCCACAAGAGATCGACCATCGCCTCTTCCAACTCCGCCTGCCACCGTGCCCCGTAGCGGCCGTCAAAATTGAAGACCGAGGGGAAGGGGACAGTCGTACCATTCGTGAACGTTTCTCCGTTGGGCGAAATGCAGAGCGCCATGGCGCAGCAGGGCTTGAACGCCAAACCCGTGGTGTGCTCATACTGGGTTTGGGTGAACCCCGCGTACCCGTAATTCATCGCGGGCACCCCGGCCGCCGGTGGCGTGTTACCCGCGCAGTCCGTCACGGTGGCGAGGCGCGCAGCCTCGCCGTTCGTGCGATAATCAAATGTCCAGTCCAGGCAAACCCAGTCGCCTTTGCGCCCATTGTCATCCCACGACCAGTCCGGCGCGCCCTGGCTCATGATGTATTGCGTGCCGCCAATTGTGCCATACGCGGCCGTCACTTTTACGTGCGTGCTGTCCACCACCGTCGCCGTGAGATTCGCGGCCAGACTGGTCATCGCCTCACTCACCCGGTTCCCGTTGCCATCGTAAGTGATGTTGCTGCTCAACAGGTCAATCTTGTCCCCCGTAAGCAACCAGTTTTCCGCCGCCGCGAGGGTCAGTGTTACCGTCCCGTCGTGATTATCCGTCACCGCACTCACCGCATCACGCCCCAGAATGGCCGGCGCCGTCGGATTCCGCAGCCGGCCAAACACCGTGGCCGTGTCACCACTGGCGCTGGCCCAGGTGGCGGGCAGGGCGAGGACCAGCGCGCCCAGTGTCACTGTGCTGCCGCTCACCGTAATGTGGTAAAACCCGCCGACACTAAAACCGCCCCACACACTGCCGCTTGGCGGGCTCAACGTGATCGGCGTTCCCGTATAATCGGTGATGGTAAAGGTGCCACCCGTCGTCGGTGAGGTGAGCCCGGAAACACAACCCACGTTCCCGGCCGTTTCATCGTAAGCAAAACGGTCCGCCCCCGCCGGCCGAAAGAAATTATAGCTGGGCCACAATTCCGGAAAGATCACGCATTTCTGGGCCCAAACCGCATCGTTGTGATGCGCCAGCGTGGCGGGCGGACCCGCATAGACTTGCGCATCACCTTGAATCAAATAGGCAAACGCCGGCTTGCTGAAAGCATCGAAATAATTCGTCCACTGGGTGGCGTTGAGGGGCAATTGCGCCCCGGTTTCATCAATCACATCCTGCAACCACTGGCCGTACCCCTGGAGATACCAGTCCAGGTAAGTCCCCCCGCCGGCGCTGTACTGGCACGAACGCCAGACCTCCGCTCGAAAATCAAAATAATTCTGATAACCCGCCGGATTGGGCGCGCCCAGCACCGCGCCCGTCAAACCAAACTGCACCAGGGCCATGGCCGCGCTGTTGCTCTGGTCATAACCATCCGGGAAGGTAAATCCCCAGGCATTGGGATCAAACCACGATATTTGACTGTAGGTCGGCACCCACGCCGCCGGGCCTCCATAGCCCGGACTGCCATCGGCATTGCCGCTGGCATCATTGTTGTTCGGACGGTACGTCCATCCCGGTGGCGGCGGATTCTCCGGCGTGGTAAACGGCGCGTTGCCCCGCCCATCATTGACCGGCGAGCGATAGTCATCCACCAAGGGGGGCGGGAATGTCACTGGCGAAATATTCCCGTGCGCCTCATCCCGTGACATCCGGGGCGCGATTTGCCACACGCCATCTGTGCGCGGCGGATATTGCGCGTCATTCGTCAAATCCCAGGCCGCCAGCAATCCCTGCACATCCGTGTAAACCGCCCCGGCGGTGTTCGGGCCTGCCAAGGTCACGGTGAGCGTCCAGGTGGCGGATCCGCCATAGGCAATGGTGTTGGTATAATTTACCAGGGGCGTGCCATGCACGGGATAACCACCTGTCCCCGTGGTCACGATCGTGGCCGGCGGCGACAGCGTCAGCACAATCTCCAGCACCGTGGCCGAAAGGGTGTAGGTCGTCAGGCTCAGGATAAAAACGCCACCCCCCGGACTGCTGGCATTGTAAGCCGCAATTGCCGCCGCCAGCGTGGTGGCATTCCCGCTCCAGCCCGTGCCCGGTCCCACCCCCGGAATCGGCGCGCCACCAAAACTCACCCCGCCGCAATTCGCCGTCCAATTTCGCACACAATAATCCGGATTCAGTCCGGGAAAACTCATGATCCCGCCATCCGCCACCGTGGTTGGTCCGGCATCCCCATAGATGGGATCCGCCAATTGATAAGCATAGGCCAGGCTGTCCGCCGCTGAGTGGCTGATCAATTCCAACAATCCGGAATTTGGATCCACCGCCATGGCCTGCGCCGCCGTTTTGGTCCCGGTCCAGGCTTCCGTCGTCACGGCGGTGTTGTAATGCCGTCCGTCGAGGTAACTGGCCTCCAGGGTGGTCGTGCGCTTGATGGCCTGGCTCAACGTGCAGGTGGCCGACACCGCCGTGTATTTCGTCTGGTCGGGTGCCGCTTGATAACTCTCGTAATTCCGATAGGTGGTCACTCCGTCCACCGTGGTGGTGCACAGGGTGTCCGGACCACCGCTCGGATCGTGGGAATTAAACCCATAAGCCCCGTGCCATTGCCGGACCGCCTGCACCCATTTGCCCCCGCGTTTGCGGCAGCCCGCCCCAAAATCCACCGTGCCCTGCGCCACGAAAGTATTCGCCGGCGGCGTGGCAAATTGCTCGCTCCCCGGTCCGATCCACGGCAGTGGCGGCAACCCGTTGTCGGGATGCACTTCACAAACAGATCCCCCTGCCCGGGCCGTATAACGCGTCAGTGGCGAACCCACCTCCCCTGGTTGCAACGTCACCTGCGTGGTGTTGCGAAAAGCCACCAGATCGTTGAGCGTGTCGTTCCGGTGCTGGTACAACCCGCCCAGATAAGCCTTCGGCGGCACCGCCCAGCCATCCGCCGGCCGCCGCCAGGGTTTGCCATAACCTCCGCGTCTCATAATAAGTGATGAGTGATGAGTGCCGAGAAACTGAGCCAATGACGTTCGCCCGGGTTTTCCCGCCCGTCACTCGCCACTGGTCACCTGTCACTCGTGATTTTATTCTGGGTTCGTCGACAAAATCGCCGCCTGCCGAATCGTCCCATCGTTCAAACACACCCTATACAACTGAAACTTCGCCGCCTGATTCGTTGTGCCGGCCGCAATAATGTCTCCCTTCGCCAGGGTGATTTGCGGTGCCGCCGGGTTTACCGCCCCCGTGCTATTCAGCACCTGCGCCAGCACCAGTTTTCCATTCACCGGATCGAATTGGATGGTATTGGTTTTGGTGGCGTCACTGGCATCCGTGCCCGAGCAGATCTGCAATCCGTCATCCGGACTGGCGTGTGTGGAGTTTTCCTTGGCGGTGTCATCCGGCATCGCCGCATTCACCCCGCCATTCGGCAGGCCGCTGCTGCGCTCATTGGGATTAATGCGCGCCAGGTCGCGATTTTGAAACAGGTTAAACAACTGCACCAGCTGGCCCGCCTCCAAATGTTCCACCGGACCACACCGCACCTGGGTTTTCGCACTCACCAGCCCGGTGTCCGGCGAATTCAGGCACTCAATCGTCACCTGCTGCACCATGGCATTCATGCTCCCCCAGGCACTGGCCCCGCCACTCACATTCAGTGCGTGCTTCCCCGGCTTGACGATCGTCGTCCAGGGTTGCTCCAAAATCGTGTGGTTAAATTGGTACTGTAGCCGGCATAAACTGGTGTAAATCCCCTGCGCCAGCCCCGTTGGATATGCCTCCCCGCTGCTTAACACTGTGTTCAAGGTGTAGACCGCGCTCGGTGAATTGGTCAGTTTGAGCCGGAGCGGATGCGGATGGTTATTGTGCGTCCGAATCGACACCCACACCGGACTGGCGGCCGTGCCGATATTCTTCCGCCGTTGATAGGTAAAATGCCCCGTCACAATGGCTTTCGTCACCAGCACCGGCCCGCCGCCACTCAACTGCATCCAGCCATGCGCCGTCCCGTGGTCTTCCAGCACATAGGCATAAGTGCTTAAGTTGATGGCCGCCCCCGTTTCATCCACCACCGAGATGCAGTCTTTGCTCCCGTCGTTGAAGGCCGTGTTTAATAGCGCCAGCGACCCCGGCACCGTCTCTGGCTGGCCCAGGGCGGGCACCTTCAACTTCCACCAGCTCAAGTCTGTGGGATCAAAGGCCGTGCTCGTGATCCGGGCACTCACCTGCGTGGATTTCGGCCCCGTGATATCCAGGCTCACGTCCAGCGC
The DNA here is from genome assembly GCA_903875465.1 of uncultured Verrucomicrobia subdivision 3 bacterium. Lineage (GTDB taxonomy): Bacteria > Verrucomicrobiota > Verrucomicrobiia > Limisphaerales > UBA11358 > UBA11358. The sequence continues at coordinate 25,266 of CAIQWB010000152.1, forward strand.
CCGCAAACCACCCGCTACGGCCGGGTAAATATCCGTGCCCACACTCACCACCGTCTGCCCGGAAACCACGGAAGTTTCCTTGATAAAAATCCCCACCCGTGCCGGCACCAAATCCGGTCGCGGCCGGATCTGGCTCGTCAAATGAGTTTTGGTCACCCCACCGCTGGTGCTGCTCCCGGCATAGGGCAGCGTCACCGCCGTCAAGTTGCTGGTCTGCCGCACATGAAACGTCGGTGGGTTGGTGGTGTAATCAATTTCCGTCGTGCAATCCGGATGCGCTCGCAAACAATGTTTGATCGCTTCCGCGCACCGCACCGACCTTACCGGATAAAACGGCACATACAACGCCGGATCTATTTCCCCCACCTGTAAATTCACCCCCGCACTGATCGCGTAACTCAAGATTTCCACCAGCGCTTGCCCGGTGGTGATATGGGCATTCACCGCCGCCGGCGAATAGCTCACCCCCGGCGTCGCCTGAAACAATATGCAATCCGGCCAGCTCGCCGTCCCATAGGTGGGTGCGGCGATGGTACCGCCGGTGATCGTCTGCCAGACCGCTTGCAGCGTCAGCCAGCGCAAATCGTACCAGGCATCCTCAATCGTCAATTCCGTGCTCGCCGTGGCCGCGCCCGCCTCCCCCAGATTGTCCGTTCTTCTCCCTTGGAACACGATCGTGCCACCCGTGTACGGCCCGTTTCCCGTCCTGCCCGTGTAGAGCGTGCAGGGTGCTTCAAACGGGATCGCCACCGCCAGTTCCGGGCCTTGTCCCCTCAGCGACAGGCTGACCGTCGATGGCCCGTGGGTGCCATAAGTAATGCGCCAGTCGCCCACCCCGAGCGCCGTGAGACTAATCTCCGTGGTTGTGCCTCCCACCGTGTAAGCCATGGTTTCCATATCGAATGAAATCAACTCGTTCGCCCTCTAATAGCCCTTGGGATGATTCCCGTTCCGCCCCTCGCCCTTGCTCATTGCCGGTTAAAGGCCACGTTCCCAGCTTGCGCCCGCAACCTCCGCAGTTGCTCCGCCAGCTCCTCCAACTTGGCCTGCTGGGTGCGCTGGATGTTTGCCGCGGTCTGCAATGCCTCCGTCAAGGTGTCGAACATCTGTTCGCTGCGTGCGGCCTGGTGCCTCCAGGAGTCGTGCCAGGCCTGGAGGCGATGCCAGGCTTCCAGCGTGCCCGGCCCTTCCGCCGGTTCCCCTTGCCAGGTTTGTCTCCTCGGCATCGGCTTGACCTCGCCGTCGTGTGTCTCTGTTGGCTGCCGGTTCGCGTCAAATCCAGTTGCGTCCCCATTGTTCCGTTCCTCCGGTAATGGCGTCCGCTTCGACCCCGCAGCCGCTCCCGCCGGCACCTCGGCCAATGGAATAATCTTGGGCTTCTCGTCTGCCGGCCGATTCAGCAACTCTCCAACCGGTGCTTCCCCTCTGGCCGGCGCCTCCGCCCCCGCCATTTCCGTTCGCTCGACCCCTTGGGTGTGCCTGCTTCCTTCCCCACCGGGTAAACCCCCAAAGTCCAGCGCCGCCTGCGGCTGTCCCCCGGTTGCCATCGTTGCTTCGGCTGATCTCGGTGGCGTTGCCTCCGGAGTGCTTTCCTCGACTCGCCGTTCTCCCCGTTCTGCCCTTGCCGGGATAACGTCACTTTCCTCCGGCGCCGGTTGATTTTCGTCATTCATGGTCGGCAGCATGGTTGTTTCGCGGCTGTCTTAAAACGGCGCAGTGGCCGTGATGGCCCCGCCGTTAAACGTATATTTGAACAAGGGTGCCGTGCCCAGCCAGTCCGGCATGTCCAGCACCTCCAGGTGGCAATTCAACAACCAGCGCGTTGCCGTGGTCGTCACTCCGGCCAGGCTCAGCTTTAATGTCCCGGTGCCCGGCAGGTAATTGGGATGATCCAGGGCAAACACCAGCGCCCCCTCCGGATCCGGAAATTTTGCCGGGGTGTAATCCGCGTCGCGACGCACGTCAAAACTCATCCGGTTGCGTTTGTTACCGCGATCAATCGCCAGGTCAAACGCCGCCCCATAACCCGGCACATGCTCCGTCAGCCGGCGGTGATTCAGCGTCACATTCATTTCCGTAAGACTCCGCGACGTGTTGCATAGCACGACCGGCGCACTCCGGTTGGCATCAGGATAAAACGTGGCCGTAAACATAACTTGGATTCTGAAATTTCCCCTCCCCCATTAAGCCGCTCCCACCGCAAAATACGCCCCCCTCACCCCCGCCGTCAGCGTCGGCGTCGCCATCCATGCCACTTCCCCTTGCCGCAACGCCGTGATGCCCCAGGCCTGCCGTTGCTCCACCAATGCCGCGCCATACAGCGTCAGCGGCGTGCTCCCATCCGCCCCCGTGACCGTCAAAGTCGCCCCATTCACCGCCCGGCTCCCGCCCCGCGCCGCCCCTGAGCCCTGCGCGTACAACGCCGCCATAATATTCTGCCGCGTTGCCCCCAGGGGAATCCCCCGCACCAGCGCCCCCACCCACTTAATCCGCTTGTTGTACAACCCATACCGCGCCGGGGTGTCGTCCGCAAACGTCACCACCGGTTCAAACGTCAGCCCGTCGTAAAAATCCGTGGCGCTCGCAAACCCCGCCACGCTCCCCCACGTGAGCGTGTAATTCTGCGTGATGATCCCCGCATTGGTGAACGTGCTGTCCGTGAACGTGCCTCCCGTATTTGCCTGCGTGACCAGGCTGGTCGCCCCCGACCAGTCCGCCCCACTGCCACGAATCGCCAGAAACGTCGCCTTGCCCAAGAGGGTTTTCTCCGGATGAAAATGCAGCTCCGGCATCTTCTCCAGGGCCACGCTCGTAAAAATATCCAGGCTCGCATCGTTCCCATGAACACTCGCCGTCACGTCCGTGTCCGTGAAAATTCCCGCACCCACCGTCGGATTCCCATACGGAAACAGCAGCCCGGCTATCCCGCTCGTCAACCGGCCCTCGGGCGTGATGTGAAGGCGATAATACATTTCCTTGTCCCGTCGGTCCGTCAGCCCCAGTCCGGCCACGCCCACCTCCGTGCCCTCATAGACCAGTTCTTGTTCGATCTGCGTGCCTGCCTTGGCGTACAAACTCACCGGCGTGCCCGAGTTATAAACCAGGCGGGCCGGAATGCGTTGAATTGAACTGCGTAACATATGCTCTTATTGGTTGTTGATGATTGCTGTTAAAACTTCTTTGCCGGTTGGATTTTGAAATCGGAATGTGCTCAGGCGAATGCGACGGCCGCCGTGTCACTGCCGATAAACTGCGCCCCCGCCGCAAACCCTCGCGCCCGCACCATCCCCGCCGTGGTCATACTAAATGGCGCACTATAAAGCACCGCTGTTGGGTTGCCCGCCCAGGGATGCGAATAATCCAGGGTGTAATAAATTGCCGTCGCGCCCGGACACATAATGGTCACCGTTTGCGGATGCCCCCCGCCATTACCCTGGCCATCATTGGGCGTGATCACCGGCCGTGGCAGTTTGTTCAAAGGCGTCCCATCCGCTTCCGTCGCGCGAAAACTCACCCGGCCCATCCGCAAGTTCGCATCCTGGTCGCTTGTGAAATGGGCGATCACCGGATTCGCCGGCACCAGCGCCTGCGTGAAGCCCACCGGCGTGTACAACTTCAGCACCTTCTCCGCCCGGGCCGCATACACCCGCAGCGGCACCCCCGTCCCGCGGGGCCCATTGTTCACCAGCACATTTTCCACAAACTGCACGGTCACCGGCAGTTTCAACGGCCCCTGTGGCAGGTTGGCATTGTCATCCTCCGCCGTTTCCATGGGCAGCACCAGGTAGCCCGCCCCCAGTTTCCCATCCGCGCCTGCCCCCAGCGCCGCCGTCGTTTTCGCCTCCAGCACCGCGCCCGTGCTCCCCGGTTCCACGAGCACCCCCGGCCGCGCCGCCAGAAACGCATCCGCCTGCAAGCACCCAAGAATGTCCCGCTGTATCAAAGGCCAAAGATCGGTATATTGCATAAAACGTTAAAACCCTTTCGGAATTGCTGTTGGAAGATTGAATGTTCCATGAAGTTTGAATTTTCCCCCTACGTTTGCCCCAACCCATCAAAGCTCCTGGTATGAATACACCGTCCCGTTCTCGCCATTTCCACCGCCCCTGGCCGGCTGAGCTGGCGGCGGGCCATCTTCAGAAAATACGCCTCAGCCGCGTCATGCGCCTGCTGCCGTTCCGCCGTCTGCAAGGCCCGTCCCGCTGGCAGTGCCAGTAGATATTTCCAGCGCACGAGCGCCACTGCCCGGTTCTTTTCGCCCGGCGGCAACGTCCCGGGATCCACCCGGTCCACCAGCCGCCCGCCGTCCTCGTAGGCCTGGTAAATTTGATTTACCACCAAGGCAATGATCGTCGGCAGCGACGTGCTGGCCGGGTCGCCCTTGGCCGCATCATAAGCCGCCGCCTCGCTGTCATTAAATTGTGCCAGCACATCTGCCGTGGTAAGGTTGATCCAGGGAATCATAAAATTGGGAATGTCATGGTTTTGTATCGGGCGCGGGGCCAGTCCACCAGCCCCGCGCCCCGCGCCCCGTGCCTTTCGTTAAGGTGTCACCACCGCGTCAATTTCGATTTGGAAGCTTTGCGCGTTGGAATAGGTCGTGCTCAACTTGCTGCCTTTGAAGAGCGCCACCGAATCCGCGTACGGCCATTCCAGGTTCGTAAACATCACCTGGGCATTCGTTCCCGTCAGCGGAAACGTCCACGCGAATGGTGCGCCGGTGGTATAGATCAGGTTGGTGCCCAGCAGGCTGTTCGTGTAACCCGCCCCGGAACCCGGACTGAAGTCCACACTCAGCGTCACGCTGCCGTTGAGCCCGTTCGTATAGGGTGTGGTGACCGTCGCCCACAGCCCCGGCCGGTGAAACCCCGCATAGTTCAGGAAGTTCGTCCCCACGAACACATTCGACAGCGACTGGTTGTTCGTCAGCGTGCCCACAAACAGCGGCACCGGTCGCGGCACCACATAAGTGCCAATTTGCGCCCCCGCATGAGTTGCCATGAGGACCGCGCCCACCGCCCCGAGCAGGACGGACTTTAATTTTGAAGTTTGCATATTTGTTGAATTATGGATTTTGAAGTTCGCAGTATTATGCCTCCCGCCCCGCGCCCCGCGCCTCGGGCCTTCAGCCTTTTTGTTAATTAATCGCAATCAATTGCACGCCCGTCGTGTGTTGCGCGTGGATCAACTCATAGTTTTCCACCGTCAGCGCGACTTTCTTCACGCCCAGGTCCGTGACATAAACCGCATATTCCCCGCCGCCGTGGTTGCCGTTGAAAACGTGGCGCACCACGTTCGAAGGATCCATCGGTCCGGCGTCCTTGATCGCCGTGAAGAGCAGGACATTCTGGCCGATGATCTCCTGTTTCGCCGTGGCCGTGCTCTGGTAGCGCTCCGCGTTCACCAGCACGTTCGGCACGCCCAGAGCCGTGGCGATCTGCTCCTCGGTGTAGGCCGCCGCCCGGGCCAGCGACCCCGCGTTGAGCTGGCTTTCAAAGGCATTGGCCCGCTTCAAGTGCGCCTTGTCCCCATACGCCACGTTTTGCGGATAAAACCCCGTCGTGTCCGCCAGGTTCAAGAGGCGTTGTTTCAGGTCCAGATCCGGATTGCTCGAGCTGTCCCACACCGTGCTGGTTACCACCGCCGCGTTTTGATATACCGCCATGGTTTCCAGAATCGTGGCGCGATTCAAAATATCGATCAGCCACTTCGTGTGCAGTTGCTGCCACTCCGGCTTGGACTTGATCTCGTCCCGGTCCAATATCACCGAGAGGCCCCGGTTAAAACCTTGCAGATCGCTCTTGAAAGCCGTGCGCTGGCGCACTTCCGGGAAATCCGCGAGCATCCCGCGTTTCACTTTCGTATAATCCACCGTTTCCCACGGTTCATTCTCCACGTAGGTGGTCAGCCGGAAGATCCGGCTGTCGGTCGGGCGCGGCGGCGCGAGGAAATCGCGCAACTTCACCAACCCGTTGCCCACCATCGCGTCGTAACCCGCCGCGAAGAGCGTCAGGTCCGTGATGGGCTCGGCGGTGCGCAGGATGGAATCGTTCGCCAGGCAGACCATGCCCGGTTGGAGGTTGTTGTAGTCATTCGTCAGGGCCACGCCTTGGGAATGGAGCGAGCGGTGCAGCGCCTCGTTGTTCAGGGCGATGGCTTTCGGTGTCGGAGTCAGTTGATTCATAGATTTGGTTGTCAGGTTCATGGGTTAAAGCTGGTTAATACCTTGGGTTGCGGTTTGGCCTAGGTGCCGGCGATGAAGGTGTAGGTCCCGCCGCCGCCGCTGACGGTGACCTGGTAGGGCACATCCGGCACGTAGGCGATTTCCCCGGTGGAATTGCCGGCCGCCACCGTCCCGGCCGCGCGACCCACCACCCAGTAGGTGCCGTTACCCGCCAGGGTCAGGTCCGCCACCTTGCCGCCCGTCGTGGCATAGACGAGGTGGTCCACCGTGATGGCCCCGCTGGCAATGCCCAGTTCCAGTCCCGGGCGCGCCCCGAGGCGGCGGATGTTGAAGGGGTCACTTGGTGCGGCCGGGGAATCGCTGGAAGGACCCAGCGGCAGGGCCGTGCCTTGCGCCAGGTCTCCATACTGGTAGCCGCCCGCTCCGCGTTGCACCAATAGGTAACGGCCCGGCCAGAGGTTCGTGGCGTTGTAAACCGACGCGTTGTCGAGCAGCAGGGTTTCAATGCCGGTTTCGTTAAACAAGCCAAGCGCATTGGGCAGGGCCACGGACTGCGGTTTGGCGCGTTGGAAAGGGCGGGCCAGGGTGGCCAGCAGGGATTTAAATAAGGACTGTTTCATGGGTTTGGTTGGTTGCATGTTAGTTTTATGGTTTGGTTGTAATGTTTGGAAAAAATGGTTCAAGTCGTCTGAAAATCAGGCCGGTTTCGCGTTGCCGGTTTTGCCCCTTCCGGTTGCCGCTTGAGCCTTGTCGAATTGTTTCTGGCGTTCGATCACTGCCAAGGCTTGTTCCCGGGACAGGCCAAGCACCATTTTGGCGGCCACGATTTTTTCGGTTTCCGCCCGTTCCTGGTCGGCGGCTTCGTACGCCGCCAGCCGCCGGTTCGCCGCGGCCAGTTCCCCCGTCAGCCGCCGGATTTTGGCCGCCTCCGTTTCGGGTTTGGTAGTTCCCGTCCCGGTCGCTGTTTGCGCCTCTGGATTAAGTAATAGTTGATATTTCATAGGGCAGTTTAAGCTTTGAATATTTTCGGGATTTTGGAGTTTGAATGTTGCCGTTTCAAAATTGCTTCGGCAGTAATTTGGCGGCCAGCCCCGCATATTTGGGCAGGGTCATAATATTGTTGTGCGCCCGCGCCGGATTCTGACCCGTGGCCATGAGTTCGGTTTGAAAGGCCAGGTTGTATTCGCTTTGGAGCAGTTGTTGTTCATTGGCCAGGCCGGCGTTTTGTTTGCCACTTTGCACTTCCTGGCCGGCGATCTTGACCACCGTGGCGCCATTCAACAGGGTTTGGGCCGCGAGCTCAAAATCCGGACTGTTCGCCAGGCTGGTGATCTGGGCATCCCGCAGGGCCACGGTGGTTTTGCCCCGCTGAATGGCGAGGTCCGTGATGGCCTCCGCCCGGCCTTGCCGCTCGGATTGCCGCCCCAGCGTTTCCTTGGCCAGCGCCGTCGCGGCGGCCTCCGCTTGTTGTCGGAAACCGTCCCGCTCGGTTTCCAAGGTCGTGAGCCGGCCACTGAGGGATTGGCGTTCGTTGCCCAGCGCGGTGAGTTGGGTGGTCGATGTCGTGTGCCAGGCTTGCAACGCCGCGAGCACCTCCGTTTCGTTGGGGTTTTCGGTATTGGCCAGGGCGCCGCCCTGGGCCAGCAGCCAGCCAGTAATCAGTTTCATGTCGGTTTGCGGATGGTTATGGATTAGTTCGGTTTTATCGTTGGCTAAATCGGGCCGGGCAGGGACCGGGTCCACCTGGCCTCCGTTCCCAGCCGGCGGCATGGCTTCCGCCGCCGGTTCTTGCGGAGCGCGGACTTCAGTCCGCCTCAACGTCGCCGCGCTCTCCACCGTTGCGGTGTTGTGATCCCCGTTGGCCTCTTCATGGGCGCTTGCGGCTTGGCGCTTCTCTGGAGCTTGGCGGTTGGAATTGGGTGTTTCCTCCTCCCCGCCGGCTGTGCCAGTTTCCGCATTCGCCAGCGATTCCACTCCCGCAATATTGGGAAACGGCGTCAGTGCCACTGAAATCAATTTGAAAGGCCGGCAGCGTATCGCCCCCGTGGCTTCTTGCTGCCTGCTGCCTGCTGCACTCCCCATCGGCCGGACGTACCAAAAGCTGCTCGGAAATTTCCAGCCCGCCCCGACCGCCGCCGCCCCCTCCGCATCCAGCGCAAAGTGCGCCTCCAGTCCGCGCGCCCCTTTGCGGATTTGATCCACCACACCCAGCTTGATTTTGTCGCCCCCGCCCGCGATCGCCTGTGGATCCACCTCCGCCAGATCCCCGTGCCCCTTGAACACCGGCACCCCAATGAACGCCCGCTTCAGCCGGCCGAACAGCGAATGTTCTTTCGCCAGTAACGCCTCGGCCGCCACGTCATCCAGCACTTGCACGAATTTCTGCTCCCGCACCCGCCCGCCCTCGCGATACACCCGCGTCTTGGGCCATTCGCCAAAGGGCGCAATCAAGCACCAGCCGTCCTCCGCCAGCCCAGGGGAATTGTCCAAAGCCCAATGCCCAAGGTCTGCTGTTTGAAGGGTGGTGGTTATGTCTGAATTCTTGTTCATAATCATATCCTGGGTTAAAAGCTAAAAGTGCTGGAGCCTAAGCCGGCGGAGCGTCCTGCCCCTGCGCCACTTGCGACTTTGGACCTTGGACTTGGGACTGGTACTTCTTCCGCCCCTGCGCCGCGCGACTATTGCTCAGTCCGGCCAGGCGCAGGTGTTGCAATTCGCCATCCTCCCGGCTGCCGGCATCCTTCGCCGTCGCATAACCCCGGCTCGGCTTGGGCAGCGTCTGGCCATCCTCCTTCCGCCGGTTTGGAACTTGCGACGTTGGGCCTTGGACTGTCCCCATCCCCGCCCGGCTCCAAAAGGCGGCGGCGGCTTGCGGATCCGGCATCTGGGACGAGGCCGTTTGGATGGCCCCCGGCTCCGCACCCCGGGCAATGGCCTGGTCGGGGTACTGGATGCCCGCCCCCATCGGAGCGCGGGTTTCCGTTCGATCCGCCTCCTGCGGGGCTGCAGTTGGGGTTTTGGCATTGGAAGTTTCCGGCGTTGCCGGCTCTGCCCCCGCGACTGGCGGTGCCAGACACGGATCCTCCTCCGCCGGCACCCGCCACCGAAACCGCTGGTACACATCCTTCAACGCCACGCGCAACCCCAGCGGCACCAGCGTTTGCAGTGCCGTCAGATCCTCGGCTCGATAATCCCCGGGCGGGGGCATCAGCACGAACCACGCGCGCGGTTCCGCCCCAAAGAGGTAACGGAGAATGGGGCGGTCGATCCGTTCGTTAAAAACCCCGGTAACCCACTTCGCGTCCCGCCCCAGGAAGATCCCCGACTCTTCTTTTTGAATGCTTGCCCCCACCGGCGGATGGCCCGGTCCGTTGTTCAGACCGTTCTGGTGATGACGCACGCCCGTGGCCAGGTCGATCCCCCGGTAACACTTCGCGTAGAGCGAGTTGCACCATTGGACCATGGGCTCGAAGGGCAGGGCATTGCGGGCCGATTGTTCCAGAAACTTGAACATCACACTCTCGTTGTGGAGCACGGCGCCGTCGTTCGCCAGGGTATGCATCGCGGTCAGGGCCTGGTTCCACTCGTCGGTGCCGGTCTGCGCCGTCGTTTGGGCATCCAGAAATCCGCTGCCGTAGCGTGCATTGAAGAGGTTCCAGTCGCGCAGGGCGAACGCTTTCAGAGTAAAGATGAGGCAGAGCGGGCGCATCCAGCCGCAGTTCACCGCCGTGAGCCACTCGCCGCGCAGACAAGGCTGGCCGTACACATCGAAGATGTGCTGGAGATACCCCAGGTAACCGCGCCGCGCCTCGAAGAACCAGACCGGCGTATGCCGGAATTCGCACGTGACCTCCCGGGCCGCCGGGTTGTCGATCCGGAGCAACATCTCATGTGCCGAGTAATAGTGATCCAGCGCCGACAACGTCTGATAGATCAGCTCATCCGTGCCGCCGGTGGCGTCCTGGTCGAGCGCCCGGGTGGCCGTGAGGTGATCGTAAAAATATTGCAGCGCCAGCGCGTGACGATCGCCCGCCAGCGAACCATCGCTGACCACCTGCCAGTCCAGCCCGGCGGCGTCCGCCTTCCGCTTGTCGGAATTCACCGCCAGCTCCGCGTCCCGCTCCAGCATGGTTTCCCAGGTCTTCCCAATCACCCGCAATTCGCCAATGCGAAACGCATTGAGCTGGCTGGTGATGAGCTTCATGTCCAGCTCCGGCAACGGCGAGTAGCGGAGTCGGATCGCCCATTCGATGCGGGCCTGGTTGAAATGGCTTTGACCGGTTGAATTCATAAAGTTGTTACCTCCGTTGATGTTCCCGTTGCTGCCTTCTTCATGCTTCGTTCTTCCTTCATAAAACCACCTCCGCTGTCGCCCGCCCCATCCCCATATTCCCCGCCGTGGTCCGCGGACTCAACGGCCGCGCGAACGCCACCGGTCCGCCCCCCGTCGTGCCCGCTCGCAGCGCCAGCGCCAGCGCCGTCGCGCGATCCGCATGTCCCCCATCCGAGTGCGGCGCCCGGTACGTCACCCCGCCCGCCGCCAGGGCCACCCGGCACAGTGAATGCAAATCCTCCCGCACCTTCCGGTCGCTGGGAATTCCCACCAGCCGTTTCTCAAACGCCACCCGCAACGCTGGAAACAATTCCAGCTTCAGGCTGTTCGTGAAGGCGCACAGTTCAATCTTCCCAAACTGGTGCTGCTGCGGATGGTATTCCCCCCAGCCCTCCTTGCGCGCGACCAGCAAATCTCCCAGCCCAATCCCCGGCCCCGTGTAATCCACGCACACCCGCCGCGCCCGTTGGATGCGCGGCCGCAAAATCTCCAGCTGCTCCGGCGTCGGCACATTCTGAATTTCCAGCACCTCGCGCGTCAGGGCATAGCCCCCGCCCGTCAATTCCAGCGTCCAGCACACCGTCAAATCCCGCTTCCGGCCAAAATCTATCCCGCACACCAGCGGCGCCCCGCCGCGACCCGCCCAAAATTCCGGCTCCACCTTCATCGTCGCCCGGTCATTTTCCCCAGTGGCAATCAGTTCATAGGGCAGCAACACCGTCGCGCCATCCATGAACTGGCATTCATACTCCTGGGCCCAGCCCTCCGGATCATCCAGCCCCGCCTTCACTTCCTCAATGTTCAGCGGCAGCCCCTGGGCCACCGCGTCGTGAATATCCACCCGGTGCTTGCTCCAGTTATTGTCCTTCGTCCACAGATCGTGAAATTTGTTCGACCGCCCATTCGGCGTGCTGACGATGCGGATTTTGAAGTCCCCCTTCAACGGGTTGGTGATGCTGGGATAAATCGCCCGCCAGATCGCCTCCGGGTCTTCATGGAACGCAAATTCATCCAGTAACAAATTGGCGGAATAACCCCGCACCGTCGCCGGATTCGCCGGAATCGCAATGAGCCGGCTCCCGTTGGGCCAGATCATTTCCGCCTCTTTCAGTAATGTCTGCGGGCCGCCCGAGCGACGGGATTTGTGTCCCTCGATTGCCACCCCAAACGCGGCGTCGTGATCCTGTGCCTTGCGCAAGGTTTCCAGTGCTTGCCGTTCCCCGGCGCTCAGAATCACCCAGGTCGTCTTGCGCCTCCGGCAATCCAGCACCGCCTCCAGCGAGGTGGTAAAACTCTTGCCCGTCTGCCGCGCCCATAGCCCGATCTTAAACCGCGCCTCGTCCCGCACCCAGTCGCGCCCGTAAGGCTGCAAGCGGAGGATCGGACTCGTAAATGTTTTCAGCGCGGGTTCCATGTTTAAGCGCAGCCGTAAATTTCCTTGATCGCCTGCTCGCGTTCTTCAATGGTCATCGTTCGCTCCCCCAGCACTCGCTCTGTGCTGTCCGCCTGGGCCGCCTTCCGCTTGAGCAATTCCACCTTCTCCCGGTCCAGTAGCAGGGCTTGAAACCCCAGCTCCTGCTTCACCACCGCCAGTCCCAGTTTGAAGTCCCCCCGGACCGCCGCCCTCATATAAGCCTTTTTCAGCACCGCCGCCCGCGCTTCATCCAGCGACCACTCCGGATGTTCCAGCAGAAACCGCCGTTCATCCTCCTGTTGCCGTTCCGCCTCCAAATCTCGCTCCCGCTGGTCCAGCTCCCAGTCGCGAAACACATTCAATTGACCGTCACTTTCCAGGTTCACTGCAAACGTCGCCCGGAGTTGGTCCCGGATGTTTCTCTGGGTTTCCTGGGATAAAAATAATTCCTGCCAGTAAGCCCGCTGCTCCGGCGCTAACTTCAGCCACAACGCCTTGAGCTTGGTCATTGGCGCGTTCGCCCCCCCGCGAAATTTTTTCGGTTGATCGTTCATGCGTTCGCTCCCCCTCTTAAAGTTCCGCGAGCACCGCCTCGCCCATGTCCCTCATGCTCCACAACCGGCCCTTGAACCGGCTCTGCCAGCCCATGATCCAGCCCGCCGCGTCGCATTTGGCCAGCGCCGCCTCGAATTCCGTGCGCGTGCAATCGTGCATCAGGTTTACCTCCGCATGCAGCGCGGAGTCGTTGATCTGGCCTCCCTCCAGTTCGTGGAGCACCAGCAGGATCGCTTTCCCAATTTTGAGTTCCTTTTTTGTCATATAAATGGTGCGGATTTCGGAGCCGGGCGGTTGCGCCGCTTCGGCATTGAGGCCATGGATTGGGTTAAGCCCGCTCCCGCCCGCGCTCCGAAAAAGGTTTGTGGTGTTGTGTGGTGCGGCCGTTGGCCTGGCGGCGGCCCTCCCCGGGCGGCCCCCGCCCACGGCGCCCAACGGTTCGCCTCACGGTTCATCAATGGTGCCTCCGTGACTGAAATTCAGCGTTCCATCTCCTCGGCCGCCGGCACCCGGGCGCCCACTTTGCCGGCGATGGAAGCCAGCCCCACCAGCACCCGCTCAAACCGCGCATTGATATGCCGCAGGGTGCGGGCCCGGTCCTCCTGGATGGACCGCAGTTCCAGATCATGCGCCTCCAGCCGGCGTTCCAATTCCGCCAGGCGGGCCTCCGTCGCCTCGTGGTTGTACCGGCGGGGCGCCTTGCGCACTTCTATCGGCGGCGCATCCGCCAGCTTTAGCGGCGCCGGACGGCGGAAGGCCACGATCAGGAAGCTCACCGCCCCCGCCACCCCCAGCAGCACGCAGAGGATCGCCAGCACCCACTTCAGCGTCGCCGCCGGAATGGCATCAAGAGTTTGTTGCGCCAGTAACATAAAGGGTTTAAAGCAGCTCCAAATTCCCCGCGCCAGCCGCCCGGCCAGCGCCTCCCCTTAATCCGTCCCGTGCCTTACCCAGCGTGATTGTATTTTGGATATTCATTGGATGTTGGAGCTTGGAGCTTGGTTGTTGGAACTTTCCTAGCGTTCTTTTCCATCGGTGCGCTGCGCTTCCCGCAACGCCGCCACATACCGGTCCACGAAATGATCCGTGATCAGCACATCCTCCAGTCGGCGGTAAGCGCGGTACAGCCCCAGCGCGTCCGACACCAAGTGCCCCGCCAGGGAGGGATTCAGCACCAGCCTGCCCGTCACGTTGATAAACGCCTCCACCCCCGCGTGGTGATAACCCAGTAATACCCCCGGCACCCGGGGAACCACATCGTTTTGGTTCACCGCCCGGAAAGTCCTGGCGCCGAGCCGCGCCGCGTAAGCCTCGGCAAATGCCCGGTCCCCCACCCGCGGCTGGCCGAAGGTATAAACCGCCCGCACCGGGTAACCCAGGTTCGCCAGTCGGAAAGCCGCCAGCACTGCCAGTGCCCCGCCCAGGCTGTGGCCGGTGAGGACCATCGGTTTGCCGTCGCACACCACCGTCCCGCCGGTGGTCGCGCCCCCGCCCACCCGGGCCTGGATGGCTCCCAGCACCGACTCCACCGCCTGCCAAAAACCGGCATGTACCCGGCCTTTCGTCCCCGGCAGCGAACGCAGGGGAAACTCCGCATCCGTAATCCAGTCCCGCAGACTGGCCGTCCCCCGAAACGCAATCACCGTGCAATCCTCGTAGGCAGTTATCCGCGCATGCGTCCCCGTCGCCTGATTAAAGCAGCCGACCTGCGCAGCCTCCGCAACGTCCGCGGTGCCATCTATTACCGCCGAACCCTGCCCAGGCCCTGCCACCCCATTCCCCGCGCCATAAGCCGCCTGACTCTCCGCCACCAGCACCCTCGCATTCCCGAGCACAAACCCGGATTCATTCAGTTGCAGATTGGATTTCATGTTAAATAACCCCCCTTGGTACGGATGTTCACTAATTGAGTACTGTCTTTAAATTCGCGGTAATTAACGTAATTCGCGGATACCCCTCACGGCTTCCCCGTCACCACCTTGATGGCATTCCCCAGCGCCGTGCCCCCCGCGCCAATGGCTCCCACCGTGTTCGTCGTAATGGTGCTGCTCACCTGGCCCACGCTAAAACTGTGCGCCCCGCCCAGCGCCGCCTGATTCGTCACCCCGCTCTGCACCTGGCTTGCCGCCGGATCCGTGAAAAGAAACGTGCCGCCGCCCCGGCTGCGATCCGTCCACGTTTCCCGGTACGCCACAAAAATGCGCGGCCCCGGCGTCAGCCAGCCTCCGGCCCGATTGGGTTCCCCGGGGAAGTGAAACCCCGCATAACCATTGGTCGTCATGCCCGGCAGCTCCAGACTGCCCACCGGCTCCACCACCCGCCAGCCCGACGGCACCGCCGCGCCATACTTCACCAGCTCATGAGTCGTCGTGGAGGTTTTCGCGAAATGCGCACAGCCCGGACCGGCCTGCGCCACAGATACAATGAAGAGGATGCCGAACTTGGATGTTTTCATAGTGTTTGGTTTTTTGACTTTAAACTTTGGACTTTGGATTTATAAAAATGTCTGGCAGCCGCCTTGAACGAAGCTTGCGGCGGCCACCAGTCGGGTGCGGGAGGGGGGCACCGGGTGGGTTGTTGGGCAAGGTCTTCCTGCCCCGTCCTTCACCTGCTTTCCCGTTACGATGTAAAACATCATGTGAGTAGTATGCACCCGATCTGAAAAAAAGCTCGTTTCTCAGAAACCAAAAACGCCAAAAAGTGAAAATAATTTTTTTGCTGTGGGCAAAAGGCCCGCCATCGCCCCGTCCCGCAAGGGTTTGGTGCATTACGAAAATTTGCCAAATAAATGAGTTATACGAGAAAAACCGGCCAGCCCCGTTTCTCAGAAACGGGATTTTGCCAAAAACTGCCCTGTTCCCGCCCCCCGAAACCGGGCGTATCACCCCTAAAAGCCTCAATGTTTACCGGCCAATCCTGATGTTGCGAAAAAGTTGCGGGTGTTAAAAAAGTTAGTTTTGCCCCGGGACAATCATTTAGGGGGTGCCGCCGCCCGCCGGGCGGGGCGAAAATGTGTAACCCATTGCCCACCAACAGGAAGGGCTTGCTTTCGCTGGCCGGGCAAGGGACCTCCAAAACCGTCGAATTCGCCCTGCGCCCGGCGGAAAACCATGCTTTTAATAAGGCTCAGCAATGGAGATGAGTGGTTAACCTTAGGGCGCAATGTCTTCGACCCTTCCTTGAGCCCCCAGCCGGACGCCCTTTCTTCGCCGGTTACGTTCGTGCCGGTGCCCAATGGAGCTTCTGCTTGTGGAGTTTGGCCAGGGCTTTGGGATTTATTCTGGGTGGCGGTTCGAAAATTTCCGCCGGACCAAACCTGAACCCCGCCATCCCCTCCGCCCCCAAACAACCTGCCACACTGATGCTTTGCTCAAAATTCTTTTAAATTGGCGCCAATTCGCGCCATGAGCGGATTAAACAAAAAGCCCCCCGTGAACCCCTGCTTCCCCGTTGACAATTCCCCCGTTCGGGGGATGATGGGGTCGTCCTTCAAAACCATTAATTCCATGAAAAAACAACTCACGCATGTCGCTCCCCTGAAAGCCGGCCTGGTCCTCGGCATCCTGCAAGGCCTCCTCTCGCTCATCTTTGTGCCTTTTTTTCTCCTGTTTGCCGTGCTCGGTGGCGCGGCCGCCGCCAAATCCGGCTCCCCCTTTCCCGCCATTTTCGGCGCGGGTTTTGCGGTCATCCTGCCCCTCTTTTATGCCATCATCGGCTTCATCGTCGGCGCCCTCGGTGCCCTGATTTATAATCTGATCGCCAAATGGACTGGCGGCCTCGAATTCGAAGTCAAGGACCTGCCGCCCGCAGTCTGAGCCTTTAAGTTTCCTTCCCCGCCAGTAAAAAGGGCCTGACCACTCTGGTCAGACCCTTCTTTGGTTGGGTTATGCCTTAGTTCCGGCTGCGACTGCTCCGCATCAGGAGGCTCGTCGCCCACATCCCGGTCACCGCCAAACCGGCAAACAGTTGCGAGGGTTCCGGCACCGGCGATAAATCCACCCTCAAATTGTCCATGGTAATCTGCCGGTTAGGGGACAGGCTAAATTGGGCATCCGTGATGTCGCTGTAATTAAAAGTGATAAACGTTGAGCCATACTGCGACAGGTTGTACGTGTTGTCGAACACCAGGGTGGTCCCTCGGTAACCCTTTACCGTCATTGCCTCCGTTTCATAGGAAGCCGCGAAATAGCCGGAATCCAGGTTAAACGTTCCCGTCGGGGCGGTAATATCTGACGTACGACCGCCATAATTAAATCCCACATTCGGGCCGGACTGTTCCACCACCGGATAGCCCGCCGGACCATAATAATTGTAAGCCGCCGGGAAGGCCGCCACATTCACAACCCACATTTGATTCCAGTTCAAGCCCGCATAACCATTGGGAATGACCGTGCCATGCCCATTATCGGTAATCTCGTCAAACGTGATCACATTCGCATGTGTCGACATCGCCAATGCCGCCGTAATTGCCACGAGCATTAATTTACTGTTCATGATGGTTTTGTGGTTTGCCCTCTGCCAAACCGGAGTTTTATGGTTGTTGAGTGATATGGACCGCTGTTTAAATTCCGCCCGCTAAGCTTGGGCCAACAGACTGTCTCTGTTTAATCCAAATTCGGTTGGGTTTCAAGGATTTTTACAAAATAGAGTAAGTTGGTTTTACTATTGCATATTGAAGTTCGGATTTTACCATTCCCCCTCGTCCGCCCGCCCGCTAGCATTAAGGCCATTAAATGAATGGTAACAATTCGCGTCCCGGCTCCGTCCATAATGGGGTGCTCCCACTGCCTTGACTGAACATGCCTGCCGCCTCCCCGCAACCGCCCGCCGGTCCCCCCGCGCAAATGGAATTGTTTTCCGCGGCCGAACCGCCGCTGTCGCCGCTGCCGCCCGAGTCATCCGCTCCGCCGGCGCCGCTCGTGTTGCGCGGTCCCGCTCGCCCCGATCTCCTGCGCGAGGAATGCCTCGGTGACCTTCTCACCGCCACCGCCCGCCGCCGCCCCCGGCATCCCGCCCTGATCTGGGGACAGCGCACCGTCACTTATGCCGAACTGGAGGCCGAAAGCCAGTCCCTCGCCCAGGACCTCGCGGGGCAGGGGAGTGCGCCCGGCCGGATCATCGGCTTGTTCCTGCCCCGGGGCGCGGATTTGCTCATCGCCCAGGCCGCCATCACCCACAGCGGTGCTGCCTGGCTCCCCTTCGATGCCGAGACGCCCCTCGACCGTGTCAAAACCTGCCTGGATTCCGCCGGCGCCCTCGGCCTGCTCACCACCCGCGCCTGGCTCCCGCGCCTGGCCGGCTTCCCCGTGCCTGTGTGGGCCATCGAGGACCTCCGCGAAGCGTCGCCCCATGCCCCGTGCCCCGCGCCCCGCGCCTCCCCCAACGACCCCGCCTACGTCATTTACACCTCCGGTTCCACCGGCACCCCCAAGGGCATCGCCGTCAGCCACCGCAGCATCTGCCACTTTCTCCGCAGCGAAAACGAGCTCCTCGGCGTGCGCGAAACCGACCGCGTCTACCAGGGCTTTTCCGTGGCCTTCGACATGTCCTTCGAGGAAATCTGGATTTCCTACCTCGTCGGCGCCACCCTCTGGATTGCCCCCGCCGCCCTCGCCGGGGATTCTGAAGCCCTCGCCGCCGTGCTGAATCGCGAATACGTCACCGTCCTCCACGCCGTGCCCACCCTGATGGGCCTCATCGCTGATCCGCTCCCCAAAGTCCGGCTCCTCAACCTCGGCGGCGAAGCCTGTCCCGATGTCCTGGCCCAGCGCTTCGTCCATCCCACGCGCACGGTCTACAACACCTACGGCCCCACCGAAACCGCCGTCTCCGCCACCATCGCCGAATTGCGCCCCGGCGAACCCGTCACCATCGGCCGGCCCCTGCCCAATTACGGACTCCTCGTGGTTGATTCCGCCGGCCGCCCGCTTCCCGCCGGCGAAACCGGCGAGCTCTGCATCTTTGGCCCCGGCCTGGCCATCGGCTATCTCAACCGCCCCGAACTCACCGCCGCCCGTTTCGTGCCCAACCCCGTCGCCGCCGGCCCCCACGAGGCGCGCATGTACCGCACCGGCGACCTCGCCCGCATCGCTCCCGGCGGCCCCGTCCACTGCCTCGGGCGGGTGGATAATCAGGTAAAACTCCGCGGCTTCCGCGTGGAACTTGATGAAATCACCGCCGTCCTGAGCGCCCAGCCCCGCGTGGCCGCCGCCGCCGTCGTCGTCCGGCGGTTGGGCGATGCCGATGAAGTCGTGGCCTTCGTCCTGCCCACGGACCAGACCCCCGATCCCGCGCAACTTCGCGCCGCCCTCGCCGCCCGGCTGCCCGCCTACATGGTCCCCGCGCACTTTGAACTGGTCACCACGCTCCCCCGCCTGGCCTCCGGCAAAATCAATGTCCCCCTCCTGCGCGAAGTCCTCCTGCAAACCGCCGCGCCGGTCTCCGCCGCGCCACCCCACACCCCCGAGGCAGCCGTCCTCTATGCCGCGCTCAAAAAACTCTTTCCCGCCGCCGCCCTCCGGCCCGAGGCCGATTTCTTCTTCGATCTCGGCGGCCACTCGCTCCTCGCCGCCCGGCTCGTTTCCGCCCTGCGCACCGATGAACGCTACGGCGGGCTCAGCGTGCAGGACGTCTACCGCGAACGCACCCTCGCCGGTCTCGCCCGCGCCCTGGAACGCGTGCGCCTCGCCAAAACCACCCGGGCCGCCCTGTCCGCCCGCGCGCCCGTCCCCGCCGCCCGGCATTTCTGGTGCGGCCTCGCCCAGGCGGTGGTCATCCCGGGCTTCGTCCTCCTGCACATGGCCGACTGGCTGGCCCCGTTCTTTGTCTACCACTATTTCACCGGCGATGAAGGCGACAGCCTCCCCCGCGCCGTGCTCTTTTCGCTCGGCACCTTTGTCCTGGCCCAACTCGCCAACTTCGCCATCGCCATCGCCGGCAAACGCCTGCTCACCGGAAAATTGACGCCCGGCGTCTACCCCCTCTGGGGCTTCACCTATTTCCGCTGGTGGCTCGCCGGCAAATTCAGCGAACTGCCCGATGTCTACCTCCTCGCCGCCTCGCCCTGGATGCCCCTGTACCTCCGCGCCCTCGGGGCCCGTGTCGGCCGCGATGCCATGATCGACACCATCTCCGTCGCCGCCCCCGAACTCCTCACCGTGGGCGATGGCGCCAGTCTCGGCGCCTTTGTGAATCTGGAAAATGCCCGCGTCGAGGGCGGCCAGCTCCACCTCGGCCCCGTGGTCGTCGGCCGGGAGGCCGTCGTGGATTCCTATGCTGTGCTGGAGAACGCCACCGCCCTGGGCGACGGCGCGCGGCTCAAGGGCCAGTCCGCCCTGGGGGCCGGCCAGACCATTCCCGCCGGCCAGGTCTGGGAAGGCGCCCCCGCGCGCGACACCGGCGAATCCCCCCGTCCGCTCCCCCCGCGCCCCGTGGCCGGCCCGCTCCGCCGCGCCACCCAGGCCATCGTGTTTGCGCTCACCGCCTTCGCGGTCGCCATCCTCTTTTTTCTCCCCACCTTTCCCGCCTTCATGCTCATTGACTGGCTGGATGCGCACACCGTGGATGTGTTCGATTCCGAGCCCAACCCCCTCACCGCCTTCGGCCTCTTTTTCCTGCTGGCCATTCCCGCCAGCGCCCTGCTCGTGAGCCTCACCATGCTCGTCACCGCCGGCTTGCGCCGCCTCCTCCCCCGCCAGCGCGCCGGGCGGTTCTCCGTCTACAGCTTTGCCTTCTGGCACAAAAAGCTCATGACCTTCATCCTGGATATGAGCCTGCGCACCCTGCACGGCCTCTATGCCTCCGTCTACGCCCCGCTCTGGCTCCGCCTCCTCGGCGCCCAGGTCGGCCGCCACGCCGAAATCTCCACCGCCGAAGGCATGGTGCCCGAGCTCCTCACCCTCGGGGACGACAGCTTTATCGCCGATGGCGCCATGCTCGGGGATGAAGAACTCAGTGGTGGCTGGATGGGCCTGCAACCCACCGCCATTGGCAGCCGCTCCTTCATTGGCAATGGCGCCTACGTCCCCGATGGCACCACCGTCCCGGACGACGTCCTCATCGGCGTGCAAACCAAGGTGCCCGCCAACGACCAGATGCAGTCCGGCCAGACCTGGATCGGCTCCCCCGCCATGCTCCTCCCCGCCCGCGAGGCGCTCACCGGCTTCCCTGCGGCCCTGACCTTCCGACCCTCCCGCTGGCGGCGCCTCGGTCGCGGCCTCTTCGAGGGCCTGCGCATCGTGTTGCCACTGGCGCTGATTATTGCCTCCGGCTATTTGATCGTGGTGCTCGTCATGCCCCTCGCCGAGGATAATGGCTGGGGCTGGCGGGTCGCGCTCGCCCTGGCCGGCGCGGGCTGCCTTTACGGGCTGGCCTCCTTCCTCCTCGTCGTCGCGCTCAAATGGCTTTGCCTGGGCCGCTACCAACCCCGCGCCGCCCCCATGTGGACCCCCTTCGTCTGGACTAGCGAGGCCATCACCAACCTCTACGAATCCCTCGCCATCCCCAACTTCCTCGACCTCCTGCGTGGCACCCCCATGCTGCCCTGGGCCCTCCGCCTGCTGGGCGCGCGCATCGGGAAAAAAGTGTGGTTGAACACCACCGACCTCACGGAATTCGACTGCGTCAGCATCGGCGATGGCGCGGAACTCAACGCCTGGTCCGGCCCCCAAACCCATCTCTTCGAGGACCGCGTCATGAAAATCGGCCGCGTCGACATCGGGGCGCGCGTCACCGTCGGTGCCCGCAGCACCATCTTATACGATACCCACGTCGCCGACGACGCCCGCCTCGGCCCCCTCACCCTCGTGGCCAAGGGCGAGCGCCTGCCCCCCGCCACCGCCTGGTCCGGTTCCCCCGCCCAGCCCGTGGCCTGAGCCGCCCGCTGAACGTTATTCTTCCACGCGGCGAATGCGCGCGCCCAGGGCCCGGAGCTTCGCATCCATTTGTTCGTAACCCCGGTCCAGATGGTAAATGCGGTTCACCTGCGTTTCGCCCGAGGCCGCCAGCCCCGCAATCACCAGCGCCGCCGAGGCCCGCAAATCACTGGCCATCACCGGCGCGCCGTTCAAGGGTTTGCCCCCTTTGACAATCGCGCTCGGCCCTTCAATTTCAATGTCCGCCCCCAGCCGCGCGAGTTCGCTCACGTGCATGAAACGCGATTCAAAAATACGCTCGGTAATAATGCTGATCCCCGGGGCCAGCGCCATGAGCGACATCATCTGGGCCTGCACATCCGTGGGAAAACCGGAGTAGGGCAGGGTGGTGATGTCCACCGGTTTTAATTTGCCTTTGCGGCGCGCAATCATGTTCGCGCCCGAGCGTTCCACACTCACCCCGGCCTCCGCGAGCTTGTCGATCACCGCCCGCAAATGTTCCGCCCGGGCGCCCTTCACCGTCACTTCGCCCTTGGTGGCCCCGGCGGCAATCAGAAACGTGGCCGCTTCAATCCGGTCGGGAATGACCTCGTGCTCCGCCCCGTGCAGTTTGGCCACCCCCGTGATCGTGATGGTCGGGCTGCCCGCCCCCGCGATGTTGGCCCCCATGGCGTTCAGAAATTGCGCCAGGTCCACCACCTCGGGTTCGCAGGCCGCGCTTTCGATCACCGTGATGCCCTGCGCCAGGGTGGCCGCCATCATGATGTTCGCCGTGCCCAGCACCGTGGGGCCGGCCCGGCCACCGAGAAAGATCGAAGCACCCGTGAGCTGTTTGGCACTGGCCGAGACATAACCGGCATCAATTTTAATCGTCGCGCCCAGCGCTTTAAACCCCTTCAGGTGCAGATTGATCGGCCGGGCGCCAATGATGCAGCCGCCGGGCAGCGAAACCTGCGCCCGTTTCAAGCGGCCCAGCAACGGCCCCATGATGCACACCGAGCCGCGCATTTTCCGCACCAGATCGTAATCCGCGTAATCGTTGATCTTTTTGGCATGCACCGTCAGCGTGCCGTTTTCCAGGGTGGCCGTGGCCCCGAGGGACCCGAGGATCTGCGTCATGAACCGCGTGTCGCTGAGTTCCGGCACCCGGCGGATCACGCACGGTTCATCCGTGAGCAGGGTGGCGGCCATGATCGGGAGGGCGGCATTTTTACTGCCGCTGATGGTGACTTCCCCGTGCAGGGGCACGCCGCCTTTAATCAAAAAACTTTCCATATAAAATTACCAGTGTGCAATGCCAGTTGGCTTTGGGTGAATAAAATTCGCGCGGGGGCAGGGTAAATGGCCCGCCCGTGTTCGACAATCCAGTTTTAACCCGAACTCCGAAAATAAACCCGAACTCCGAAAGTAAAATGGCTGGGATGCGGCAAGATGTTGGAGCAGAAACCCTTTGGAAAAATCGCCAAAAGCCGCGCCGAAGCATCCCTTTCAATCTGCCGACCGGCCTTGCCGGCTCGCAATTAAAAACCGCGCCCGCTGGGTATAATCTTCCCGCACCCCTTCCACCACCCATTGGGCTTGTTCCAATAGCTCGCGGATCGCCGGGGCCTGTCCCTCCCCGAATTCCACCATGAGTTTGCCCCCGGCCCGCAGCCGGGCACCCGCTTGCCCGGCGAGGAGTTCGTAGAATTTCAGCCCGTCCGGCCCCCCATCCAGCGCGCCGTGCGGGTCAAAATCCCGGACCTCCGGCTCCAGCGTGGGAATTTCCGCCGAGGCAATGTACGGCGGGTTGCTGATCACCAAGTCAAACGTGGCCTCCGCCGGCAGCGCCCCGAACCCATCGCCGAGCCGAAATTCGATGCGTTCCGCCACCTGATGCCGGACCGCATTGGCCCGGGCCACCTCCAGGGCCGGGGCGGAAATGTCCACCGCCGTCAGTTCGGCCGTCGGGCACTGCGCCGCCAGCGCGATCGCCAGGCAGCCGCTCCCCGTGCCGAAATCCAGGGCGGCCGCCGGCGCGGGCCGCGTGGCCAGAAAGGTCCAGCCCGCCTCCGCCAGCAATTCCGTTTCCGGGCGCGGAATCAGCACGTGGGGGTTCACCGTCATTTCATAACCGCAAAAACTCGTCGAGCCCACGATGTGCTGGAGCGGTTCGCGCTGGCTCCGGCGTTTGATCGCCTCGCGCAGCGCGTCCACCTCCGCCGGCTGGAGCGCCCGCTCAAAATTAAGGTAGAGCTGCATGCGCGGCAGCTTCAGCAGATGCGCCAGCAGCAGTTCCGTTTGCAGGCGCGGCGCTTCCACGTTTTTCTTCGTCAGAAAATCGGTGCTTTTCTGAATGGCTTCGAGCACGGTCACAAGGATGGGGCCAAAGGCAGTGGCGGGGCGCCGCTCAACGGCGGTCACGGGTGTGGATAAACAGGCCAATGTAATAGGCCAGGTAATAGCCCACCGTCAGGCCCACGAGGCCGAAGGTCAGCGGGCTTTGCCCCGGTCCATGATGCGCGGCCGCGTACTCCTCATCCTGCAGGCGAAAGAGCCGCCAGCCCATGCGCCCCAGCAGGAGCGCCGTGAGGGCGATCCCGATATACGTATTCGGCGTGTAAAAATGCCCCTGCTCCGTCGTTTCAAACCGCGTGTGCCGCAGCCCCACGAAAGCGCCCGCCACCCCGAGCCCCGCCCCGGCGGCAAAGCTCAGGGCAATCACCGGCTGCGCCAGGCCCGTGGCCAAAATCGCCAGGCTGACCAGGCTCAAAATCACCATCGACACAATAATGCGCCCCGGCCGCAAGGGCTGGCGGCCAATGTTCCGGCGAATGCGGCGATAAATGCCCCAGGCAAACAAACCACCCAGCAACACCATCCCATACGGAGGGTTCGACATGCCCGCCAGCCTAGATTTTCGCCCGGCATTGTCGAGCGCAAAGCAGCATTACGGGACTCTCCGGAGTGCGCTGAAAATGGCGGGTGTCTCGCCGGACGAATTCTCCGACGCCTTATAATTGCCCGCTCGCATGAGTACGAAAACCACCAGCATCCTCATCAGTGCTGCCCGACCTTGAACCTCCCCTGCACGTGGAATTTTGTTTCTTCATTCCTCAATCCTCATTTTCGGCCCCCTTTGGCCCCCCAAAAAATCCCCGCCCACCCCGCCAGCAAACCCGCCCCGCCAATCGGTGTAATCGCCCCCAGCCACAAAACATTCGTCACCGCCAGCACATACAAAGACCCCGAAAAAATGCTGATTCCCACCAGGAAACATAAATACGGCCCCTTCGCCAGCGGCTCCTTTCCGGCCAGCACATAGAGCATCACCGTGTGGATAAAATGGTAAAACACCGCCTTCTCCCAAATCGCCACCGTGCCCTGCTGCTCCAGCAAGGGCTTGAGCCCGTGCGCCCCAAATGCCCCCAGCGCCACCGCCAGGAAGCCCAGTGCCGCCGCCGTCCGCGTGGCTGTGGTCGGCGTCATTTCTTCCCCGCCTCATCCGCGGCCCGCCGTTGCAAATCGCGCGCCAGATAGGAATCCTCCGGCGCCTCCTTCCAGGCCGTAAACCAGATATTCCCCAGCATCTGGCCGCCCTTCACCACCTGTCCCTCCAGGAACGGCCGGCCGTCCATGCCCTTGCCCGCTTCCCCGGAGAACTGCCCGTTCTTCTCCATTTCGTACAAGGGTTCCACATACTTGTTGCCGTCCGCCAGATACGCCACCACCTGCTTGAACATCCCCCCCGCCTCCGTCGCGCCCGCGATGCTCTCCGCCGGATGAATCTTCCCCAGCAACGGCTCCGCCGCAATGCCCCCCGTCTTGCGAAAATACCCGCCGTCCATCAGACCGTGAATCCCCCCGCGCGTCGTGTAACCCTTCGGATTCGGCCCCACCCACCCGTTGTAATGCTTCGTCGTGTGCAGCGGTTGCGCCCCGTCCCCCACATAATGCCCCATCACCCCCATCACATACACAATGTCCGCCGTCGCATTCGCAATCTCATCCGGCCGCCCCCCATTTTCCTTCAGCGTTTTCAACACGCTGAAATCCGATTTCAATTTCTCAAAATACTCCGTGATCGCCCACGGCAGAAAGCCGTCCAGCTCCCGCGTGTGATCCGCATCCTTCGCCGCGTCAATCGCCGGGAACGCCTCCGGATGCGCCGCCCGCGCCCGCGCCAGCACCGCCACAAAATCATAGCGCAACGGCGGCAGCGCCGCCGGCGTCAGCCCGCACAGCGCCAGGTCCTCCATGTCAAAATAATGATCCGGCCCATTGTAATGCACCAGTTCCAGATCCTGCACATTCCGCCAGCGGTCCGGCTCCCCCGCCAGAAACGCAATCCGGTTTTTCAGCGCCGGGGTCAGGTCCATGCCCCCAAAATCCGGCGGCAGCGTCGCCAGCGCCAGCTCATTCACCACCTGGTGACCCTCATAATTCCAGGCCCCCGCGGAAAAAATCAGCGTGCCCAGCGCCAGCATCGTGGTAAAAAATCTGCGTTTCATATTTTATCCTTGCCCAATCTTTTGCTAATCATCTCCTCATCGCAATGAAAATCATTACCGATGCAGCCTGCACCAGCTACGAGCAACCCGGCCACCCCGAACGCCCGGCCCGCATCCTCACCACCGTCGCCCGGCTCCAGGACCAAACCGAACTCCCCCTCACCTGGGTCAAACCCGGCCACGCCGACCTCACTGCCGCCCTCCTCCGCGCCCACTCCCCCGCCGTCCTCACCCGCCTCCTCGAACCCCGCGATTTCGATAACGACACCCCCTGGTTGCCCGACATCCACCTCCGGGCCCGCGCCTCCGTCGCCGCCGCCCTGGATGCCCTCGCCGCCGCCCGCGCCGGGGAAACCGTCTTCAGCCTCATGCGCCCCCCCGGCCACCATGCCACCCGCGACCAGTCCATGGGCTTTTGCTACTTAAACAACATCGCCATCGCCGCCCTCGCCGCCACCGCCACCGGCAGCCCGCGCGTGGCCGTCTTTGATTTTGATGTCCACCACGGCAACGGCACCGAGCACATCCTCCTCAACCAGCCCGGCATCGAATTCTTTTCCATCCACCAACACCCCGCCTACCCCGGCACCGGTGCCCAAAACGTCGGCCGCAACTGCTTCAATTACCCCGTCCCCCCCGGATCCCTCCGCGCCACCTACCTCGCCACCCTCCGCCAGGCCCTCGACGACCTCCGCATATTCAAGCCCCACCTCATTGCCGTCTCCGCCGGCTTCGACGCTTACGAACGCGACCCCGTCGGTGGCGGCCCGCTCAAAACCGAGGATTTCTACTGGCTCAGCCAGGCCTTCCGCGCCCTGAACATCCCCTGCTTCAGCCTCCTGGAAGGCGGCTACAGCCGCGACCTCCCCGAACTCATCCTCGCCTACTTGAAAGGAGTTGCCGGCCAGTAAGGCCACCTTCCTCGCCCCCCCTGCCCGGGCGGAACCCACGCCGCACCGCCAGCGCCAACGGCGCGCCCCATGCCAGCCTGGATCAGAGTGCGCCACGCGAGCGCAGGCCCAGGTGCACCCTCACCAAAACCCTGAGCTGGTAGGAAACGACGTAAGGAGTTTCTAATCAAATCCCCGCCCCGGCCCAGCACGATCGGCTCGGCCGCAAGCTCCGCGACGCCCACGTGCGCACCCGCGTCAACCTCATCAACCCCGTCCGGTTCACCCTCAAGCGCCTGGGCCATCGGCTGAGGGCTGCCAGCCCGCCATGTGAAAGCCCGGGGTGAAGCCCCGG
>CAIQWB010000153.1 GCA_903875465.1 uncultured Verrucomicrobia subdivision 3 bacterium
CGTAAACAGCAGGCTGACCATGCCCACCACCACGTCAGCCGTCACCGCGCAATACAGTTGACCAATCTCCGGTTGTTCCAGAATCAGCCGCAGCCCGCGCTCCTGCTTCGCGGCATCCGGCACAAAATCCGCCTCCTGCGCGAACAGCCACGCCAGCAGAGCACCGAGCGCGGCAATATCCGCGCCGGTCGCCGGCCGGATTTCAACAGTGTCAGTTGCATGGTTCATAATGATTGCCGCCCCGCTGGCGCTTACTGCACCATCCCGGCACCCGCCTGTCAACCGTCATCGCCCAAAAACCGGACCGCTCAACCCGCATGTGTGAATTATTCACACATATCAATTGACACTCGCAGCCCGTTGTGTGAATGTTTCACACATGCACTCTGTCCCGTTGAATCAAAACGAACTGGAAGTCCTCCGCCTCCTCTGGGAGCGGGGCGAATTGAAACCGGCGGAGCTGCAGGCCGGGTTCGGCTGGCCGATTGAAAACGCCACCCTCCGCTCCGTCCTCGTCAATCTCGTCGAAAAAGGCCACGTCACCCGCCGCCTGCAAGGCAAGGCCTTTTACTATGCCGCCAGCGTGCCCAAAACCACGCTGCTGCAAGGTATGATGCGCCTGCTCACGCATGTGTTCGCCGGCGGCTCCAGCGAGGCCCTCGTCGCCCAACTCGTGCAAACCGGCGACATCCGGCCCGCCGATGTGGCCGCCCTCCGCCAGGCCGCCGGCGGCAAACCGTCCGCCAAATTCAAAAAGAAAACACCATGAATCACCTCCTGCCAGCCACCGGTTCGCCGGTTCTGATCTTCCTCGGCAAATGGACCGTGCTGCTCGCCCTTGGCTGGGCTGCTCATGGCGGGTTACTCCGCCAGCATGCCCGCTGGCGGCGTTTGCTCTGGCGCAGCCTGCTGGGTTTCAGTTTGCTGTTGCCGCTAGCAGCGTTTCTCCCCTTGCCGGTATTCACGATTCCCGTGTATGCCCCAGCCGTTCCAGCCCGCGTGGAAGTGGCGCTGGCATCTGCACCGGAAAATGAACCGCCAGCGGCATCACTCACGGCCATGCCAGCCAATGGTTCACCACCGCAAATGACCGTGCCCGTCGGCTCCCAGGCGGCCTTCGCTGCCCCCGCACTGGCGGTTCCGCAGCCGTTTTCCTGGGCTCAACTTGGCCTGCTAATCTGGGTTTTCGGCGGTGTCATGGGTGCGGCCCGGCTCGGCTGGCTGCAAATCCGACTCAGGCGTCTGCGGCGGCAATCCCGGCCCGCCGACGCCACCTGGCACCAGTTGACACAGACGATTCAAAGGGAACTGAACGTCCGGCAGCCGGTGGCCATCCGACTCTCTTCCGTCATCCAATCACCGTTTGTCTGCGGCCTTTGGCAACCGGTCATTCTCCTGCCACAATCGCTGGCCATCACCCTGTCCCCGGCGGAAACCATGGCACTCCTGCGGCACGAAATCGCCCACCTGCGCGGGCACGACCTCATTTGGTGCAACGCTTGGCGCTGGTTGCAGGTCATCGCGTGGTTTCATCCGCTTGTCTGGGCCATTCCAGCCGCCCATAACTTGGCTTGCGAACAGGAGGCCGACCGCCTCGCCTCCGGCCCGGCAGAAGACCGCGCCACCTATGCGCAACTGCTGGCGCAAGTCGCCTTGCGCGTACTCACTCCGCCCGCCGTGGAAACCCACCTCACCTTGAACGGTTCCGCCCAGATTGTCCGGCGGTTACAACATCTCCAGCGCCCGCGTCGCGGCTGGAAGACCGGTTATTCCGGCCTTGGATTCAGCCTCGCTACATTGCTATTCATCCTGTCCGCCGGCTGCGAATTTTCCCGAACCAGTCCGCCAGCCAGTTCGCCCCCACCCGCCACGGAATTCAAGCGCGTGCAGATTGTGGTGCTGGATGATGCCGGGCGCCCGGTGGCCGGGGCCAGCGTGCAACCCTTTGGCTTCCGGGTTAAAGGCCCGCGCAATGTGGATGCCTATGGCTGGATCACCAACCGCTTTGGCCCACGGGAAACAGCCGTGACTGACGCCGACGGCAAGGCTTGGCTGAAATACCCCGTCACGGCCTTTCCCAGTGAAAAGCTCCTGACCGCTGACCTCACCCTGACCGTCCATCATCCAAAGTATACTCCAGCCGTGTCCCAGAGCTTTCACGTCGATGGCGGCAACGATCCTATCCGGCTGACGCCCGGCATTGAACTGGAGGTATCAGGCTACTACGGGCCTGATCATCAGAATGTGACCAACCTCGTGGCCAATTTGAGTCAGGAATCCGTCTCCTTCGACCGCTGGATAAAATCCCAGACGAGCCTCTTTTTTCATCAATTGGCTCCCGGCGGTCACATGATTCAACTCATGGGCCAGCTTCCTTCCGGTGAACTAGTGTATAGCGACAGCCTGCCCTTTACCGCCGTGCCCGGCCAGCCCTGTCACTTCAATCTGAAAATGAAACCCGGCGTCCGGCTGGAAGGCCGGCTGGATGCCAGTGTGCCCCGCCCCGTAATCAATGGCCGGGTCCTGATTAATGTACGCCCGCCCCAAATCCCCGCCTTTCTCGATCCGAATGATGTCACTGGCTTGTGGGAGAAATATGGTCGCTTTCATTTGTGGCACTCGTACCGCCCCATTGCCGCCGACGGCACGTTTGTCTTTGAATCCATCCCACCGGGCGAAGTGGATGTGGCCGTGCTAGGCGATGGCTTCGCCTCCAAGAGCACGGGCTGGCCGGAAACCTATGTACGTAATGGTAAAACGTTCCATCGCGCCTCCTTTGGTGTTCCACAACCTTTTCCACTTACCACGCCGGTAACGCGTATTGAAATTGTGACCGAACCCACCGCCACGCTCGAAGTGAACGTCAAAACCAGACAGGGTACGCCCATTAAAGGTGCGGACGCGTGCGTTAACCCCAACATCTTCCGCATGGGTGGCATTTTCGGTTCCATGAGCGATTCCAGCGAGGATCCCTTCCGAAAACTGTCTCCGCTACCGCCTCCGCCATATCATGTCCTAACCGATCAAAATGGTCTGGCGGTACTCCGGAACATTCCGGCGCTGGGCCATACCCTGGCCATCAACCACCCCCAATTCGTCGTCCCCATCGGCAAACCGGTCGGCCTGCCAGACCGCCATGTCCTGATTCATCTCACCCCCGGCCAGACCACCAATGTCAACGTGACCATGGAACCTGCCGGCAAGGATTATATTGGCACGGCAAAATGACCTCTGCCGTGCTCCTTTAACCTCATTTCAAACCAAAATAATCCACCGCCAGCAACAGCATGCCCAGTCCCATGAGCAGGGCAAACACGGCTTCCAACCGATGCCAGCGCAAGATGCGCCGCCCGAACGCTGCGGGGTATCGCGCAAGCGGCAGACCGGCCCCGGGCCGGGCACAGGCCAACCCCGCTGCCACCACCGTGAGAATTCCC